>CALXXT010000018.1 GCA_944392755.1 uncultured Sutterella sp. | reverse complement strand
GCGGTCGTCGGACTGGCGGTGCCCTTCCTTCTGAAGAAGCTTGGGCGGGATCCGGCCATGGGCGGATCGGTTCTGCTTACTTTCACCACCGACTCAGGCGGATTCCTGATTTTCCTCGGCTTGGCTTCCTTCTTCTTCCGTTGAGGGAGATTCAGAGGTCGCCGAAAAGACGCTTCAACTCGTCAATGCTCTTCTTTTTCCGAGGCGCCTCGGCTTCGGAGCATTCCTTCGCGGAAATCTCACGGATGGGGAAGGCGTCTTCGATTTCATCCTTCCAGTAGCCGTAGGGCGACGATGAGCGAAGAAAGCGCTCGGCCATGGTCGGGCCGATTCCCTCGCACCTCAGCACGCGTCCGGTGTCGAATTCAACATCAAGGATCCGGAGGGTCGGGTCGTAGCCGGCGGATACAATGCCGCCTCGATGGATGGATTGGCGCTTCATGATGAGAGAGAATGAATCCGATGGAGAATTCATTCTAGGCCGCGAGAGAGCGTCGGGCCAATTTTTCTGTTAATCTCCTCCCTCAATCTTTTCTATGGTGAGGCTCCGGGGATTTTCGTCGGAGCTTTTTTGTTTTTGATGCGCATATCCTCCACGAAGCCAATCCGTGCATGGATTCGTTCGCGCCAATGGGCGGCGGGCCTCATGGCGCTCGCCTCATGTGCGGCGATCGTCGGATTTCTTGGAGAAAGCGCGGAGCTCCCAGAACCAACGGCCCCGGCTTCGGAGCTTGCTGAAGCGGAGGGGCCGCTTCTTGTGGCGGAGAATCATCGCCGCTCCGAGATTCCCCATCTCGGCGAGGCGGCCGAAGAAGTGGCGCTCTACATCCATCGAAGCTACCGCGTGCCGATTCAGGATGCACGTCAGTTGACGGAGTGGGCGCTCGAAATCGGAGAGGCGGAAAATATGGATCCGCTGCTCATCCTTGCCGTGGCGGGATCCGAGTCGAGCTTCGACCCGGCGGCTCGGAGCAAGGCGGGTGCCGAAGGCTTGATGCAGGTCATGACGAAGGTGCACGAGGACAAGTTCGAGCCCTTCGGAGGGAAGACCGCCGCCTTCGATCCTTATTCCAACATGCGCGTCGGCGCGCAAATTCTTCGTCAGCTCATCGCCCGAACGGGGAGCGTGACAAAGGCCTTGAAGTGGTACAGCGGTGCGGCCAACCATTCGACGGACTGGGGCTACAGCGCGAAGGTTCTCCGCGAGCACAGCCGTCTCCTCGTGGCCGCGGGCGGCGAATCGGACGACGCCGTGCAGCTCTCCCGAGGGAAGCGCACGGGGCCGAGCTATCGGCACAATGCCGTCGTGAAGCGGCTTGAATTCGATCGCTGGAAGAAGCACGAGGACAAGGCGTCTTCGGCGCGCGTGGAGGCGGTCTCCATCAAGCGCGGCGCGAAGGGCGAAGTCCGAACGGCGGAAGGTTCTCTGCAGTCTTCCGAGAAGAATTCCTAAGGGATTCCCCGCGGAAAATCGCCGGCGATCGTTTGAAGCCAAACGGCGGCTGCAAGCCCCGCCGTCTCCGTGCGAAGCACGCGAGGGCCAAGGAGCGCCGACGTCCACCCGAGGGACTGGGCGGTTTCCTCTTCCTGCGGCGTGAAGCCGCCCTCCGGGCCGACCGCGACGGCGGCGGAGCGTGGAAGGCGGTTCGATCCGAGGGTTTCTCCCTTCACGGGAAGCGCGTTCGGCGCCAAGAGAAGTCGAACGTCGCTTTCAGTGCTCCTGAGCGCGGACTCCAGCGACGTTGTCGGACGAACGACGGGCTGGACGTTGCGCCCGCATTGCTCGCAGGCGCTCTGCGCAATGACGCGAAGCCGATCGATTCTTTTTTGGAGCCGCTCCCCCGAGAGACGGGTGACCGAGCGGGCTGCCGGGAAGAAGACCACTTCGTCGACGCCGAGCTCCGTGGCCTTCTCCACGATCCATTCCGTTTTTTCCGGAGCAACCCAAGCCTGCAGAAGCGTCGTTCGCAGGGGGGATGCGAGCGGCCGACGCTCGGAGCTCGAAACGTCGACCCAAGCTTCGGAAGGTGAAAAGCCGATGGTGCCGCGCCAGACGCGTCCCGAGCCGTTGAAAAGCTCAACGACTTCGCCTGCGGCAAGCCGAAGCGAGCGCTCCGCATGGCGGGCGGCGGCCTTCGGAAGAATCACGCGGGGGACATCCAAGTCGGCATCGTCGAACGGGACGAAAAAGCGTGGTGTGCTGGCCATGAGAATGAGTTCGAAAGGGGCGGTTCCGAAAGCCTCAATGGTAAAATAATTATTTACAATCCGCGCGCGGCGTCAAGCTTTCCGCGGGCGCGCGCCTTCTCGCTTCTCATCATTCCCCAAAGAGTCTTCATTCATGTCGAACGTCTCTCTCCAGACGATGGCCAATGCCATCCGCGCCTTGTCGATGGACGCCGTTCAGAAAGCCAAGTCCGGGCACCCGGGCATGCCGATGGGCATGGCGGACATCGCCGCAGTGCTTTGGTCGCGTCATCTGCGGTTCAATCCGGCGAATCCTCATTGGCTCGGCCGCGACCGCTTCATTCTTTCGAACGGACACGGCTCGATGCTGCAGTACGCGCTGCTCCATTTGACCGGGTTCGACCTCTCGATGGACGACATCAAGGCTTTCCGACAGCTGGGAAGCCGCACGCCGGGGCATCCCGAAGTGGACGTGACTCCGGGCGTCGAGACGACGACGGGACCGCTCGGTCAGGGCATTGCCAACGGCGTCGGCATGGCGCTTGCGGAAAAACTCCTGGCCGCGGAGTTCAACCGCGAGGGGTATCCCGTCATCGACAATCACACGTACGTGTTCTTGGGCGACGGGTGCCTCATGGAGGGCATCAGCCATGAAGTCTGCTCGCTCGCCGGCGTCTGGAAGCTCAATAAGCTCATCGCCATCTACGACGACAACGGCATTTCGATCGACGGCGATGTCCGCGGCTGGTTCTGCGACGATACGCGCGGCCGCTTTGAAGCCTACGGCTGGAATGTGATCGGTCCGGTTGACGGGCATGACTTCGAGGCCGTCGACCGCGCGATTGAGGAAGCCCGCCGTTCGACCGAAAAGCCGACGCTCATCATCGCGAAGACGACGATCGGGAAGGGGTCGCCGCATCGCGCCGGCACGTCGAAGGTGCACGGCGAAGCGCTCGGCGACGAAGAAATCGCGGCGACTCGCGAAGCGATCGGCTGGCCTTGGCCGCCCTTTGAAATTCCCGAGGACGTCTACGCAGCGTGGGACCACCGGGAGGAGGGACGCAGGCTCGAGGCGCAGTGGCAGAAGCTCTACGACGCCTATGCGAAGGCCTATCCCGCTGAAGCCGCTGAACTCGAACGCCGTCTGAAGGGGGATCTTCCCGCGAATTGGAGCGATGCGGTCATGGATGCGCTCTGCGCCGCCCAAGAGGCGCAGGAAACCGTGGCAACCCGCAAGGCAAGCCAGAAGGCTTTGAACGCTTTGGCCCCCGCGCTCCCCGAGCTTCTTGGCGGCTCGGCCGACCTGACGGGCTCGAACCTGACGAACTGGACGGGCGTGAAGAGCCTCAACACGGGCGACTTCCATGCGCGTCACATCAGCTACGGCGTGCGCGAATTCGGCATGGCCGCCATTCTGAACGGCATCGCGCTTTTCGGCGGCTTCATTCCGTACGCGGCGACCTTCCTCACGTTCTCCGACTACTCGCGCAACGCGATCCGCATGTCGGCTCTGATGAAGCAGCGCGTGATCCACGTGTTCACGCATGACTCGATTGGTCTTGGCGAAGACGGGCCGACGCATCAGTCGGTCGAACACGTGCCGTCGCTGCGCCTCATCCCCGAGCTTGATGTCTGGCGTCCCGCGGATACGGTCGAGACGATCGTTGCCTGGGCGAGCGCAATCGAGCGCCGCCACGGGTCTTCGTGCCTCGTCTTCTCGCGCCAGAACGCCGACTTCATCGACCGAGATGAAGTGGATGCGGACGCAATTGCCTGCGGCGGCTATGTGGCGGCCGAGGCGCCGGCCGGCGCCGGTGAAGCCGACGTCATTCTTCTGGCGACGGGGACCGAAGTCGGCCTCGCCATGAAGGCGCGCGCAGAGCTGACCGCCCGCAACATTCAGGCTCGCGTGGTCTCCATGCCCTGCACGAGCCGCTTTGACCGTCAGGACGCCGCCTATCGCGAATCCGTTCTGACGCCCGGCACCCCCGTGCTCGCCATCGAAGCGTCGAAGACGGATCTTTGGTGGAAGTACTTCTCCGGCAAGGGCGACGTGCTCGGCGTCGACCGCTTCGGCGAGAGCGCGCCCGCCAAGGCGCTTTGGGAGGTTTTCGGCTTCACGGTCGAAAACGTCGTTTCTAAGGTTGAAAAACTTCTCCAGTAAATTCTCAGAAGGAACCGCAACATGACTATTCGTGTCGCCATCAATGGGTTCGGCCGCATCGGCCGCAATGTTCTTCGTGCGCATTACGAGTACGGCAAGAAGCACGACATCGAAATCGTGGCCGTGAATTCTCCGGGCGACGTGAACATCAACGCGCACCTGCTTCGCTACGACACCGTTCACGGCCGCTTCAACGCGACGGTTGAGACGGACGGCGACTACATGATCGTCAATGGCGACCGCATGCGCGTTTTCGGCACGCGCGATCCGCGCGAGCTCCCCTGGAAGGATCTCGGCGTCGATCTCGTGATGGAATGCACGGGCGCCTTCAATTCGAAGCCGAAGAGCCAGGTGCACATCGATCAGGGCGCGAAGAAGGTTCTTCTTTCGGCTCCGGGCAAGCCTGCAGACGCGACGATCGTCTACGGCGTCAATCAGAACGTGCTCAAGGCGACCGACACGGTGGTTTCCAACGCGTCCTGCACGACGAACTGCCTTGCGCCGATGGTGAAGCCTCTTCAGGAAGCGATCGGCATCGAACGCGGTCTGATGACGACCATTCACGCCTACACGAACGA
>CALXXT010000017.1 GCA_944392755.1 uncultured Sutterella sp. | reverse complement strand
GAGGACGAATTCGACCTCTTCGGGCGCGAGCTTCTTCGACTCGAGGATTTCGGGCAGACGCTTCACGACGCGCCTCAGCCAGCCGAGCGTCATGTGCGAAAGCCCGGCCTCGTTCATGAGAAAGCGGTAGCGGAGCTTCACGCCCGCCGCTTCGGAGACGCCCTCGGTCTCCAAGCGCTCGGGCGGCTCGGCGGGGCGGTAGTCCGAGAAGTCGAAGAAGTCGAGAATCGCCCCGAGCGCCGTCTCATCCTTCAGAATGCAGAAGATCGAGCGCTTCTTCTCGAGAATGCCGCTCATCGCCTCGTCGCCCGATTGGAGCGACGCATCCGCATCGGGGTCGATGTGGTGGAACTCCATCGCCAAAAGATCCGCGCCCTCCCGGATTTCGCGGCGCAGCGTCAGAAACTCCGCATCGCCCGGCACGAGCTTCAGGCCTTCGGAAACGGCGGCGAGCGCCCCGTCGCGGTCGCCGAAGTGCGCCCGCAGCTTCCCGAGCTCGAGCCACCCCCAGGGATAGCCGGGCTCTTCGATCACGGCCCTTTCCGCATGGGCCTTCGCCTCTTCGATCCTGCCGCAGTAGAGCAGACCGCAGGCCATGCGGTAGAACCAGCGTCCGCAGCCGCGGGCGGAGCGCTCCGCGGCGCGAAGCGCCAGCACCGCCTTCGCGTAGCTTTCGTACCGGTCCTGATTGAGGAGCGCATGCGAGAGCTCGAGCGCCACCTCAAGATCGGCCCGCGCTTCGGCCTCGCTGAAGCGCCCGGCCGCAACCTCCTCGGCAATGCGCTTCTCGATGTACTGCACGATGCGCCAGGAATAGATCGACGCGCCGTCGTCGAGACTCGCCAGGTAGGCGCGGTCCTCATCCGTCAACACGCTTTGCTTTTTCGTCGTCATCTTCGCCTCTTCGAGCCGTCCGATCGGCTCGACGATCCGACGCCGACGTCTCGGACGCAAAACCGCCCTCGGGCAGGCCGAGCTCAGCGCGCGGCCCACCGATGCGGCTTCTCAAAGTCTGATCGAAAGACGGCGAAAAGGAAAGGCCGGCTTCAAGCGCCCCGAGCGGCGCGCTCTTCTTCCAGGGCCCGAAGAATCTCCGCGTGGCTCTCGTAGCGCCGAACGGCGATGCGGTCGAGCTTCTCGCGGTCGGGCTCGCTGTGGGGCTCCGAGATGACGACGGAGTCGATGCCGGCCGCTCGGGCGCCGATCATGCCTGCGGCGGCGTCCTCGACGACGAGGCATTCCTCGGGCGCAAAGCCCGTCTTCTCCAAAATGCGCTCGTAGACTTCAGGGTCGGGCTTCACGCGCTCGACGTCGTCGCGCGAGTAGATGAGATCGCCGAAGTAGTCGTAGAGCGGCGCCGCAGCGATGAGCGCTTCGTTCATTTCGGCGTAGGTGACGATGTTTCGCCGGCGCGTCGTCGTCGCGATCGCGAGCGTCAGTCCGGCCGCCTTCATCGCGCGGAGCACCTCGGGCGCGCCTTCGCGGTAGCGCAGCCGCGTGCGGCCGAACTCCCGGGCGATTTCATAGCGCTGCCGATGAATCTCTTCGGGCGTCTCCTTCATGCCGAAGCGCGCCTTCATCTCGGCGCAGAGCTTGATGTAGGTCGAGGAGCCTTCCCCATAGCGCTGCATCGCCTCCCAGCGAAGCGCGTACGCTTCGGGCTCGGTCAGCCGGACGTGATCGGCCGAGAGCCGTTCGATGAGCGTCTGATCGACGCTGCTCCAAAGCGAAAGCGAGTCGACGAGCGTGCCGTCGAGGTCGAAGATGATGCAGCGTCGGTCAAGAAACATGCGGGGCGCCTCCTCGGAATTTCGTGGGTCGAAGAGGTTATTGTAAGTGGCGGGAACCGCTCGGCGGGCTGCGCCCGGCATGGGCGCGGTCCGCATTCAAAAAAAGCGCCCGAATGGCTCTGAGGCCGTTCGGGCGAAAACCGCCGCTCGAGTGGAGACGCGCGGCGGGTCGGAAATGAAGCCGGTCAGTCGGCCTGCTTCGCGGCGGGCTCGCGCAGCTTGCCGACGCAGTGGTAGACGACGAGGAGCGCGAGCACGATGAGGGCGAGCGCCACGACGAGCTGCAGGCCCTGCACCATGAAGACGAAGGTGCCGTCGGCCATGGATCCGAAGATCTTCCACACGGCCTGAAGGAGCGCCGTCATCGTCACGCAGAACATCACCGTCATGGGGCCGTAAAGCATCCAGCCCTTGCGTCCCGTCGACTTGAGGAAGACGGCAAGCCCCGTGAGAACGAGCGCCGAGAGGAGCTGATTGGCCGATCCGAAAAGCGGCCAAACCGACATGTAGCCCGCCATGCAGAGCGCAAACCCGCACAGAAGCGTGAGCACGGTCGCAAAGACGGTGTTCGTGAAGAGCTTCTGAATCGGGCCCTTCTTCTCGCCTTCATGCGGCGTGAAGAGCTCCTGGAGCGACATGCGGCCGATGCGGGCGACGGCGTCGACCGAGGTGAGCGCGAGAGCCGAGACGCACATCGTGAGGATGCAGGCGGCGATGTCGGTCGGAACGCCGAAGAGCTCGGTGAGGAATCCCGCCACGGACGAGGAGAAGATCTGGAAGGGCGTTCCCGCGGGAAGCGCGCCGCCCGTCGCGGCCGCGCAGACGATGACGAGCGAGACGACGCCGAGAATCACTTCAACGCACATCGAGCCGTAACCGACGAGCCGCATGTCCTTTTCGTTCGCGATCATCTTCGAGCTCGTACCCGAGCTCACGAGCGAATGGAAGCCCGAAACGGCGCCGCACGCAATCGTGACGAAGAGGATCGGGAAGAGGTCGAGGTTCTTCACGGTGAAGCCCGCGTAGGCCGGCATGTTGAGGGTCGGGTTCTTCACGAAGACGCCGAGCACGCCGCACAGAATCATGCCGATGAGGAGGAACATCGAGAGATAGTCGCGCGGCTGCTTCAAAAGCCACATGGGCGCGACCGACGCGGCGAAGAGGTACGCAAAGACGACGAGCCTCCAGGTGGGCGCGTCAAGGTAGATCGGGCACCAGATGCCGAGCGCCACCATGACGACCATGAGAACGACGCCCACGGCGAGCTGCACGCCCGCCGAAGGCTTCGCGCGCTTCAGAAAGAGGCCGAAGAGCACGGCTCCCGCCATGTAGATGAGCGAAATCGAGCCGGCGGCCGCATTCGGCATGATGGTCGAGCCGTCCTTCGCGAACCCGTTGAAGGTGTTCGCCACCATGTCGCAGAAGGCGGCGATGACGAGCAGCGTGAAGAGCCAGCAGAAGAGCAGGAAGAGCTGACGGCCCGTGCGGCCGACGTAGTCCTCGATGATCGAGCCGATCGAGCGGCCCCCGTTCTTCACCGACGCGTAAAGCGCCGTGAAGTCCTGAACGGCGCCGAAGAAGACGCCGCCCACCAGCATCCAGAGGAGCGCCGGCAGCCACCCGAACATGGCGGCGATGATGGGCCCCGTCACGGGACCCGCGCCCGTAATCGACGTGAACTGGTGCGCAAAGACGGTCCAGCGGGACGCAGGGGCGTAGTCGCCCCCCGCGGCCTGCTTTTCCACGGCGGGGGTCGGCCGGTTCGGGTCGACGCCCCAGGTGCGCTCAAGCCACTTCGCGTAGCCGAAGTAGCCGCAGGCGAGCGCCGCGAGCGTGATGAGCATTACGGTTAAGCCGTTCATACGGAATCCTCAGCGAGGGTTGGAAAACTTCCGTCCGGTCCTCTTCGAGGCGAAGCATCGGGAAAAAACGCCCCGAGGGCGGACGCGCATGACTCGATGCTATCGAAGGGAACCTCAAGCCGCCATAATGCAAACTGCTTATAAGGTGTTTGTCTTATCCTTGATTTATATGAATTTTCCGTTGCGCAAGCCGTAACCTTGCGGGAGCAAAACGCACGCTTCGCACGCTTTGTCAAGGAGACTAGGGAATCTCCCTAAGGCGCCTCACCCGTCGATCGAGTCGCGCTGCGAGGCGACGATGCCCGAGAGCCCCCAGAGAACCATGACGGCCGCCGTGAAGACGAAGGAGACGCTCCAG
>CALXXT010000016.1 GCA_944392755.1 uncultured Sutterella sp. | reverse complement strand
CGCGCTTCGCGTGTGAAGAGCGCCGTGCCGAGCGCTTCCTCGAGCTTTCTCAGTCTCAGGCTCAGGGCCGAGGCCGTGTAGGGAAGGGTGCGCGCGGCGGCCGTGAGGCTTCCCGTGCGGGCGAGCGCGGCGAAGATCTTGAGGTCGGTGAGGTCGTATCGGGGCATGGGGGCATTTTGCCCGAAAGGGCGGAGCTGCGCTTTGACTTGCGCTCAAAGGTTTGGCGTCCGGTGCGCCCGCCCGGGGCGCACCTTCAGAGGAGGGCTTCGCCCGTCCAGCGGCGCGCCGACATCTGCCGCGCGACGGATTCGAGCGTTTCGCCCAGAGCGTCGAAAAGGGGCGTTTCCCAGCCGCGTTCGCCGAGGGGCCTCCCCATGAGCGCCCGCTCGGCTTCGCTTCGAAAGAGCCGCGGCTCCTTCGACTCGAGAAGCCTCCAGGCGCCGAAGAGCGCGTCCGAGCGGCGCTCGAGGCATTCGACCGTCGGCACGGCGTCCGACTTGCGCAGATTCACCTCGGCGCTCGAAGGCACGAGGTTCCAGAGGTCGTTCGAGTGAATGCGCGACCAGGGAATGAGGTGGTCGACGGCGAGGCTCGAGGGCGAAAGCGCACGGCCCGACCAGAGGCATCGGAGCCGGCCCGCGGCCGCCAGCGGCCGATAGCAGGCCGCGGCGAGTGCCGTGCTCCGCGCGGGCTCCTCCGGAAGAAGCGCTTCGAGCGCTCGGCCGAAGCCCCCCGGAGCGCCTTCGGCCGCGTTGAATTCGGCCGAGAGCTTCGCCCAGCCGATGAGAATCGAGTCGCGGAACCACGGGGCGGCGCCCGTGAGCTCGAGCCACATCGCGGCGGGCATGAGAAGTTCGCCGAAGCTCTCCGAGAGGCGCTCGGGCAAGGCGGCGTCGGCGCGCCGGGGAATGGTTCGCAGGCTCGTGCGGAAGACGCGCCAGTTCATGCCGCGCTCGCCGCCCCCGGGGAGCGAGTTGCCGCTGTAGCAGACGGGTCCCTTGATGAGCGTCTGTCCGACTTCCCGGCAGAGCGCGTTCCAGAGCTCCCGCGCCTCGGCCGCGTCGCAGAGAAGAAGCCGGCCGCGGTGCCAGTCCGCGCGGAAGGCCTCCCAGTCGCCCGCCCAGCGGCGCATGAAGGCGAGAAGGGAGGACTTGAACTTCAGTTCCTGTCCGCGGTGAATCTGGCGGGGAGCCGGCCGCGGGTCGGTCGGGCGGACCTCTCCGGCGAGAATCGACCAGTAGTATTCGATCGTCTTCTCGACGACGAGGCCGAAGGGAACGGCCGCCCAGGCGTCGTCGTCGACGCGCTCCCGAAGCGCTGCGGGGAGCCGCGCCGCGTCCATGGGCTCTCGGAACCGCACGCAGTTCGGATTCGCGATGTTGAGTTCGCACACGGCGCGCAGGAGCGCGAACTTGTAGGTGCTGCGCTTGCGGTCGCGCTCGATGATGCCCGTGAGGTTCGCGCGCGCGCTCGGGCGTTCGGCCCGGCGCAGGAAGACGAGGTTCATCCAGGGCGTGCGGCTTTCGGGGAGGCCCGCCGCTTCCGTGCGCGACCTTTCGACGAGCGAAAAGCCGAACCGCTCGAAGAGGTCCGCGTAGCTCTCGGCGGGCCGCGTGCGGAACGTGCGCGCGGGTGCTGGCCCGATCGGGTCCTCGGGGTGCGCCGTCGGCACGGAAAGGACGATCACGGCCGAGGGCGACGCGGCCGCCTCCATGAGGCGCGCGGCCTGAAAGAGCGAGGCGCGCTCGAGATGCTGAAGGAGGCCGACGGCGACGAAGGCGTCGAAGGGGCGGCCGTCGTTCGCGTCGGCCATGAGCGCGCGGGCCTGCGCCTTCGGATCGGCCGTGGGGAAGGCGAGCGGGCAAAAGCGGATCCGCTCCGAGAGGCCCCTTGAGCGGCGCCGCGCCTCGGCGAGCATCGCGGCCGACCCGTCCGTCGCCGTCACGAGGGCGCCGCGCGCTGCGAGCGCCCTCGCGTCGCGCCCCGATCCGCATCCGAATTCCAGCACGCGGGCTCCCGCCGGAATCCAGCGCTCGAGGAGCTGCGCGAGCGCCTGCGGCTCGAGCGCATCGTAGCGCTCGGCGCGCGCCGCGGCGTGCGTTTCGTACCAGGCGAGCGTGGCGGCTTCGGTTGAGGTTTCGGGGTGCATGGGAGCCGTGGGGAATGGAGAGCAGGGCGAGGGCGCCTTCTCACGGCGCGCATTCAACGTCGAAAATTTTAAAATACGGCTTTCTTTGCAGGGACGGGCGCCTCATGCCGAAGCCACTTTTTTCAGGAAGCCTCGCCGCCGCGGCATGCGCCGCGGCGCTCCTCTTCGGGCCGGCGGGGAGGGCCTTTGCGGCCGATGCCGTTCCGAGCGGCTTCACGCTCGAGATTGTGCACGTCAACGACATGCACGGCGCGGCGGCCGGGATCGACGGGCGCGGGGCGCCGGCCGACGACGACCGGCATTCCGTCGGCGGCTTTGCGCGCGCGGCCGCCTTCATCAAGGCGGAGAAGGCCGGACGGCCGCACGTCCTCGCCCTCGATGCGGGCGACCGCTGGCAGGGATCGCTCTTCTTCCGCACGGGCGGACCGGACTTTCTCGCCAGGGCCTGCGCGGGGATTCCCTTCGACGCGTCGACCCTCGGCAACCATGAATTCGATCTCGGCGTCGAAGCGCTGGCGCGCTACATCGATCGGTCGGCCGAGCCCTTTCTTGCCTCCAACATCCGCCCGGAGGCCGGCTCGCCCCTTGCGGGGCTCTCCGCGGAGAAGCTGCGTCCGTGGCGCATCCTCGAGATGGACGGCGTCAAGGTCGGCGTTTTCGGGCTCGCCAACACGGAGGCGCCGTCCTTTGCCGCCGCGTCCGCGGGGGTCGGCTTCCTCTCCGCGCACGAGGCCGCGCGGCGCGCGGTCCTCGCGCTCGAGCGCGCCGGCGCGGCCGTCGTCGTGGCGCTCACGCATCAGGGGTACGCGGCCGATCTTGAGCTCGCTCGGCGGGTCGAAGGGATCGACGTCGTTGTGGGCGGACACACCCACAGCCTTCTTGGCCGCGGTCTGCCGGGAGCCGAGGGGCCGTACCCCACGCCCGTCGCGCACGCGGACGGAAGCGTGACGCTCGTCGTTCAGGCGAAGCGCTCGGCCGAATACGTCGGCCGCCTCACCGTGGGCTTCTCCGAGGAGGGAGAGGTCCGCGCCTGGACGGGCGCGCCCGTGCGGCTCGAGCCGTCGATGCCGCGCGACGCGGCCGTGGAGCGCGAAGTCGAAGCGGCCGCCCGAGCGGTTCGCGCGTTCCGCGCCGAGCGCATTGGAACGAACGAAAGCCGCATGCCCGACGGGCTCGACCCCTGCCGCGCGGGCGAGTGCCTCTCGGGACTGCTCGCGGCCGACGCGTTCCTCGAATTCGCGCGTCCCTTCGGCGCCGAGATTGCGCTCGTCAACGGCGGCGCCATCCGGGCGCCCCTTCCCGTGGGGCCGATCGACCGCGGGACGCTCCTCGAGATGCATCCCTTCGGCAACCGCCTCGCGCTCATTTCGCTCACGGGCCGGGAGATCCGCGCGGCTCTCGAGCACGGGCTTGCGGAGCCTGGCGTCGTCGGGCCGCACCTCCTGCAGCCCGCGGGACTGCGCTACGCCGTCCGTCCCGAGGCGCCCGTCGGGCGCCGCGTCCTGCGCGTCGAGGTGCGCGGCATGCGCTCGGGGCGCGTCGTCTGGACGCCGATCGAGCCCGAGGCGCGCTACCGCGTCGCGACGCTCGAGTACCTCGCCCGGGGCGGAGACGGGTTTCCGGGCTTCGCCCGCGCGCCTCGGCTGCCGTGTCCCCCCTGCTCGAAAGCGCGCGACGTCGAAGTCTTCGAAGCGCACATTCGGGCGCACGACCCGGTTCCCATGCCCGAACGGGGTCGAATTGAGGGCATGCCGCCCGCGAATTTCTGACCTTGCGCCCTCTCGGAGAAAAGATTCGAAACGATTCGGGAAAACGAGACGATTACGCATTTAACCCCGATTGGGTAGAATGCCCGAAATTTTCTTCGGAGTTCTTCAGCATGACGACTCAGCGCGTTCTTGCCATTCACGACCTTTGCTCCTTCGGTCGGTGCTCGCTGACGGCCGCCATTCCGGTCATTTCCGCAATGGGTCTTCAGGTGTGCCCGTTCCCGACGGCGCTTTTCAGCAACAACCTCACTTTCGGCGAATTCACGTTCTCGGACTTCACGCCGAAGATGACGGACTTCATGGAGAAGTGGCAGAAGCTCGGCTTCTCCTACGATGCGATCTACAGCGGGTTCCTCGGGAGCGCCGAGCAGATCGCCGTGGTGCTTGAGGCGATCCGCCGCTTCGGCGGCGACGACGTTCTCGTCGTCGTGGATCCGGCCATGGCCGACTACGGCAAGCTCTATCCGATCTTCGGGCCGGAGTTCGTCGCCGAGATGCGCAAGCTCGTCGCGAAGGCGACGGTGATCACACCCAACTTCACGGAGGCGTGTCTCCTTCTCGACGTGCCCTACGAAGAGGGCGCGCCCTCGAAGGAGAAGCTGCGCGGAATGTGCGCGGGATTTGCCGCCCTGGGCGCGCGCAAGGTCGTGATGACGAGCGTCCCCTCGGGCGAAAGCGAAATCAAGGTGGCGAGCTTCGACGCCGACACGGGCCGCTACGCCGAATGCGTCACGCCGCGCATCCCCTTCATGACCTGCGGCACGGGGGACCTCTTCACGAGCGTTCTCACGGGCGCCATGCTCAAGGGTGCGCCGCTCGACGAAGCCGCCAAAAAGGCCACCCGCTTCGTGAGCCTCGCGATGGAATACACGCACCGCTCGGGCTCCGACCCGCGCGAAGGCGTTCAGGTCGAGCCCTGCCTGAAGCACCTCATGGACTGAGTCCGGATCGACAGGTCCCGTTCGGGGCTTCGGTCTCTTTTTTCAGCCCACAGCGCCCGCCATTGCCGACGCTGCGGGCTTTCCGTTCCGGGTCGGCGCGGGTGGGCGGCGGGCGAAGGAGCGCGATCATGAACTTGGAATTCCGAGCGCTTGCGCCGTCGCGGGAGTCGGAGGACTCGGCGCTGCGGCTCCTTCTCCGGACCTGGAGCTTCGGCTTTTCGTCCGAAGCCGAAAACCGAGCCGCGGCCCGCTTTTATCTTGTGAATGCGACGGAGCGCTCCACCCACGCCTTTGCCGCCCGGGAGTTGGGACGCCTGATCGGCGCGGCCTTCTGCCGCATTCCGGGGCATGCGCCGCTCGGCTTCAGCTCGGCATCGCCCGAGCGCGTCGCAGCGCGCTTTGCTTCGACGGTCGGCGAGACGCGCTTTCAACGCTGGCGCGGTGAGTGGCTCGACGCGCGCGAGCAGCTTCTGCGTGCGCTTCGGAGCGGCGGGTTCGAAGCGCCTTCTGCCTGGCTCGATCTGCTGATGACGGCGCCCGAGTGCCGAGGCCGCGGCGTCGGACGCCGGCTCGTCGACTTCGTGGAGGCTCTGGCCGAACATACGGCGCCCGAACCCAGAATTCGGCTTTTGACGGACACGTGGTGCGGATGGCGTTTTAACGAGCGCATGGGCTACCGCCGCGTGCTCGAGCGTCGGGCGCGGGACGCGGGCGACGCCTTCTTTCTCTACGAGAAGATCCTTTGACGGGGCCGCGCGTCGGGGGCGGACCCCGTCGGCGCCGTCGGATCGGGCCGGCTGAAAGCCGCAAAATTTTGATGCAATTTCCGAAGGCTTTGTTAAACTGACGCCGTTCCAAACCTTCAAGCGAAGGGGATGATGAAACATTCGGGCGGCTGAAGAACGCGCTTGCGCCGTTTTTTAGCACCGGCGCTGGCTTGTCCCTGCGAATCAGGGATTTCCCGAGGAACGCATCGCCGCACGCTCGCATCTCCGAACGATTTTCACCTCAACGGAAATTCACTTTCATGAACAAGTGCTACAAAACAGTCTGGAATAAAGTTCGCCAGGCTTTGATGGTTGTCAACGAACATTCTAGTTACAACGGTGGGGGGGGGGTAACAACATGTAACTCCGTCAACCTCATCAAGAATGCGGCCGCTTCGACGATGGCCGCGGGCGCCGTTCTTCTGGCATCGGCCGGAGTTCAGGCGCAGCCGGCGGACGTTTCGGACGCCACCGGCAATCAAATTTGGACGAGCGGTCAAACCCTCAGCGTGACGAGTCTCTGGACGATCGAGAATCAAAAAGCCGCCTTCGTCCAAAACGGCAACCTGACGGTGAATGGTTCCGGCTCCAACGCCGCCATCAAGCTCGGCGGAAGCTTCGGCGCCTCGGGCGGTCACGCAGGCTCGGCGGTCGGCGATTCGTGCTCTGCCGGACAGGGGCACTTTCCTCACGGCGCCTCGGTGGAATTCGGCGCCTTCTCCGTTCTGGGCGCCTCCGGCCAATTGACGCTGAGCGGCCTGCACATGGTCGAGCTTCTCGAAGGGCCGGCTCCCTCGGACGGCCGCACGGGCGGCGGAGGCGCGCTCTTCGCGAAAAACGGCATTTCGATCCTCAACACGGATTCGGTGCAGAATGCGGGCTGGATCGACGCTTCGGGCGGAGACCTCGTGATTTCCTCGGATGACGGCAGCATCATCTCAACGGGCGGATACATCGGAAGCCACGGCGGCGACGTCACGCTCAAGGGCGGGATGATTCAGCTCGTGAGCACCATCGTCGGCAGCGAAACGGGGAAGACGAAGCTTGAAGGCACGCTCGTCGCACTTCAGAAGGCCGAGCGGATTTACGGCACCGAAATCGAGGTGAAGGGCGGGAGCCTTCTCATCGGCGCGGATGCGCATCTCGGGCTGCACGACCCCATCACGTCTCCCTACAAACCCATTGCCCCCGGAAAGGTGACCATCCATTCGTCGACGCTGACGATCGACGCCAGTGCATCCACCCCCGGCGGCAAGGGGTCGGGCGTCGACGGAACGGACATCCAATTTGCCGGCAGCAAGGTCACGATGATCGGCAACGGCGCCCACATCGACGGTTCGGGCAAGGTGACGCTCGGCAGCGACGAGAAGCTCATTGAAGTCGAGGCAAAGACGGGCGGCAGCATTACCGGCGACAGCGTCAATCTTTCCGCCTCGTCGGCGACCTTCGACCGCGGCGCCTCCGTTTCGGGCACGAACGGCGTCGTCATTCGCGCCCCGAGCCTCGTCGTTGACAACGGCAGCTCCGTGACGTCCTCCAAGGGCGGCGTCTCGGTGTCGCTGCCTGCGGGCGCCGATGCGGATGCTGAACTTTCCATTCGGCTCGATGCGGACGACGATGAAAATGTCGGCACGATTCAGGGCGTCACCGTCGAGATCGGCGCCGCCGGTCAGTCGCAGCGCACGACCGTTTCGGGCGGCCGGGTGAGCTCCACGGGTTCGGGCGAGGGCGGCAAGCTTCTCATCCAGGGCGGCAGCGTCGACGTG
>CALXXT010000015.1 GCA_944392755.1 uncultured Sutterella sp. | reverse complement strand
CTCGTCGATGGAGGCCTCGACGGGCACGTCGCTGCGCAGAATGCGCTTGAGGCCGACGTCGTCCGTCGGCGTGAACGCCGCTTCGGGAACGTTTCGGGCCGAGAGCGCGAGCTTGAAGTCCTTCGCTTCGAAGTCGGGCCCTTCGGGCGCACTGCTGCGGCGCACCTTTGCCGAAAACCCTTCAGCTTCGAGCGTGAGGCGGCCCGAGAGGTGCGACTCCCTTTCGGTGCCGAGCGGATCGACGGCGAAGGTTTCCCGGGCGTCTCGGAATTCGAGCTCGAGCTCTCCGCGCCAGTCGCCGGCGCGGGCGGTGAAGCGCTCGGCCGAACCCTTGCTCGCCGTGAGGGTCCAGAGACCGCCCGCGGGGCCCGCGTCGCGGAACCCGAACTGGTGGCGGAACTGACCTTCCTTCACGTCGATTCCGACGACGTTGCGCGCCGGGTCGATGAGCGAGAGCGAGAGGTCCGGAAAGTCGCCGCTCACCCGCACGCGCCGCTCGTCCATCTTCACGCGCGCCCGCAGCGTCGTCGTGCGGTCCGATCGGGCGTGCCAGCTGATGGGGCCGACCCCCGTGCGCACGGCGTGCAGCCGCACGTCGAAGGGCGCGGCCCGAAGCCGGCACTGCCACTCGCGGGCGAAGAGCCGCAAGCGGTACTGCATCGTGAGTTTCGGGTGCCGCCCCTTGAGATTCATGAGCAGACGCGCCGTTGCCGCCGTTTCGTTGAGCGGATAGATGTCGCCCGAGAGGCCGAGGGGGCCGAAGCTGCTTACCACGTCGAAGTCGAACGACAGGGGCGGCCTCGAGGGATCGCGGAAGAGAACGCTCGAGGCGAGCGTGACGCGGATGCGGTCGCGCGCCGAGAAGAAGCTCCGCTCGCGCGGCTCGGCCGTGATGATGAGGCCGTGGCTCGCCGCTCCGGCGTGGAGAAGCCGCCGCATGAATTCGTCGTGCAGGTACCCCTGCAGCGCGATGAAGCCCACTTCGCCCGCGGCCACGACGGAGAGGACCGCGAGCGCGGTCTTCTTCGGATGCCGTGTGATGCAGCGCAGGAACCTCATGGAGCGTGATCTTCGGAAAGGAACGGGTGACCGAGGGACGCGCCCCGATCGGATGCGCGTCCCTTCCCGCGCATTATGCGCAAAAGCGGCACGGCGGTGCGTAAGGAACTGTTACAGGGCCGCTCAGGGGGCGAAACCTGCGCGCCGGCACGCTTCGACCGCAAAATCGTTGGCGTTCCCCTGCACGCGGCGTATCCGCTCGGCGCGCCGGCACTCCCAGGCGTCCGGGGGATAGGCCGCGTTCCACGCTTCGAAGAGCTTGCGGTCGCGATCGTTGAGCCGGTATGCGGGGTAGCTTGCCGCCATGTAGAGGACGGATCGGGCGATCGTGCCGCGGGCCTCTTCGGGCGGCTCGGCGCGGCGGCGCGCCACCTTCATCGCGCAGGAGCCGAAGGTGGGCGGCACGTCGGGCAGGAGCGCGTAGCGGTAGTTGCTGCGCATGGCGTTCACGGCGCCGATCGCCGGGTAGAGGTTGTAGAGGTCGCTTTCCATCCGGCGGAATTCGGCGCTTGCCTTCTCGGCGCAGCGCCGCCCCTTGTAGGCGCGCCCGCGCGAATCGACGCAGGCGGGAGCCCCTTCGCGCCACTCGGAAAACGCACGGCCGAAGTTTTCCGCCGGAACGACGTGCTCCCACTCGACGCGTTCGGCGCGCGCGGCGTGCTTGGGCGTCATGAATCCCGCGGGAAGCTCGACGCGCTTCCTTTCATCGAACTTCGCCCCGCAGTAAAGCGTGACGCGGTGGTCGGCGTAGATTTCCCTCTCAAGAATCTTTTTCGCCTGCGAGAAGGATTGAATTCTTTCGTTCCCCGCGGCGAAGACAATCGCGGGGGCCAAAATGAGCGCGCCCAATAGGAGCGGGGCGCGCTGGAGTAAATGACGCGGATTCATGCGCAATAATGCAAAGAAGAATTTAAATAAGCGGAGGTTCCGCGCCGTCATGCGCTTTGCGCGGGGCTGACGGCGGAAGTCGAACGCTCGGGAGAATAACTCGATTTCCGGAAAGCGTTCGAAAATTCATTCCGTTTTTTAACCGATATCCTTATAATCCTCAATTAAATCGGAAGGGCCGAATTCACAGCGGACTTTTCCCTGCGGCGAAGCTTTTCTTTTCCGCAGTTCGATCCAGAGGAAATAAATCATGATGAAACCCGAACTTGAAAATATCCTTGCGGATATTGAAAAGCTTCAGACGGAACTTCAGGACAAGCGCAAGACGGCGCGCCAGCTCGCCATTTCGGAAGCCCAGCGCATCATCACGCAGATGGGCATTCGTCCCGAAGAGCTCAAGTTCCCGCGCGACGGCGAAGAGGCCCCGCGCGCCCGCCGCCCGGTCGCGCCGAAGTACCGCGGTCCGAACGGCGAAACGTGGACGGGCCGCGGCCGTCCCCCGCGCTGGATCGTGGAGGCGACGAAGGACACGGGCCGCACGTACGACGATTTCCTCATCAACCGCTGATCGACGGCGTCGGCCTTCGGCCGACCCGCAGAGCGGAGGAAGGGGCGCCGAGGGCGTCCCTTTTTTTGCCGACCGTCTGATTTGGGAGCATGGACGAATGACGAGTCCGAAGCCGGATGAACGTGAAGACCTGATGGCGCTCGAGAGCGCCCTCCTCGCGCTGCGCGAGGCGCAGGACCGCGGGGGCGACGCGCTCGAGGCGCTGCGGCGAGCCTCGGCCGCCTTGCGTCTCGCGGCGAAGCGCCGAGGGATTCGGCTCGAAGCGCTCGAGACGGCCGACCCGAGCGGCGCGGCGCCCGCGTCCGAAGACGCCCCGCTCCTCGCCTACGGCCGGTGGCTCGCCTCGCACGCGGCGGGCGCGTGGCGCTCGGCGAGCGAGGACCGCATCTACTTCGTCGAATACGCCCGGGAGACGGTGGACTTTTGGAACGCGGTCGAGCGCCTGAGCCGAGGATTGGGAAGCGCGGGCGAAGCCGAACTCGGCGAGCGTTTTCCGACGTACCCGAGCGCGGCCGAGCTCGAGCCGCTTTCCCGCGCGGCGCTCGTGAAGCTCCTCGCGCGCATCGTCCGAGCGGAGCGGCTTCGGGACGGCGCGTTTCTCTCGGCCGTGGAGTCGGGCGTCGTCGGACGGATTCTCGAGGCGCTTGCGGGGCGCCTCTAGCGCCCTTCGCGCATGTGCGCCTCAAACGCGATGAGGCGGGCCTTCGCGGCGGTGCCCGCCGAAAATCCCGCGAGCTTGCCCGTGGCCGCCACCACGCGGTGGCAGGGGATGTAGAGGAGCACCGGGTTTCGCGCGAGCGCCTGCCCGATTGCGCGCCGCGCGCCCGGACGCCCCATGCGCTCGGCCACCTGCGAATAGGTGGCGACGCTGCCGTAGGCGATGCGCCGCACCGCATCGGCGGTTTCCCGCATGAAGCCGCTCATCTCGAGGGCGGGCGAGAGCGGCGTCTCGAAGGTGCGCCGCATCCCCGCGAAGTAGCCTTGAAGCTCGATGAGCATCCGCTCCAGCATGCGCTCCTCGGGGCTCGCTCCGGGGCTCCCGAGGCCCGGCGGCGCGGCGCTTTTCGCCGCCCCGATCGGAATGAGCCTCAAGCGCCGCACGCCCCACCGGTCCGCCGCGGCGTACCAGAGTCCGAAGCGGTTCGCAATCCAGGCTTCGGCAACGGACGGAGGGCGGTGCGAGGGGCTTGATTTCAACATTGCGGGCGGGCGTCAATCATCGAGTCGTTGTTTGAGAGGAAAAGGATTTTACCCATAAGCGACAAAAAATTGTCGCTCCGACTCCGATGCGCTTCAGAACGGATGCGGCGGTCTTCCCGCAAACCGCTACAATGAGGCCGAGCGCATTCGGGACCCCAATGGAAACCCGGCCGGCGTCCGCCCGGCTCATCCGAATGCGGCGTTGGATCGAAGCGGCGTGCGGATGCGGGCGCCCTTCACCCCTAAGGAGAAAACTCATGAGCTTCCGCTGCAAGGTTTGCGGTTACGTTTACGAAGGCGATCAGCTTCCCGAAGGCTTCGTCTGCCCGGTCTGCCACAAGGACGCGAGCTTCTTCGAGCCCGTCTGCGACTGCAAGTCCGGCGAAAAGTGCCTCTGCGGCACGAAGACGCTCGAAAACCTGAAGACGGCTTTCGCGGGCGAATCGATGGCGCGCAACAAATACACCTACTTCGCGAGCGTCGCCCGCAAGGAAGGCTACGTGCAGATCGCCGAAATCTTCCTTGAAACGGCGAAGAACGAGCAGGAGCACGCCAAGCTTTGGTTCAAGGCGATGAAGGGCATCGGCACGACGGCCGAAAACCTCGCCGCCGCCGCTCAGGGCGAAAACTACGAGTGGACCGACATGTATGCCGAATTCGCGAAGACGGCCGATGAGGAAGGCTTCCCCGAACTTGCCGAGAAGTTCCGTCTCGTCGGCGAAGTCGAACGCCACCACGAAGAGCGCTACCGCAAGCTCCTCGACAACGTCCAGATGAAGAAGGTCTTCGAGAAGGCCGGCGAAACGATGTGGGTCTGCCGCAACTGCGGCCACATCGTGATCGGCCCGAAGGCTCCCGAAGTCTGCCCCTGCTGCGATCACCCGCAGTCCTACTTCGAAGTCTGCGCGCAGAACTATTGATGCCGCGCGGGGAGCGGGCGCGCTTGAGCCGTCCGCTCCGCCGACGAAGTGAAGAAAATCCCGCCGGAAGTCTTTCGGCGGGATTTTCTTTTCACGGGTGCGGCGTCCGTGCGCCTCAGTCCTCGTGGGGATTCACGACGCCCTTGAAGCGGTAAGGCCCCGCAAAGGTGTCGGGAATCGGCATGGCGCCGAAATGCGTCGCCCACTCGCCCGAGTCGAGCAGACGATGGAGAGCGTATCCCGGAGGGGCGAGCCGGAAGGCGTCGCCCCCCTCTTCGCCGAAGTCGAGTTCGATGCCGAGCGCAACGGAAGGCGCCGTCGTGATGAGAACGCCGTGGGTGACCGAAGCGATGGCGCGGTGCATGTGCCCCGTCGCCACCCGGATGTTGGGACGCTTGGCGGCGATCCGCAGGAAGGCCTCGCGCCCGCCGAAGGGTTCGTCCATCTTCGGCATCCCGGAGTGCGCCGGCGTGTGATGCATGAGGATGAGCGCGGGCCGAGGATCGCGGTCGATCTCGCGCTCGAGGCGCGCGAGCGTTTCGGCGGGCAGCGCCCCCGTGTGGGAGCCCGGCACGAGCGTGTCGAGCCCGAAGACGCGGGCGCCGCCGAGGTCCATGTCGAAGTCGAGCCGTTCTTCGCTCCAGGTGTGGGGCGCGATGAAGGGCCCGAGGAGCCGGCGCATCGTCGAACGCCGGTCGTGGTTTCCGGGCAGCACCGCGACGGGAGCGGCGAGGCCCTCGAGCGTGCGGCGCACGATTTCGTAGGCTTCGGGATTCCCGTCGCAGGCGATGTCGCCCGTGACGACGATGAGGTCGACCTTTTCGGACATGGAGCGCAGCCAGGGACGAATCTCCTTCGTACGGCTCGCCGTGTCTGCGGCGCCGTAGGCGAGAACGCCCTTCGGTTCGGCGTGAAGGTCGGAAATCTGCAGGATGGAGAGGGGCATCTTGGGTTTCCTTGAATGATGGAGGCGCGGCGGCGGTCAGCCGCGGTCCGGGAAGACCATGAGCTTCTCGGGCCGAGCGACGAGCTTCGCGCGTTCTCCCGGCGCGACGCCTTCGGGGATTTCGGTCATGTTGACCTTGAGGAGTTCGCCCGAGTCGGCCTCGACCGTGATGCGCATGAAGTTCCCCATGAAGTGGAGGTCCTTCACGGCGACCGGGGTGCCGTCTTCGGCGCTTTCGGGCGCGACGAGCTTCGCTTCGTCGGGACGAAGGTAGACGAGCGTCTTCCCTTCCCAGCCTTCGAGGCCGCGCTGCGCGCCCTGGCGGAGTGCGGAGACGGGCGTGCGGCGGTCGAGCCAGCAGAGCACGTCGCCTTCCTTCCTTCCATGCACGCGGTTGCTGCCGCCCACGAAGCCGGCGACGAAGCCCGTTGCGGGACGCTTCCAGACTTCCTCGGGGCTCGCCGCCTGATGAATGACGCCGCCCTCCATGACGACGATGCGGTCGCCGAGGACCATGGCTTCGTCCTGATCGTGCGTGACGATGACGGCGGTGATGCCGAGGTCGCGCAGGATGACGGCGAGCTCTTCGCGGACCTTGTGGCGGATCTGGGCGTCGAGGGCCGAGAGCGGTTCGTCGAGAAGAAGGATCTTCGGGCGAATCGCAAGGGCTCGGGCGAGCGCGACGCGCTGGCGCTGTCCGCCCGAGAGGGCGAGAACGCTGCGGTTCTTGAAGCGCTCGAGATTGACGAGCGCGAGCATGCGGTCGACCGCCGCGTCGATTTCGGCCTTGGGACGGCCGCGGACCATGAGGCCGTAGCCCACGTTCTGCGCAACCGTCATGTGCGGGAAGAGCGCGTACTGCTGGAACATGAAGCCGATGCGGCGCTTTTCGGCGGGAACGTTCGTGACGTCCTTGCCGCCGATCAGAATGCGCGAGCCCTCGTCGGGCTCTTCGAGTCCGGCGATGATGCGCAGAAGCGTCGTCTTGCCGCAGCCCGACGGCCCGAGGAGCACCGTGCGGCCGCCCGCTTCGAGCGTGAGCGAAAAGGGCTTGAGCACGAGGTTCGAGCCGTAATGCTTGCTCACATTGACGAGCTCGATGGAGACGGATTCGTTCGTGTCGTTCATTTTGAGTGCGAGGTAAGAGTGGGTCTCAGGCTTCCTTTTCGGCTTCGCGCTGCTTTTCTTCAGCGCGGCGGCGCATGCGTTCGGGCAGCGCCTGCATCATCGAGAGGAGCGGGACGAGGATGACGAGGAAGAGGAACGTGTAGGCGCTGCCGACTTCAAGCCGCATCGAGGCGTAGCTGTCGGCCATGCCGACGGGGAGCGTCTTCGTGTCGGGCGTCTGCAGCATCCAGGAGATGTTGAATTCGCCGAGAGAAACGGTCATCACCATGAGGGCGCCGGCCAGGATGCCCGGCATCGCGACGGGAACCACGACCTTGCGGAAAGTGGTCCATGAGTTCGCGCCCAAGGTGGCGCTCGCCTCTTCGTAAGCGTCGATCGGCTCGACGCGCATCACGGCCATGACGCTGCGCACCATGAAGGGCAGGCAGAACATCACGTGGCCGCAGAGAATGAAGAGCGAGCTCTGACGCAGGGACGAAAAGCCGCCCCAGACGAGGAGAATGCCGAGGCCGACGGCAAGGCCGGGCATCGACAGGGGCAGAATGAGCGCCTCTTCGATGAGGGCGGCCCAGCGTTTCTTTTCTTCGCGCACGAGCACCCAGGCGGCCGGAACGCCGATCAGCACGCAGATGACGAGGGCGCCGACGGCGATGCCGAGGCTTCGAATGATCGTGTCGCCGTAGAGCGTGAGCACCTTCTCGATCCAGTCGGTCGTGAAGCCCGCCTTGAAGCCGCGGAAGGCGTTCTTCATGAACGCCGTGCAGATCATCTGCAGCACGGGGAGAAGCAGGAAGAGAAGCGTGAGCGCCGTGAGCGCCGCCTCAAACGCCATCATGCCGTTCCATTTGATCTTTTTCATGATTCGGTCTCCGGGCGGTTAAAGCAGCGAGGCGCGGTCGCCGAGCAGCCGCGCGGCGACAAGGAGCGCCCAGGTGATGAGGCCGAGCACGACGGAAAGCATGGCGGCCGACGCGATGTTGGCCGAGAGCGTGAACTCCGTGTAGATCGTGATCGGCAGCACGTTGATGTCGGTCGCGAGCGTGAAGGCCGTGCCGAAGGCCCCCATCGAGGTCGCGAAGCAGAGCGCGCCCGTCGAGAAGAGCGCCGGAGCGAGCGCGGGGAGCGTCACGTCCTTCATGATGCGCCAGGAGCTCGCGCCGAGCATGCGGGCGGCCTCCTCGTACATCGGCTCGATCTTGCGGGTTGCGGCCATCACGGTCGTCACGACGCGCGGGATGGAGAAGTAGACGTAGCCGAAGAATAGTCCGGCCATGCCGTAGGCGAAAACGAGACGCCCCATGCCGAGGGCGCTCGAGATGTTGGTGGCCATGCCGTTTCGGCCGCCGAGCATGATGATCATGAAGCCCACGACGACGCCGGGGAAGGAAAGCGGAAGCGTGACGAGGGAGACGACGGTGCTCCGGCCCGGGAAGCGGGTGCGCTCAAGGAAGATGCCCATGAGGGTTCCGAGCGCGACGCTCGCGAGCGTCACCGCGATGCTGAGGACCACGGTGGAAATCATGCTCGTCGCATAGCGCGGATTCGTGATGATCTCCGCGTAAAGCATCAGCCCCGATTCGGAGGAGACCGAGGCCGGAAGAAGCCGCACGACGGGGAGCACGAAGAAGGCGGCAAGCACCGCGAGCGCGGGCACAAGGTAGATAAATTGGCTGCGTTTCATCGCGAGGTGGGATTGAGGTAAGGAACCGCCGCCCGCCGGACGCCCGCCCTCTTCTCCTTCCAGGATCCGGGGATCGGGCGCCGCTCACGGGCGGCGCCGCGGCTGCGGGCTCGATCAGCCCTTCATCGCCTGGAGGTACGCTTCGCCGAAGCCCTGCTGGACGGCGGCCATCTTGGCGTAGTCGACCTGGCCGGCGCGCTGGTACTCGGAATCGGGGAGGAACTTCGCGGCGGCTTCCGGAGCGAGCGTCTTCAGGTCGCCCGCGACCGGACGGAGGAAGTTTTCGGCCCAGAACTTCTGCCCCTTGTCGGAAAGCACGAAGTCGATCACCTTCTTCGCGTTCTCGAGATGCGGGCCGTTCTTGACGAGCGACATCACGTACGGAACCTGAATCGTGCCTTCCTTCGGAATGACGAATTCGATCGGGGCCTTGTCCGTGTAGCGGGCGCGGTAGGCGTCGAAGTCGTAGTCGAAGAGGATCGGAATTTCGCCCGAGAGGCAGCGCGCGTAGGCGGTCTGCTTCGGCACGATCGGGCTGTTTTCGTTGAGCTTCTTGAAGTATTCGATCGCCGGCGTGAAGTTGTCGAGCGAGCCGCCCATGGCTTCGTTCACGGCGACGGCGCAGGCGTAGCCGACGAAGGCCGAGGACGGGTCGAGGAAGCCGACCATGCCTTCGTACTTGGGATCGAGAAGGTCGTTCCAGCTCTGCGGGACGGGAATGTCGTCGAGCGCTTCCTTGTTGACCATGAGGCCCACGGTGCCCGCATGGATCGACACCCAGGCGCCGTCCGGATCCTTCAGGGCCGCCGGAACGCGCTTCCAGCCTTCGCCCTTGTAGTTTTCGACGAGGCCCTGCTTCTGCGCGTTGATCGCGAACGAGATGCCGAGATAGGCGCCGTCGGCGACCGGATTCTTCGCCTCGGCGATGATCTGGCTGACGGCCTGACCGGAATTCTTGTTGTCCATCGGGACTTCAATGCCAAGTTCCTGGCCGATCAGCTTCAGCATGGAGCCCCAGCCGGCCCATTCCGCGGGAACGTTGTAGAAGATCGCGCGGCGCGATTCGTCGGCCGCGGCGGCGATGCCGGCTGCGCCGAGTCCCTGCAGCA
>CALXXT010000014.1 GCA_944392755.1 uncultured Sutterella sp. | reverse complement strand
GGAGAGGGCGGCTTCCTTCCTTAACTCGAGATTAAGGAGTAGATTGTCGGCGTAGCTCCGCGAGGGGCTGCATTTTGACCTCAAAGAAGCCGAGTCCTTCCCCGGACGAGGCACATGACAAACCCTTAAACAAGAGACCCGTTAGGAGCTAACTATGACCAAGCACTATAAGCTTCTGTCTCTGGCCGCCTGCATGAGCGCTGCGTTCGTGGCTTCGTCCGCCTACGCCGCCGAACAGAAGGTAGACCTCCCGCGCGACCTCGACGGCTATGTCGCTCAAGACAAGGCCTTCTGGGACTACCTCAAGGCGAACCACCCCTACTTCAAGTATCTGAAGGAAGGGCGCGTCGTCGGCAAGTTCACGATGTCCGACCGCACGGAAGAGTGGGTGAACTTCGGCGGCGGCGACAAGTACGCCAAGGACACCGGCCGCAAGGTTGCCGTGACCTATCGCCTGCCGATGGAATCCTTCCTCGACCTGCCGAACAAGTTCGTCGGTCCGAAGAAGTGCGGCGAATGCCACCCGGCTCAGTACGAGCGCTGGGAACGTTCCCGCCACAACAAGATCGTCCGCTTCCCTGAAGAACTCACGGAAGTCGGCGGCGACCTGAAGAAGCCCCTTTATGGTTCCAAGGCCTCCGTTCTTCCGGAAGGCGTTGAAGCCGACGACGTGTTCGTCATCATGGGCACGCCGCGCACGAAGTACGGCTTCGTCGACAAGTGGCTTGTCCGCGGCACGTACCACGTTGAAGGCGGCAACCTCGGCAAGGGCACCGGCAAGATCGTTGCCGGCGGCAACCAGTTCTCCCGCAACTGGGCGCAGCACCTGACGCCGGAAGTCGTCAAGAAGATCAACGCCTGGGATCCGACCTTCCCGACCAAGCTCGAAGACTTCGGCGCTCAGTCGTCGAACGTCTGGGGCTTCAACTCCTACGGCGCTTCGAACCGCACGCAGGCCATGTTCCAGCCGGGCTCGTCCTACTGCGAAATCTGCCATACGTGGAAGTTCGACTTCAAGAGCCAGGATGAACTCTTCGCCGCTCTCGGCGACTCGAAGAAGCTCCGCAGCCACGTGGTTGCCAAGGGCGTGTCCTGCGAAGAATGCCACGGCGCCGGCGCTCACCTCTACGGTGCCCGCGGTGCTGGCATGCCGTCGAACTGCGAACGCTGCCACCAGCGCTTCGTCTACAACGCCGACGACGCCAAGAAGAACTTCAAGACGCCGTTCAACTCCTACTTCAAGAGCTTCTGCCCGGCCTGCGGTACCGAAGGTTCGCAGTCCCACTACACGAAGCACTATCAGAAGGGCATGCGCTGCACGACCTGCCACGACCCGCACGAAGTGACGGCGAACGACTGGTCGAGCCAGTACACGGTTCCGAACCTCAAGAAGGAATGCTCGGACTGCCACACGACGGCCGCGTACTTCTTCTCGCAGGGCGGCACCCACAGCCGCAACAGCTGCACGTCCTGCCACATGCCGAAGATGGGTTCCTGCGAAAACTTCGCTTCGATCCAGCGTCCGGACATGGCCGGCTTCGACAACGTGCGTGCGTCCCACATCTGGCGCATTCTCGTTGATCCGGAAAAGAAGTCGATCAACCCGCCCGACGGCGCCAAGGACCGCAAGCTCACGAACCCGAAGGGCTGGCATCTGACGAAGGACGACGGTCGTCCCTACATCGACCTGATGTGGAGCTGCGGCCGCACGGCGTACCAGGACAAGCACGTTGTCGATGCGATGGGCTGCCACAGCCCGATCCAGTCGAAGTTCCCGGAAAGCATGCGCTTCAAGGATCAGAAGACCATCTACAACAAGGTCATCGCCTGGCAGACCCCGGTGAAGGAAGGCTATGCGAAGGTCATCGCCGACCTGTCCAACATCAACGACATGCTCGCCGTTGCGAAGCTCTCGAAGGCCGACCGCGCGCAGGTTCAGCTCTATGCTGAAGAAGCCCGCATCAACGCGGCCAAGGTGAAGGACGACGGTTCGTGGGGCGTCCACGCGCCGAAGTTTGCGAAGCAGCTGATCACGGAAGCCACGGTCTACTGCGACCAGGCTCTCGCGATCCTCAACTCCGCGAAGCCGGCGGCCAAGACCGCCAAGAAGTAATCTTCTTGACGCTCGCGCGGCTCTAGAGCCGCGATAGGCCACGGGCCCCGATTCGATTCGTCGAGTCGGGGCCTTTTTTCGAACGGATCGAACGACTTCGGCCCGCCCAATAACTTCGGCTTAATGTCGTCCTGCTAATCTCCAAAGAATGCGGGCGCTGCGTCCCTGCGCCGCCTGCGCAGGCGCGCATCAAGCCGCGTCTCCTTTTCCCCGAGGATTTCCCACCATGAAGAGACTCTCCCTAGCCGCCGCCCTCTGCGCGGGGCTTTTCGCCTTCGCGGCGCCGACGGCGCCCGTCCTGGCCGCCGAAGCGGATGCACCGAAGACGGTGCAGCAGATGCGTCAGCCCATTCCGCTTTCCTTGAGCCGCGTGCACAAAGTGATGGGTCAGGAGGGGGTGTATCTCTTCGACTGCAACCCCGAAGAGATCTACGCGCAGAGCCACATCAAGGGGTCGATCCACACGAACGTGGAGAACTGGTGGGAGCTTCTGCCGAAGGACAAGAAGAACTCCTTCCTCATCTTCTACTGCATCAACCGCCTGTGCAACGTCTCCTTTGAGGCTTCGCTCGTGGCGATCGAAAAAGGCTACGAAAACGTCTACGTCATGCCCGACGGCATTCAGGGCTGGGTGACGAACGGCTACGAATTTGAAGGCACCGGCCGCACCGATCCGGGCCTCAACTGACGTCTTCCGCTTCGGGGCCGGCCTCGGGCCGGTCCGACTTCGGCATCTCATTTTCCGCGGGTTCTCCATGAAAAATTCCGCTCTTCCCTCCGGCATCCTGATGCTTCTTTTCGGCGCGCTGCTCGCCGCCTGCGCCTTCTGGTTCCTTCCCATTTGTCACGCCGAAGCGCCGATGCGCTGCTTTTGGATGACCCGCGCCGTGGGCTCGACCGGCGTGATGATCGCCGTCTCGGGCCTTGTTGCTCTGGCGGGGAGTCCCGCGCTGGCGCGCGGCATTCAGGTGGGCAACGCGCTTGCGGGGCTTCTCGCCGCCGCGCTTGCGAGCTTCGTGATCGGCGCCTGTCCGAATCCGATGATGGCCTGCCACGCGCTCACCGAGTCGGTGCTCGTCATCCTCGGGCTCCTCATCACCGTGACGGCGCTCCTCGACTTCTGGCGCCTCTCGCGCGCCAAGTGACGTTCGGGCACGCCGCCCTTTCGGAGAGAACCCGCACATGACCGCGCTCACCACATTTCGGCTCGCCCGGGCGAACTTGTCCGGGAAGCCCTTCCGCTCCCTCAGCCTCGGGCTCATCGTGGCGATCTTCACCTTCATGCTTTTCGTCGGATCCATGATTTCGGCGAACCTGCAGGCGGGAATCGAGTCGCTCTCGGCGCGCATGGGCGCGGATCTTCTCGTCGTGCCGCAGGGCGAGGGCAAGAAGATCGAAAGCGTCATTCTGCGCGCCGAACCCTCTACCTTCTACGTCGACGGGAAGCTCCTCGACGTGGTTTCGAGCGTGAAGGGCGTCGCGAAGGCTTCGGGGCAGCTCTTCATTTCGTCGCTCGACGCGCAGTGCTGCTCGGTGAAGGTTCAGCTGATCGGCATCGATCAAAAGACGGACTTCGTCGTGGGGCCGTGGCTCAAGAAGGCCGCCGAAAAGCCCCTCGAAGGCAACGAAGTGATCGTGGGCGACTACATTTTCGGCGCGATCGGCAGCGAGCTGAAGTTCTACGACCAGCACTTCAAGATCGTCGGGCGGCTTGAGCCCACGGGGATGGGATTCGACAGCTCGGTCTTCATGACGCTCGAGATGGCGAGGAAGCTCGGCGCCATCGCCACGCCCGACAAGGCCGACGAGATCTCGCATTCCTTGAGCTCCATCCTCGTGCGCGTGGAGCCCGGCGTCGATCCGATCACGATTTCCGACGGCGTGCTCGACCGCCTCGGTCTGCGCGCGAACGTCAACTTCGTCTTTGCGTCCAACATGATGAGCGACACTTCGGCGAAGCTCCAGAAGATCGTCGGCGTCATGTACGGCGCGGCCGGAGGCTTCTGGGTGATCGCGGCGCTCGTCATGTTCATCATCTACTTCTTCGCCTTCAACGAGCGGCAGAAGGAATTTGCGACGCTGCGCGCGCTCGGCGCTTCCAAGTCGAAGGTGATCTCGGTCGTCCTCTGCGAGTCGACGCTCCTGTCCGCGCTCGGCGCCGCGCTCGGCGTTTTCTTCGGCGCCCTCGTCGTGCACTTCTTCTCCTTCACGATCAGCCGCACGATCGGGCTGCCGTACCTTGCGCCCGCGCAGTCCGCATGGGTCATGGCCGCGGCGCTTTCGCTCGCCGCCGGCGTGGCGACCTGCCCGCTTGCCGCGCTTCCGACGGCCTGGCGCATCGGCAGAAAGGACATCTACACGTCGCTCCGGGAGGGTGAATAAATGGCGCTCATCGAAGTCAAGGATGCCGGAAAGCGCTATGAACGCGGCGGCCGCCCCTTCTGGGCGCTGCGCCACGCGTCGCTTTCGGTCGATGCGGGCGAATTCGTCACGCTTCTCGGACGCTCGGGCTCGGGCAAGTCGACGCTGCTCAACATCGTGGTGGGGCTTTTGAAGCCGACCGAAGGCGAGGTGCTCCTCTGCTCGAAGCGGCTCGACGAGCTCACCGATGCGCAGGCTTCGGCGCTTCGCAACGAATGCGCGGGGTACGTGCCGCAGGGGGCGGGCGTGCTCTCGAACCTGACCGTGCTCGACAACGTTCGGCTGCCCTGGTACCTTTCGGAGCGCGGGCCCGAACCCGAAGGCCGGGCTCAGTCGCTTTTGAACGAGGTGGGGCTCGGCGACCTCTCGGATCAGATGCCGAGCGCGCTCTCCGGCGGAGAGCTTCGGCGCGTCGCGATCGCGCGGGCTCTGATGTGTTCGCCCAAGGTGATCGTCGCCGACGAGCCGACATCGAGCCTCGACATGGAGAGCGCCAAGAACGTCGTCGCCATTTTCCGCCGCTTGGCCGACTCGGGCGTCGGCGTTCTCATGGTGACGCACGACTCGGCGAGCCTGCCTCTGTCCGACCGCATCTACGACATGGCCGAGGGCGTGCTGACGCTGCGCGGCGATGCCGGAACCGACCAATAGATTCAGCGAAGCATTCACTAAAGGGAGTTAAAACCATGCTGAGACGCCAATTCATCGCCGCCATGGCCGGCGCCGTTCTCTTTGCCGGCGCGCTGAGCCCGGCTCATGCCGACAAGGCGCTCGAAGAACCCTTCCCCGTCAAGGGCAAGGTGACCGTCGTCGATTTCGGCGCCGAGTGGTGCGAGAGCTGTCCGGAAATGATCAAGCTCATGGAAGAGATGCAGAAGGAGTACGGCGACCGCGCCGCCTTCATCAACATCGACGTCGACAAGTATCAGGGAATTGAAGACAAGTACCTGATCGAACAGATGCCCTCGCAGATGTTCTTCGACGCTTCAGGCGAACCGATCTGGATCCACAAGGGGGCGATCGATGCCGAAACGCTTCGCGAGCGCGTCGACATCCTCCTCGCGGGGCCCCAAAAGTAAGACGTTGGATAACACCGATGGGCGCGGATCTGCCGCCCATTGAAATGAAAAGCGGCGCCGAGGCGCCGCTTTTTTATGCAACTATTTGATTTTCTTTAAAACATTTGAATCTGGGGCTGACCGCCTTCGAGGAAGGTGATGCAACCGCTTCGGCCGGCGCAGTCCGTTTCGTCGAGCTCCCAATCGGGAAGCACCCAGCGCTCGATCGCCGCGCCCACGTGGGCGGCGGGGCGATGCGTGTGGCCGTGAATCACGATGTCGACTCCGGCGTCGCGCGCCGCTTCGGCGACGGCGGATTCGACGACGTCCATGTCGGCCATCGACTTCTGCTGCTTGTCGGATTCGGACATCGCGCGCGCCTGCTGGGCGAGCGCAAGCCGCTCGGGCACGCTCTTCGAGAGCGCCGCCGACTGCCAGCGCGGATCATGCGTCATGGCGCGGAAGCGCTGATAGGCCTCGTCCCGCAGGCACCACTGGTCGCCGTGGGCAAGGAGCACCTTGCGGCCGCGGATCTCCACCGTGATCGGATCACGCACGAGTTCGGCGCCGGCGGCCGCGGCGAATCCGGCTCCGAGCATCACGTCGCGGTTGCCGGGCATCACGACGACGCGGCGGCCGGTCGAGGCATGCAGCTTCAGGAGCGCGATGATGGGTTCGGCTTCTTCCATCGCGTCGTCGCCGATCCAAAAGTCGAAAAGATCGCCCAGAATGACGAGCTCGGCGTAGCGGGGCGCGAACGTGCGCATGAAGCGCACGAATCCCATGATCGTCTTCGGCTTTTTCGGCGCGAGGTGAAGGTCCGAAATGATGACGGGGTTCGAAAGCGGCGGAATGCTCGTCAAGCCGGCGAGCGCGGGAGGTTGAAGCTGCGTGTCCATGAGTTCCCCCGGATGTGGGTTCTAGGCGGGTGCAAAGAAAAGGGGGCCGTCGGGCCCCCTTGGCCGAAGACGGATTAAAGGATTTCCGCCTTTTCGATGACGATGTCTTCGGTCGGGACGTCGCCGTAGTAGCCGACCGTCGCCGTGCGCACGTGCGAGATCGCGTCGACGACGTCTTCACCCGCCACGACGCGTCCGAAGACCGCGTAGCCCCAGCCGCGCGGCGTCGGGGCCGTGTGGTTGAGGAAGTCGTTGTCGGCGACGTTGATGAAGAACTGCGCCGAAGCGCTGTGCGGATCGGGACGGCGAGCCATCGCGATCGTGTAGCGGTCGTTCTTCAGGCCGTTGTCGGCTTCATTCTGGATCGGCGCGCGGGTGGCCTTTTCCTTCAGGCCCGGCTCGAAGCCGCCGCCCTGGATCATGAAGCCCGGGATGACGCGGTGGAAGATCGTGCCGTTGTAGAAGCCCGAACGAACATATTCTTCAAAGTTTTCGCAGGTCTTCGGGGCGTGTTCGTGGTCGAGCTCGAGGTCGATGATGCCCTTGTTGGTGGTGAGGCGGATCATGAGTGTTCTCTTCGTTTCTTATGTCGTTGAAGGGCTCGGCCGTCCGGCCGGGCCCGCATGAATCAAATATTTTCGCACATGCGCGCCGAGGGCATCACTTCAAAATCTTCGCCGATTCGATCACGACGGGCGTCAGGGGAACGTTCTGCATGAAGCCGCGGGTGCTCGTTTCGACGCCGGCGATGCGGTCGACCACATCCGTGCCGGAGACCACCTGGCCGAAGACGGCGTAGCCCTGGCCGTCCTGCGCCTGATCGGCGTTGAGGAAGTCGTTGTCGGCGACGTTGATGAAGAACTGCGCCGTCGCCGAGTGCGGGTAGGACGTGCGCGCCATGGCGATCGTGTAGCGGTTGTTGGGCAGGCCGCCGCGCGCCTCAAGCGGAATCGGGTCGTGCGTGGGCTTTTCCCGCAGGTTCTGTTCATAGCCGCCGCCCTGAATCATGAAGCCCGGAATGACGCGGTGGAAGATCGTGCCGTTGTAGAAGCCCTCTTCAACGTAGCGCACGAAGTTCTTCACCGTGACGGGGGCCCGCGAGGGTTCGAGCTGAACGACGATGCTGCCCATCGAGGTCTTGAGCTCGACGCGCGGGTCGCCCGGCTGGGCCGCAAGCGCGCTCGAAGCGGCGGAGCCGAGAGCGAGGGCCGCGGGAAGCGCGGCGAGAAGAAGGCGTTGACGGATCTTCATGAGATTTTCCTTTGTTCAAGTTGAGCGGCGGGGCCGGACGCCGTCAGTTCTTCGACGTCAGGCGTCGCAGAACCTTGAGGCGGCTCTGCAGCACGTTGTTCTTCGGGAGTTCGGGAGCCGCGGCCTCGTAGCTCTCGATCGCAAGCGCGAGATAGACGTCGCCGAGGTTCTTGCGGGCGAGCGCAAAGTTCGGATTGATCTGAAGCGCCTTCGAGAGAAGCGACTTCGCGCCTTCGAGGTTGCCCATGCCCGCTTCGATCACGGCGAGATTGTTGTAGGGTTCGGGAATTTCGGGATAGCTGCGGATGAGCTGGCGCAGAACCTCGGCCGCTTCCCCCGTGCGCCCGAGGTTTTCGAGCGCGACCGACTTCATGAAGACGAGCTGGGCGTTCTTCGAATTGCGCTTGATGCCGATGTCGGCGAGCTCGAGCGCCTGCGCGAAGCGGCCGTTCGTCATCAGCTTCTCGACGCGTTCGGAGAATTGAGAATTGTCGAGCGTCTGAGCAAGCTCCTCCATCTGAGTGGCGGCTCCGGCTGTGGCCGCGGCGAAGGCGGCGAGAAGGGCGGCAAGCGTTTTGCGCATGAAGTTCGGTTCCGGTGTTCGGTTAAGGACGGCCTTGCGCAAGCCGGGCATCGACGCGTCCGGCTTACGCTAGTCCTGAAGGCTGATTCGCTTTGGAAGGCCGTTGAGGCGGGCTTCCCGCGGCTATACTTCGAAAGATTAACAACCGCAATTTTAGCGGGTTCCCGTCGCGCCGCCGATCCTCGGCGCCGCGCGCCGAGCGCTCCGCGAGTTTTGTCATGCCGCTTTCGATTTATTCGACCTTGAGCCGCAAGCTCGAACCCTTCCATTCGATTGAACCCGGCCGCGTCCGCATGTACGTCTGCGGCGTGACCGTGTACGACTACTGCCACATCGGCCACGGGCGCACGTTCGTCGGCTTCGACGTGGTTCGCCGCTGGCTTGAGGCTTCGGGCTACGAGGTGGACTTCGTGCGCAACATCACGGACGTCGACGACAAGATCATTCGCCGCGCGGCCGAGCGCGGCGTCTCCACCGACGAGCTCACGGCGGAATTCGCCCGCGCCATGCAGGACGACATGCTCGCGCTCGGATGCCTCGCCCCGACGAAGGAGCCCCGCGCGACCGAATACATTCCCGACATGCTGCGGCTCGTCGACCTTCTCGCCGAGAAGGGCTACGCCTATCAGGACGCGAAGGGCGACGTCGACTACAGCGTGCGCGCGTTCGGCACCTACGGCAGGCTTTCCGGCCGATCGGTCGACGATCTGCGCGCAGGCGAGCGCGTCTCCGTTTCCGATGCGAAGCGCGATCCGCTCGACTTCGTGCTCTGGAAGAGCGCGAAGCCGGGAGAGCCGCAGTGGGATTCGAAGTGGGGTCCCGGACGTCCGGGCTGGCACATCGAATGCTCGGCGATGTCGATGAAGCTTCTCGGCGAAACGATCGACATTCACGGCGGCGGCCCGGACCTCATCTTCCCGCATCACGAGAACGAAATCGCTCAGAGCGAGGCGGCGACGGGCAAGCGCTTCGCCAACTATTGGATGCACGCGGGTCCGCTGCGCGTCGCGCGCGCCGACGGCGTTGAGGAGAAGATGAGCAAGTCGCTCGGCAACTTCTGGACGATCCGCGACGCGCTTGCCGAAACGAGCGACAAGTACGGAAAGGGCGCGGGCGCCGAAGTGCTCCGCTTCTTCCTCCTGCGCAGCCACTACCGCAGTCCCGTCACCTTCTCGCCGGCGCTGATCGAAGACAGCCACAAGGCGCTGGTGCGCTTCTACACCGCGCTCAAGGGGCGCGAGTCGGACGGCGCGCCCCTCGATTGGACGGAAGATCATGCCGCGCGCTTCAAGGCGGCGATGGACGAGGACTTCAACACGCCTCAGGCGGTGAGCGTTCTTTTCGACCTCGCGGCGGAAATCAACCGCACGGGTTCGCCGGCTCTTGTTCGTCAGCTGCGCGGTCTCGGCGCCGTGCTCAACATTCTGCAGCTCGACGCGGAAGCCTTCCTCCAGGGCGGCGTCGCCGCCGATGAGGAAGCGCGCATTGCGGCCCTGATCGCCGAGCGCGCCGAGGCGAAGAAGGCGCGCAACTTTGCGCGGGCCGACGAAATCCGCCGCACGCTTCTCGATGAGGGAATCGAACTGCAGGACGGCCCGCAGGGCACGACCTGGCGCCGTCTGGTTTGACATTCAGCGAAGGATTTTCATGGCTAAGAAAGTATTCCTCGAATTCGAGCGGGACATCGAAGCGCTCGAAACCAAGATCGATGAGCTCCGCGAACTCGAAGAAACGGAAGCGAAGAAGGGCGTGAGCGTTGCGTCCGAGATTGCCTCGCTCGAAGCGAAGGAGGCCGAGCTCGTCAAAAAGACCTATGCCGAACTCACGCCCTGGCAGACGTCGCTCGTCGCCCGGCACCCGAATCGGCCCTACACGCTCGACTACATCAAGGCGATCTGCACGGACTTTCACGAGCTCCACGGCGACCGCGCCTTCGCCGACGATGCGGCGGTCGTTGGCGGGCTTGCCCGCATGGCCGACATCAACGTCGTCGTGATCGGTCACCAGAAGGGGCGCACGCTCAAGGAGCGCACGGAGCGCAACTTCGGCATGGCGCGTCCCGAAGGCTACCGCAAGGCGCTCCGCCTCATGAAGCTCGCCGAGAAGTTCGATCTGCCGGTCGTCACCTTCGTTGACACCCCGGGCGCCTATCCCGGAATCGGCGCCGAAGAGCGCGGGCAGTCCGAGGCGATTGGGCGCAACCTCTACGAGATGGCCGGCCTCAAGGTGCCCGTCGTCACCTGCGTGATCGGAGAGGGCGGCTCCGGCGGCGCGCTTGCGCTTGCCGTGGCCGACTGCGTGATGATGCTCCAGTATGCGGTCTATTCGGTCATTTCGCCCGAAGGCTGCGCTTCGATCCTCTGGAAGGACGCGGCGCTCGCGCCGAAGGCCGCCGAAGCGCTTGCCCTCACGGCCGACCGTCTTTTCGAGCTCGGACTTGTCGACCGCGTGATCTCCGAACCTCTCGGCGGCGCGCACCGCGACTGCAAGCTCATGGCCACGACGCTCAAGAAGGCGGTCGTCGACGAGCTTCGCGAACTCATGCGCATGCCGCGCGAAGCCGTGATCGAGCGCCGCATGCAGCGGCTTGCCGCCTACGGCCGATTCGAAGAGAAAATGCAGGAGAAAGTTGAGGGCGTGAAGGCGAAGGCCGCCGAATAGCGCGGATTTCGCTTCCCGGCTTTCAAGGAAAGAAGCTCCGGCGTCGTCCGATTGGTCGGCGTCCGGAGTTTTTCTTCTCTCGAGCGCTTGGTCGATCGGAATGTTTGCTAGGCTGAAGGCTTCTGGTCTCTACAACGGATTGCCCAACATGCTTCGACGTCTTCTTATCGGCGCGGCCGCTTTTTCGTCCGTCCTCATGCTTTCCGGGTGCTCGCAGGATGAAGTTGCCGACGTCTCGCTCGGCATCTTTACCTTCAAGGACATCAAGCTCGACGCCTTCGTCGATCCCAAGATTCCGGGGGTGACCTGCCATGTGGCGAGCATCGAATCGCCGCTCTCGATCTCAGACCCGTCCGAGAGTTCGGTTTCCTGCCGTCAGACCGGGGAAATCATGCCGGAAATGATCGCCTCAATCGATCGGAGCAAGGACGGAGAGGTGATTTTTGAAAAGTCCAAGTCCATTTTTCTGAAGAACCTTAAAATTCGGCGAATTTTCGACGAAAAGCACCAAACGCTCATG
>CALXXT010000013.1 GCA_944392755.1 uncultured Sutterella sp. | reverse complement strand
CATTTCCATCGGGTCTGAAAACACGTCCACTCGGATTTGGACGATCGCCGTCAAACCGGACTCCATTTCTGCAAAGGACGGCGGTCAAGTCGCTTTGAAGTCGACTTCGAATCAGATCGTGGGTTCGATGGACTTGGTTACGACATCGGTTGGCGGTGAAGCATCCAAAATCAGCGGAATTTTCTCCGGATCCGACTCCTACTGGTACGGCGACGAATACTCCTCTCGAAATCTTTCCGCTCTCGTTCTATTCGGATTGGATCAGGTAGGAAGCATGGGTGATTCGGAAAACCCCATTACGTTGGCAGACGGAGAGCTTGACCTCACGTTCACGAATGGAGCTCAGTGGTCCTATCTTGGAAACGCTGCCGTTCTGACGGAAGATCAGGTCAATGGATTAATCGACAAGTACGCTGACAAAATTCCGGATATTCATAAGGAATATCTTCGAAAGTTTCTAATCGGTCGAGACGCAACGACTAAGAAACGGGTGAGTTCCATCACGCTTCGCGACGGCGGCATCATCAATCTTTACGACGCCGACCTCGAGCAGACCTGGAAGAACATCCGCAACGAAACCCTCGGAACGAGTCTCTACGATGCCTTAGCTCAGGGCGAAGGCTTCGACATGACGCACGACTACGTGCGCATCGGCGACTTGAAAGGCTCGGGCGGCATTTTCCGCATCGACACGAACGGCCAGGACAAGTCGCAGACCGACCTCATTTTCGTTGAAGACTCGACCGAAGGCGGCACGCATCACATTCAGATCGAAGGCCTCAACACGCTGAACGGCATCACCGAGGACAACACACTCATCTTCGCAATGGTTTCGCGCGCCGCTACAAATGCGGGCGTGAGTTTTCACGAGGTTGAAAACGTTGAGGGCGACAAGCTCTTCAACTATGAGCTTGACATTCGTCCCGTGGAATTTTCTGGAGACAGCTACGACGAAATTAGAAACCGTGAAGAGTTTGCGGGTCGAAGCGATATTCTTTCCTTTTTGGCGGGTTATTTCGGAAACTCATTCCCTTTCTCGCCAGACGCCGGCGGCGAAGCCTTCAAGGACGGAGGCACCTTCTGGGAAATCTACCGCGTCGTCCGTTCGAACTCGTCATCCACCCTCGGCATGATCGGCTCGGGCTACGCAGGCTACGATCTCGCCGTTGAAATGGACCGCCGAGATCGGCGCATCCATGAGGCCGTTCTCGAAAACGGCGCCGACAAGGGGCTTTGGGTTCGGATGAACCACGGTCAAATGGGAGCTTCGGGCGTCTACAAGAACGACGTCGACACGGTGACGATCGGCTTTGAAGGCGCGCCCTCCGCCTCATCGCGCTTCGGCGGCTGGTTCTCCTACGCTACGGGCGACGTCGACTACTCCAACGTGAAGGGATCGGCCGATCTGACCCGCTACGAAGCGGCCCTCTACGGCACGCTCCTCTCCGGGAACCACTATCTCGACCTTGTCGGGCGTTTCGGCCGCGTCAAGAACGAATTCGACGTGAGCAGCAACTCGGGCGCCATCCGAACGACGGGCGACTACGATCAGGACTACGCGGCGCTCTCCGCCGAATACGGCTACACGCTGCGCGACGCCTCCACCGGCGTCTTCCTCGAACCGCAGCTCCAGATCCAGGCCGCCTATCTGCGCGATTTCGACTATTCGACCGAACGCGGCATGCGCGTGCACGCCGACGCCGAAACGAGCGTGATCGGCCGCGCCGGCTTCCGCTTCGGGCGTCAGTTCCGCACGGCGGCCTCGGTCGGAGAAGCGTATCTCCGCGGAGACGTTCTGCATCAATGGACGGACGGCCAGCAGGCGGTGCTCAAGGCCGACGCCGACCGAATCTCGACGGTATGGGGCGACAAGGACACTTGGGCGGACTTCGGCGTGGGCGCCTTCTGGAACTGGAAGGACCGCTTCTCGCTTCAGCTTGACCTCGAGCGCACGGTGGGCGGCGAAACCGTCGACACCTGGCAGATGTCGGGCCGCGCCAGTCTCCTCTTCTGACGGTCGTGCCTGAACGAAAGGCCCGCGGCAGCGCCGACGGGCCTTTCTTTCAAGAACCGGTCAGATCGAACGGTCGATCATTCGTGCCAAGGCGCCTTGTCTTCGCACGGCACGCCGTCGGTCATCGTGAAGTGCTCGAGGCTCCCCGCCTTCGTTTGGATGCAGATGAACTTCAGAGCGCTCTCGGCCGACGCACGGATGGCGCGGTGACCTTCGGGCTTCACCTTGAACCAATCGCCCGCGGCGATCTCGTGCACTTCGCCGTCGAGATAAAGCTCGCCCTTGCCGGCGAGAACGCCGTAAAGCTCTTCATTTTCCTGATGCCGATGAACGAAGGGCACCGCCGCTCCGGCGGGAAGTTCGTTCACCGACACTTCGCAGCCCGTGAGGGCGAGCTTGTCGTGGAGTTCGGTGCGGGGAGCCGCTTCAACGCGGCAGAGGGTCAAGTTTTCGGACATGGTGGTCTCCTATCTTCAGGGTGCACGAGGCTCTTCCCCTTCGTTCGAAGGAGATCGACCCGCGTGCAGGGGTTCAATGGAATTCGGGACTAGAGCTTCTCGGGCGCGTCGAAGCGGAAGTTTCCGACCGCCTTCTTGAGAAGGCGCTCGAGCTCGGCCGCTTCCGCTTCGGTGAAGCCTTCGAGAATCTTCTCGTTCAGGCGCTCGGCCACGCCGTCCATCACGGAGCGGAAGGACTCGCCCTTTGCCGTGAGCGCGACTTCGAGGCTTCGACGATCCTGCATGCGGGGGCGCTTCTCCACGTACCCGAGGCGTTCGAGCCGATCGACCATGACGGATGTGGTTGCCTTGGCGCGCCGAATCTTCAGCGCGAGATCCGACAAGGTCGCGGGGCCGCCTTCAAAGAGCGCGTGGAAAACGTCGCCGCAGGCGGCCGTGACGTCCCCGAGCCCGTCTTTTCGAAGAAGCTCAATGAGGAAGCGGTTCGCCCCCTCGCGCAGGCGCCCGGCCTGGGACAAAATTTCATAATTCGTTCGCATACGAACAATATAGTTCGCATACGAACGTTTGTCAAACCTGACTCCGGAGAAGGTGCGCTCTCCTGAAGATTCGCCGCGTTTGGACGGACTCGAAGCACCAAGCGGTCCGTCTTCGCTCGGGCTTCGACGGCTAAAATCTGCGCACGACTTTGAAAGGAAACCTGCGACCATGGCGAAACGGCGAACTTACGGCAACACGTGGTGGGGAGCCGCCTGGCTCGAGGCGCTCTCCAGCGTGGACGAAGAAAACCGCCTGCCCCGTGGAAAGACCTACGCCAACCAAGGGCGCATCATCGAGACAAGATTTGACGAAGCCGCGCGAACCGTCGATGCGCTCGTCGACGGTTCGGCTTATTTCCCCTATGAAGTCGAGCTGAAGCTCCCCGCGCTCCCGAAGGAAGAGGCCCGGCAGCTCCTCAAGAGCATCGCCGACGATCCGGCGCTTGTCGCCGAGCTCCTTGAGGGACGGCTTCCCGAACGCGTTGCCGAAATCTGCGCGGAACACCACATCGCCCTCTTTCCGAAAAGCTGGCGCGACATGCGCGTCACCTGCACCTGCCCCGATTCGGCGAAGGTCTGCAAGCACGTTGCCGCCGTTTTCTACGCCATGGCCGACGCGATCGACGCCGATCCGTTTCTTGTCTTCCGCATGCGCGGACTGGACCTTCGGAAGCGCCTTCGCGAACTCGGCGTGAACATCGACACGGCCGAAGTCGCCCGCATCCCGACGATGTCCGAAGCGCGCGAAGAAATGCTCTCGGACGAAGAGGATCCCGAGCCCTTCTCAGAGGATGCTCGAGACGACGCCTGGCGGCGTCTGCGTCGTCCGGAGCTCGTGCCGCGGGAGCGCATGCTCGCCTCGCTCCTCCCGGAAAAAATCCCGGATCCCCCGCCCGGAGAGCCCTTCGCCGAGGAGGCGAAGCGCCTCTTTGACCACGCCGCGCGCGCCTCGGAAAACCGAATCTTCTCCGAAGAAAATTCGATGCGGGAACTCCGGCGGCGGATCGAGGCTGCCGCCGGGCTCTCGCCCGGCCGCGATCCTTGGGGCATCGTCTGGCGCATGTCGGTTCGCGTCGACGGCGCCTCGGCCGCCTTCGTCGAATTCGAGGCCGACCGCGCTTCGCTTGCGTCCCGCCGAAGAAAAGCGCCGCGCGCCGAAGCGGCGCTCGGGGATATAGCGCCCTTCCTGCTGAACGTTTCTGAAGACGAAGCCGAGGACCTTCCCCGCGAAATGCGCGCCTGGCGGGAATGCCTTCTCGCCGCATCGCGCCTCATTCGCGCGCGTGCCCTCATTCCCGTGCCGTGCGTCGCCGAAGAGTCGGACCGCGAGGACGGATTCCCCCGCATCCTCTGGCTTCCGACCCTGCGCTACGCCGACGTGCGCGCCATGATGCAGAGCCTTGCCGCGGTCGTCGGACCGATTCTCCTCGCGAGCCTCTCGATCGACTTCAGCGCTCCGCAGAAGAATCCGCTTCTCCATTCGGTGCACTTGGCCGTCTCGGTCTGCGCATGCGCCCTGCTCGCGCCCCACCTCCCCGCGACGCTCAAGGGCCGTCCCGAAGAGAGCCCGTGGCTCCTCGTCGGACTTCACCCGGAAAGCGCGCCGAGCGGCATGACCGCGCCTCGCGCCGTGCGCCGCACGATCGCCCGGCTCTTCAAGCCCTTCCTCCTCTCGCTTTCCTATCCGTGGCGGCCGATCGTCACGGTCCGCACGCATGCGGACGGCATCAAGGTGAATTTCGGACTCTGCGCGAAGCGCGCGGATGGAGACGAAGCCGGGCCTCTCCCTGCAGGACGCCCGACCCTCATCTCAAAGATTCTGAAGGAGGAGGCCTGCGAACCGATCCGCTACGGCGCCCTCTCCGTCCTGCGCGCGATCGTCGACGCCGCCCCCGAACTTGCGCCCATCCTGGAGTCAAAGGGCAAGCCCGCGACGCTCGAGCACGAGACCCTCAAGACTTTTCTTCTTGAGGCGGCGCCTCTTCTCTCGCTGCTCGGCGTTGCGGTCGAACTCCCCGCCAAGCTCAAAAAAATTCTGCACCCGCGGCTCGTCGGCGTAGCCGAAGCCGCCGTCTCCGGCACGTCGCTTCTCTCGCGGGGCGCGGTCGCCGCCTTCGACTGGCGCGTCGCGGTGGGCGGAAAGATCCTCACGCCCGAAGCGCTCGAGGCGCTGCGCAAGCGGGCGGGCGAAATCGTCCGCGTGGGGGACGACTTCGTCTACCTCGACCCCGAAGAAATCATGAGGCTCGCGGAGGCGACCGAGAGAAAGCCCTCGCGCCTCGAGGCCGTGCGCGCCGTTCTTGCGGGCGAATGGATGGGGGCGGAAGTCCGCGCGTCCTCCGACCTCAAGGCCGCCATACAAGCGCTCTCCGACGTGAAGGTTCTGCCGCCCCCCGAAGGGCTGCGCGCGACGCTTCGCCCCTACCAGGCCCGCGGCTACGCCTGGCTCATGAAGAACCTGAGGCTCGGCATCGGCGCGCTCATCGCCGACGACATGGGGCTCGGGAAGACCCTTCAGGTCATTGCCGCCGTCACCGCCTGGAAGGCCGAAGGCATGCTGAAGACGGGGAAGTGTCTCGCCGTGGTTCCGACCACGCTGATTCCGAATTGGACGCGCGAAATCGCGAAGTTCTCGCCCGGCCTCACGGTGGGCGTCTATCACGGTGCGAACCGTGCGCTTCCCGCGCGCCCCGAAGACTTCCCCGACGTGACGATCACTAGCTACGGGCTTCTGAGACGCGACGCGGAGCGCCTCGGCGCCCATCCTTGGGCGCTTCTCATTCTCGACGAAGCCCAGGCCGTGAAGAACGCCTCGAGCGGCCAGTCCGCGGCCGCCCGCGCGCTCGGCGCAAGGCGCACGATCGCGATGACGGGCACGCCCGTTGAAAATCATCTGATGGAATACTGGTCGATTCTCGACATCGTGCAGCCCGACCTCTTCGGCTCGGCCGCAGACTTCGAGCGGACCTTTGCCCGACCGATCGAGTCCGAGCGCGATGCGGCCGCCGCCGAAGCCTTTCGACGGCTCACCGCGCCCTTCATGCTGAGACGCCTGAAGTCGGACAAAGCCGTCATCTCGGACCTTCCCGAGAAGCTCTCGATCGACCGCTTCACGACGCTCACGCCCGAACAAGGCGCGCTCTACCAGAAGACGCTCGAAGCTGCCTTGAAGCGGCTCTCGAGTGCGGATGCGCAAAAGAGCGGCAAGGACGCGGCGATCCGCCGCCGCGGTCAAGTGCTCGCCCTCATGACCGCCCTGAAGCAAATCTGCAACTCACCTTCGCAGTACCTCGGAAAGCCCTCCGCACGCCCCGATTCCGGGAAGGCCGCGGCGCTTCTGGAGCTCCTCGACGAATGCCGCGCCGCGAAGCGCAAGTGCCTCGTCTTCACGCAGTTCCGTGAAACAGGGCTCAGGCTGCAGGAGTGGATCGGAGCCGCGACGGGCGAGCGGCCCGACTTTCTGGAGGGAAGCGTTCCGGCGAAGGAACGTCAGCGCATGGTCGACCGCTTCCAGTCGGATCCCGCTGCGCGCGTCTTCATCATCTCGATCCGGGCAGGCGGAACCGGGCTCAACCTCACGGCCGCATCCGCCGTCATCCACTACGACCTTTGGTGGAATCCGGCCGTCGAGGCTCAGGCAACGGACCGCGCGTACCGCATCGGCCAAAAGCGCGACGTCCTCGTCTACCGCTTCGTCACGGCCGGCACCTTTGAAGAAAAGATCAACGCCATGCTTGAAGCGAAGCGCGAGCTCGCCGACCTTGCGGTCTCGACGGGCGAAGGCTGGGTCGGAGACCTCTCGGACGCGGAGCTGGAAAGTCTCTTCAGGCTTTCCGCGGCGTGAATGCCGCCGCGCATTCGACAAGGGCCTTCGCCGTTGCCATACTGAGACGGCTTTCCTTTCTCTCTTTTGGAGTCCGCTCGATGCGTCAATGCATGGATGCCGCCAATCTTCACCGCCGCCTCAAGAAAATCATCGGACAAGTGACGGCCATCGACAAAATGATCGACGAAGACGTGCCCTGCGAAGACATTCTCCTGCAGATTCACGCCGCCAAGCGCGCGCTCCACAAAGCCGGGCAGATCATTCTCGAGGGACACCTGCAGCACTGCGTCCGCGAAGGCATCGCCCACGGCGACGCCGATCAGACGATCCGGGACTTCGCGAAAGCGGTCGAGCACTTCTCGCGGCTGTCATGACTGCAAACAGTTCTCATTCGCCTTGACGATGACGTGCTTCGGGATTTAAGCTTCAACCCATACCCCTAGGGGGTATCCAACCTTCATTTGCACCGCACATCTCGGGCGGAACGCCGCTCGGCAAATCATGAAGCTTTTCCCCGAATGGATCGACGCGCAGGCCCGGCGCACGATTCTGATCCTCACCGTCTCGGGCGCCGCACTCTTCCTATCCTTTGCCGTCGACGCGGGCGCCCGGCCCTTCGACCCCGCGTGGGTTGCCGTGGTGCTCTGCGGCGCGCCGATCCTCCTCGAGGCGGGCGAAGGTCTCCTCACGCGCTTCGACATCAAGGCGGACGTCCTCGTTTCCATGGCGCTCGTCGCCTCGGTGGCCATCGGCGAAATTTTCGCTGCGGGTGAAATCGCCTGGATCATGACGTTCGGCGCCCTTCTGGAAGATCTGACGGTCGGCAAAGCGCGCAGCGGCATCGAGGCGCTCGTCAGGTACGCGCCCGAAACCGCGTGCCGCGTGACGCCGGCGGGCGAAGAGCGGATCGAAGCCGACGAGATTGCGGCGGGCGACACGCTGCGCATCCGGCCCGGCGAGCGCATTCCGGCCGACGGCGTCGTTCTTTCAGGATCGACTTCAATCGACGAATCGGTCATGACGGGTGAATCGATGCCGGTCGACAAGATGCCGGGCGACGCCGTTCTGAGCGGCACACTGAACCGCTTCGGCGCCTTCGACATGCGTGCTGAAAAGGTGGGAGCCGACAGTTCCGTGAAGCGTCTCATCAGACTCGTCGAATCGGCGGACGCGAACCGCGCGGCCATCGTGCGCCTCGCGGACCGCTGGGCCACCTGGGTCGTGCTGGCCGCCGTAACGGCCGCGATGCTCACGTGGTTCGTCACGGGCGAGATCGTGCGCTCCGTCACCATTCTCGTCGTCTTCTGCCCGTGCGCCCTCGTCCTCGCGACCCCGACGGCGATCGTCGCCGCGATCGGCAACGCCACGAGGAGCGGCTTTCTCGTTCGTGCGGGCGACGCGCTCGAACGCCTCGCAGGCGTGACGAAGGCGGCCTTCGACAAAACGGGCACCCTCACCGAGGGAAAGCCTGAAGTGGCCGAGGTCTTTGCCGCAGAAGACTCTCCCGAGTCTCGAGAAGGGCTCTATCGCCTCGCCGCTGCCGCCGAATCGCCGAGCGAACACCCGCTCGGACGCGCAATTGCCGAGAGCTGGCGCAAAGCGCATCCCGACGGAAATCTGCCTGCGGCCAAGAACTTCGAAATGATTCCCGGGCGCGGCATCCGCACCCGGATTGACGAACGAACGGTTCTTGTCGGAAGCCGCACCTTCATGGAGGGCGAAGGCATCCGCCTCTCGGAAGATCTTCTCGCCGCGGCGCGGAATGCCGCACGGGAGGGCGAAACCATTTCGTTCGTTGCCGCAGAGGGCGCCGCGCTCGGCTTCATCGCGCTCGCCGACCGCCTTCGAGAAGCGGCTCCGGCCGTGATTCGAAAGCTCGATGCGCTTCACGTCGGCACGGTTCTGCTCACGGGAGACCGAAAGGAAGCGGGCGAACACGCCGCGCGCACGCTTGGAATCAAGGAGATGGAATCCGAGTGTCTTCCGGAAACGAAGCTCGCCCGCATGGCCGAAGCATCGTCCCGGGGCGAAAAGATCGCCATGGTGGGCGACGGCATCAACGATGCGCCGGCATTGAAGCGCGCCTACGTCGGCATCGCGATGGGCGGGATCGGCTCG
>CALXXT010000012.1 GCA_944392755.1 uncultured Sutterella sp. | reverse complement strand
CCGACCGGGAAGAGGTGCGTGCGCACGTCGAAGGACTTGATCTTGTCCTGAACGCCCTTCAGCCAGGAGGTCGAAGCGACGTAGAAGCCAGCGCGCCCCGAAATGAAGGACTGCTGGCCCTGAAGCGCGGTCGAATCCTCCATGAGGCCGAGGTCGATGAATTCGCGCAGGAGCTTCGCCGCGCGGATGCCCGGTTCGTCGGCAAAGGCGACGCGCGTTTCGGCTTCGTCCATCATCGAGCCGCCTTCGGAGTAAAGGAAGGCCTGCCAGATCCAGTTGCCCGTTGCCTGGTAGTCGACGTAGATTCCCTGACACTTCGGGTCGTAGGCGCGAACCTTCTTCGCGGCCTCAATCACGTCGGACCAGGTGTTGAAGGGCTTCGAGAGGTCCACGCCCGCCTTCGCGAGAAGCGTGTGGTTGGCGTACATGATCGGAGTGGAGATCGCGAATGGAACGCCGTACTGCTTACCGCCGAAGTTGCAGAGCTTCATCATCTCGGGGTAGTAGTCGGAGTCGGCGCCCCAGCGCGGATCCTCCTGAGTGAAGGGCGTGATGTCGTAGGCGGCGCCAAGTTCGATGTACTGACGGAATTGATTGACGCCCTGGAAGGAGAGTACGGGCGCATTCCCTTGAGCAATTCCCGAGAGCGTGCGCTGCGTGAGCTCTTCGTAGTCGGACATCGGCGCTTCGAGGCGGATGTGGATGTTCGGGTGGATCTTGTTGAATTCCTTGATGATCTTCGTGTGAATCGGGCGGAAGATCTTGCCGTAGGTGTGGGCGATCGTGAATTCAATCTCTTCTTCGGCTGCGAAGCTCTTCGTCGGAAGCGCCGCGCCGAGGGCGAGTGCGCCGAAAAGCTTGGAGAACTGACGTCGAGAAAGTTGAACGGTCATTTGAAGTACCTCGCTTGATGGTGAGATGGTGGGGTTAATCGGGTAAATCGGAAATCGATGTTCCGGATTCGGTGAACCGAATCGTCTGCGAAAGGATCGTGAGCGTCCCGCCCGTTTCGATCGACGCGTCGACGAGCGCGTATTCGGGAGCTTCGGCGCAGTAGACGATGCGATTCGGATCGCGCGAAAAAGGGTCGACCTCCTGCACGACGGAGCGCAGGGCGAAGACGGGCACGCCTGCCCAAACCCCCGCAATCGTGCGGTGCAGGTGGCCGCAGAAGATGGCGGCGGGCTTGCGGTGCGCCTCTTCGAAGATGCGCAGAAGCGCATCCGGGTTCGAAAGACCGAGCGCGTCCATCGCGGAGATGCCGCTCGCAAAGGGCGGGTGATGCATGAAGAGAAACAGGTGCTTTTCGCTCCTGAGCGCCTCTCGAACGGCATCAAGGTCGCCGGTCTTCATCGCGCCCTCTCCTTTTCCTCCTGCATGCGTATCGAGAAAGAGCGCGTTGAATTCAGGCGCTCGGAGCTCCCGCACCCGACGGGCACCCGAGGCATTCGCAAGGTCTACTGAGGGCGTTTCTTCAAAGACGCGGCTCAGGACGGAAGGATCATCGTGGTTCCCCGGGAGGACAAAGGCGGGATAGGGGAGGCGTTCGAGCATCCTGCGCACCTTTCGGTAGGAGGCTTCGTCGCCCCGCTCGGCAACGTCTCCCGTCAGGACGGCAAAGTTTGCATGCGGCGCATGCCCGGCGGCGTGGCTGAGCGCCAACTCAAGCCGCTCAAAGGCGTCGATCCCGAAATGCATTCCCGAAGCGTCCGCGTGGAGGTCGGTGATGTGGACGAACTGCAGCATGACTATTTGAGCCCCGAAAGCGTGATGCCCTGAATGAACCAGCGCCGAGCGCAGAGGAAGGCGACGAGGAGCGGCGTCACGATGATCGTCGCCGAGGCCATCATCGGCCCCACGTCGTTGCCGCCTTCGTCGGAGGCAAAAATCGAGATTCCGAGGGGCGGCGTCGCCAGCGAGAGGTCGTTCACGACGAGAAGGGGCCAGAAGAAGTCGTTCCAATGGCTCACGATCGAAAAGACGGCGAAGGCGGCAAGCGCAGGCTTGACGAGCGGCACGAGGATGAACCAGAGGATGTAGCGCTCGGACGCGCCGTCGACGAGCGCCGCATCGATCAATTCCTGCGGAACGGCTTTGAAGTTCTGCCGCAGAAGAAAGATTCCCAGCGCACTCGTCATGAAGGGAATCACGAGGACGGGGAACGTGTTGAGAAGATCAAGCTTTGCCATCGCAAGCACGAGCGGAATCACCACCGCCTGCTGCGGCACGATGAGTCCCGTGAGAACGAGCCCGAAGGAGACCTTCTCAAGCTTGAAATGCTTGCGGGCGAGAACGTATGCGGCCGGAATCACCGTCAACATTTGAATGGCGAGAATGGTGAGCGTGACGGCGAGGCCGTTTTTGACGAAGGTGCCGACTTCTCCGAATTCGAACGCTTCGACGTAGTTCTCAAAGTCCCATTCGCTGGGAAGGAAACGGATCGCCGCTTCGTAGATCTCGTTCTCGGGCTTCACCGAGAGGCTCAGCATCCAGATGAACGGAAGGAGGATCAAGAATGCGCCGAGCGCGAGCAGAAGGTTGACGCCGACGTGAAGCGCGAGCGCGCGCAGCTGCGCCTTATTGGAAGCCATAGTGAACCCTCCGGCCGATGAAGTGCGTCTGCAGCCACGTGAGGAAGAGCATGACGGCGAGGTAGAGCGCGGCGATCGCTGCGGCCGTGCCCATGCGGAAGAAGGAGAACCCTTCCTGATACATGGTGTAGAGGAGAATTTCGCTCGCTCTCTCGGGGCCGCCGCGCGTCAGCACCTTGACGATGTCGAAGACCTGAAAGGTCTTGATGATCGTGAGGATGACAATGAAGAAGGACGTCGGTCCGAGGAGCGGCCAGGTGATGTTTGCGAAGAGCGATGCCGGACTGCGGGCGCCGTCGACCTTCGCGGCGTCGTAGAGCTCCGTCGGAATCTGGACGAGTCCCGTGAGGAAAAGCACCATGAAGTAGCCCGCCATCTGCCAAACCGTGATGAAGGAGAGCGTCCAGAGCACATAGTCGGGATCGTTCAAAAGATTGACGTTTTCCGTCACGCCGAAGTGCGAGAGGATGACGGCGACGAAGCCCACTTCGGGGTGCAGGATCCACTGCCAGACGACTGCCATGGCGACGAGCGAAGCCGTCACCGGGAGGAAGTAGATCGTCTGCCATAGTTGGGCAAACCGTCCGCTCGCGCGCACGGCAAGCGCAAGCGCGAGCGAGAGAACGAAGGAAGTGGGGACGACGATTGCCGTCATGAAGAAGGTGTTCCGCACGCTCTTCATGAAGTCGGGGCTTCGCCAGAGTTCCAGATAGTTCGCCAATCCAATGAAGTGAACGTCGCCCTTCCCGCCCAGCTGCCAGTCGGTGAAGCTCACGGCAAGCGTCGCGATCATCGGAACGACGAAGAAGAGAAGGAGACATCCCAGAGCGGGAGAAAGCATGAAGGGATTCGCCATCCAAATCTGCCTTTCGTAAAAGCGCTTCATGCTTCGCTCCGCATTTCCACGTTGAAGACGCGTTCGGCCGTCGCTTCGGCGTTGAGGCGCACGCGGCGTCCCGATTCATCAAAGACGAGCACCTTCGACCAATCGGGCTCAACCCCCGAGATCGCCTTCGCCTCAAAGGGCGATGTGCGCGGGAGCCTCAGGCAAGCCGTCTTCTTCGTGCGCCGGGTGCGGCACCAGACGATGGTTTCCGCGCCCATTTCCTCGCAGTAGTCGACCTCGACCGAAATGGCGCCCGGTTCGCCCGCCGTAGAGGGCAGAAGCGCTTCCGGTCGGATTCCGATCGTGTATTTCCCTTCGGGGAGGACTGCGGCGAGCTTCTTTGCGTTCTGGCCCCTCCAGGGTTCGTCCTCAAGAAGCGGGAGCATGTCCGCGCAAACCGTAAGTTCGAGCTGATTGATGGTGGGCGTGCCGATGAAGGAAGCGGTGAAGAGGTTTTCCGGGTCGTCGTAGAGTTCGAGGGGCGAGCCGATCTGCTGCACCTTCCCGGCATAGAGAAGCACGATGCGGTGCGCCATCGTCATTGCTTCGACCTGGTCGTGCGTCACGTAGACGAAGGTTTTACCCGTGCGGGCGTGCAGATTCACGATTTCGCGGCGCGTCTCGGTCCGAAGCTTCGCATCGAGGTTCGAGAGAGGCTCGTCCATAAGGAAGAGTTCGGGATTGCGGATAAGGGCGCGTCCAAGCGCGACGCGCTGCTTCTGGCCGCCTGAGAGCTCATAGGGCTTGCGTGCAAGAAGCTTCTCGAGACCGAGCGAGCGGGCGACTGCGGGCACTTCGTCGCCGAGCCGGCGCTCGAGCGCACGGCGCGCTTCGGTGAAGCGACCGAAGATCGGAATGCGCGTCGTCCACGGGGCTCGCATGCGAAGCGGAAAGGCGATGTTCTCCCACACGGTCTTGTGCGGGTAGAGCGCGTAGGACTGAAACACCATCGCGATGTTGCGTTCCGACGGCGTCATTGACGTTACGTCGCGCCCGGCGATGCGGATTTCGCCCGTCGTCGGGAAAAGAAGCCCTGCGATCATCCGCAGGAGCGTCGTCTTCCCGCAGCCCGAGGGACCGAGCAGGCAGATGAATTCTCCCTTCTCGACGTTCAAGTCGAGGGACTCAAGGACGGAGGTGGTTCCGTAGCTTTTGCTTACGCCAAAGAGTTGAAGCGCTGCGGTCATTCGTTTTCTCCTCCGAGCGTGCGCCGGTTTTGGTTCAGCGGATCGAACCAAAGCGTGCTCGTGCTGGTGGCGACGCCTGCGGCCCCGGACTCGAGAAGCTTCGAGACTTCTTCGGCGGTTTTGACGAGTCCGGCGCAAAGAACGGGTTTATCAACGAGGGCGCAGACTTCGCGCACGATGTTGGGGATCGCGCCCGGCATAACCTCGATTGCGTCGCACCGGAGCTTCTGCGCGTTGCGGACGCCCGTGCCGAAGGCCTGGGTGTCGATCATGAAGATTTGAAAGACGGTGAGGAGCCCGAGCGAAGCGGCGGTGTTGAGGATTTGCTTCTTGGTGGAAACGATGCCGGTCGGACGGGCGTACTGCGCGAGAAACTCGATCGAGGCGGGCGAGTGGCCAAGTCCTTCGATGAGTTCCGGATAAAGGAAGAGCGCCTTCTTCGCGTCGCGGCAGCGACGCACGATGAAGGGGAGCTCCATGAGGCTGCTGGCGCGCAGCTCGATGATGTTGGATGGGCTTCGAAGCGCGCCGTCGAGTTCTTCCGTGCGCCTGACGACGGCGATTACGGGGCGCGCGAGCAGTTCCGAGAGTGTGGTTTTCGAGAGCATGAGCGTTGACCTTGCCTGCCCTTCGAAGCCCGGGGCGCCGAAGGGCGAAAAAACGAAAGTCGAAAAAAGGAAGCTTTCGACTTCTGAATGCAGGACTTGCGGACTCTCTCTCGAAACTCTGGCCGTTTATCCGAGAGGTACTTTAAGAGCGCCGTATTTCAATATCGTGATGGCTTTGTGAAGATTTGATGTCGAAAAGGTGGGAAATGCGCGCTGCTCACCTCGGCGGCAAGGCCGCCGTGCAGAGGAATTGGTTCAGTTTTGAAGGCAGCAGATCCGCATGAGCTTCTCGACGAAGGAGTGGAGCGTCGCCACGCGCGTCTTCGTCATGTCGGCGCGGTAGAAGACCTCTTTCCCCTCGCGGCGGCTTTCGATGAGGCCGCTCATCTTCAGAATCTTCAGGTGATGCGCGACAGAGGGGCTCGACATTCCCATCAGAGCCGCGATGTTGATGACGCACTCTTCGCCGTGGCAGAGAAGCCAGAAGATTTTGAGGCGCCTCGCATCGCCCAAAAGCTTGAAGATGTCGGACGCTTCTCGGAAGTCGTTCGTTTCGGGAAGACGGGCTGCCGCCTTTTCAAGTCGGGCATCGTGCGTGTGCGGAAGTTGAGCGGAGTCAGCCATGGGGTGCGGTGTTGACAGAAGCGAACGGCCAAATTATAGTTCGATTCAACGATTCAAAGATCGTTTAATTATTAAATCAACATCAACCTTTCAATGAGGAAACCATGAAAAAGACCTATGAGATTGAAGTCGACTGCGCCAACTGCGCGAATGAAATGCAGGCTGCCGCTGCGGGCGTTGCCGGCGTGAAGACGGTCGTCGTCAACTTCATGACGCAGAAGATGATCGTCGAGTTTGATGAGGGCGCTGATCCGAAGGCCGTCATGACCGAAGTTCGTCGTGCCTGTCAGCGTGTGGAACCCGACTGCGAAGTCAGATTTTGAAGCATGCCGCTGCGAACGGGGCGAGAGGGCCTGAAGATGCGGTCTGCCGATTGACGGCTTTTTTTCAGGCCCTTTTATTCAAACATTGTTTAATTATCGAAAGGATTGGCGATCGTGACGAACAAGCAAAAGATGATGCTCGCGCGCATTCTCGCCGCGGCGGCGTTGTTGGTCGTCCTTGCGCTCGTGCCCACGACGGGAGCGATCCGATTTGCGGGCTACATGTGCGCGTATCTCATCGTCGGCTGGGACATTCTGAGAAAGGCGGGGAAAGGAATTCTGAACCGCCGGATCTTCGACGAAAACTTCCTCATGGCGATCGCGACCGTGGGTGCCATTGCGCTGGCGCTCTACGAGGGGAGCGGAGACTACCTCGAAGCGGTCGCCGTGATGCTCTTCTATCAAGTGGGCGAGCTCTTTCAGAGCTATGCCGTCGGGAAGAGCCGTCGGAGCATTTCGGACCTCATGAACATTCGTCCCGACTATGCGTGGGTGGAGAACGAGAAGGGGAATCTGGAGAAGCGGGATCCCGATGAAGTGCCGATCGGCACGGTCGTCACCGTCCGTCCCGGCGAGAAGATTCCGATGGACGGGATTGTGACCTCAGGCTCCTCATCGCTCAATACGAGCGCGCTGACGGGCGAGAGTCTGCCTCGCGACGTCGAGACGGGAATGGCCGTCGAGAGCGGCTGCATCAACCTCACGGGCGTCCTCAAGATCCGCACGACGAAGGGCTTCGGCGACTCCACCGCGTCGAAGGTTCTCGACCTCGTCGAGAACGCAAGTTCCCGCAAGGCCAAGAGCGAAGAATTCATCTCGAAGTTCGCCCGCTGGTACACGCCGCTGGTTTTCTTCGGCGCCTTGGCGCTGGCTTTGCTTCCGCCCGCGTATGCGTTGGCGGCGGGTGCGGCACCGGGATGGGACACGTGGATCTACCGTGCGCTCATCTTTCTGGTCATCAGCTGCCCGTGCGCTCTTGTCATCAGCGTCCCGCTCAGCTTCTTCGCGGGCTTGGGCGGCGCGAGCAGAGAAGGCGTTCTCATCAAGGGCGCGAACTACATGGAGACGCTCGCCAACGCCGCCTACGTCGTCTTCGACAAGACGGGCACCCTGACGAAGGGCGTCTTCGAAATCGTCGGAATTCACCATGGGACGATTCCCGACGAAGAGATCCTGCACTACGCCGCGCACGCGGAGAGCGCCTCGACGCACCCGATCAGCCTCAGTCTGCAGCGCGCCTATGGGAAGGCGATTGACCGAAGCGCCGTCACGGACATTCGGGAACTTTCCGGACGCGGCGTTCTAGCCTGCGTGGAAGGGCGCGTTGTGGCGGCCGGCAACGAGAAGCTCATGCGCGAAATCGGAGTCGAGCCTGTTTCTTGCCGCTCGGTCGGGACGATCGTGCACGTTGCGGTCGACGGCGCCTATGTTGGCCACATCGTCATTTCCGACGTCGTGAAGCCTGAATCGAAAGAGGCGATCGCCGCGCTCAAGGCTGCAGGCGTGAAGGAAACCGTGATGCTGACGGGCGACGCGCCGAAGACGGCCGAGGCCGTGGCGGCCGAACTTGGCATCGATCGCGTGCGCGCGGGGCTTCTTCCTGCCGATAAGGTGAACGAGGTTGAAGCGATGCTCGAGAAGAAGCCTGAGGGCGAAAAGCTCGCCTTTGTGGGTGACGGCATCAATGATGCGCCTGTCCTTGCGCGTGCCGACGTCGGCATCGCCATGGGCGCGATGGGATCGGACGCTGCGATCGAAGCGGCGGACGTGGTGCTCATGGACGACGATCCGACGAAGGTCGCGAAGGCCGTGCGCATCGCCCGCAAGTGCATGACGATCGTGCGCGAAAACATTGTGTTCGCCATCGGCGTGAAGGCGATCTGTCTCGTGCTCGGTGCAGTGGGTCTCGCCAACATGTGGATGGCGATCTTCGCCGATGTGGGCGTGATGGTGCTCGCGATTCTCAATTCCATCCGAGCGATGTTCGTGAAGGAACTCTGAGGGATGAGCCCTCCGCAAACTTGAGCGAGGCGGTCGTCAGGGCGATCTGCCGAAGCGCATTCAAGCGCGCATGAGAACATCGGTCGACGGATGCGTCGACCGATGTTCGCCTGCGAAGAGGAAGTCTGCAGGAAAGAGCTGAATGGCTCAGAGGGCTTCGGCGGCAAACTCCGCGAGCCGCGAGCGCTCGCCTCGCGTCAGCGTGATCGTCGCCGCGTGGGGCCAGCCCATGAAGCGTTCGACCACGTAAGTGAGGCCGGAACTCCCTTCCGTGAGATAGGGTGTGTCGATCTGCGAGATGTTGCCGAGGCAGACGATCTTCGTGCCGGGACCCGCACGGGTGATGAGGGTCTTCATCTGCTTCGGGGAAAGATTCTGCGCTTCGTCGATGATGACGAACTTCTCGAGGAACGTGCGCCCGCGCATGAAGCTCATCGACTTCACGCGGATGCGGCTCTTGATGATGTCGAGCGTCGCCTGGCGTCCCCAATCGCCGCCCGAGTCCGAGCGGTGGAGAACTTCCAGGTTGTCTTCGAGCGCGCCCATCCAGGGGGCCATCTTTTCCTCTTCGGTGCCGGGCAGGAATCCGATGTCTTCGCCCACCGATACAGTCGCACGCGTCACGATGATTTCCGTGAAGCGCCGCTCGTCGATCGTCTGCGCCAGGGCGGCGGCAAGCGTAAGAAGCGTCTTTCCCGTCCCTGCCTGACCAAGAATCGTGAGAAAGTCGATTTCAGGGTTGAGGAGGAGATTGAGCGCCATGTTCTGTTCGGCGTTGCGTGCGTGAATGCCCCAGACCTTCTGGCGAGCCGTCGTGCGGTAGTCCTTCATGAGGCGGATCGTCGTGAAGGGGCCGTCCTTCGCCGTCACCATGCCCATGAAGTCAGGGTCCCCCTCGATCGTGAGGCAGGCGTTCATCGTGAATCTAGCGGGATCGTCCGATTCAAACCGGTAATAGGTCGATCCATCTTCCTGCCAGCTTTTGAGCGATGAGGACGCCTTCGACCAGAAGTCCGCTTCGAGCGTAAGGCGGCCCGAGTAGATCATGTCCGTGTCGTCGAGCACCTTGTCGCTGAAGTAGTCTTCGGCGGGGATTCCGAGCGCGGCAGCCTTGATCCGCATGTTGATGTCCTTCGTGACCAGCACGGCTGCGCGCTTTGGGAAGCGCGCGGCAAGGCCCTTGACGGTCGCGAGGATGCGGTTGTCGCCCTTGAAGGAGGGAAGCGCTTCGGGAAGGTCGCCCGAAATCGCCTGCGTTTCAAACCACAGCCGCCCGGAAGCCTCGGTGTTTCCGAGAAGAGAAAGCGGCAGCCCCTCTTCGAGCCGTCCCCCGTTCGCTTCGAGGAGCTGGTCGATCGTGCGGCTGACGGTTCGAGCGTTCCGAGCGACGTCCGTGAGGCCCTTCTTGTGGTTGTCGAGCTCCTCCAGAGTCGTCATCGGAAGGAAGACGTCGTGCTCGGCAAATCGAAAAAGCGAGAGCGGATCGTGCATGAGCACGTTGGTGTCGAGGACGAAGATCTTGGGAAGATCCGGCGTCACGGCGCGGCCGCGGCGTTCGGACGCCCGCACGCGGCCCTTCGCGGCTCGCGCCGTTGCGGAACCCTTCTTCGTTTTCGAAGCCGCGGCCTTTTGGGGTGCGGCCTTGGTCTTCACGGCGGGGCCCGCCTTCTCGGGGGCGGGCGCTTCCGGAGAGGGCGCGGCGGTCATAAGCGCGGCGGACTGTGCGGCAGGCTTCTTCGCCGCCGCCTTCGTCGCGCGCTTTGCCGTGGTCGTCTTTTCAGGCGCCGGGCTCTTTGCTTTTGAGGCGGAAGACTTTGCCCTCTTCGGCTTTTCCGTCGCCGGCGCCGCCGCGGCGGCCTTCGCGGGCGAGCGCTTTGCTTCGGGCACGGCCTGAGGACCGTAGTCTTCAAGAATGTCGGCAGGGCGCGAAGGTGCTTTCGGCAAAGGCATGATGACTTCCTCAAGAATCAAAGGTCGGCGGAGAGAGCGCAGTCCCGTCCGCAGCCCGTTCATTCTAGCGGCGGGTCGCGCCGGGCTGCGCTCTTCTGGCGCCGCCGACGGATGAGTCCCGGGCTGACCGCACGCCTTCCCGGAGCCGCATCCGGATGATGCGGACGGAATGCGCGCGGAATCCACCCCCTTGCTCCTGTCGAAGCATGTCTTCACTTCGCCGAAAGGGCGCTTGGCGCCGGCTTTATCAAATTGGTGCTCGGTGCGGGACTGGAAGGTTGCCGCGAGCGGCGCTTCGGACGCCGCCCGCTTTTTTCAGACGGGAAGATTCCAGTTGTCGGATCGGGGTTGCGGACAAATCGTCCGGAAGACAGGGTACGCCTTGGTGCGGAGGAAGGATTCGCCGATGAAGGCCGTGCGTTCCTCCGCGCGTTCGGATTCGCTCTCCATCGTCTGACCTTTGAGCCACGCGGCGAAGCATTCGACAAGATGGACGATCGATGTGCGTCCGACTTGGGCAGAGACGTTCGCCGCGCGTCGACGCTGACTGCGGTTGAGCGGTCCGCTTCCCGCAGAAGCAATTTGTTGCCTTTTCGCATTGAATCCTTTGCGCACCGTCCCCATATAGGAAACATGGCGGGGTGCTTCGGCCGCATCAGGCGGCCCGCCCCCGAAGGAGATTGAAAGACTATGCGTCAAGACAAACTTACGACGAAGTTCCAGGATGCCCTTGGAACGGCTCAGTCGCTTGCCCTCTCGCACGACAACCAGGTGATGGAGCCTCTGCACCTCCTCGCCGCGGTGCTTCAGGACACGGAGGGATCCAGCCGCAGCCTCTTGGAGCGCGCCGGCGTCAACGTCTCGAAGCTCGAACGCGAAGTTGAATCGGCGCTCGATCGCCTGCCCAAGGTTTCGGGTGCGGGCGGCGACATCCAGGTGTCGCGCGAACTCGTTTCGCTCTTGAACCTCACGGAAAAGGAGGCGATCAAGGCGGGCGACCAGTTCATCTCGACCGAAATGTTCCTGATTGCCCTTGCTGAGGACAAAAGCCAAGCGGGACGTCTTGCCAAGGAAGCGGGACTGACCCGCCGCGCGATCGAAGAAGCCGTGCATGCGGTGCGCGGCCCCTCGACCGCAGACAACCCCGATGCGGAAAGCCAGCGCGAAGCGTTGAAGAAATACACGATTGATCTGACTCAGCGCGCCCGGGAGGGCAAGCTTGACCCCGTGATCGGCCGCGACGACGAAATCCGCCGCACGATGCAGATTCTGCAGCGCCGCACGAAGAACAACCCCGTGCTGATCGGTGAGCCCGGCGTCGGCAAGACGGCCGTCGTCGAAGGTCTCGCGCAGCGCATCGTCAACGGCGAGGTTCCCGACACGCTGAAGGGCAAGCGCGTCCTCTCGCTCGACATGGCGGGCCTCATTGCGGGCGCCAAATACCGCGGCGAATTTGAGGAGCGCCTGAAGAAGCTCCTCCAGGAAGTGACGCAGGAAGAAGGCCGCATCATCCTCTTCATCGACGAACTGCATACGGTCGTCGGCGCAGGGAAGACCGAGGGGAGCATGGACGCGGGCAATATGCTGAAGCCTGCGCTCGCCCGCGGCGAACTTCACGTGATCGGCGCGACCACCTTGGACGAGTACCGCAAGTACGTCGAGAAGGATGCCGCGCTCGAGCGCCGCTTCCAGAAGGTGATCATCGACGAGCCGAGCGTGGAGGACACGATCGCGATTCTGCGCGGACTGCAGGAAAAGTACGAAGCGCATCACGGCGTGGAAATCACGGACCCGGCGATCGTTGCCGCGGCAGAGCTCTCGAACCGCTACATCACCGACCGCTTCCTGCCCGACAAGGCGATCGACCTGATCGACGAGGCCGCTGCCCGCGTCAAGATGGAAATCGACTCGAAGCCCGAGGCCCTCGACAAGCTCGACCGACGGCTCATTCAGCTCAAGATTGAGCGCGAGGCGATGAAGAAGGAAACGGACGAAGCCTCGAAGAAGCGCCTCGAAGCGATCGAAGAGGAGATCGAGAAGCTTTCGCGCGAATATTCCGACCTTGAAGAAGTTTGGAAGAAGGAAAAGAGCGAAGCTTTGGGCGAGAAGACTGCGCGCGACGAGATCGACAAGGTCCATCGTCAGATGGAGGAATATAAGCGCACGCAGCAGTACGAGAAGCTCGCCGAGCTCCAGTACGCTGTTCTCCCGAAGCTCGAAGAGAAGCTGCGGCGCGCCGAGAAGGCCGACGAGCACCGTGCCCGTCCGACGCTGCTGCGCACTTCAGTGGGCGCAGAAGAGATTGCCGAAGTCGTGAGCCGCGCGACGGGGATTCCCGTTTCCAAGATGATGGAAGGGGAGCGCCAGAAGCTCCTCCATATGGGCGAGGCGCTCGCAAAGCGCGTCGTCGGTCAGGACGAGGCCGTGAAGCGCGTCACCGAGACGATTCTGCGCAGCCGCGCGGGCCTCTCCGATCCGAACCGCCCCTACGGAAGCTTCCTCTTCCTCGGGCCGACGGGCGTCGGCAAGACGGAGCTGACGAAGGCGCTTGCGAACTTCCTCTTTGATTCGGACGAGGCCATGATCCGCATCGACATGAGCGAGTTCATGGAAAAGCACAGCGTTGCGCGTCTCATCGGCGCGCCTCCGGGATACGTGGGCTACGAAGAGGGCGGCTATCTGACCGAAGCTGTTCGCCGCAAGCCCTATTCGGTGATTCTGCTCGATGAGGTGGAGAAGGCTCACCCCGACGTCTTCAACGTGCTCCTGCAGGTTTTGGACGACGGCCGCATGACGGACGGTCAGGGCCGCACGGTCGACTTCAAGAACACCGTGATCGTGATGACGTCGAACTTGGGCGCCTCCGAAATTCAGGAGATGATCGGCAAACCTCACGAAAAGGTGAAGGAAGCCGTCATGGAGGAGGTGCGCAAGCACTTCCGGCCTGAATTCGTCAACCGCATCGACGAGATCGTGGTCTTCAACGCGCTCGATCAGGCGAACGTTCGCGCAATCGCCAAGATCCAGCTCGCGAAGCTGGCCGAACGCGTCGAAGCGCAGTCGATCAAGCTTGAGGTGACGGATGCGGCGCTCAACGAGATCGCGAAGGTCGGCTTCGACCCGCTCTTTGGCGCACGTCCTCTGAAGCGCGCCATTCAGGACCGGATCGAAAACGGCATCGCGAAGCTTCTCCTCGAAGGGAAGGCTGCGCCCGAAGACACGGTCACGGTCGACGCCGCTGGCGGCGAATTCGCCTTCGGCGTGCGGAAGGCGGAAAAAGCCGAATAAGACTCGGCCATCCGCTTGAGCGTTGACCGACCGCAGGGCGCCGTCCGGTTTCGGGCGGCGCTCTTTTCTTAAGCGGCGCGAAAGCCGCGGGCGGGAGAATACGCCGCAGTTTTCCTCCCATCCAAGGAGCAATCTCGTGACTAAGACGCTTCTGGCGGCCGCCGCCGCCCTCTGCGCCGCTGCGGCGCTTCCGGCGCAGGCAGCCGGCGAAACCGCGCTCTCGGCGCTTCCCGCCTGCTCGGCTTCCTTCTTCAAGGCCGTTGCCCAAGACAAGAACATTCCCGAAAAGTACAAAATTCATGAAGGCGACATGGCCTACCTCAAGGTCGAGAAGCTCCCGCTCGAGGTCGTGCAGTTCGACAAGCCCTTCAAGGAAAACGGTCTTACGGTCACGGGCTACATCTTCAACGATGAAATCATCCGCTACTTCGGCGTGCCCGACATGCACACGCACTTCTGGGGTTTCCTCATCAAGGAACCTTGGAAGAAGGTGGTCGATGCCTTCAATCTCGACTGGGAAGCGGTCGACATGAACCACATGTCCGCTCACGCGAACCGCATGATGCGCATGAACGGTCAGAAGGAAGGCTGGAAGCCCTATCACCGCGATCCGAGCTACACGATGCCTGAATTCGGCCAGATGGAGCGTGCCTTCCACGTTGCGCCCTACAACGATCAGACGATGGTTTTCTGTTCGATGCAGTCGGCGGGCGCCCCCGAAGAAGCGATCATCCGCGAAGTTCGACCGGATCTTCTCTACGGTGAAAAACACGAGAACATTCCGGTGCGCGAAGAAAAGACCGAAGGCGAGCAGTCGAACGCCGCTGCGAAGAAGTAATTCTCATCCCGCTTGCAAGCGCGGCCGCCCGGATTCTCACTCAGGGAATCGGGCGGCTTTTTCGTCGGCGCTCTCAGTTGTAGCGGAGAGCCGCCGCTTCCGTCGGATGAAGACTCTTGGTCGCGACGGGCTTCTGCACGCCCGTCACCGTGTTGTAAAGCCGGGCGCAGGATTCAGGCTCAGCGACGAAGGGGCCGTGCTTGTAGGCAGCCGGATCCGGCGTACGCAGTCCGTGCATGTAGAGAAGCCCCTGCACGAAGTTGATGAGCTCTTCTCCGGCGGCGTCCGCATCCGTTGAGGGCAGCGGGAGCGGCACCCCGGCGACAAGGTTCTCGCAGGCGTCCGAGCGCGCAAAGCCCACCCGAAGCTCCGAATATCCGCGAAGCGGGTCGGAAAAAATGCCGAAGCTCGTGACCACTTGATTCGCTTCGATTTTTTCGTCGAGCATGACGCGCGAATACATGAGGAGCACGCGCTTCATGCCAACCACATAATCGAGCTGACGCACGGTGTCGTTGAGGAGGTAGGGCTCCGTGAAGGTATAGCGGAACTCCGTGCCGAAGCGCTGCAGCCAGGGGTTCATCTCTGCTCCGTAGGGGGATGCCAGCGTGCGGTCGGGGGCCCAGACGGGCTTTTGGGAATTGACTTCGCAGGAGAATCCAAGCCCCGTGTAGGGGGATTTCAGGAGCGGGAGCGTCTTTGAGGTGCGTTCCACCGCGATGAAGATGAGCCGGAAATGCGCAGCGATGACGGATTTCTCCTCTTCTTCGTCGGGCCAGAGGAAGGTTTCACCGTCCGGAATGGCGCTTGCAGGCACGAATGGCCGGCCGTCACGGATGAGGTCGCTCAGGAAATCGACGGAGGGCGGAACGTCGGCAACGACGGCATGATTGAGCGGAGCCGTTGCTTCGAAGATCTGCAGGCGGCAGGCCTTGCGGTTGAAGTAATGCTTGTAGAGGATCTCGCGGAGCTCCTCGGCCGCTTCCTCCGACAGCGTCGAGGTGCGCAAGGGCGAATTCTGCAGTCCGCTCGCGAGAAAGCCGATCGAGTAGAGCGTGACGGGATTCCCCTTCTCGTTCTGCAGCTCGACGGGCATTTCGTCGATCGCGGTCGTGACGGTATTTTCTATGCTCTGGAAGGAATCGGGCGATGCTTCGTCGGCGATTTCGTTCAAAACCGCGTCAAGCGTTTCATCAAAGTCGACGCCGCAGTACTCCATGAAGAGACGGCTGAACTCTTCAAGCGCACGCATGCGGTCGACCGGATGAACGCCCCGCTGCAGCATGGGAAGAATCTTCTTGAGGCGACGTGCAAGCGTGGCGATGTGCGACATGAATCTATTCCGTGAAGCAAGGGGCCGGAAGCCCCGTCAAAGGATGGAGCCGCATTGTAACCGCAATGGTCGAAAGCGGCCGTTCGGCAATGGGCGATAAAAACGCAGCCGGTCGTGTCGACCGGCTGCGTCCTGAAGTGGTCGAGCGGCAGGGCCTCAGGAGGCGCGCTGCATTTGCGCTTCGACCGCTTCGAACGTGTCGGTGACGGTCTTCGGCGGCGTCTTGTCGAGAAGGCTCACGACGAAGATCGCGATCGAGGCGAAGACGAAGCCCGGCAAAATTTCGTAGAGGTTGAACCATGCGTAGTGGTTCCAGACGAGCACCGTCACGGCGCCGACGATCATGCCGGCGAGGGCGCCGTTGCGCGTCATGCGCTTCCACCAGACCGAGATGAGGATGACCGGGCCGAAGGCTGCGCCGAAACCGCCCCAGGCATAGGAGACGAGCGAGAGCACGAGACTGTCGGGGTCGCTTGCCATCCAGACGGACAGAACCGAAATCGCCAGCACCATGCTTCGGCCGACCCAAATGAGTTCGCGATGGCTCGCCTTCGGGCGGATGAACTGGCGGTAGAAGTCTTCCGTGAGGGTTGAGGAGCAGACGAGCAGCTGGCAGGAAAGGGTAGACATGACGGCCGCGAGAATGGCCGACATGAGGAAGCCCGCAATCCAGGGGTTGAAGAGGAGCGACGAGAGTACGATGAAGACGCGCTCATGGTTCTCGTTGACAAGCGCCGCTTGTTCGGGGTGCTGCGCGAAATAGGCCGCGCCGAAGAAGCCTACGCCGACGGCGCCTGCGAGGCAGAAGAGCATCCACAGGGTCGCGACGCGGCGCGCATTCGGGATGACCTTGATCGATTTGGCGGCCATGAAGCGCACGAGGATGTGGGGCTGCCCGAAGTAGCCGAGCCCCCAGAAGACACAGGAGGCGATGCCCGCCCAAGTCTGTCCCGAGATCATGTTGACCATCTTGGGGTCGATCGAGGCGACGCGGTCGACCGTGGCGCCGAGACCTCCGCAGTCGATCGCGACGGCGACCGGCGTCACGATGAGGGCGATGCACATGATCGCGGCCTGGATCGTGTCCGTCCAGCTCACGGCGAGGAAGCCCCCGACGAAGACGTAGCAGATCGTCACCGCGGCGCCGATGATCACCGCCTGGCCGTAGGGCATGCCGAAGGCGTTCTCAAAGAGGCGCGCGCCCGCCACCACGCCCGAAGCGCAGTAAATCGTGAAGAAGAGAAGAATTACGACTGCGGCCGCAATGCGCAGGAGGTTTTTGTCGTCCTCGAAGCGGTGCGTGAAGTAGTCGGGCAGCGTGAGCGCGTTGTGCGCCTTTTCGGTGTAGAGCCGCAGCCGCGCGGCGACGAAGCGCCAGTTGAGCCAGGAACCAATGATGAGGCCGATGGCGATCCAGCTTTCCGAAATGCCGGAGAGAAACACGGCGCCCGGGAGCCCCATGAGGAGCCAGCCGCTCATGTCGGAAGCGCCCACCGAGAGTGCGGTGACGATGCCGCCAAGGCTGCGTCCTCCGAGGATGTAGTCCGAGTAGCTGCGGGTGTAGTAGTAGGCGAAAAAGCCGACGGCCACCATGATGATCAGGTAGCCGATGAAGGTGACCGCTGTAGGATTCGAGAACATGAGGGCGGGACTCCGTCGAGGTCTTTCAATGCCTTCGTCAGGCGAACCGAGGCTGTGCCTGAACGAGGAAGTCGAATTTTTATGCTTGAACTTCCTAGTATAGGTGTTCGCGGCGGCTTCCACTGCGGAATTTGGAGGGCGGGTTCAGGATTTTTGCAGAAGGCTTACGACCGACGGTCGATTTCCTCGGCAAGCCGTTCGTAGAAGGCGTAGCGTGCGGGATCGATCTTCCCCGATTCGAGCGCAGACTTCACCGAGCATCCCGGTTCGTGCAGGTGCCGGCAGTTGAAGAACCGGCACCCTGAGGCGTATGCCGCAATGTCAGGCATCGCGGCGAGCGCGTCGTCGAGGGTGAGATGCGCGAGGCCGAACTCCTGAAAGCCGGGAGTGTCGACGATGGCGCCCGACCATCCGTCCTCCTCGGTGTGGTACCAGCGCGAGGCGGTCGTCGTCTGTCGTCCGAGGTCGAGCGCTTCCGAGAAGGCCTGCGTGTGCGCGGCCGCATGGGGAATGAGCAGGTTGAGAATCGTCGACTTGCCCATGCCCGATTGGCCGACGAGAAGCGTAGAGCGGCCCTCCATGCGCGAGAGAAGGTTCTTGCGCGCATCGTCGGGGGAGGCCTCGGCCGAAATTTCAACGACGTCGTGACCGATCGATGCCAGAAGCCGGCATTGGGCCGCGGCACGTCCCTCCGGATCCTCAAGGTCGGTTTTGTTGCGTACGACAAAGGCTTCGATGCCCGCTTCGTGCGCAGCGAGGAGCGCGCGCCAGATGAACCACGGATTGAAGGTGGGCCGCGCGGCGAAGACGATTGCCGTTTGGTCGATGTTGGCGGCAAGCGCCTTCACCCGCCATTCGTCCGATCGGTAGAGGAGCGATCGACGGGGTTCGATCGTTTCGATGGCGGCGACGCCGGATGTCGGATTCGTGCATCCGACGACGTCGCCGACGACGACGTCGCCCTTCTTGCCGCGTCGATGCGCTTCGATGCGTTCGCCGGAGGCAAGCTCGACGTGAAAGTGTCGGCCGTGAGCCCCCACCACCAATCCTCGCAGGGCGGGCTTCCTATCGGATTCTCGAGGGTGCTTCAGCTTGGCCATGGGTAGTTGATTCCTCGGAGTGTTGTGACTTCCGACTGCTCGGCGGCAGTCTTCTCGCCCTCTTTGGAAATGTGGAGCGGCACGCGGCCGCTTTCGACGAGCGAAAGCAAACGTGCGACGCGCATGCCGGCGTGCGGGCGCGAGTAGTGAAAGAGGGAATAAAGGCGCGAAGGGGTGAGCGTCGTCGCGTAGTCCCGGTGCAGCTTCACAAGCGCCTCCATGACGGCATCGGCGCCGACGAGCTTCGCCGCGTAGGTGTCCGCGTCGTACTGCATGGCCCTCGCAAAGCCGTTCACGATGGGCTGTAGCGGATAGAAGAGCACCGGAAAGGCAACGATGGCGACCGCTGCGACGAATCCGGCGTGGGATCCGTCAAGGTAGTAGGAGACCCAGGGGGAGAGGCCGAACCCCTCGAAGAAGGCCGAGTGCTCGGATCCCCAACCGGCGAACCGGCATACGAGCCAGCCCGCAGCTGCGTATACAAAAATGCGCACCCAGGCGTGGAAGTGCTTCAGGTGTCCGATGTCGTGGGCAATGAGGCCGAGGATTTCGCGGTGATTGAGCTTGCTTGCGGCATGCGCGAAGACGACGACGCGTCGTTCACGTCCGAACCCGGCGAGCACCACATGCGAGTGCTTCCAGGAAGCCGGCTTCGTCATGATGCAAAGGTCGAGCATCTCGAAGCCTTGGTCGGCGAGAAGTTCCGCCACCAACCGGCGCAGCTCCGGATCGTCAATTCGTTTGGCGCGCCGTCCCCAGAAAAGTCCCTTCATGGCCGTGAATTTCCATCGCCAGAGAAGCCAGGCGATCCAAACCGCCCAGGCGGCGATCCACCAGTCGTCGCCCGCCGACTCAAAAAGGGCCAGAAGGAGCGCAATGAGGGGAAGTTCAATGAGCCAGCCTGCGAAGGTTGCCTTCGCGTTCTTGGCGATCCAGGCGCTGCGCTCCTCCCGCATGTAGCCGTATCGTTCGCGCACGCGGAAGTTTTCGTACCAGTGGAACGGAAAGTCGATGAAGGCGAGCAGCGCCGTCACGAAAGCGAGCAGAAGCCACTCTGCGACGGCGGGGCGCTGAGTGAGGCTCGAGGCGAAGCTCGCTAGAAGCGTCAATCCTCCCCCGAATGTCATGAGGATGGCGAAAAAGGCGGAGAGGTAAACGCGGATGAGGTTTGCCTGGGTGAGTTCGCTTGTAAATTGAGCGGCCTTGAGGTGAGCGGCGTCCGAGAGCTTGCGCTCAAAGCGCTCCGGCACGGACTCGCCCGCGCGTTCGGCGGCGTGCGTGTGAAAGGCCGCAAGGAGGCTCTCGACAAGGACGAAGCCCGTTGCGGCGATGATGAGGACGTGCTCGAGAGTGCTCGGCGTGACGTGCATCGACGTTGGATTGGCTATGTTCAGCTCGGTGGTGGGAACGGAAATTCTAAGCGACGGGGCGCATGCCCGCAGGCAGGAATGCTCATCGGCCGACGCGGCTTCTCGGAATGATCCGCACGATGCGTTTCGACGGCGGATTGGGTTTCGAGCACGACCGCCTGCACCCTGAGCATTGACCCGAACAGCCGAAGCCGCCGCGCAGCGCCCACGCGGCGGCCAGCGCCGCGCCGACGAGAAGGAGAACGATGAGGTCGGCTGCGGACATGACTCAGCCTACAAAAAGACGCGCGGTCTGCCAGATGGCGCAGGAGACTAGCCACGCCGCCGCAAGCTGCACGAAGGCCGTGAAGCCCGTCCAGGTCCAGCTGCCCGACTCGCGGCGGATGGTCGCGAGCGTAGCCGCGCAGGGGGTGTAGAGGAGGCAGAAGACCATGAGGCAGAACGCGTTGAGCGGTCCGAAGCCGATGGCGCGGAGATTCTCCGCGAAGGCCGACATCCCGCTCGCCGATTCGGCGTCGAGCACCCCGAAAAGAATGGCGCAGCTTGAGACGACGACCTCTTTGGCGGAAATGCCCGCGATGAGCGCGAGCGAAATCTGCCAGAAGCCGAGCCCGGCGGGCTCGAAGAGCGGCACGAGCGCGCGGCCGAGCGAGGCGCCGAAGCTTTGGCTCATATCGCTCGTCCAGCCGTTCGGACCGAAGTTGAGAAGCGCCCAGATGACGATCGTGGCCGCGAAGATCGTGGTGCCCGCCTTGCCCAGGTAGTCCTTGATCTTCTCCCAGACATAGATGGCTACCGTTCGCGCATCGGGCATCTTGTAGTCGGGCAATTCGATGAGGAGCCAGTTTTCGGCGTCGATCTTTTCGAACGCCTTGATGCCCGCAAGGATCGAGATCGCGACGAGAATGCCGATGATGTACATCGAATACGCGGCGATTCCCGCGTTCGAGCCGAAGAACATCTCCGCGAAGAGAATGTAGATCGTCAGACGCGCGCTGCAGCTCATGAAGGGCGTCACGAGCATCACCTTGAAGCGGTCGCGTCGGTTTTCGAGCGCCCGTGAGGCCATGATGGCGGGAACCGTGCATCCGAATCCGAGGAGCATCGGAATGAAGGCGCGCCCCGAGAGGCCGAGCCGGCTCATGATGCCGTCCATCACGTAGGCGACGCGCGCCATGTAGCCGCTGTCTTCAAGAAAAGCGAGCGAGAGAAAGAGAAAGAATATGTTGGGCAGGAACGAGACGATCGTGCCGACGCCGCCCAAGGCGCCGTCGAGAAGAAGGGACGCGACCGCTTCGGAGGCGCCGAAGCTCGATAGAAGTTCAGCCGATTTTTCCGAGAGGACGGCGATGCCGAGTTCAATGAAGCCCTTCAGCCAGTCGCCGAGCGTAAAGGTGAGGGCAAAGACTGCCGCCATGACGATGAGGAAGACGGGAATTCCCCAGACGGGGTGCGTGAGGACAGCGTCGACGCGGTCCGTGAGCCGGTCCTGACGGCTCTTTTGGAGCACCACTTGATCGATGATGCCTTCGATGCGCTGGAATTTCTCACGGATCACCTCGTTTTCGAAGTCCCGTGCATTTTCTTCGGTATAGCCCTCGGGAAGGACTCCGGGGTGGTTCTCCTCAACGGCGTCGTCTCCCTGAAGAAGCTTCATGGCGTGCCAGCGCACGTTGCGGCCCTTTGGGTACGCTTCGAGGAAGCGCCGCATCGTTTCTTCGATCTGCGATTCGATCTCGGGCGAATAGCGCATCGTCGTCGCCTGGATGTCGAAGGCGGGCATGGAGCCGAGGCCGTAAACCTCGCGGTCGGGTTCGATCCTGCCGCTGTAATGAACGGCCGCATGGAGCAGAACGTCGAGTCCCGCACGGCGGCGGGCGGAAACGGGGAGCACCGGAATGCCGAGCAGTTGCTCGAGGCGGCGGCAGTCGATGTCCATGCCGCGCTTTTCGACGACGTCCATCATGTTGAGGGCGAGGACGACGGGCTTGCCGAGTTCAAGAAGCTGCAGCGTGAGGTAGAGGCTGTGCTCGAGGGCGGAAGCGTCGACCACATTGATGACGACGTCGACTTCACCCTTCAGAATGCATCGCCGAGAGACCCGCTCCTCCATCGTGTAGGAGGTAAGGCTGTAGGTGCCCGGGAGATCGATGAGCCGGACTTTCTTCTGCGGGTCATGCGGGTCGCGGATTTCCCCTTCGACCTTTTCGACCGTAACGCCGGGCCAGTTCGCGACCTTGAGGTTCGCGCCCGTGTAGGCGTTGAAGAGCGTCGTTTTGCCGCAGTTCGGGTTGCCGATGAAGGCAATGGTGAGTTCATGCTCCGGTGTCACGGCTTTCTCCTCACGAAAATCGACTGCGTGATGGGTGCGCCGAGCGCGAAGCGCGCGCCGCGCCACTTGAGAATGTCGACGCCGCGGCCCTTGCGGCCGACCACTTCGACTTCGGTTTTGAGCGTGAGGCCGAGGATCTGCAGACGGCGCGTGAGGGCTTCGGGGAGATTAAAGCGCTCGACGACGGCTCGACCGCCCTTTTCGATGCCGCTGAGGGGCATGAGATCCGGGCTCGGGGATGGGGTAGGGGTCATGATTTGCGTATGGTCGGCGGGCCGAGAGGAAAATGCGCTCGGCTCCGTTTTGTGGAAATGCATTGTAGCGAGGCGCGGCGGGCGCGATTCGGAAAAGCGCAAAAGGCGTCGGACCGCTAAACTCTCCCTTCCTACAGTTGCAATTTTCGGGAGAAGCGCTATGGCCGAATCGGATCGCGATCCGTCTTATGCCGACGACAACTTGATCTGGATCGACATGGAGATGACAGGTCTGCAGCCCGAGGTGAATCGCGTGATCGAGGTCGCCGCGATCATCACGGACAAGAATCTCAACATTCTTCACGAAGGTCCCGTCGTCGCCGTTCATCAGCCGAAGTCCGTGATGGACGGGATGGACGCCTGGAATACCGAAACCCACACGCGCTCGGGGCTCGTGCGCCGCGTCGAGGAAAGCACCGTCACGGAAGAGGAGGCGTGCGACATCTTCATTGAAGTTTTCCGCCGCTATGTTCCCGAAGGCAAGAGCCCCATGTGCGGCAACACGATTGGGCAGGACCGCCGCTTCATGGCGCGATGGATGCCGCGCATGGAGCGCTGGTTCCACTACCGTTCGATCGACGTGTCGACGATCAAGGAGCTCGTGCGGCGCTGGGCGCCCGAGAAGGCCTGGGTCGGAAAGTCGACGACGAAGCACCAGGCGCTCTCCGACATCCGAGAAAGCATCGAGGAGCTGCGCTACTACCGGCGCGACGTGATGAAGATTTGAGGATCCGCCCTGCGTTGCGCTCCCTCAAAGCAGAAGGCCCGCTTGAGAGCGGGCCTTCGTTTTTTCCTCGGGTTACGCTTTTTCGCCTTTGGCGGGCGGCGCGTTTTTCAGCGATTCGGCCGGCCGGCGCAGCCACGCTTGGAAGAGCGCGCAGCCGATCGCGAGGAGGAGCGGCCCGAGAATGACGCCGAGGAAGCCGAAGGCGATCACTCCGCCGAAAACGCCGAGGAAAATGAGCGAAATCGGCAACGACGAACCTCTTGAGATCAGGAGCGGCTTCAGAAAGTTGTCGACGCTCGAGACGGCGAGCGTGCCCCAAAGAACGAGGAAGACGGCCATGCCGATGTTGCCCTGGCTGTAGACCCAGGCTGCGGCAGGCAGCCAAATGAGGGGAGGCCCGATCGGCACGACGGAGAGAAGGCAGACGGCCGAACTCAAGACGAGAATGCCCGGCACGTCTGCAATCCAAAAGCCGATTCCGGCGACGAGTCCCTGACCGATGGCCGTGCCGACGAGTCCGAAGACGACCGAGCGCGTCGTGTTGACGAGAATCCCCGTGATTTCCTGCGCGATGCCGCCGCTCACGCGCTCGAGAAGCGCCTTGATGCGGTCCGTGAACCAGGGACCGTCGCGGTAGAAGAAAAAGACGATGAAGGTGACGAGCGCGAGCTGCACGAGGCCGCCTCCGATGTTCACCGCGGCGTTGAGAACCCAGGTCGAGACGGGTTCGATCATGCGCTGCACCGTGTGCGAGAAGGCGGCCGGGTCGATCGCGTCGATGAGCTGAGCGTGCAGCCAGGCCCCCACGTATGGAATGTCCGTCGTGGCGTCAATGAGGGGCATCGGATTCTTCACGTAGCCGCCGATGAGGTTCGTGAGCTTCGGGAGCTGCTGCGTGATCGCGATGAGCGCGAAGGAGAGCGGGATGAGGAAGACGACGATGATGCCGACCACCATGAGGATCGCCGCGGGGGTTGCCGTGCGGTGCGCGCCCGGCCGTATCTTCTCGAAAACGGGCCAGGTGACGACGGCGAGCACGGCAGCGATCAGAATCGCGGTGAGAAAGGGCTCGATGATGAGGTAGCACCCGACGGCGACAACCACCATCAGAAGAATTCGAATGAGGATGTCGATGCGGTCGGCAAAGGACGTGGTGCCGAAACGATGGCGGGCTTCCTGAACGAAGTCGCCCAATCGGCGGGTGGTGTCTGTGCGGCGTGGCATGGGAGTGAATCCGTTCGTTGGCGTTGATCTCAGCGCATGCGGGGTTTTTCGTCAAGCGGCAGGCAGCCGTTCAGGCGCAGTTTATTAACGGCAGCCTGCACGGCTTCTACGGCCTGCATGCGCGGATAACTCTTGCGCCAGACGAGAAGTACGCGTCGGGTCGGCACGGGCGCCTTGAAGGGAATGATCTTAAGGCTCTTCGAGAAGCCGGAGAGGTAGGGAATCGCGGAAGCCGGCAGGACCGTGATGCCGAGCCCCTGCGCGACCATGTGGCAGATCGTCTGCAGACTCGAGCCTTCGACTGTGCGCTGCACGTCGCTCGCTTGCGCCTGAAAGCGCATGAGGTCTGGGCAGACGCCGAGGATCTGGTCGCGGAAGCAGTGGCCTGCGCCGAGAAGGAGCATCGTTTGGTCCTTCAGCTCCGAACTGTTCACGTAGTTGCGGTTCACCCAGGGATGGTGAGAGGGGACCGCCACGACGAACTCCTCGCTGTAGAGCTCGAGCGTCATGAAGCCCGTGTCGGCGATCGTGTCGGCCATGATGGCCAGATCAAGCTGACCCGTCTTCAGCCGTTCAAGGAGTTCCGACGTGAAGTTCTCTTCAAGATAGACCGGCATGTTCGGCTGATCGCTCGAAAGCTCTCGGATCAGTTCGGGTAGGAGATACGGCCCGATCGTGTAGATGACGCCGAGCTTGATCGGACCCGAGAGGGGATCTTGTCCCTCGTGCGCAATGTCGGCGATGCGGCGGCTCTCCTCCATGACGCGCTGCGCCTGCTCGACGATTTTTTCGCCGACCGGCGTGAGTGCGATCTCGGAACTTCGACGCTCGAAAATCGATACGCCGAGCTCTTCCTCAAGCTTGCGTATCGCGACGGAGAGCGACGGCTGGCTCACGCCGCAGCTTTCGGCGGCGCGTCCGAAGTGGTGCTCTCGGGCAACGGCAATGACGTATTTCAGTTCGGTGAGGGTCATGGTCTAATTCGCTTCTTTTTCAAAAATTCATGCGCAAAGAAGGTTTGAGGCGGATGCATACCAGCGGGAGGCAAGCCGCCGGGCCGATTCGGGATCCGCGCGCAGCATCTCGGCCGCAGCTTCGCGGGCGGCCTCAAGGAGCGCCCCGTCGCGCTCAAGGTCAGCGAAGCGCAGGAGCGGAAGCCCGGACTGGCGCTCGCCGAGGAATTCGCCGGGGCCTCGAATTTCGAGATCGCGCCGTGCGATTTCAAAGCCGTCCGCCGACTCACGGATGACGCGCAGGCGCGCCTTGCCCGTCTCGGAGAGCTTCGGGTCGTAGAGGAGGATGCAGGCACTCCGTCCGCCGCCGCGCCCGACGCGGCCCCGCAGCTGGTGGAGCTGCGCGAGGCCGAAGCGCTCGGCGTGCTCGATCACCATGAGGGTGGCGTTTGGAACGTCGACGCCCACTTCAATGACCGTGGTCGAGACAAGAACGTCGATTTCGCCCGCTTCGAAGGATTCCATCACGAGCCGCTTGGCTTCGGGGGCGAGCGCGCCGTGGAGGAGCCCGATGCGCAGGCCGGGGAGCGCGGCTTCAAGCGCCGTCCTGCAGTCGACCGCAGGGGTGAGGTCAAGCGCTTCGCTCTCTTCAATGAGAGGGCAGACCCAGTAGACCTGACGACCCGATTCTGCGCATCCGCGCACGACGGCGAGCACGTCGCTCCGCCTGTCGATGCGCACGAGCTTCGTTTCGACGGGCGTGCGGCCCGGCGGCATTTCGTCGATGACGGAGACGTCGAGGTCGGCGAGGTAGCTCATCGCAAGCGTTCGCGGAATCGGCGTCGCCGACATCATGAGGAGGTGCGGCGCTTCGCCGTCGCTCTCGGCGCGCCGCAGCTTGAGCCGCTGCGCGACGCCGAAGCGGTGCTGCTCGTCGATGACGGCGAGTCCAAGGTCCTTGAAGCGCACCGACTCCTGAATGAGCGCATGGGTGCCGACGGCTACTTCGGCTTCACCCGAGGCGATCGCCTCGAGCGCCGCGCGCTTCTCGGCCGCCTTCAAGCTTCCCGAGAGACGGATCATGCGCACGTCGAGAGGCTCGAGCCAGCGCTTCAGATTTTCAAAGTGCTGTTCGGCAAGGATTTCCGTGGGCGCCATGATCGCCGCCTGTCGCCCCGCCTCAACGGCGCGCAGGGCCGCAAGCGCGGCGACAACCGTCTTGCCGCTTCCCACGTCGCCCTGCACGAGGCGGCGCATCGGGCGTGTTTTTTCAAGGTCGGCGGCAAGTTCGCGCCAGACGCGCTCCTGTGCGCCCGTGAGTGGAAAGGGAAGCCGCTCGAGAAAGCGCGACGTGAGGCTTCGCGAGGAATTGGGCAAGAGGGCCGGTGCCGATGCGCCTGCGGCAAGCTTGCGCATTTCGCGGAGCGCCGTCTGCTGCGCGAGAAGTTCATCGAACTTGATGCGCGCCCAATAGGGGCCGTCGTGTTCGGCCAGCACTCCGGCATCCGCTTCGGGAGGCGGCTGATGGAGGTACTCGAGCGCGGCCCGCAGGGTGGGAAGATTGAGCTTCTTCAACCAAGCCTCGGGGACAAGCTCGGCGACGCCGTTGAGGTCAAGAAGGCGCTTGGCGATCTGCTTGCGCATCCAGTGCTGCTGCACGCCTTCGCCGAGGCCGTAGACTGGCGTGAGCGCGTGCGGGAGATCGCGAACGTCCGAAACCGGGGCTCGAACTTTGGGGTGGATCATCTCAAGGCCCCCCGCGTAAGCGCGGCGAGGCTCCCCGTAGAGACGCACGACGCGGCCGGGCAAAAACTGCTGCTTGACGCTCGGGTAGAAGTAGATGAAGCGCGCCGTGAGGCTCCCGCTCTCATCCTGAACCCAGGCGGAAAACTGCTCGCCCCGCGCGGTGTGAATCATGTCCGCCGAACGCACCGTCCCCTGAATTTGCGCTGGGATCCCGGCCTGAAGCTCGGCGATCGGCGTGATGCGCGTCTCATCCTCATAGCGGATGGGCAGGTGGAGGAGAAAATCCCAGTCCGAAACGAGGCCAAGCCGAGCCAGACGCTCCTCAAGCGGTCCTATTCTGCTGGACCGGATGGGACCGGAAGGACGCGGGAAGGAGCGGGGTTCGGTTCTCGATGCGGCCATGGCGAATGCTGAGCAGCGGATGACGTCCCATATTCTATCGAATAGCCTTTATCTATAGAAGAAATCATCCCTGCAAATTAAATACGTGAAAATACATATACAGTAAGCGAAAACGCTTAATTCGTCGAATGAGTCAAACATCCTAAGAGATTTGGGTTCGCTTTGAAGTTAATTTGCTTGATTTTCAGGGAAATTTCATGATTTTTGGAGATGCGGGCCAATGCCTGCTGAAAGTCCGGATTTTGGGGGCGGCCGTGGCAGGGTGGATGTCGAGGGCTCCGCTGGATAGGGTTCTCCCGAAAAAATGCTCCCAAATTACAGAGAATTTCGTAGAAACCTGTGGAAATTCGTTCGAAAGAAGGAGAAAAACCACCCATAGAGCTAAGTATTTACGCGTATCAAAACGCGATTTTTAGCTCAAACTTTTGACTTGGATCGAAAACGGGCCGAACAAACCTTGCCCGCACGCACGCGCGAGAGAAGAATGAGCGGCAAAACGGACGCCGGCGGCGGCGTCCGCCGTGCCGTGAGGCGTGCATCCCGCAGGAGAAGGGACCGCGCGGCCGAACGCGAAGGCACGGTTTTCCGGAAGGAGCGCCGCAGCGGTTCGGAACGAACTTCGGTTCTCTGAACGGCGGCGGCAAGCCTTGGCCCGCCTTGCGGACGACCTCCGCGAAAGGGGCAGTGCTGACAGGGGTTCAAGTCCCGGCGGTTCGGCGGTTTCCTCGGCCGAGTCGTCGGAAGCTCAATGGCAGAGGCCGCTTGCCAGCATGAGGACCGGAGAATTAAAGGGAGGCCGGAGTTGCCTAAGAAGCCTTTGGCCATGACGCCAGGAACAAGTTTCCGCCGTCTTCCCGCCTCGAAAGGGGCGAGTTTCAGGAGCAACCTATGAAAGTTATCTACACCGACGTGCTGGTGATCGGCGGCGGCCTTGCGGGGCTTCGCATGGCCGTCGCGGCGAAGCGCCGCGGGCATGATTCGATCGTTCTCTCGCTCGTGCCGCCGAAGCGCAGCCACTCGAAGGCCGCGCAGGGTGGCATGCAGGCCTCGCTCGGCAACGTCATCAAGGGCGCCGGCGACAACGAGGACATCCACTTTGCCGATACGGTCCGCGGTTCGGACTGGGGCGCGGACCAGGAAGTCGTGCGCATGTTCGTGAACACGTCGCCGAAGGCCGTGCGCGAACTCGCGGCCTGGGGCTGCCCCTGGAGCCGCATCACCCCGGGCGACCGTCAGGTGATCATCAACGGCGAAAAGGTCACGATTACCGAACGCAAGGAGGCCGCGGGCCTCGTCGCGCAGCGCGACTTCGGCGGCACGAAGAAGTGGCGTACGTGCTACGTTTCGGACTGCACGGGCCACGCGATGCTCAACACCGTGAGCGACCGCATCATCGCCGAGAAGGTTCCGGTGATTGAACGCGTCGAAGCGCTTTCGCTCATTCATGACGGCAAGCGTTGCTACGGCGCCGTCGTCCGCGACCTCATCTCGGGCGAACTCATGGCTTACGTCTCGAAGGCGACGGCCATCGCCACGGGCGGTGCGGGCCGCATCTACCGCGTCACGACGAACGCCGTGATCTGCGACGGCACCGGCTACGATCTCGCGCTTTCTACGGGCGTGGCGACGCTTTCGAACATGGAAGCCATCCAGTTCCACCCGACCGGCATCTTCCCGGCAGGCATCCTGGTGACGGAAGGCTGCCGCGGCGACGGCGGTCTGCTTCGCGACGCCGACGGATACCGCTTCATGCCGGACGTCGAACCGGAAAAGAAGGAACTGGCGAGCCGCGACGTGGTGTCCCGCCGCATGGAAGAGCGCATTGCTCAGGGCAAGGGCGTCAAGAGCCGCTGGGGCGAACATCTTTGGCTCGACATCACGCTTCTCGGCGAGCATCACATCAAGCACAAGCTGCGTGAAGTCTATGAAATCTGCCATTACTTCCTCGGCGTCGACCCGACGAAGGAATGGATCCCGGTGCGTCCGGCCCAGCACTACACGATGGGCGGCGTGCGCACGAAGCCGTCTGGCGAAAGCCCGACCCTGAAGGGCCTTTTTGCTGCCGGCGAAGCGGCCTGCTGGGACATGCACGGCTTTAATCGTCTCGGCGGCAACTCCGTCGCGGAAACGGTCGTCGCCGGCATGATCGTCGGCGAATACATCGCCGACTTCTGCGAAAAGCCTGAGAACGCCATCGATATCCCGACGTCGGCCATTTACGACGCAGTCGCGAAGACGGAAGCTCAGCTCAACCACTTCAAGACGAACGGCGGCACCGAAGACGCCGTGGCCCTGCGCACCCGCATGCAGGACATCATGACGACGAAGATCGGCATCTTCCGCCGCGGCGAAGACATGGAAAGCGCGGTCTCCGAGCTCGAAGACCTCTACAAGCGTTCCTTCAACATCTCCGTGAAGGACGTCGCGGGCGTCAACCCCGAACTGGTCTACGCCTACCGCACGCAGATGATGCTTCGTGTTGCGCTTACGGTTGCTTGCGGCGCTCTCGCCCGCACGGAATCCCGCGGCGCTCACTACCGCGAAGACTACTCGCAGCGTGACGACGTCAAGTGGCTCAACCGCACGCTTGCCGTCTGGAAGGAAGGCGATACGCTGCCGACCCTCAGCTACGAGGATCTCGACATCAGCCGCATGGAACTTCCGCCGGGCTTCCGCGGGTACGGCGTCAAGAACTACATCGAAAATCCGGAATCGGCCAAGCGTCAGGCCGAAGTGGACCAGATCCGCGCCCGCATGGAAGCTGAGGGCGCCGACCGCTGGGCCATTCAGAATGCGATCATGCCGTACCAGGATCTGCTCCCGAAGCGCCTGCGCGGCCGCAACGAACGCATCGGCGAACCCCTGACCGATTAATAGGAGCTGCATGAAATGACTCAAGAAGTTCAGAAGACGACGGCGCCGGCTGCGAAGCACCGCATGCTCAAGATCAGCATCCTGCGCTACAACCCGCGCGATCCGGAATCGGTTCCGCACATGCAGACCTATGAGCTCGAAGAAGGCGACTCGATGACGCTCTTCATCGCGCTCAATGAAATCCGCGACAAGCAGGATCCGACGCTGCAGTTCGACTTTGTCTGCCGTGCGGGCATTTGCGGCTCGTGCGCCATGATGATCAACGGAAAGCCGGGTCTGGCCTGCCGCACGCTGACGCGTGATCTTCCGGATGAGTTCACGCTGGCGCCCCTGCCTGCGTTCGAGCTCATCGGCGACCTCTCGGTCAATACCGGCAAGTGGATGCGCAACATGTCCGAGCGCATGCAGACTTGGGTTCACATGAAGGAAGAGGAAATCGACCTTCGCAAGACCGAAGAGCCGATGGATCCGCAGCTCGCGGAAGACATCTACGTGCTCGACCGCTGCGTCGAATGCGGATGCTGCATCGCTGGCTGTGGTACGGTGCGTCTGCGCCCGGACTTTGTCGGCGCCGTGGGCATCAACAAGATCGCCCGCTTCCGTCTCGACCCGCGCGACACGCGCAACGACGCCGACTACTACGAAGTGGTGGGCGACGAATCGGGCGTGTTCGGCTGCATGTCGCTCCTCGCCTGCCATGACTTCTGCCCGAAGGATCTGCCCCTGAAGACGCAGATTGCCTTTATCCGCCGCAAGATGGCCGAACAGGGCATCAGCAACTTCGACAAGGTTCGTCCTTCCGAGAAGCGCGCGATTCCGATCGTGCCGGTTCGTCAGTAACCGTTGAACCTTCCGTTCCGAAGGGGGCGTCGGCTCCCTTCGGACTCCCAGCAACCATTTGAACCTGAGCGTTTCCTGCTGCCGTAGGGCGGCAGGCAAGTGGCTCACAACCTTTAAAACCAGCCCTTTTTGGGGAAAATTCCATAAATACGAGGAGGATAGAAAATGTCCCGTATCGAAAGCGACTTTTTGGGTCCGTTGGAAATTCCGGATGAAGACTACTATGGCGTGCAGACGATGCGCGGCAAGCAGAACTTCAACATCACGGAAATGCCGATGTCGCAGGAACCTTTCTTCCCGATCGCCTTCGGCTACGTGAAGAAGGCTGCGGCGCTCGCCAACAAGGAATTGGGCACGATTCCGGCCGACGTTGCCGACGCGCTCGTTTGGGCCTGCGACCAGCTGATTGAGGGCAAGTACCGCGATCAGTTCGTGACGGACTGGCTTCAGGGCGGAGCCGGCACGTCGACGAACATGAACTGCAACGAGGTGATCAGCAACCTCGCCTGCGAACATCTCGGCCTTGAGAAGGGCGACAAGAAGGTTTCGCCGAACGACCATGCCAACTTCGGCCAGTCGACGAACGACACCTATCCGACCGCCCTGCACCTCTCGCTCCTCCTGCGTTCGAACGAGCTTTTGAAGGCTGTTGAAGCGCTCGTCGGCTCCTTCTACAAGAAGGCGGAAGAGACGAAGAACGTTCTGAAGATGGGCCGCACCCACCTGCAGGATGCCGTTCCGATGTCCTTCGGCCAGGAATTCCATGGCTGGGGCTTCACGATCGCCGACGAAATCAAGGTGATCAAGGAAGCTCAGGCGCATCTGAAGGTTGTCAATCTCGGCGCGACCGCGATCGGCACCTGCGTGACGGCCCATCCGGACTATCCGGCGCTCGCCGTGAAGAAGCTCGCCGAGCTTACGGGCATCGACTTCGTCAACAGCGAAGATCTCATCGCGGCGACTTCGGACTGCGGCGCCTATGTCGGTCTCTCTGCCGCCTGCAAGAGCCTCGCCGTCAAGCTGACGAAGGTCTGCAACGACCTGCGTCTCCTCGCGTCGGGTCCGCGCACGGGTCTGTCCGAGCTCGTCCTGCCGCAGCTCCAGCCGGGCTCCTCGATCATGCCGGGCAAGGTCAATCCGGTCATCCCGGAAGTGACGAATCAGGCGTCTTTCCTCGCGATCGGTCTCGACACGACGGTCATGCTCGCCGCTTCGGCCGGCCAGCTCGAGCTGAACGTCATGGAACCGGTGATTTCCTTTGCGCTCTACATGCAGATGAAGGTGCTCACGAACGCCTGCAACGCGCTGCGTGAAAAGTGTGTCGACGGCATTGTCGTCAATGCCGAACATACGAAGGATCTCGTGATGGGCTCTCTCGGCATCATCACGCTCCTTAAGCCGCACTTCGGCTACAAGCCCTGCGCCAACATCGCGCGTGAAGGCTTCCTCACCGGGAAGTCGCTCCATCAGCTTCTCGTCGAAGAGAAGAAGATGATCACCCAGGAACAGTGGGATGAAATCTTCACGTACGAGAACCTGATTAACCCGAAGTTCGAGCAGTAACTCATGCTTTCGAACTAATGCTTCGGTAGAATCTGCCCCTCACGGGGCGGGTTTACCGAAGGTTCCGTCCCGTCGGTCCCTAAGGGGACCACGCGGGACGGAGGAGTCACCCTCAAACACTCCGGATATAGAACCGCAACAATCTTCCTCCGGCGAATAGACATAAGTCGGAAAACACACGTTTTGAAGACTCGAGGCGCCCGCCCCGAGTGGAGCCGCGGTCTTTAAAGCATCTCAATCCATCGGAGTTTGACATGGATATCATGGTTATCCTTCAGATTATCGTGCTGCTTGGCGCGATCTTTCTGGGCGTCCGTCTCGGCGGCATCGGCATCGGCTATGCCGGCGGCGCCGGCGTCCTCGTGCTCGGACTTTTCCTCGGGATGAAGCCGGGCAACATTCCCTGGGACGTGATCCTCATCATTGCCTCGGTGATTTCTGCGATTTCCGCCATGCAGCTTGCCGGCGGCCTTGACTACCTCGTCAAGATTGCAGAGCGCATTCTTCGCAGCAATCCGAAGCACATCAACTATCTCGCACCGATCGTGACGTACATGCTGACGATCTTCGCTGGCACGGGTCACACGGCCTTCTCGATGATTCCGGTCATTGTGGAAGTTGCCAAGGAACAGAAGATCCGCCCCTGCGTGCCGCTCTCGATCGCTGTGGTGTCTTCGCAGATCGCCATTACGGCTTCGCCTGTTTCGGCGGCCGTGATCTACATGTCGGGCGTTCTCGAACCCCTCGGCTGGAGCTACCCCGCGCTGCTCGGCATCTGGATTGTCACGACCTTTGCGGGCTGCATGCTGACCGCTTTCGTGATGAGCCTCATTTCGAACATGGACCTTGACAGCGACCCGGTTTACAAGGATCGCCTCGCCAAGGGCCTCGTGAAGGCCGTGACGGGCGCCTCGACGAGCGAGCTCAAGCCCTATGCGAAGCGCTCGGTCGGCATCTTCCTCGTGGGCGTGTTGGCCGTTGTTCTCTACGCTTCGGCGATTTCGCCTGCCGTTGGCCTCATCAAGAATGTAATCGTCGGCCGCGACGCTGCGATCATGAGTCTCATGCTCCTCGTCGGCATGCTGATTACGGTCTTCTGCAAGATCGAACTCGGCAAGATCGCGGATTCGAGCGTTTTCAAGAGCGGCATGGTTGCCATCGTCTGCGTTCTTGGCGTGGCCTGGCTCGGCGACACGTTCGTTTCGGGTCATGCGAACGAGATCAAGGAATTCGCTGCGGGCACGGTGTCGAACTACCCGGCGCTGCTTGCGGTCGTCTTCTTCTTCGCCGCGATGCTCCTTTACTCGCAGGCTGCTACCGCTAAGGCCATCACGCCGGCTGTGGTTGCTGCTCTCGGCATTACCTCGGCGAATCCGGGCGACTCCTACATGCTGGTGGCGACCTTCGCCGCGGTGAGCGCGCTCTTCGTGCTCCCGACCTATCCGACGCTGCTCGGCGCCGTCCAGATGGACGACACGGGTTCGACGCGCATCGGCAAGTGGGTCTTCAACCACGCCTTCTTCCTTCCCGGCTTGATCGCCATCGTCTTCAGCGTGGCGCTCGGCTTCCTCGCTTGCGCTCTCTTCTGATAGATAGAAGACGCTAGGAAGGAACAGTCGGGGCGTCTTGTCCCGACTTGGCCTGATCGACAGGACGCGGCTCCGCTGGGAGCTGCGTCCTTTTTTTCAGAAGAAAAGCAAAATTTCCAGCTCTGGACTTGACATGAGGACAGATTTCGGTAGAATTCGTCTTCTCAGTGCGGGAGTAGCTCAGTTGGTAGAGCGCAACCTTGCCAAGGTTGAGGTCGCGAGTTCGAGACTCGTCTCCCGCTCCACTGATGAAAAGGCGGCGCGATAGCAAAGTGGCCATGCACCGGATTGCAAATCCGTTTACGGCGGTTCGATTCCGCCTCGCGCCTCCACAGAGAACGCGGGAGTAGCTCAGTTGGTAGAGCGCAACCTTGCCAAGGTTGAGGTCGCGAGTTCGAGACTCGTCTCCCGCTCCAGAATTCCAAAGAGAATAGGGGGAAGCGAAGGTTTCCCCCTTTTTTCTGCGAATGCGGATCGGTCCCGGGATGACGGAACTGGTAGACGTAGCGGACTTAAAATCCGCCGCCGATCTTTAGGCGTACGGGTTCGACTCCCGTTCCCGGGACCATGCTCGAATTTCAAAGAAGACGGTTGACATTCAATGCCGCTTCGGTATAATTCGGATTCTTCGCACCACGCGATGCGGGAGTAGCTCAGTTGGTAGAGCGCAACCTTGCCAAGGTTGAGGTCGCGAGTTCGAGACTCGTCTCCCGCTCCACGGACTTTTCTTCAAGTCCGCGCGTCGTCGAGGCGTGCGGGAGTAGCTCAGTTGGTAGAGCGCAACCTTGCCAAGGTTGAGGTCGCGAGTTCGAGACTCGTCTCCCGCTCCAAAACTTGTTGAGTTGAATGGGGGAAGGCCGAAGCGTCGTCCCTTTTTTCTTGTGATTCGTCGAAGAAATTGACGCAATCAGCTGAGAAAAAATCGGCGTTTTGCTAAAATCTCCAATTCACTGCCGGGCAAAACCGGCAAGTTAGATCATGACCGCGCGCGCAGTTGCACGAGTGCTCGCCGCGGCGTTCCGATAACAGAACTCGTTCTTTGCGTGGGGTTTTAACCATGGCTGTTCAGCAGAATAAGAAGTCGCCCGCTCGCCGCGGCAATCGTCGCGCTCACGATTTTCTGACCAATCCGCCGACCGCGGTCGAACCGACGACGGGTGAAATCGTTCGCCGTCACCACATCAGCCCGACCGGCTTCTATCGCGGCAAGAAGGTCATCCAGACGAAGGCCGACGAATAATTGCCTGATGCTGGCGTTCCTTCAGCAAGACGCTTGAACGCCCAGAGAAGTCGAATCCGAAAAGGCCGAAGGTCCGGGACGAGCCAAGACGAGCAGCGATGCTGCTGTTGCGCGAGCCCCACGGCGACGGTAAGTGAACGAACCTCAGCCGGTCGAATCGAGTTCTTGAGCGTGAAGCTGAGACGAAGAGCACAGCGGAAGAAAAAGAGGGGAACCTGAAATGGTTCCCCTTTTTTTTATCTGCCCTCCTAGGGTCCGATGGGGCCAAATTCGCATTTTCCACGCGGGTTTTTACGGAACGACCGTTGTAATATGTGGGCGCCATCAACAAGTAAGGATCATACATCCATGTATTCTCGAATCCTCGCGACGGGCGCAGCGCTTCCTGAGCGGCGCGTCACGAACGACGATCTGGCCCGTGAGCTCGCGCAGAAGGGCATTGAAACGAACGACGAATGGATCAGAACGCGCACCGGCATCGCCGAGCGTCGCTTCGCCGATCCTGAGAAGGGTGAAACGACGACATCGCTCGCTTTGAAGGCGGCCCGGCAGGCGCTGGATCGGGCGGGAGTTTCCGCGGAGTCCATTGACCTCCTCATCGTCGCGACGACGACTCCTGACATGGTGTTCCCGTCGACGGCCGCACGCGTGCAGGCCGAGCTTGGCGCTGCCGGCTGCGCGGCTTTCGACGTGCAGGCCGTCTGTGCGGGCTTCATCTACGCGCTTAATGCCGCGGACGCCATGCTTCGCGCCGGTCCCTACCGCCGAGCCGTTGTCGTGGGTTCCGAAGTCATGAGCCGAGTGATCGATTTCGACGACCGTTCGACGTGCGTCCTCTTCGGCGACGGTGCGGGCGCGGTCGTTCTGGAAACCTCCGCCGATCCGGGCATTCTTGCCGCCCGCATGTATGCCGACGGCCGTCAGAACGAAAAGGTTCTCGGCCTCACCGCTCATATGGACCATGGGCATCTTGCCGGCGATCCCTTCGTGCGGATGGATGGCCGACAGGTTTTCAAGCTCGCGGTCGAAGGTCTCGTCGATTCGGCGCGGGAAGTTGCCGGGCTCGCATGCGTGCGCACGGAGGATGTCGCGCTCTTCGTGCCGCATCAGGCCAACCTGCGCATCATGACGATGGTGGCGAAGAAGCTTGGAATTCCCGACGAACGAATGGTGAAGACCGTTGCGGAGCACGGGAATACATCGGCCGCTTCGGTGCCCCTCGCACTCAATGCCGCCGTCGAGGCGGGCATGATCCAGAAGGGCGGTCTCGTGCTTTTGCAAGCCGTCGGTGCGGGCATGGCCTGGGGCTCAGCCCTCGTTCGTTGGTAGACTCACCATCACCTCTTTCTTAATCGAATACAACCAAAGAATCGCTATGCGCATTGCATTTGTTTTTCCCGGACAGGGAAGCCAGTCGGTCGGCATGCTTGCGGGCTACGCAGGCAACGCGGCCGTTGAAGACACGATGAAGCGGGCTTCGGCCGCGCTCGGACAGGACCTGCAGGCGCTCATCGCCGAGGGGCCGGCGGAAACGCTCGGGCTTACGGTCAACACGCAGCCGGTGCTGCTGGCGACCTCGGTCGCTTTTTGGAACGCCTGGCGTGCTGCGGGCGGTCCCGTTCCAGCAGTGATGGCGGGCCATTCGCTCGGAGAGTACTCGGCGCTTTGCGCCGCAGGGGCATTCTCGCTCGAGGACGGCGTCAAGCTCGTGCGTTTTCGTGCCGAAGCCATGCAGAGCGCCGTTCCTGTCGGCGTGGGCGGCATGGCGGCCATCATCGGGCTCTCGGATGCCGATGTTCTGGCAGCGTGCCGTGAAGCTGCGTCTGAGGGCGGGGTCGTTGAAGCCGTGAACTTCAACTCGCCCGGACAGGTGGTCATCGCAGGTGAAAAGGCTGCGCTTGAGCGCGCCGTGGAAGCCGCAAAGGCAAAAGGATGCCGTCGAGCCGTGATGCTTCCGGTTTCGGCGCCCTTCCATTCGAGTCTCTTGAAGCCGGCCGCCGAAAAGCTTGCCGAGAAGCTTTGCACGGTGAAGATCACCATTCCGAAGGTGCCGGTCATCGCGAACGTCGACGCAAACGCGCACGCGACCCCGGACGGCATTCGCGATTCGCTCTCGCGTCAAGCCTGCTCGCCCGTGCAGTGGGTGAAGACGATCGAGCGCATGAAGCGCGAAGGCGTCACGCACATCGTCGAATGCGGACCGGGCAAGGTGCTCGCGGGCCTCATCCGCCGCATTGCGCCGGAAATCCGCGTGCTCGGCATTGCGACGGCCGAACAGCTCGAAGCGGCGCTCGCCGAACTTAAAGAGATCAAAGAGGAGTAAATCTATGGAAAAGATGATCTTTGCCGCCGACGCGCTTGCCGGGCGCACGGCGCTTATTACGGGCGCGAGCCGCGGCATCGGCGCGGCGATCCTTGAAGCCTTCGTGCGTGCGGGCGCGTGCGTGATCGGCACGGCGACAAGCGAAGAGGGCGCGCAGCGCATCACCGAACGCATCAATGCGCTCGGGGGCTGCGGCCGCGGCATTGCGCTCAATGTCTGCGACGGCGAAGCCTGCGCGGCTGCGGTGTCCGGAATCGTGGAGAGCGAAGGCCGAATCGACATCCTCGTCAACAACGCCGGCATTACGCGCGACACGCTCCTGATGCGCATGAAGGACGAGCAGTGGGATGAAGTGATCGACACCGACCTCACGGCCGCCTTCCGATTGATGCGCGCCGTGATGCGTCCGATGATGAAGGCCCGCTTCGGCCGAATCATCACGATCTCGTCCGTGGTGGGCGCGATGGGCAACGCCGGTCAGGTCAACTATGCGGCCGCCAAGGCGGGCGTCATCGGCATGTCGAAGGCGCTCGCGCGCGAGGTGGGCTCCCGCGGCATCACCGTGAACTGCATTGCCCCGGGCTTCATCGACACGGACATGACGAAGGTCCTGAAGGACGAGCAGAAGACGGCGCTCCTCGCGAACATTCCTCTCGGCCGACTCGGCCAAACGGATGACATCGCCAATGCCTGCGTTTTTCTCGCGTCCGACGCCGGAGCCTATTTGACGGGCACAACGCTGCACGTGAACGGCGGCATGTTTATGGGGTGATCCGCAGTCGAAAAGCGGCTAGGCGTCTGATAAAATCTCTCGGATCTACGGAGTCAGACCCCGTCGGCGCCCAAAGGCGCCGACGTTCATCCGTGTGATCGTGCGGCGAAGTTGTCCGCACGCGCTTCAACCCTAATGCTCCTTTGGCAACGGGGTGTTTTACAAAATAAGAAACTCAACCCATTGCGGAGTTTGCAAAATGGACGAAATCGAACTCAAGGTCAAGAAGATCATCGCTGAACAGCTTGGCATCAAGGAAGAAGACATCAAGAACGAATCTTCCTTCATCGAAGATCTTGGCGCCGACAGCCTCACGACGGTTGAAATGTCGCTCGCCCTCGAAGATGCCTTCGGCATCGAAATCCCGGATACGGAACAGGAAAACCTCCGTACGGTTCAGCAGGCCATCGACTTCGTCAAGGCTGCCGTCAACAAGTAATGTTGAAAGCCGTCCGACCGAGCTCGGTTCGGACGAGCGGGGCGCCTCGGCCCCTTGCGGATTGAGGCGCTTAACAATGGGATTCGCTCTTGCGGCGGATCCCATTGGTGTATCAGGGCTTGCGGAAAGATCCCGACTCGGCGCTAGTCCGATTGGCGGATCCCCTGCGCCGGCCCCATTCGGGCCGCAAGATGGAGCACCCGGACGGAAGCTGGATCCGCATCCGCTTTCGCCGCAAGATCAATCGGACGGAGGGCCTCGCTCTCCACTCTCATGCCGGTTTGTCCATTTCGGAGCCGGCTGCAAAGGAGCAACATATGACTCGACGTGTCGTCGTGACCGGTCTCGGCATCGTTTCGCCGATCGGCAATGATCTCGAGACGAGCTGGAAGGCCGCGCTCGCCGGCGTGAGCGGCATCGACAAGGTGACGAGGTTCGACGCCTCGATCCTCGGCAGCCAGATCGCGGGTGAAGTGAAGGACTTCGACGCTTCCAAGTACCTCGGCGTGAAGGAAGTGCGCCGCTTCGACCGCTTCGTGCATCTCGGCGTCGCGGCAGGCATCATGGCGCTTGAAGATTCCGGCATCGAAGTCACCGAAGCGTTCGCCCCGGAAATCGGCGTGGCGATCGGCGCCGGCATCGGCGGCATTCCGCTCATCTGCGCGAACCACGACGCGCTCAATACGCGCGGCCCGCGCCGCATCTCTCCCTTCATGATTCCGGGCAGCATCATCAACATGACGGGCGGCCAGCTCGCCATCATGAAGAACCTGAAGGGGCCGAACATCGCGCACGTGACGGCCTGCTCGACGGGGCTGCATGCGATCGGCGAAGCGATGCACATCATCCGCCGCGGCGATGCGACGGCAATGATTGCGGGCGGCTGCGAGTCCACCATTCACCCGCTCGCCATGGGTGCTTTCGACGCGATGCACGCGCTTTCCCGCCGCAACGACGATCCGAAGACCTCCTCGCGCCCCTTCGACAAGGACCGCGACGGCTTCGTCATGGGCGAAGGCGCAGGCGTGCTGATGCTCGAAGAGCTTGAGCATGCGCTTGCGCGCGGCGCGCACATTTACGCGGAAGTCGCAGGCTACGGCCTCTCGGGCGACGCCTATCACATCACAACGCCCTCGACCGACGGTCCCGCGCGCTGCATGCGCATGGCGCTGCGCAATGCCGGCATGAATCCCGATGACATCGACTACCTCAATGCGCACGGCACGTCGACTCCGGTGGGCGATGTGAACGAAGTGAAGGCGGTGAAGGAAGTCTTCGGCGACCACGCCCGTCACCTTGTCGTCAACTCGACGAAGTCGATGACGGGGCACCTTTTGGGCGGCGCTGGCGGCGTCGAATCGGTCTTCACGGTGATGGCCGTCGCCGAGCAGGTTTCGCCCCCGACGATCAACGTCTTCAATCAGGATCCGGAGTGCGACGTCGACGTCTGCGCGAACGAAGCGCGCCCGATGAAGATCCGCGCGGCGATGAAGAACTCGTTCGGCTTCGGCGGGACGAATTCGACCGTGATCTACAAGCGCTTTGAAGGCTGATTCAGGAGCCTTCCGAGCAAAAATCGGGCGGCTGCGGCCGCCCTCGGCGCGCCTTTCCGAATTTTTGGGGAGGCGCGCTTGCCTTCAAAAGGACCGTTGTTCGAACGTGCGTGAATCGAACCTCGCCGTTGCGTTTGCTCGTGTTTTATCCAAGCACTGAGCGGCAGAGTGCGCCGAAGCGCGCCATGCCCTCTTCAAAGACCGCTTCGGGCATGGTGTAGCGTATGAGCACATGCCGGCAGCTCCGAGCGGACTCTCCGTAGAACCATCCGGGCTGAAAGTCGATGCCTCGCCGTGCGCGGTAGAGCGCGCCGATGTCCGCAGCGTCGAAATGAAGCCAGACGCAGCCGAAGCTCCCGGGAAGTACAGGACGTGCGTATTCGCCCGTATCGCGGGCGAGGATTTCGGCGACGAATCGCAGTCTGCGGCGGTGAAATGCGTGGAATCGCCAGAGCATCTCGTCGAGCCCGTCCGATTCGAGGAGTTCGAGGGCCGTCAGCTGCGTGAGGAATTCCGGGTTGAGGTAGTCTCGTCGCGCTGAGGCTCTCAAGAGCTCAATGATCCGCTCGTGAGCGAGGATGAATGAGAATCCGCCGATCGGAGTGAGCCAGGTCGGGATGGCTCCAAGATGGATGACGGATTCAAGCTTTGGATCAAAGGACGCCATGAAGGGCAGGTGATTTTCGTAAAGAAGCTCGCAGTAGGCATCTTCGAAAATGAAGGTCCTTGACCGCCGAGCTTCGTCGACGAGCTGACGCCGCTCTTCGATCGACAGGCTGGATCCGGTCGGCTTTTGCCGCGTTGGTTCGAGAAAAACGACCTTGGGCCGCTTCGAAAAAAGCATCGCGTCGAAATTAATCCGGCCATCGACATCCATCTCGAGGTACCGTCTTTTGGCCGCATGACGCTCTGCCACTCCGTAAAAGCGCACGAGCGACAGTTCAGGAGCCCACATTTCGATTTTCGGGCCAAGGAGAACTTCAGAAACGGCACGATAAGCCTGGAGTCTGCGCGAGATGATCGCGATCTGATGGGGTCCGGCCGCAATCTCGAAGCGCCTCAGATACCGGCATATGGCGGCCTTGAGCTGCTCGACGCCCGTCGTGCGGTAAATGTCGCTTTCGCCGCGGCGGATGCGTGCCATGGCCCGTTGCACCGCCGCGTTCTCAATGTCGAACTGAATATGGTCGTCCCAGTGTTCGTGGCAGAGCCGCGCCAGGTCAATGGATTCAGTCGGATCTTGCGTTTGGGAGTCTTGACGACCGAAGGCGTCGTTCATGAGAGGAGGGCGAAAATCGCTTCCCGAGAGAAAGGCGCTCAGTCTGCGGGCGAAGGCGAAGTCAGGCGGCGTGAGGGAAGCGCGCCGCCGCTCGCACGTCGCGATCCAACCGTCCGCCTCAAGTCGAGCGAGCGCATTGACGACCGTATTGCGGGAGACGCCGAAATATTCCGCCAAGCGGCGCTGCGAGGGGAGCCGGCCGTCGCTGTAGATGCCAGAACGCAGGCGTTTGACGAGTTCTATGGCAAGCCGTTCGGTCCTGTTGATTTTTTTCGACATAAGGTGCAATCCGACGAGACGGGCAAATCGGGGAATCTGGCACTTATTTTCTATAAATTCTGGACCTTTTTTATAGGTTGCGCCTCCGATTAGGATGAGCTCGAAGGCTTTCAACCCGAAGGAGGAAATATGAAAGTTCATGCCAAGTTGATCTCCGCTGCCGTGTGCGCCGCGTTCGGACTCGCTGCGGGAAGCGCATTGGCGGCCAAGCCCGGCACTTATACGGCAACGGCGCAGGGACACAACGGTCCCGTGAGCGTGACGATGACGGTGGACGACGCGGGAAAGATCTCCAAGCTCGAAGTGGGAGAAAACAAGGAAACGATCGGGATCGCCGACTCGGCCATCCGTATTCTTCCGTCGGAGCTCGTGAGGCACCAGCCGCTCGGGATCGACTCGCTCACAGGGGCAACCTTTACGTCGAAGGCGATTCTCGCCGCAGCGCAGGATTGCGCAAAACAGGCCGATCTTGATCTTGCGGCGCTCCTCGCTCCCGTAAAGAAAACTTCCGGGAAGGTGATCCGCAAAAAGGCAGACGTCGTCGTGATCGGCGGGGGCGGGGCGGGTCTCTCCGCCGCTGTAGGCGCGGCAGAGAACAGCGCCACCGTCATCGTCATCGAGAAGACGGCCTCGCTCGGCGGCAACACGATGCGCGCCGGGGGCGGCTACAACTTTGCCGATCCGGAACTCGAAGGCCGGCATGTGATGACTGAAGCGCAAAAGGCCATGGTTCGCGCTATGGTTGCTGAAACGCCGAAGAATGAAGCACACAAGGCGCTTCTCGACAAGGTTCGCGATCAGTTTGCCGCCTACGAGAAGTCCGGAGCGAAGGGCGTCTTCGATTCGCCCGAATACCACGCGATTCAGACCTTCAAGGCGGGCGACTATGCGGCGGACATCAATCTCGTCTACGAACTCTGCAAGCTCGCGCCCGTCACCGCGAAGCATCTTGCCGAGATGGGCTTCAAGTGGCACGACTATTCGTCTCAGTACGTGGGTGCGCTTTGGCCGCGTTCGCACGATGCGGCTAACTTCAAGTCCGGCTTCGGATTCATCCAGACTTATGAGGCAACGATCCGAGACAAGCACTATCCGGTCGAATACCTCATGCAGACCCGCGCGAACGAACTCATGATCAACGGCTCGCGCGTCGCCGGCGTCAAGGCCGTGGATGCGGACGGCAATACGATCGAGATCGACGCGACGAAGGGCGTGGTCATCGCTTCGGGAGGCTTCGGCGCGAATGTCGAAATGCGCATGAAATATGACAAGCTCTGGAACGGCATTCTCGATGAAAAGTTCCCGACGACGAATTCGCCGGCCATTACCGGAGACGGCATCCGGATGGCTGAGAAGGTGGGCGCCAATCTGGTCGGCATGGAGTACATCCAGCTGCTCATCGGCGACCCGGAAACGGGCGTCACTTCGACTCTGGTCGGCCAGGCAACGAGCATGTACGTGAACCGTGAAGGGAAGCGGTTCGTCAACGAGCTCGAGCGCCGCGACAATCTCGTGAAGGCGATTCTCGCGCAGCCGCAGGGAGACTTTTTCTGGATCACGACTGAAGCGAATGCGCAGATCGACGACAAGGGCCTCAACAAGTACGGTCTCCTCGTCGCCGACCTCATTAAGCAGGGCAAGATCGCGAAATCCGACACGATCGAAGGACTCGCTCCCTTCATCGGCTGCGATCCCGCCGAGCTGAAGAAGACGGTGGAAGCGTGGCGCGAAATGTGCCGCACGCAGAAAGACCCGCAGTTCGGGCGTGCCGCCTTCATGGAGGACGTGACGCTGGATGAAGGTCCCTACTATGCGGTTCATCGCTCGCCCTCCGTCCACCATACGATGGGCGGCATACAGATCAATGAAAAGGCTCAGGTGATCGGCAAGGACGGCAAGCCCATTCCCGGTCTCTGGGCTGCTGGTGAAGTGACGGGCGGTCTGCATGGCAAGAACCGCGTCGGCGCCAATGCGATTCCAGATGCGCTTTCCTTCGGCCGCATTGCCGGAATCGGAGCGGCGACTTCAAAGTAAGTCACTGCACATAAAAATCCGCGGGTCTCGCTAGCCCGCTCGCCAAAGGATCGGCTGTCCGATGAGGGCGGCCGATCCGCTTTGTTAAAATGACGGGTTCCGAGGACGAACGCCCCACAACGCGCGTTGCTCCTCGTTTTTGAAGCTTTTCGTCTCCTGCGGGAGATGCATGCACCGGTTCTCCCGGGAGCGCGAAGACAGAGATCGCGCTCCTCGAACCGGACGCTGCGGCGGCGCCAACGGCGTCGACTTCGGTTCCAACAAGAGCGCACGTGCGCGGGAGCCGCGCCGCCGAAGCGCAGATGAACCTTTCGACGCCAACCCATACATTCGACGATGCAGAACATTCGAAATTTTTCGATCATCGCCCACATCGACCACGGCAAGTCCACGCTCGCCGACCGTCTGATCCAGCGCTGCGGAGGTCTTTCCGACCGCGAGATGAGCGAGCAGGTGCTCGACAGCATGGATCTCGAGCGCGAGCGCGGCATTACGATCAAGGCGCAGACGGCGGCGCTCAAGTACAAGGCTCAGGACGGCAACGTCTACGAGCTCAACCTCATCGACACCCCGGGGCATGTCGACTTCTCCTATGAAGTGAGCCGTTCGCTCTCGGCCTGTGAAGGCGCGCTCCTGGTCGTCGACGCGACGCAGGGCGTTGAAGCGCAGACGGTGGCGAACTGCTATACGGCGATCGACCTTGGCGTCGAGGTGATTCCAGTATTGAACAAGATGGACCTCGGGAGCGCCGATCCTGATGCAGCGAGCGAAGAAATCGAGGACGTGATCGGGATCGACGCCACGGACGCCGTGCGCTGCTCGGCGAAGACGGGCCTCGGCATCGACGAAATTCTCGAGCGGGTCGTGCGCGACGTGCCTCCTCCCAAGGGAGATCCCGATGCGGCCGTTCAGGCGCTCATCATCGACTCTTGGTTCGACAACTATGTGGGCGTCGTCATGCTCGTGCGCGTGGTGAACGGCACGATCCGTCCGAAGGACAAAATTAAGCTCATGGCCACTCAGGCCGTGCACTTGGTTGAACAGGTAGGCGTCTTCACGCCGAAGAGCCGCACGCGCGAGAAGCTCTCGGCAGGCGAAGTGGGCTTCATCGTGGCCGGCATCAAGGAACTGAAGCATGCGCGCGTGGGCGACACCGTGACGCTCGCTCAGCGCCCGGCTTCCGAGCCTCTTCCCGGCTTCAAGGCCGTGAAGCCGCAGGTCTTTGCCGGCCTTTATCCCGTCGAGTCGAATCAGTATGACGCGCTTCGCGACGCCTTGACGAAGCTGCAGCTCAACGACGCGGCGCTTCGATTCGAGCCGGAAGTTTCCCAGGCTCTCGGCTTCGGTTTCCGCGCGGGCTTCCTCGGGCTCCTGCACATGGACATCGTTCAGGAGCGTCTCGAGCGTGAGTACGGCATGGAGCTCATCACGACGGCGCCGAGCGTCGTCTACGAGGTGCTGCTCACGAACGGCGAGGTTGTGCAGGTTGAAAATCCCTCGAAGCTGCCGCCTGTCGACAAGATCGATGAAATCCGCGAGCCGATTGATTCGGTCACGATCTTCGTGCCGAACGAGTACGTGGGCGCCGTCATGAAGCTCTGTCAAGAAAAGCGCGGCGTGCAGACGAACCTCGCGTACCACGGCCGTCAAGTGCACCTTTCTTATGATCTGCCGCTCGCCGAAATCGTGCTCGACTTCTTTGACCGCATGAAGTCGCTCACGCGCGGCTACGCGTCGATGGATTACGAATTCAAGGAGTACCGCGCTTCGGATGTTGTCCGCGTCGACATCCTCATCAACGGCGACCGAGTCGACCCGCTCTCGGCGATCATGCACCGCTCGAACGCCGTCTTCCGCGGCCGTGAGCTCGTGCAGCGCCTGCGCACGCTCATCCCCCGTCAAATGTACGAGGTCTCCATTCAGGCGGCGATCGGAGCGAACATCATTGCGCGTGAGAACGTGAAGGCGCTCCGCAAGAACGTGCTGGCGAAGTGCTACGGCGGCGACATCACCCGCAAGCGCAAGCTTCTTGAAAAGCAGAAGGCGGGCAAGAAGCGCATGAAGCAGGTCGGCTCCGTGGAGATCCCGCAGGAAGCCTTCCTGGCCATTCTCCAAACGGACGAGAAGAAGTAATCGGGGACGCCCACATGAATTTTGCATTGATCCTCTTCATCCTCACGGTGGCAACGGGGCTCTTTTGGATCGCCGACCGTCGTCGGTTCGCTCCCGAGCGCGCGCGCCGCGCTCAAGCCGCCCTCGCTCGCTTCGATGCCGAGAACCGCGATGCACTCGAGCGCGGCGACTCCGCCGTGCGCGAGACGCGCGAAGCTCTCGAGGCCGAGCTCACTCGTCAGCCTTGGTGGTTGGAATACACGGCCGGGCTCTTTCCGGTGATTCTCATCGTTTTTCTCTTGAGGAGCTTCCTCTTCGAGCCCTTCCGCATTCCGTCGGGCTCGATGCTGCCGACGCTCCATATCGGCGATTTCATTCTTGTCAACAAGTTCGACTACGGCGTTCGGCTGCCGGTGCTCAACTGGAAGGTGATTCCGACGGGATCGCCCGAGCGCGGCGACGTCGTCGTTTTCCGCTACCCGATGGACACATCGGTCGACTTCATCAAGCGCATCGTTGCCGTTCCGGGAGACACGATCGAATACCGCGACAAGGTGCTTTACGTGAACGGAGTCGAGCAAAAGCAGACGAATCCGCGGGACTGGGTCGACGAGAACACGCTGATCACGCTGAACGAACGCGACGAAGCGCTCGACGACGTGAACCACCTCATTGCGGTTGATCCGCGCCGTCCGAGCTGGGTTCCGCCGCAGGGCATCTTGAAGAAGGAGCCGAGCTGCAGCTACAACGAGCGGGGTTTCATCTGCAAGGTGCCTCCCGGTCACTACTTCGGCCTTGGAGACAACCGCGACAACAGCGAGGACAGCCGCTACTGGGGCTTCATCCCCGACGAAAATCTCGTCGGCAAAGCCATTTTCATCTGGGCGAACTTCTCGGACATGACCCGCATCGGGTCCTTCCGATAAGAGGAGGAAGGGATGAATTCCGCTTTGGAGGAACTTCAAAAGCGCTTCGGCTATGTGTTCAGGAATCCGAAGCTCCTGCGCCGTGCCGTCACTCATCGCAGCTTCGCCTCTGAGCACAACGAGCGGCTTGAGTTTCTGGGCGATTCGGTGCTCGACTGCGTGATCGGCAACGCGCTCTTCAAGCGCGAGGACCACTTCACGGAAGGGCAGCTCTCGCGCGTGCGTTCAAACCTTGTCTGCGAGAAGATGCTTGCAGGCATTGCCCGCCGGATGGAGCTGGCCGATTTCCTTCTCATGGGAGAAGGGGAGAAGCGCTCGGGCGGAGCCGAGAGGCCCTCGATTCTTGCCGATGCCATGGAGGCGATTTTCGGCGCCGTTTTCTGCGACGGAGGCTTTGAGGCCGCCGAGCGCGTCATCCTCGGCGTCTACCATGAGGAGCTTGCGGCGCTTACCCCTGAGACGCTCAGCAAGGATCCGAAGACAATGCTCCAGGAGCTGCTCCAGGGCGAGAGATATGCACGGCCGGAGTATTTTCTCGTGGGGTCGAGCGGTCCCGCACACGACCGCACGTTCGATTGCGGCTGCCGCATTCCCGAGCTCGGCATCACAACAACGGGGCAGGCCGGCTCGCGTCGAGCTGCCGAGCAGATCGCGGCCAAGCTGGCTTACGATCGTGCGCTCGAGCGCATTGGATCGGATCGAAGGGAGAGTTGAGCGATGAGCGAAGAGAAGAAGAACCTTGTCGAGCCGGGTGAAGCTGCGCGGCAAACTGCAGAAGAAGTCGAGGCGATGCTGCGGGCTGCGGGCCGCGGCTCGGCTCCTGCCGTGCCCGAAGGCTTTCGATGCGGGTACGTGGCAGTGATCGGTCGCCCGAACGTTGGCAAGTCGACGCTCATCAATTCGCTCATCGGCGAGAAGGTCTCGATTACGTCGAAGAAGCCTCAGACAACCCGAAACCGCGTGCTCGGCGTCCTCACGAAGCCCAGGGCTCAGTTCATCTTTGTCGATACGCCGGGGTTTCAGACGAAGGTGAAGACTCAGCTCACTCGTCGAATGAACCGTTCCGTGCGTTCAACTCTGGGTGAAGTGGACGCTGTCGTGCTGCTCGTCGAAGCGGGCGGATGGCGCCCGGGCGACTTGGAGGTGCTGAAGCTTCTTCCGAAGGACGCGAAGAACGTCATTCTCGCCCTGAGCAAGACGGACGCCGTGAAGAGCCGCGACGCGCTTCTGCCGATGATGGCCGAGTCGATGCAGCGCTATCCCTTTGCGGCGATCGTGCCCGTTTCCGCCGAAAAGCATCGGCAGCTGGACGACCTTCTCGAGGAGGTCGAAAAGCTCCTCCCCGAGAGCGTTCCCTATTTCGACCCGGATCTCTACACCGACCGCTCTCCAAGGTTTCTCGCCGCTGAAATCATCCGCGAGAAGGCTTTCCGGCTTTTGGGCGACGAGCTGCCCTACGGTACGGCCGTGACGATCGACCGTTGGGAGGAAACGGACGAAGAGGCTTCGATCGTCGCCACGCTCATCGTGGAGCGCGAGAGCCACAAGCCGATCGTCATTGGGGAGGGCGGTGCGAAGCTGCGGGAAATTTCGCGTCTTGCGCGTGCCGACATTGCGGAGATGCTCGGCCGCCGTCTTCACCTTGAAGTCTGGGTGCGCGTGCGCCGCGGATGGTCGGACGACGTGAAGGCGCTCAAGACCCTCGGCTACGACTGAGTGCGGTCATTCGCCGATGACGACGCATGGAGAATTGGAAAGGGTTGAGCCCCAAGCGGAAGCCGAACGCGGCCGTCCGGGCGGGCGCACGATCGCGGGCGTCATTTCACGTGCGGCTGCCGCCGAGCGCATCCTGCACGCGATGGAGCTTTTGCCCGACGCTCGGCGCAGGGGCGTGGAACCGAAGCGCGTATCGGACGAACTCGGATTTGTTCTTCATGCTCGGCCCTGGAGTGAAACGAGCCTCCTCGTTGATGCCGTCACGGCGCGCTTCGGCCGCATCTTTCTGATTGCACGCGGAGCTCAGCGCCCATCGTCGCAGATGCGGGGACTGCTCACGCCCTTTCATCCGCTTCGTCTCTCTTGGTTCGGGAGAAACGAAGCCAAGGTGCTTGCCAGAGCCGAGTGGATGGGCGACCTGACGCCGCCTGCCGGAGAAGCGCTTCTCTCGGGCTTTTACGTGAACGAACTTCTTTTGCGCCTTACCGTGCGGGAAGATCCGATTGAGGGACTGCTCCCCGCCTACGTGATGGCGCTGGCAGGGCTTTCGGCGGAGGCGTCGGCCGATCGGCAGCGCGCGTTGAGGCGATTTGAAGCGGAACTTCTTCGGCTCTCGGGGTGGTGGCCTCCTGCGACGACGGGGGCGCCTGACCCTGCGGGCTGGGTCGTGCGCGACGGAACCCTCGTCGGGCTTGCGCACGCATCGTCCGAAGGGGTCGAGCCCGTTTACGCTCCCGAAGACGTCGAGGCGCTTTTGCGGCTCGATTTTTCAAGCGTTCGGCCGCTTCGCACCGCGCGTGATATTCTCCGTGAAATGATCAATCGGCACTTGGGCTCGAAGCCGCTTCGATCGCGGCGGGTTTTGGCCGAATTGAATCGGCTTTGAGCCGAAGAGGCGCTCGAGCCTTACGGCGCCCATCGGGCGGAGCGGATGCCGAAAGGTCGCGTTGGAGGCCCTACAGCATGATTTCTCAGGAAAAACTTCGCATTGCCGGTACGCTCGGTCCCGTCGTGGTCGATGTGAGCGGACCCACGCTCGATGAGGGTGACATAGCCCGTCTCAGACATCCGTTGACCGGCATGGCGATTCTTTTTTCACGCAACTACAGCAATCCTGCGCAGCTCGCCGCGCTTTGCGGGGCGATTCACGGCGTGCGGCCCGGCATTCCCATTGCGGTGGATCACGAGGGCGGTCGCGTGCAGCGCTTTCGCGAGGGCTTCGCTGAAATGCCCGCCATGTCGCGCATTGCCGAACTTCCTTCAGAGACGCGCTGCGCCGCCTTTTGGGCGGCGGGCTACGTCCTCGCAGCTGAACTGCGCTCATGCGGCGTCGACCTTACGTTCGCTCCGGTGCTCGACCTGGACTACGGACGCTCGGAGATCATCGGAAGCCGCGCACTTGGGCGCGATCCCGAGAGCGTGACGGCAAACGCGCGGGCATTCATGCGCGGTCTGGCCGAGGCGGGGATGGCCGCCTGCGGGAAGCATTTTCCCGGGCATGGCTGGGCGAGTGCAGACAGCCATTCGGAGCTTCCCGTCGACGAGCGCAGCTTCGAGGCGTTGGCGCGCGACATGAAGCCCTACCGCGAGCTGGCTCTGGAACTTCCCTCCATCATGACGGCGCACATCGCCTATGAAGCCTTTGAAGGAGAAGTCGCAACCTATGCCCCCGCGCTTCTTCAGGACTGCCTGCGGGGAGAGATCGGCTATCCCGGACTTGTCTTCTCGGACGACCTTTCCATGAAGGGCGCTGCGGGCGGCAGTCCGGCCGAGCGGGCCGAAAGGGCGCTCGCCTCAGGCTGCGACATGGTTCTTCTCTGCAACGATCGGCCGGCGAGCGAGTCGCTCCTTGCCGGGCTCTCCTGGCACCGGGGCGAAGCTTTCAACGAGCGCTTGGCAAGGCTGCTTCCTGAGCCTGGAGATGCGCTTTCTCTGGATGAACTGAGGCTGACGGCGCTTTACCGCGCCGCACGCGATACGCTCGAGCGGGCGGGATTTGCCGGCGCTTTTCCCTTTTGACTGAGGCTTCCACATGATCATCGAGTCGCTTCTCGACACCGATCTCTACAAATTCACGATGCAGCAGTGCGTTCTGCATCAGTTTCCTGCGGCCGAGGTCGAGTATCGGTTCAAATGCCGCACGCCCGGCGTCGATCTCACGCCCTTCATTGACGAAATCAACGCGGAGATCGACGCGCTCTGCGGGCTTTACTTCCGCGAGGATGAGCTCGCTTATCTCGCGGGACTTCGCTTCATGAAGCCCGACTACATCGAGTTTCTGAGCCTTTTTCACCTGAAGCGCAAGTACATCACGGTCGAGCGCGACCCGTCGCGGCAAAGCGGCATTTCGATCTGCATACGCGGGCCCTGGCTCCACACGATCCCGTTTGAGATTCCGGTGCTCGCGATCGTCAACGAAGTGTACTTCCGCCGCACGGCGCCCGACCTTCCGGAAGCGGAGGGGCTGCGCCGCCTCGACGAGAAGATCCGCATGATTCTCACCGAACCTGGGTGCGAGGACCTTCACATTTCGGACTACGGCACGCGACGGCGTTTTTCACGCGCCTGGCAGAGCCGCGTGATCGACATCATGCGGACGCGGCTCGGACCCATCTTCGCCGGCACGTCGAACGTGCTTTTTGCCAAGGCATTCGGCTTGATCCCGATGGGCACGATGGCGCATGAATTCCTGCAGGCGTGTCAAGCGCTGGGCCCGCGTCTTCGCGACAGTCAGGTTTTTGCCTTCGAACGTTGGGCGCAGGAGTACCGCGGAGATCTGGGCATCGCGCTTTCGGACGTCTACGGAATCGAGCCCTTCCTGCGCGATTTCGACATGTACTTCTGCAAGCTCTTCGATGGCGCTCGGCACGATTCCGGCGATCCTTTCCGCTGGGGCGAGCTGATGATCGAGCATTGGCGGCGCAATAAGTGCGACCCGCATACGAAGAACCTCATTTTCTCAGATGCGCTCACGGTGCCGAGAATCCTCGAACTCTTCAGGCGCTTTCACGGCCGCGTAGGCTTGGGATTCGGTATCGGCACGAATCTCATGAACGACCGCGGTCCGCAGCCGCTCAACGTCGTCATCAAGATGGTGGCCTGCAACGGTCAGCCCGTGGCGAAAATCTCCGATTCGCCGGAGAAGGGCATGTGCGAGGACGAGAGCTACCTCAAGTACCTTCGTCAGGTTTTCGGAATCGAAGAGCCCGTTTGCGGCGGTGCGGCCGTCGATCGGACTTGAACTCTGCGAAAAGAGGGCGTTCCGCCGCACGGAACGCCTTTTTTTGGGGTATGTTTCTAAATTGGCGAACCGCCCCGAATCGTTTGGGCGGCATGCCGACAGGTGCGCATCGCGAAGACGCCTGGAGATCGGGAGCCGGAAAGCCTCGGCTGCATCAGCGGTCGATCCCTCAAGAGGCGACGACGCCTTCGCGACGCACATCCGCCGACATACCGCGGGCGACGGGCTTCCGGCGCCTGACCATAAAAAACAAAGGAGCCTTCAAGTGTCTCTTTCCAATCCTCTGCGCGCGGCCGCCGCAGCCGGCTTCGCGCTTGCACCCGCGCTTGCGAGCGCCGCGTCGCTCGATGGATCGACGCTCGGCCTCGGCTGGGCTGTTCCGTTTGCGGGCATTCTGCTCTGCATTGCGCTCTGCCCGCTTTTCGTGCCGCACTTCTGGCACGCCCACTTCGGCAAGGTGTCGGTCTTCTGGGCGCTTTGCTGCGCCGTGCCGCTCTGCATGCTTCTCGGCTTCTCGACCGGGATCGACGCGGTCATTCATGTGCTTCTTGCCGACTACGTGCCCTTCATCATTTTCGTCGGCGCGCTCTTTGTCGTCGCGGGCGGCATTCACGTTCGGGGCACCTTCGTTGGCCGTCCGATCGTGAACGCGGGCTTTCTGGCGCTTGGCGCCGTGCTGGCGAACTTCATGGGCACGACGGGCGCGGCGATGCTCCTCATCCGTCCGCTCATCGAAGCGAATGCCAATCGCCGCCGCAAGATGCAGACGTTCATCTTCTTCATTTTCCTTGTGGCGAATGTGGGCGGCGCCTTGACTCCCCTGGGCGACCCGCCTCTCTTCCTCGGGTTCTTGAAGGGCGTGAGCTTCTTCTGGACGGCTGAGCATCTGCTCGTGCCCTGGCTCTTCACGTTGGCGATTCTGCTCGCGGTCTACCTTGCGATCGACGGCGTCTGCTACGCCAAGGACGTGAAGGACGGCTTCAAGGCGCCCGATGAAAAGAAGGCCTTCGGCATCGACGGCGGCGTCAACATTCTGCTGCTTGCCGTGATCATCGGTGCGGTGCTTCTTTCGGGCTTCTGGCGTCCGGGCGTCGAATACGTGTTCCTCGGCGTGCACTTTGCACTTGAATCCATCGTGCGCGACGTGATCTTCCTTTGCGCTGCCGGCGCGTCGCTCGCGCTCACGACGAAGGAGACGCGCGAATTGAACCACTTCACGTGGGATCCGATCTTGGAAGTCGCGAAGCTCTTCTTCGGCATCTTCGTCTGCATCGTGCCGGTTCTCGAAATGCTTCGTGCCGGTCACGACGGCGTCTTTGCGCCGCTTGTCGCGCTCGTTTCTCACGCGGACGGCACGTACAACAACACGATGTTCTTCTGGCTGACGGGCTCCCTTTCGGCATTCCTCGACAACGCGCCCACGTACCTCGCCTTCTTCAATCTCGCCGGGGGCGATCCTGCGGTGCTCATGACCGAAGAGGCCCGAACGCTGATGGCCATTTCGATGGGTGCCGTTTTCTGCGGGGCGATCTCCTACATCGGCAACGCGCCCAACTTCATGACGGTTTCGATCTGCCACGAGCGTGGGGTCAAGATGCCGAGCTTTTTCGGCTACATGATTTGGTCGGTCGGCATCTTGGTTCCCACCTTCCTCATCATGGATCTCATTTTCCTCGGGGTTTAAGCCGAGGGACGGCGCGAGGAGAGGGCGCGTTTTCCGCGCTGAGCGCCGAGAATCCTGTTTGCGCGAGCGGCCGTGAGGCCGCTCGCGGCGCATTTGCCCAAGTGGAAATGGCCGGTATGCATCGACTGTCCAAATACGCGTTGTCCTTCATTCTTCCCGTCTTGATCCTGCTCCTCTGGTTTTGGGTGAGCGAGGCGGGATTCTTCCCGCCGCTCCTGCTTCCCGGCCCGGATCAGGTGGCGCGCCGCGCCGTTGAACTTCTCTGCACGGGGGAACTCGCGAGGCATGCGGCGAGCTCCATGGCGCGCGTTGCGGCCGGCTTCCTCATCTCTTCGCTCTGCGCGCTCGCTCTGGCGTTTTGGCTTTGCCGCAGTCCGCTCCTTGAGCGCACGCTCGATCCCCTTCTGGAAGCGCTCCGGGTCGTGCCGCCGCTTTCGCTCATTCCGCTTCTCATTTTGTGGCTTGGAATCGATGAGGCGCCCAAGCTTGCCATTGTTGTTCTGGCGAGCTTTTTCCCTATCTACCTCTCGAGTCTTTCGTCATTGAAGCGCGTCCTCGCGCACTACCGCGAGCTGGCGCAGGTGCTCGGGCTTTCGCAAAGCGAAGTGAATCGCCACATTCTTTTTCCCGGCTCTCTTCCTGAGGTTCTGACAGGACTTCGTCTCGGGTTCGGTTATGCATGGCGAGCCTTGGTTGGCAGCGAGCTCATCGCGGCGGCTTCCGGTCTCGGCTACCTTATTGAAGACGCCTCGGCTTTGGCCCGAACCGACGTCGTCATGGTGGGCATTCTCTCGATCGCACTCCTCGGCACGGGGTGCGACGCGCTCTTTCGCCGCTCAGCCGAGCGGATCCTCATGCGCCGGCCAAAGCGTGAGCCGCTCGAGCTGCCAAGCGAAGCGAGTGCTTCCTTTCTTGGAGTTCCCGATCTTCCCGGAATTTCGATTCGCGGACTCGCCGTTCGTTATCCGAATGGGCGCGAGCCCTTGACGAACTTCTCGCTTGAAGTGCCGCCGGGGCGCCTTACGGCCATTCTCGGGCGCTCGGGCTGCGGAAAGACGACGCTGCTCAAAGCGGTGGCCGGACTCCAGCCCAAAGCTGCGGGCGAGATTTCCTTCACGGGGAAAAAGCGCCCGAGCATCGGCATGGTTTTCCAGGAACCGAACTTGCTTCCATGGAAGACCGTCCGGGAAAACGTCGAGCTTGCGCTGCTGCGCGAAACCGAGACGCGTCGGCGCGCGAAGACGGCGGAGGTGCTTCAACTGGTCGGACTTCTTGATCGAGAGGGAGATTATCCGGACGCGCTCTCGGGCGGGCAGAAGCAGCGCGTCGGATTTGCCCGCGCGCTTGCCCGCGAGCCTGAGGTCCTCCTCATGGACGAACCCTTCGGCGCGCTCGATGCGTTGACGCGAGAGGAGCTGCAGACGGAAAGCCTGAGAATTCTCGCTCGCGCCCGCATGACGGTGCTCATGATTACGCACGACGTGCGTGAAGCGGTGCGCATGGCCGATGAGGTGCTCATTCTTGAAGCAGGGCGTGCCGCCGAGCGCTATCCCCTTGCGATGTCCCGCCCGCGTCATCTTCGGGATGCCGGCGTCGTCGAGGCCGAGGAGGCGATCCTTGCGCGGCTTCTCGCGCGTTGACTGGATCCGATTCAAAGAGGCGTCAAGTTTTGACGTTCATCTGTTGTATGTTCGATTCTGTCTCTAGTTTCCTCAGGAGCGCGAATGAAGCACGAGGTTGATGATGAAGGCATGCCGGTTCTGCGTGTTCAAACGTTCGACGCAGAAGCCGCGGATGAAGATTCGGCTGCTGCTGATGATGATGCCGCCATGATTCCGTCTCCCGACACGGTTTCGGCGATTCTTGGATTCGATGACGCCTTCGAGGGGGAGAAGCATTTTGGGTTTGCCGTCGAGAAGGAAGATTGGGGAGGTTGGTTCCACAACGTTCGGGTTTCGGCGAAGGCTACCGGCTCCGACTTCAGCTGCGCTCAACTGGTTCGGATGACTTACCGTAAATTCCGAAAAGCGGGGACTTCTTTGATTCGGAGCACGACCTGCGGCATTCCATTTCTGCCTGGAGTGGTTTGGGAGTTTCAGGCCGAGGCATGCCGCGTTCACGGAGAGGGCACGCCGATTTGGGGCGAGATGCGCTTTACGCCTTTGCCGCGAAGTCCGTTTCGGGAAACCAAGCTCGAGTGTCTCCTTCCCTATGTCGTCGGTCACATGACTGCTCGTGCAGGCACTTTACCCGCCGCTGGAATGATGGAAGTGGTTGCCGCGGCAGTCAGCCTTCAAAAGGTGGATATTGAGGACTTTACCGAAGTCAGAAGCGGCGAAACGTACGAATCGCTGAAGTCAGAATTTCTGGCGATGCATCCGGATGCCGATCCGGCAGGTTTCTTCGTAACCGTGGATCGGCGCTTGCTCACGGACTGGACGCAATCCCGGAGCGTAAGTTCTGCCGGCGAGTTTATCGGCACCATCGCAACCCTTGAAAAGGTTGAGTGCTTTGGGGAAATGCTGCTGCGAATCACGATTCCTCTCTCGGAAGCGGAGCTCGAATCCGATGATTCGGAAGATTGGATTCCGATGGTTGTCTATGTGAATCCCCGAGTTGTCGAGGGCGGGCTTCAAGAACTTCACGTCGGCGACAAAGTGTCGGGGAAGGCCGTACTTGTCGGCCGGATCTTCAATCCGGATGATCCGCCTGAATTTCTCGACAGAATCACCATCGCAAAAAAGAGAAAGGAACCTGAAGATGCCGGATGACATTCTTCTGAACGATCTTCTCCGTCTTCCGCTCGAGGCCACGGTCAAGGCTAAGTTCAACATGTGGAACGGCGAGGTGGATCCCATCGACGACTACGTAGAGGATCCCGATGCCGCCAATACGCGCTGGCTCGCCTGGAGAGGCGAGCGCGGCTTTTTCCGCGTGGGTCAGACGGCGCTCTGCCTCATGAAGCTTCCGACGGGAGACTACCTGCTCACGGGCGTGCGGCGAATCGTTTCCGACACGGGCGTGCCGAAATCGGACGCTTATGGGAGTGAAGACATACCGGAACTGCAGCGCTACTGCGGCCGCGTCGTCGTGAGCGACCCCGGCCTTTCGAAAATGTACTGTGTCAGATATCCGACGGTGGCTGGCGAGCTGCGCGTCACGAAGATTCTTCCCGAGCGGTACGGCGGCGAGGCCTTCCCGGGATCTGCTTGGGTGCAGGGCGTTACGCTGCGCAAGCTTGAAGCGTTCGCCAGAAACGGCCGTACGGACTGGATCGGACCTTTGTCGAGCCAAAAAGGCGTCTATTTGATTACGGACACAAAGACGATGCGGCGGTATGTGGGTTCGGCCTACGGTGCGGACGGCATCTGGCAGCGCTGGCAGTGCTACGTGGCGACTGGCGGACACGGAGGAAACGTTGAACTTATGCGGCTCCTGCGCAAGAACAGAGAATATGGGCGTGCCAACTTTGAATTCAGCATTCTGGAAACGCTCGGGAGTCACGCCGCGGACGTCGACGTTCTTGAGCGCGAAGGCTGGTGGAAGCGGACGCTTCATACCGAGCTCGAGCTCAACCGCAACTGAGGCAGAGGCGCATATTCTGAGGTAAGCCGTGCGCAGTCTCGCTTTCTGGCCAGAGCGCATCGTCTTTATCGAATGCGCGGATTAGATTCCGCCCTAGCTGGGCCTCGCTCGGCGGCCGAACGCCGAAGACTCATCTCGCCATGATGCCGAGCGGCTTAAGCGCGAGGGCGGAATGTGTAGAGCGAAGCGGAAATTGCGCAGCGCTGCGCCTGAATCTTCACGCCAAGCGCCAGAACATCGGCCGACGGATCGACGTGCGTTTAGACGAAAGCTGCGTCAGTCCCGGCAGACCTGCTGAGGTTCGGCAAGAGGCGGCGATCCACTTCTTTTGGCGTATGTCTTCGGGCAGACCGCCTACTTAAAATGGCGGCATGCCGCGCCTATTTCGAGCGCGGCGGAAATTTTGGAGCATCCCAACATGCATTTCAGCATCAAGACTCTGATGGCCGCCGTCGCCGTGTCGGCCTGCGCAGCCGCGTTCGCCGCCGACATGCCGAAGTCGATCTCAATCACCTACGTGAAGGCTCCCTTCAATCTTCAGAACATTGTGATGAAGGAAAGGGGCATGCTTGAGAAGGCTTTTGAGAAGGACGGCGTCAAGATCGAGTGGCGCGTCATCAATTCGGGAGCCCTTCAAGGCCAGGCCATGGCTTCGGGCGATCTTGATTTCTCCGCCGTCATGAATACGGCGAGCCTTCTCATGGCGGCGGGAGCCGGGAATCCCATCGCCGTGGCGACAGGGGTTGCGCATCCGAAGGAAATCTTCGCGATGGTCGGTCGTCCGGGCACGAACTTCGCCGTTAAGGATCTCAAAGGCAAGAAGGTCGCAGGGCCGAAGGGCACGGTTCTTCATCAGCTCCTCGTCGCCGCACTTTTGAAGGAAGGCATGACGATCAACGACGTTCAATTCATCAACATGGATCCGGGGGCTGCCATGACGGCGGTCGTCGCAGGCAAGGTTGATGCAGCTCTCATCGCCGCCAACCTCATCATCAAGGCGAACGAAGCGGGTGCGAAGACGATCACGACCTGCGAGGGTCTGGTCGAGCCCAATCTCGTCATGACTGTCCGCCGCGCCTTTGCTGTTGATTACCCTGAGGCCTACGAAAAGGTCGTCGCAGTCAACCGTGCAGCTCTGAAGTGGATTCAGGAGCATCAGGAGGAAGCCCTTCAGATCGGCGCGAAGGAGCAGGGCGTAACCGTTGACGATGCGAAGAAGCTCTACGCGTGGTCGAACTTCTACGACACGCTCACCGATGCGGACATCCAGAGTCTCGCGAAGGATCAGGAGTTTCTCGTCGAGAACGGGATGATGGACAAGAAGGTCGACGTGAAGTCGCTCATCCTTCCCTCTGCGCTCAAGTGACGTTCGTCTAAGCGATGCGCCGTCCCTCTTCGGGACGGCCTTCATCTCAAGAAAAAAGGCTGAGTCCGTTAGAAACTCAGCCTTTTCAATTCTGGCAGGGGTAGTAGGATTCGAACCTACGAATGGCGGATTCAGAATCCGCTGCCTTAACCGGACTTGGCGATACCCCAGCGAATTGTGGTGCGGTCGATGAGAGTCGAACTCATATGGGTTGCCCCGCTACCCCCTCAAAGTAGTGCGTCTACCAGTTTCGCCACGACCGCGAAAACTTTCCAAATTGTATTGCAAGACCAACCGCTTGGCAGGGGTAGTAGGATTCGAACCTACGAATGGCGGATTCAGAATCCGCTGCCTTAACCGGACTTGGCGATACCCCAGCAAATGTGGTGCGGTCGATGAGAGTCGAACTCATACGGGTTGCCCCGCTACCCCCTCAAAGTAGTGCGTCTACCAGTTCCGCCACGACCGCGGCCTTGCAAATTTTCCTCTGCTGATTGTTTAGTGAGTTGAGGAACTCATCAGCAGAGGAGGCATATTCTACTCCGGAATTTGGTCGATGGGGGAATTTTTTTCAACTTTTTTTTCGTCGGGCGTCGTCTGGCCCGTCGTCGTGGTCTGTTCGACCGTCGAAAGCACGCCGCCGGCGGGCTTCGAACCACGGTCGTTGAACGCTCCCGAAGCGAGCGTCAGCGCAATGGTCGAGCAGAAGAACACCGTCGCGGCGATGGCCGTCGAGCGGGAAAGGAAGTTGGCGCTGCCCGTCGCGCCGAAGACGGAGCCCGAGGCGCCGCTGCCGAAGGCCGCGCCAAGATCGGCCCCCTTGCCGTGCTGCATCAGCACGAGAACGATCACGACGACTGCAGAGATGATCTGCAGAACGAGAGCGATGCTAAGCAGGAAATGCATGGTTGAGAATCCCTAGATGAGAAGGGTAATTTTTCAAGTATAAGTTAACGGAGGGCATCCGCGGCCATGACAATGGCGTGGAAGCTGACGGGGTCGAGTGCAGCTCCGCCGACCAGACCCCCGTCGATGTCGGCCTGAGCGAAGAGCGACGCGGCGCTTTCGGGCTTGACGCTGCCGCCGTACAGAATCGGAAGCGTTTGCGCGGCTTCCGCATTCACCTGCGCAACGCGCTGGCGGATCGCTGAGTGCACGGCCTGCGCGACGTTCGGCGTGGCGCTCTTGCCGGTGCCGATGGCCCATACGGGCTCATAGGCGATGGCGCCGAGATCCTTCGGCGAAAGCACGGAGAGGACGGCTGTCAGCTGCCGGAGAATGACGCGTTCGGTCGCGCCCGATTCGCGTTCGGCGAGCGTTTCACCAACGCAGACGATCGGACGCAGCCCCGCCTTCACGGCGGCAAGCGCCTTCATCGCAACGCGGTTGTCCGTTTCTCCGAAGAGCTGACGGCGCTCCGAATGACCGACGATGCACCAGCGGCAGCCGACGTCGGCGAGCATTCCCGCGGAAATCTCGCCCGTGTAGGCGCCCGATGGATTCTCGTTGACGTCCTCGGCCCCGATTTCGATGCCGATCGGCATCATGAGGCGGCCAATCTCCGTGAGATACACGAAGGGGGCGCAAACGACGGTGCGCGCCTGCTGGGGTTTGGGGAGCTCGGCAAAGCCTGCGGCCCATTCGCGGCAGTGCTTGAGCGAGCCGTTCATCTTCCAGTTGGCGACAACGATTTTTTCCCGCACGCGGATCATCTCCTGAAAAGTTCGGCCGCACGGGCGGCCGATTTTCAAACCTCCGGCATTTTAACGGCTTTCAGGGCGTAGCGCCGCCCTCAGACCTGCCGAAGAAGCGGCGCGCCGGCAGGTCACAAATCCGCCGGCGCGCTTCGAACGAGCTTCTCCTTACGGGAGCTCTTCGCGCAGAAGCGCCTTCATCGAAAGACGGACGCGGCCCTTTTCATCGGCCTCAATCACCTTCACGCGCACCTTTTGACCTTCCTTGAGGTAGTCGGAGACGTTGTTGACGCGTTCCTTGGCGATCTGGCTGATGTGGAGCAGCCCGTCCTTGCCGGGCAGAAGCTGGACGATCGCGCCGAACTCGAGGAGGCGCGTCACCGTGCCTTCGTAAATTTGGCCGACTTCGACTTCAGCCGTGATGAGCTCGATGCGGCGGCGGGCTTCGTCAACGCGGGCCATGTCCGGGCTCGCGATCGTGACCGTGCCGTCGTCCTCAACATTGATCGTCGTGCCGGTTTCTTCCGTGAGCGCGCGGATGACGCTGCCGCCCTTGCCGATCACGTCGCGGATCTTTTCCGGATTGATCTTGAAGGAAACCATGCGCGGGGCGTAGTCGGAGAGTTCCTTGGCGCCGCCGCCGGCCATCTCGTGCATGCGGCCGAGGATGTGCTGACGGCCTTCATGCGCCTGAGCGAGGGCGGCCTGCATGATTTCGGCCGTGATGCCTTCGATCTTGATGTCCATCTGGAGCGCCGTGACGCCGTTTTCGGTGCCCGCGACCTTGAAGTCCATGTCGCCGAGGTGGTCTTCGTCGCCGAGGATGTCCGTAAGGACGGCGAACTTGTTGCCTTCCTTGATGAGGCCCATCGCGACGCCTGCGACGTAGTCCTTCAGCGGAACGCCCGCGTCAAGCATCGAGAGGCAGCCGCCGCAGACGGAGGCCATCGAGCTCGAGCCGTTCGATTCCGTGATTTCGGAGACGACGCGGATCGTGTACTGGAATTCCTCGGCCGACGGGAGCACCGCCTTCAGAGCGCGCTTGGCAAGACGGCCGTGGCCGATTTCACGGCGCTTCGGCGAGCCGACGCGGCCCGTTTCACCCGTAGCGAACGGGGGCATGTTGTAGTGCAGGAGGAAGCGCTCGTGCGTTTCTTCGCAGAGGCCGTCGATGATCTGTTCGTCCTGCTTCGTGCCGAGCGTCGTCGTGACGAGGGCCTGCGTTTCGCCGCGGGTGAAGAGGGCCGAGCCGTGGGTGCGCGGGAGCACGCCCTGACGGATTTCGATCGGACGGACCGTGCGCGTGTCGCGGCCGTCGATGCGGGGTTCGCCGTTCAAAATGTTCGAGCGCACGAGCTTCCGTTCAAGTTCGAAGAGGATGTTGTGCACCTCGTTCGTGTCGGCAGGCTCCGTGCCGGCAGCGGCCGCATCCGCGGCGAGCTGGGCGTCGACGCTGTCGTAGACCGCGCGAAGCTTCTCCATGCGGGCCTGCTTCGAGCGGATCGCATAGGCTTCGTGAAGTCCGGCGTCGGCGAGTTCGACGATGCGGGCGATGAGCGCTTCATTCGGAGCGGGCGGCTGCCAGTCCCAGGCGGGCTTGCCGCCTTCGGCGACGAGTTCGTTGATCGCCTTGATGACGACCTGCATTTCGCGGTGGCCGAACATCACGGCTTCAAGCATCGTCTGTTCGGGGAGGACGTCGGCTTCAGATTCAACCATGAGGACGGCGCGCTCCGTGCCGGCCACGACGAGGTCGAGACGCGAGTGCTTGAGCTGTTCGGTGGTCGGGTTGAGAATGAAGCGGTTGTCGATGTAGCCGACGCGGCAGGCGCCGATCGGTCCGCGGAAGGGAATGCCGGAAATGGCGAGCGCGGCCGAGGCGCCGATCATCGCCGGAATGTCAGGATCCACGGCGGGGTCGGCCGAGAGAACGTGAATGATGACCTGAACTTCGTTGTAGAAGCCGTCCGGGAAGAGCGGACGGATCGGGCGGTCGATGAGACGCGAGGTGAGCGTTTCCTTCTCGGAGGGACGCCCTTCACGCTTGAAGAAGCCGCCCGGGATCTTGCCCGCGGCATAGGTCTTTTCGATGTAGTCGACCGTGAGCGGGAAGAAGTCCTGGCCGGGCTTCGGCTCCTTCTTCGCGACGACCGTGGCGAGAACGACCGTGTCGTCCATGCGGCAGATGCAGGCGCCGGAGGCCTGACGGGCAATTTCCCCCGTTTCGAGCGTGACGTCGTGGTCGCCGAAACGGAAGCTCTTCGTGATCTTGTTGAACATCGACATGGAGCAGTTTCCTTTAGGGAAAAGTGCCGTTTCTTTCTGATGCTCGCTTCGCGCGGGGTTCGCCGCTGTCTGCAAATCTTCGACAACGCACGCTGCGGTCGGAAGGCTCTCGAGGATTTTCAAAAGGCTTCGGATCGCAACGCGCTGTGCGGGAGCGAATCTCGGGCGGGCGGAACGGAAACGGCGGGTTTTACATAGGACGACGGCCTGTCGATTTCGGCAGGCCGTTGTCCGGGAATGAATTCTTCGCGATTACTTGCGCAGATTGAGCGCGTCGATCAGCTTGCGGTAGGCATTGAGATCCGTGCGCTTCAGATAGTCGAGAAGCTTGCGGCGGCGGGACACCATGCGAAGCAGGCCGCGGCGGGAGTGATGATCCTTGGCGTGAACCTTGAAGTGCTCCGTAAGGTGGTTGATGCGGGCCGTCAGAAGGGCCACCTGAACTTCAGGGGAACCCGTGTCGCCTTCGGCGCGCTGGAACTTGGCAACAATCTCGGACTTCTTGTATTCAACGGACATTGGTTTTCCTAATGAAAAGAAAATTTTTCTGGAACAAGCGGACACGAGCGTTGAGACTCGAGCCGTGAAAGCTTGGAATTTTAGACATCGGCCCGCTCGCATGCAAGCCGAGCGGGCCGTTTTTTTATGAATCTGAGTTGAGTTACGCTGGTCAGCGTTCGTCGCTCATCTTCGTGCGCTTTTCCATCCAGGAAACGAAGCGCGAGATCGACAGCGTGAGGACAAGATAAATGATCGCGACGCAGGACCAGATTTCAATCGTCGCGTAGGTTTCCGCGATGATGAGCTGGCCCGAGCGCGTGAGTTCCTCAAAACCGATCACCGAGACGAGCGAGGAGTCCTTCAGCATCGTGATGAACTCGTTGCCGAGCGGCGGAATGATGCGCTTGAAGGCCTGCGGCAGCACCACGTAGCGCATCGTCTGAGCGTGCGTCATGCCGAGGGAAAGTCCCGCGCGAACCTGCCCCTGGGAAATCGACTGAATGCCGCCGCGGAAAATTTCCGCCACGTAGGCACCCGAATTGAGGGAGCAGGCCGTCACTGCCGCAACGAAGGGGTCGATGCGGTGGCCGATGATGTTCGGGAGCGCGAAGTAGATGATGAAGATCTGAATGAGGAGCGGCGTGCCGCGGATGAAGTCCACGTAGATCTTCGCCGGATAATGCAGAATCGGCGAGCGGGAAAGCTGCGCCAGACTGAGGATGAGACCGAGGACGAGGCCCATGCTCACGGCGAGCGCCGTAATTTCGAGCGTGAGGCCGGCGCCGCGCAGCAGAAGCGGGAAACTGTGCGTGATCAGCGAAAAGTCAAATTCCATTGAGGGAACCTCTGAGGGAAATGTTCGAGAGGGGTGCGCGGCAGATGTGTGGAATTGTCTGCTCGTGCCGTTAGGGCAAAATTCCGGGGATTTTAGCGGGTTCCTGTCCCCTTGTGGGCGGGAAGCTCAAATTCCCGCCCTGAGCTGCAGAAGGCCTTCGCCGGCTTACTGAGCGAACCACTTCGAGTAGATCTTCTGCACTTCTCCCGAAGCTTCGAGTTCGGCGTAGGCCTTGTTGAGCTTTTCGAGCAGAGCCTTGTTGCCCTTCTTCACGCCGAAGCCGTACTGCTGAGCGTCTTCGATGACGGGCTGCATGACAAGGTCCTTCGCCGTGTCGGCCTGCTGCTTGAGGAAGTAGGCGAGCACCGGACGGTCGAGAATCACAGCCTGAGAATTCCCGGCGGCGAGGTCGAGGAAGGCGTCGCTCGTCGTATTGAAGGTGACGACCTTCGCGCCCTTGATGCTCTTCGCGCGGTCGGCGCCCGTGTTGCCGATCTGGACCGCGATGCGCTGACCCTCAAGGTCGGAGAACTTCTGGAACTTCTTTGCGTTCGCCTTCTGGACGAGCATCGAGAGGCCGCTCGTGTAGTAGGGGGTCGTGAAATCAATGCGTGCGGCGCGTTCAGGGGTGATCGACAGGCCGGCGGCCACCACGTCGATCGAACCCGAGATGAGCGCGGGGATGAGCGCGTCGAATCCCATGTTGTAGATCTTCACATCGAAGCCGGCCTTGTCGGCGACGGCACGGATGAGATCCATGTCGAATCCCGTGTACTCGTTCTTCGTCGTGTCGAGGAATTCAAACGGAGCGAAGGTGGGCTCGGTGCCGACGCGCAGCAGTTCACGCGCAAACGAGCTCGAGGCCGAAAGGGTGAGGGAGGCGGCTGCGCAGGCGCAGAGAACGAAATGCTTGATCTTCATGATGCAGTGGTGAAAGCGCTGGTCAAGCGCTTGCAAAATTTAGAAGGTGGTTGGGTTTCTGCCGGAAGCGGTTGGATTTGCTTTTGGGCTTCCGGCGGGTGGTGACGGTGAAGTCGATAATATCCAAAAAAAAATCGATTGGAAAACGAAAATCCAGGTAAACAAAAAAGCGAAGATTCCATCGAATTCGTCGACAAATGCCGGCGCTTCACTCCGCCCCCGATGTTTGGGCGGTCGGAAGCTTGCCTGCGGCTTCGAGCTGGTGCCAAAGACACGTCGCCTTTGCCTTTTTCTCGACGATGCCGAGGATGCGCTCGTGCTCTGCCGTTTCTTCGGCGGTCGCCCGCACGACCCGAAAGGCTGAAGGGGGCGGGATCGTGGGAATGTCTTCCGGATTGATGCGGTCCAGTTCGAGCTGATCCTGACCTCTCGAAAGACTCAGATAAACCTCGGCAAGGAGCTCCGCGTCGAGAAGCGCGCCGTGAAGCGTGCGCTGCGAATTGTCGATTTCAAAGTAGCGGCAGAGCGCGTCCAGGCTCACGGCCCGCCCGGGCAGAAGCTTTTTGGCGAGCTTTACCGTATCGATGACGCCGCAGTAATCCCTGATCTTTCCCCGGCCCAGCCGCCCGAGCTCCATGTCGAGAAATGCGGCGTCGAACGCGGCATTGTGGATGACGAGCGTCCCACCCTTCACGAAGTCGAGAAATTGGTCGACAACGTCGGCAAAAACGGGCTTGTCGGCCAGAAATTCGTTCGTGAGGCCGTGCACGGCCACGACTTCTTCAGGAACGTCGCGTTCGGGGTTGATGTAGAGCTGCAGGTGGCACTCGTCCGTCGTGCGCATGACGCGTCCGTCGAGCGCAACGCAGCCGATCTCCACGATGCGGTCGCCCTTGTCGGGATTGAGCCCCGTGGTTTCCGTATCGAGGGTGATGAGCTTTTCCATGTCCGTTCGCAAAAAAGAAGAGCTCTGCCGTTGTCGGCAGAGCTCGGGAAATCTGGAGCGGGCGAAGGGAGTCGAACCCTCGTCATCAGCTTGGGAAGCTGAGGTAATGGCCGTTATACGACGCCCGCGTCTGAGTGATTTTACGCAACTAAGGAAGCTTGTCAAGCTGGCTGACGGAGTTCCCTTCGATGGACTAAGCTTTTCGGCGCGACCATTTTCCACAAAAGGATTCCGCCATGACTCCATTTCAAGCAATGCAGATACATCCTGCGGACAACACCGCCACTCTCGTCGTCGACGGCAAGGCGGGCGACGAAATTGTCGTTGCGCAGGGAGAAATGCGCTTCTCGATCAAGCTGATCGAAGATGTCCCCTTTGCGCATAAGGCGGCGGTGCGCGCCATCGAGCCCGGCGAAGCCGTCACGAAATACGGCGAAGTGATGGGGCGGGCTTCGGCGCCGATCGCGATGGGCGCATGGGTGCACGTGCACAACGTTGAAAGCTGCCGCGGACGCGGGGACGAGGCTCAGGTTGGCGACCGAGGACTAAAGCCCGAGGATCGCCCCGATCCCGCGAATGCTCGCCGCATGACCACCGCCGCGCCGATCTTTTCGGCCGACGGGCGGGAATTCCGCGGCTATCTTCGTCCCGACGGCTTGGCCGGAACCCGCAATCTGGTGGGAGTCCTTTCGACCGTCGTCTGCGCAAACGACGTCACCGAAGCGCTTGGCGGTGAGCCGGGCGCGGCAGCGTTTACCCATCAGCAGGGGTGCTCCCAGACGCGGCCTGATGTAGAGGGAATCGAGCGCACGCTTTTCAATCTCGCCATGAATCCCAATCTCGGCGGCGTCCTCCTCGTGAGTCTCGGCTGCGAGAGCGTCAACGCCCCGAAGATTTACGAGCGCATCCGTGCGGCCGGCAAGCCTGTGGAGATGATCGTGATTCAGGAAGCTGGCGGAAAGGAGCGTGCGCTCCGCGCCGGACGGGAGGCGATTGCGCGTCTGCGGGATGCCATTCGCGCCGAACCCACAATGCTGCCCATCAGCCGGCTGCGCGTCGGCCTCAAGTGCGGCAGTTCAGACACCACGCAGGGCATTTCGAGCAACATCATCATCGGGCGCATGACGGAGGCCCTCGTCGAAGCGGGCGCGCAGGTCGTGATCGGCGAAACGACGGAATTCATGGGGGCCGAGCACATCGCAGCGCGGCACGCGGTCGATGACGCTACGGCCGAAGCAATCGTGGGTGCCGTCGAGCGGATGGAAAACCGAGCCCGCGCCATCGGCGTCGACATGCGCGGCGGGCAGCCGACGCGCGGCAATATCGAGGGCGGGCTCACCACCATCGAGGAAAAGTCGCTTGGAGCTCTGGCAAAGGCGGGCTCCGCGGTCTTCCAGGAGGTCGTGCCCTACGGCGTGCCTTCGAAGAAGCAGGGTCTCGTCATGATGGATTCACCGGGGCGTGAGCCCGAACTTCTGACAGGGCTTGCCGCCATGGGCTGCACGATAGTCGTCTTCGCTACGGGACGGGGCGCTCCGCAGGGGTTCCCCTTCATGCCCGTCGTGAAGATTACCGGGAATGCGCGCACCTGGGAGCGCATGCGCGAGCACATGGACGTCTACGTGGGCGATGTCATTTCGGGCGAAAAGACGAATGAGGCCGCAGCGCTCGACGTCTTCGAGCATGTGCTTGCCGCCGCTTCGGGCGAACCCACTGCGGCCGAGCGCACGGGGTATTTCCGCTCAATGAACATTTACACGACGGGGCCTGTGATCTGATCGCCGAATTTGAAAAATTCCTTTGCAGTGCGTGACGGGATTAGGTGTTTACCCTAAAATCGACTCAACATCATCCGCCGGCTTCCTGAACGCGCTTTAGGGGGCCGGCGATCGCCTCTCCGGGGCGTCCAATATTGAGGAGCAAAGCCATGACGAGCGCATACGTGCACTCCACCGAAACCTTCGGCTCGGTCGACGGACCGGGCGTCCGCTTCATTCTTTTCCTGCAGGGCTGCCGAATGCGCTGCCGCTACTGCCACAATCCCGATTCCTGGAAGATCGGCACGGGCGACGTGATGGAGCCCGAGGCGATTCTGCGGCAGGCGCTTCGCTACCGGAGCTATTGGGGAGACGAAGGCGGCATCACGGTGAGTGGAGGCGAACCGCTCCTGCAGCTCGACTTCATGATCGAATTTTTCGAGCTTGCCAAGGCCGAGGGCGTCAATACGACGATCGACACGGCGGGCGAACCCTTCGAGCGAACGGGGGAAAATTTTGCGAAGATCGAACGCCTCATGAAGTCGACCGACCTCGTCATGCTCGACATCAAGCACATCGACGAGGAAGCGCACAAGCGCCTGACCGGGCATTCGAACGAAAACATTCTCGATTTTGCCCGCTGGCTGGACGAAATCGGCAAGCCCGTCTGGATTCGCCATGTGCTCGTCCCGGGCTGGACGGACGATGAGGGGGCTCTGAAGCGGCTTCGCGCCTTCATCGACACGCTCTCCAACGTGAAGAAGGTCGAGGTGCTTCCCTTCCATAATCTCGCTGCCTTCAAATGGCAGACGCTTGGGATCAAGTACACGTTGAAGGATACGCTCCCGCCTTCGGCCGAGAGCGTGGCGAAGGCCGTCGAGATCCTCGGCGCTGTGCCCCGCAACTGACGCACTGACGGCGTTGCGCGGGAAGCGTTCCAAGCGCATGCGCGGTCACGAAGAAAAAAGCGGCCCGTCCGGAAATCCGGACGGGCCGCGCTCATATTGAAGCGCTCAGAATTACTTCAGGGCAGCTTCGGCTTCCGCAACGCGCATCTTGATGCGGGCGTCGACGGCGATCGGTTCGCCGTTCTTTTCGGAGATCATGAGCGGGTTGATGTCGAGTTCGTCGACAAACTTGAAGTCCGCAACGAGCTGCGAGAGGCGCAGGAGCGTCTCTTCGATCTTGTCGATCTGAGCAGGGGTCGTGCCGCGGGCGCCTTCAAGGAGCTTGTAGGCCTTCACGGAGCGAACCATGTCGTGCGCTTCAACATCGGTGAGGGGAGCCACGCGGAACGTGACGTCCTTCATCACTTCGATGAACACGCCGCCAAGACCGAACATCATCATCGGGCCGAACTGCGGGTCGGTGGCGATGCCGCAGACCATTTCGCGGGAACCCTTCACCATTTCCTGGATGAGGACGCCTTCAAGACCGTCGATGAGTCCCTTTTCCGTGAGCTTGGCGATGAGGTCGCGGTATTCGGCGCGAAGCGCGTCGGCCGAGCCGATGTTCACGCGGACGCCGCCCACATCGGTCTTGTGAGACGTCGTCTTCGAGGTCATCTTCATGACGACCGGATAGCCGATGCGGTCGGCGATCGCGACGGCTTCATCTTCCGTCTTCGCGAAACCGGCGCCGCAGATGCGGATGCCGTAGGCGTCGAGCACATCAATGCTTTCGCGCGTCGTCAGTTCGGCGCGGCCTTCGGAGAGAGCCTGCGCGAAAATCTTCTTCGCGGCGCAGCGGTCGACTTCGAAGGACGGGATCTTGCCTTCGGGACGTTCCATCCAGATGCGCTGACGGTTGAGGCGTTCAAGCGCATCGACGCCTTCTTCAGCGTACATGTAGAAGGGAACCGTCACGTCCATGTCGGAGAGCTTCGTGAAGAATTCGTTCTTCGTCATGAAGACGCCGACAATCGGCTTCTCGGGGTGAGCGGCCTTGATTTCCATCAGAGCCTGCGCGACGTCCGTGTCCTTGAGGCCGAGGAAGGGCAGGTAAATGACGAGCGCCATGTCGACGTTCGGATCGGCGAGAACCGTTTCCACCGTCTGACGGTAGTGCTCGATCGGCGCCGAGGCGATCATGTCGATCGGGTTCTTCACGGAGGCGGCGGCAGGCAGGAAGCTGCGCAGCTTGGCCTTCGTCTCGTCGGAGATCTTGGCCATCTGCATGCCGTATTCGCTGATCGCGTCCGTCGCCATGATGCCGGGGCCGCCGGAGTTCGTGATGACGGCGATGCGGTCGCCCTTCGGGATCGGGCAGTTGCGGAAGGCCTTCGCGGAGGCGAAGAGATCCTTGAGCGAGAGTTCGCGGATGACGCCCGACTGCTTGAGGAGCGCGTCGGCAGCCTTGTCGGCGCCGGCGAGCGAACCCGTGTGGGAGCTCGCGGCGGAGGCGCCGGCGGCGCTGCGGCCGGCCTTCAGGGCGAGAATGGGCTTCTTCTTCGAGATGCGCGAAGCGAGCTTGCGGAAGTTGGCGGGATTGCGGATCGACTCCATGTAGAGGAGGATCTGCTTCACGTCGGGCTCGTTTTCCCAGTATTCGAGGGCGGTTTCGGCATCAACGTCGGCCTGGTTGCCGATCGAGATGAACTGGGCGAAGCCGAGGTTGAGGTCCTTCAGAATGTTGAGAATGCCGCCGCCGAGAGCGCCGGACTGCGAGACGAAGCCGATGTCGCCGCGCTGCGGAAGGCTTTCCGCAAAGCAGGCGTCCATGGAGATTTCGGGGTTGGTGTTGACGACGCCGAGGCAGTTCGGGCCGACGCAGCGCATGCCGTATTCGCGAACCTTCGCGAGAAGGTCGGCTTCGAGCTTGGCGCCTTCCGAACCGGTTTCCTTGAAGCCGGCGGAGATGACGCAGAGCCCCTTGATGCCCTTTTCGTGGCACTGGTCGATCGTCGAAAGCACGAACTTGGCGTTCACGACGATGACGGCGAGGTCGACTTCGCCCGCGGGCAGGTCGGCCACCGACTTGTAAGCTTCGATGCCTTCAATGACGCCGCCCTTCGGGTTGATCGGGTAGATCTTGCCCTTGTAGCCGTACTCGATGAGGCGCTTCATCAGCTCGGAGCCGATCGTATGGGCGCGCGTGGAAGCGCCGACGACGGCGATGGCCTTCGGCTTCATGATGCTGTCGAGAATCATTCCTTTAGTCCCCTTTTATGGTTTCTGGATGGTTGATGAATTGCCGTCTCCGCAGATCGGGGAAACCCCGAAAACAGAGGCGCGGTCAAACGGGAAATCGTTTAATCCTTTTTATATTGTAAGTCAATATGGGGGTATTCCCTATACCTCTTTGCATGACAGTCGATCAGAATGCGCGCATTGATTTCACATCCTCGGGTTTCCGAGGATGCGTGCTCGTGCCCTCGGCCGTGTGCTCATGAAGTCAATGCTTACGACAAAGGAGAGAAAAGTGAAAAAGGAAATTCTCGAAACGACCAAGGCGCCGGCCGCCATCGGGCCCTATTCCCAGGGCATTGCCGCTGGCGATCTGGTGTTCGTGTCGGGTCAGCTTCCGATCAATCCGGAAACTGGTGAAATGCCCGAAGACATCAAGTGCCAGGCCAAGGCCTCGCTTGAAAACGTCAAGGCCGTTCTCGAAGCCGCTGGTTCATCCCTCGACAAGGTGGTGAAGACGACGTGCTTCCTCGCGGACATCAAGTATTTCGCGGACTTCAACGAAGTCTACGCGCAGTTTTTCCCGGGCAAGGGCGCGCCTGCGCGCTCGGCTGTCGGCATCGCCGCGCTCCCGAAGGGTGCGAAGGTCGAGATCGAAGCCATCGCCATCAAGTAAACCCAACCTTCAATTTCTTCGGATGAACCGACGGATTGGGTTTCCCAGCCGCCGGATCTAAAGAAACAACATCTTTCAGGATTCAACATGCTGAGTCTGATTATTGCTGCCGTCGTGCTTGTCGTGGTGGTGTACATGCTCCTCAAGGGCTGGTACCCGCAGGCCGCGCTCTTCTTCGGCGGTTTCGTTCTCCTCCTCTGCACGTGGATCTTTGGCCTCGGCGAAGTGCTTCCGGCCAAGTCCTCCACGAACTTCACCGGCTTCGACATCTTCAAGGTGTTCGGTGACGGCTTTGCCACCCGCGTCAAGGGCCTCGGCCTCCAGCTGATGGCGATCGGCGGCTTCTCCCGCTACATGGAGCACGTCGGCGCTTCGAACGCGCTCTTTGAAGTGTTCAAGAAGCCCCTGTCCATGATCAAGTCGCCCTACATCCTCCTCGGCGCGGCGTTCCTCGTCTCGCAGGTGATGGCGATTTTCGTGCCGTCGCACGCCGGTCTGGCGCTGCTCCTCATGGTCACGCTCTATCCGTTGCTCGTTCGCTCCGGCGTGAGCCAGATGTCCGCTCTCGGCATGATCGGCTGCGCCCAGTACGTCGACGCTGGTCCTGGTTCGGGCAACTGCAACATGGCCGCTCAGGTTGCGGGCATGGACGTTTCCGAATACTTCGTCTACTACCAGCTGCCGCTCTTCGTGGCCGTAACGCTCATCGTGTGCGTGACGCACATGATCGTTCAGCGTTGGTGGGACAAGAAGGAAGGCTGGACGTTCGACCCGAACAACATCGCGACGCTCGCCGGTTCCAAGGCTTCCGACGCCGACGCGAACACGCCGAAGATCTACGCCATTCTGCCGATCATTCCGCTCTTCCTGATCATCTTCTTCTCGAAGGTTGCGGGTAGCTCGATCCGCATGGACGTCGTGACCGCGATGCTCATCTCGACCATCGTCGCCATCTGCTTCGAACTCGTCCGTCACCGCAAGGTCAAGGAAGTGTTCGCCTCGCTCAAGCTCTTCTATGAAGGCATGGGCAAGATCCTCGTCGGCACGGTCTCCCTGATCGTCAGCGGCGAATTCCTCGCTGCCGGCCTCATCAAGTCGGGCGCCATGGCCACCCTCATCAATGCGGCCGACTCCGCTGGCTTCGGTCTCGCTGCGATGGTTGTCCTCGGCGGCATCCTGCTGTGGGCTTGCGCTTTCGTCATGGGCTCGGGCAACGCTGCGTTCTTCTCGTTCGCTCCGCTCGTTCCGGATATGGCCAAGACGATGGGCGTGCCTATCATCAAGCTCATCTTCCCGTATCAGATCTTCGTTTCCTTCGGCCGTGTGTCTTCCCCGATCGCGGGCGCTCTGATCGCCATCTCGAGCATGGCGGGCGTCTCGTCCTTCCAGGTTGCCAAGCGTACTTGCATCCCGATGATTGTGGCGACCATCGCCTCGGGTATCATCTACTTCGGCTGGTACTACTAATTTGATCCACGGACGGCCAGGACCAACCCGGCCGTCCATAACCACCGCAAAGAGGAGTCATTAGAAATGACCTTGAAGCATAACTTTGACGAAATCATCGACCGCACCCATACGAACAGCTCCAAGTGGCTGAAGTACCCGAAGGGCGTGTTGCCGATGTGGGTTGCCGACTCGGACTTCAAGTGCCCGCAGCCCGTTGTTGAAGCTGTGACGAAGCTCGCCCAGTTCGGCGTCTACGGCTACCCGTATGTCAAGGAAGGCGGCTTTGAAAAGGCCACGGTTGCCTGGTGCAAGCGTCGCCTCGGCTTCGACGTTCCCGAAGATCATTGCGACTACGTGCCCTCGCTCGGCACGGCTCTCGCGGTGGCCGTCAAGGCCTTCACGGAAGTCGGCGACAACGTCATCATGCAGTCCCCGATCTATCCGCCCTTCACGGCCGTCACGGTGAAGAATCATCGTAACGCCATCTACAACAGCCTCAAGCTCGTTGACGGCGTCTACACGATCGACTTCGAAGACTTCGAAAAGAAGTGCTCCGACCCGAAGACGAAGCTCTTCCTGCTCTGCAACCCGCACAACCCGACCGGCCGTTGCTTCTCGCGTGAAGACCTCGAACGCATGGTCGACATCTGCTGCAAGTACAACGTCGTGATCTTCTCCGACGAAGTCCACTCCGACTTCGTCTACGGCGATCACAAGCACGTGTCGCTTCCGACGATCTCCGAAAAGGCCCGCAACCAGTGCCTCGTCGGCGTGAATCCCTCGAAGACCTTCAACATCGCCGGTCTGCGCACCGCCGGTGTGGCCACGCCCAACAAGAAGCTCCAGGAACAGTATCAGGCTGCTCTCGCTTCCTGCAAGCTCGGCCGCAACATCTTCGGTGACCTCGCCTATCAGATCTGCTTCAACGGCGAATGCGACTACTACGCCGACCAGGTCTGCGAATATGTCGAAGGCAACATCGACTACGCCGTCAAGTTCATCCAGGAAAACATCCCCGGCATCAAGGCCTACAAGCCGGATGCCACCTATCTCCTGTGGCTTGACTGCAAGGGCCTTGGCTTCAAGACCCAGGAAGAGCTCGACAAGTTCTTCGTTGAAGAATGCAAGGTCGGTCTCAACCCGGGCCGCTCCTTCGGTATCGAAGGCGACCTGTTCCTTCGCATGAACATGGCTTGCCCGCGCGCCTATGTCGAAGAAGGCATGAAGCGCATCGCTGCGGCCGTCAAGGCGATGAAGTAATCTTGCGTTTCTGAGTTCGATGGGTGCTTCGGCACCCATCGGGCGGACGCTCGATCAACGAGCCCCGCCGGCAATCGGATTGCCGCGGGGCTTTTTCGACGCTGATATTCTTGGGACCTTAGAACAGATGTTGGCGTCCTCAAAAAAGGAAAACGTAATGACGCACCAGGTTTATGAACAAAAGCTTCGGATCCGTTTCTCGCACTGCGATCCGGCCGGCATTGTCTATCATCCTCAGTACTATCTGATCCTCAATCAGCTGATGGAGGACTTCCTTCTCGACGTGCTTGGCCTCGGCTTCATCGAAATTGAAAAGTACCACATGGGCTTCCCCGTGGTTGGCATTCGAACCGACTTCACGGCCCCGGGAAAGGTGGGCGATGAATGCGTTGCGCGCATTTGGATCGATCATCTCGGCAAGTCTTCGATGCGCTTTGCCTTCACGATTCATTGCGGTGATGAATTGCGCCTGCAGTGCGTCGAGACGAGCGTTTGCGTTCGGCGCGGTCCGGACGGACAGCATTTCCAGAAGCTCGCAATTCCGGAGGAAATCCGTGCGAAGCTTCTCCCGTATACGGCGGCACCCGATGAAGTGCTTCAGCTTCGCGCTTAATCGGCGCGGAACGCTTGATTGCGGTTGATCCGCTCAAAAAAAGGCGCTGTGCTTGACGGCGCCTTTTTTATCAGCCTCAAGTTGAGGTTGACCGGCTCTCCCGATCTCCTTGGCGGAGAGGAAAGAGATGGAGTGCGGTTGATAGTCGCACGCAGAGCATGCGTAAACCTCGGCAGAAGGGCGGTGAGAGGGAGGCGGTCTAAATAGAAAAAGTCCGTGAAAGTGGCGGCTAGCTCGTTTCGGAGGTGGAAAAACGACGCGCGAGCTCCTCGAGCGCCAACGGGCTGGCAAAGACGTACTGTCTGGATTCTCGTCGACGCGTATTGTCGATGTGCAGGATGAGCATCGACGATCCGCAGAGAGCATCTTCATTCCAGCGGTCGACGGCCTCTTCAAGAAGTCGCTCCACTTTCAGAAAGCGCTTTGCGAGCGTTGGAGGAACAACGCCGCCGATCGTGAAGGCTGAAGGCGTCGCTCCGAAGGCTTCAGCCAGCCATTTCGCAAAGATTGGCTTTAGTCCCGTGAACTCTCCCCCGGATGTTCGAGCAACGGCATGTTCGCAGCTGATGCTTGAGAGCGAGCCGCAGAAAGGACAGTAGATCTTGAGAAGGCGGTATCCGTCTTCAGAAAGTTGGACGAGATTTCGTTGAGGCGGAATCGTCATGAGCTCTCGCTGGGTTGGTTTGATCCGGACGTCGCCGTCATTGTACGCAGGTGCGCACGGAACCAACCCGAATCTGCAAATCGAATGCGTCGGCTTAGAAAATTGCCGTGAATTCGCTCAGGCAGCGCATAAGGCCGATTCGGTGAACCGGACGATGATCGCGCAAGACGCCGCATCTATGAATTTGAACCTGTGGCGATGGTCTGCCCAGTTCGCATGGAACGCGAAGATGACGCGTTCTTCTGAACGCAAAGATCCGTTCAAGCGTGCTACTCGTCGCCGAAGGTTCGGCCAAGGCTGGCTTTTGGGCACAAAAGAGAACCGGAAGGCTTCGGGTAGTGAAGCCTTCCGGTTTAAGCGCAACGACATGGTCATTCGTCGACTCGTCCAAGGCTCATCAGAGCCTGCAGACGCAAGACCATGCTCGGATCCTTAGCTGAGTCGACGATTGGCGATCGCGAAGACGTCGCCCGCCGCAAGGTTCGGCAGAGACTCAAAATCGCGGCAGAGCGCGATGATTTCGTCCTGCTGTGCGGTGTCGAGCGCGGCTTCCGTCATCTGACGGAACTTGTCCTCGAGCTGCGCCCAAGAGACGTCGGCCTCCGGATCTCCCGTTGGGGACTGTACCTGCGCCGTAAGGGTGCGGCCGGAAACCGTTTCCACCTCGAGACGGCAGGGCCAGTTCTTCGGGACGCATGCGTTGATCGCGGGGTCATCGATCACCTCGATCTTTTCCTGCAGGGCAAGGACGGAGGGATCCTGAAGAGCGGCGCCTTCAAAGTCCCGCTGCTTCATTCCTCCGCGCAGCATGGCGCTCGCCACACAGTACGTGATCGAGAACTTCGCCTGACGTTCGGTTGTCGGGAGGCGCTTGCCGGCAATGTTGAGCGCCGTGTTGTAGGTGTGGAGCTTCACCGACTTGACGGCTTCGCCGGCCAACAGCTTGTGCATTTCGATGGCGGCGTCGATCGCCGAATGCGTGTGGCGGCAGCAGGGATAGGGCTTGAAGCTGATCTCTCCGGCGCGCCAGAACTTGCCGAAGTCGCGGAAAAGGTCGAAATTCACGTCCTGCCGCGCATAGCCGACGAAGAAGCCCTGTTCGCCTTCCAGAACATGGATTGGACCGGAGAAGCCTTCGCGGGCGAGCAGTGCGACGAAGAGGCCGTTGGAGGCGGCGTAGCCGGTGTGGATGAACTTGCTCATCGCGCCGTCTCGATTGAACTGCCACAAGCCGCACGAAGAGGTGCCGGCGTTGCCGATCGCCCAAGCGGTGCGCTCGGCGTTGAGGCCGAGAAGGCGGGCGGAGGCGGCGGCGCCGCCGAAGACGCCGGTTGTCGCCGTCGTGTGGAAGACTTTGTAGTGCGCAGGCGTCACTGCGGCGCCGATGCGGAGCATCACTTCAAAGCCCGCCACGACCGATGCGAGCATCTCTTTGCCCGATGCGGACTTGGCCGTTTCGCCAGCGAGGGCGAGGACGGCCGGGAAGATGCAGGAGGCCGGGTGAGAAATGGAAGCGCGGTCCACGTCGTCCATTTCCATGATGTGGCTGTAGTAGGCGTTCATCATCGCGGCCGAACGCATGTCGGTCATCTTCGGGGCGCCGAAGACGCCGGCCTGCTTCGGGCCGCCCATCAGCGCATCGATCGCGCGAATGGGCTTCGAAGCAGGGTCGATGGAACCCGCGATCGAGCAGCCGATCCAGTCGAGGAGGTCGCGCTTGATGCGGTCGACCACAGGTGTCGGAATGGCGTCGTACTGAAGTGCAGCGGCGAAATCCGCGCTTGCCAAGGTGGGGCTGAAAGCTTCCGTCATGGATGTTTTCCCATTTAAGAAAAAGAGCGGCCATCCCGACGGGCGTCGGAAAGACCGCTCGATGAATCAATTCGTCACGAGGGCGAATTAGGCCTTCTTCGCCTTTTCAGCGAGGATTTCTTCCTCAACCTTCTTGGCGTAGGCGTTCACTTCGTCGTAGCGGCTCGCACCGTGCGAGTCCATCGTCACGAGGAACGGACCGAAGTGCTTGGCCTGAAGGGGCCACATGGCTTCCGGCATCCCGGCTTCAAACCAGTGCGGATCCTTCGTGCCGACGATGCCGGCGGCGAGAACGACGGCGCAGCCCGGGCAGGCCTGAACGTAGACCTGCTTGTACTTCTGCAGCGCGGCCTTCGTGTCGGGACCCATGCCGCCCTTGCCGATGATGATCTTGACGCCCTGCTGACCGACGAAGTCGGCATGCGGCTCCATGCGGATCGAGGTCGTCGGGCCGATGACGGAGAGGTACCACTTGCCTTCCTTGTCCTTCTTCATCACGGGACCGGCGTGGAAGATCGCGCCGCCCTTGATGTTTTCGGGAAGGGGCTTGTTTTCTTCAACGAGCTCGCGCATCTTCAGGTGCGCGATGTCGCGGGCCGTGCAGACGAGGCCGTCAATGTAGATGATGTCGCCGACATGGAGCTTTTCGATCGTAGCGTCGTCCACCGGCAGAGTGAGTTCGTAAACAGCCATTATTTATTCTCCAACCTGAAAGAGCTCTTCGGTGTGACCGTCCGCATAGAAGCGGACGCCGAAGCGGCGGGCAACCCAGCAGTGGAAGTTGATCACGACCGGGCAGATGGCCGTGTGCGTAGCCGCCCAGCCGATCTTCACGGCAAGGGCCGTCGTGTCGCCGCCGATGCCGGCGGGACCGTTCTTCAGCTTGTTGATGTCGGCAAGAAGTTCCTGCTCGAGTTCGTCGAAGAGCGGATCCGGGTTGTGGTCGAGCCAGCTGCGCGTCGAAATCGCTTCGCGCGACAGCTTGGCGGCGACGTCCATCTGGCCGCCGAGGCCGATGCCGATCGAGAAGGGCGGGCACGGATAGCCGCGAGCGCCGCGGTAGCCGCAGTTGCCGGTGATGACGTCGAGAACGAGCTTCTTGAGGCCGATGTAGTTCTTGCCGAGGGTGGCCGGCGTCAGGATCGTGGCCACGTTCGGGAGTTCGGCGCCGCAGCCCTTCGCGCTGACGACGATTTCGCAGTAGGGCAGATCCTTTTCGTAGCGCAGCTCGAAGTTGGGCACGCCGCGGCCGGAAGAGTCGCCCGGGTTGAAACGGGTGAGCGGGTGCACGATCGACGGACGGATGTAGCCGGCCTTCGTGGCTTCCTGCGTAGCCTTGGTGATGTTGTCGATCAGATTCGTCAGATTGGGCTGGACGGCTTCGCCCCAGCGGATCCAAACGGACGGGAATCCGGGAGACTGGCAGACGGGCTTGTCGACTTCGCCGGCAAGGGCAACGTTCTTGACCATCGTTTCAAGGAAGGTCTTCGCTTCAACGTTGGTTTCCTTGGCCGCTGCGTTCTTCATGAGGTAAAGAACGTCGGGCGAAACGGTGGTGCAAGCGTGATGGAGAAGGTCGAATACCTTCTCATATGGGATCTCAAGACTTGCCATTCGGGCCTCACTTTTCGGTTTGATTGTGGAAAGCAGTCCGTATGAGTGGACTGATGAGGATTCTAATCACTCTTCTATCAAAGGGCTAGATTCCATTTATCGTCCTGTGCCGCAAGGGATCTCAACGGATTGGGATCATTTCGCGACGCAGGGAAACCCCCATAGATGCCGTTTTCCATGCGAAAAAATTCGGACTTTGACGAAAGGGGGTAGCGTTTTCCCGCAGATTGGGCATACAATGCGGACTCGCTCGATCAAGGAACGCCGGTCGAAAGACGCGGGAGACCACATTTCCGCGCCGTCCGTGTGGGAACGCCGGCGTGCTTCATTCTTCAGTGAAAAGGAGACGAACTGTCATGGCTCTTCGCAGCGAATGGCGCGGGTTCAAGGGAACCCATTGGCTCGCCGACATCAACGTCCGCGACTTTATTCAGAACAACTACACCGCCTACAACGGCGACGAAAGCTTCCTTGAAGGCCCGACGGAAGCGACCGACAAGCTCTGGGGCGAACTCCAGAAGCTTCAGAAGGAGGAGCGCGCCAAGGGCGGCGTTCTCGACATGGAGACGGAAGTCGTCTCGAGCCTGACGGCTTACGGTCCGGGCTACATCAATGAAGGCATGAAGGATCTCGAAAAGGTTGTGGGCCTTCAGACCGACAAGCCCCTGAAGCGCGCCTTCATGCCCTTCGGCGGCATCCGCATGGCTGAGGAAGCCTGCACGACCTACGGCTACACGCCGAATCCGAAGTTCGCGAAGATCTTCAGCGAATACCACAAGACGCACAACCAGGGCGTTTACGACGCGTACACCCCTGAAATGCGCATGGCCCGCAAGAACAAGATCATCACGGGTCTGCCTGACACGTACGGCCGCGGCCGCATCGTGGGCGACTACCGCCGCGTGGCCCTCTACGGCATCGACCGCCTCATCGCCGCCAAGAAGGAAGACCTTCTCAACTGCGGCTGCGGCATGATGACCGAAGAAGTCATCCGCCAGCGCGAAGAGCTCTCCGAGCAGATTCGTTCGCTCATGCAGATGAAGAAGATGGCCGAATCCTACGGCTACGACATCTCGCAGCCTGCGAAGAACGCCCATGAAGCCGTTCAGTGGCTCTACTTCGGCTACCTCGCCGCCATCAAGACGCAGAACGGCGCCGCGATGTCGGTCGGCCGCATCTCGACCTTCCTCGACATCTACATCCAGCGCGACCTCAACGAAGGCACGCTGACGGAAAAGGAAGCGCAGGAACTCATCGACCATCTCGTCATGAAGTTCCGCATGGTGAAGTTCGCCCGCATCCCGTCCTACAACCAGCTCTTCTCGGGCGACCCGGTGTGGGCCACGCTTGAAGTGGCCGGCATCGGCATGGACGGCCGTTCGATGGTGACGAAGAACGACTTCCGCTTCCTGCACACGCTCGAAAACATGGGTCCGGCTCCCGAACCCAACCTGACGATCCTCTACACGAAGGCGCTTCCGGAAACCTTCCGCCGCTACGCCGCGAAGATCTCGGTCCTCACCTCTTCCGTCCAGTATGAAAACGACGACGTGATGCGTCCGATCTGGGGCGACGACTACTCGATCTGCTGCTGCGTCTCCGCGACGGAAACCGGCAAGGAAATGCAGTTCTTCGGCGCCCGCGCGAACCTCGCCAAGTGCATGCTCTACGCCATCAACGGCGGCGTCGATGAAAAGACGGGCATGCAGGTCGGCCCGAAGTTCCGCCCGATCACGTCCGAAACGCTGGACTACGACGAAGTGATCGCCGCCTACCTGCCGATGATGGACTGGCTGGCCGGCCTCTACGTCAATACGCTCAACCTCATTCACTACATGCACGACAAGTATTACTACGAGTCGGCCGAACTTGCCCTGATCGACACGGATGTGCGCCGCACGTTCGCGACGGGCATTGCGGGCTTCTCGCATGTCGTGGACTCGCTGAGCGCCATCAAGTACGCCAAGGTTAAGGCCATCCGCAATGAAGCCGGCGTCGCCGTCGACTTCGAGACGGAAGGCGACTTCCCGCGCTACGGCAACGACGACGACCGCGCCGATGAAATCGCCGTGTGGCTCCTGCGCACGTTCCTGACGATGATCAAGAAGTATCCGACCTATCGTCATTCCGAACCGACGACGTCGATCCTCACGATCACCTCGAACGTCGTGTACGGCAAGGCCACGGGCACGATGCCTGACGGCCGCAAGGCGGGCGAACCGCTCTCTCCGGGCGCGAATCCCTCCTACGGCGCCGAAAAGAGCGGCCTTCTCGCCTCGCTCAACTCGGTCGCGAAGCTTCCGTACGAGTACGCTCTCGACGGCATTTCGAACACGCAGACGATCAGCCCGGACGCCCTGGGTCATTCGATCGACGAACGTTCGAAGAACCTCGTCTCGGTGCTCGACGGCTACTTCATGCGCGGCGCGCATCATCTGAATGTGAACGTCTTCGGCACGGAAAAGCTCATCGACGCGATGGAGCATCCCGAAAAGCCGGAATACGCAAACTTCACGATCCGCGTCTCGGGCTATGCGGTCAAGTTCATTGACCTCACCCGCGAGCAGCAGCTCGACGTGATCGCCCGTACCTGCCACAAGGCGCTCTAATCTGAGCCCTGAGGCACGAACCTCCCCGTGAGGTTCGTCGGAATCCAAATGGCGCTCCGGCTCGCAAGAGTCGGAGCGCTTGCGCTTTTCGGGCACAATTTGTTCGACAAACGCAAGCGCAAACCGCCAAACCCTTCATCGGGAGCTGCGGCTCCCAAAGGCTTCTGTCATGAGCATTCTCGTCGTCATTCTGCTCGCCGTCATCGTGATCGTCATCGCCATGCGGCTTCACGTTTCCGTGGGTGGAGCCATTCTTGCGGGCGGCCTGACGATGTGGATTTGCGTAGACCGCTCTCCCGCCACGCTGGCGGCTTCTCTCATGGAGACTCTCAAGGCGTCGAGAACGTACGACCTCATCTTTTCGCTTTATTTCGTCATGTGTCTTGAGAGTGCGCTGAGGCTTTCCAAAACACTTGACGGAATGGTGGCCGCACTCAACCGGCTCTTTTCCTCAGCGCGCGTCACGGCGGCCGTCATGCCCGCCTTTCTCGGGCTTCTCCCATCCATGGGCGGAGCGCTTTTTTCAGCCCCGATCGTCGCTGAAGGCTGCCGAGGGATGAAGATTCCCGCCGAGGTCAAGGCCTCGGTCAATTATTGGTTCCGGCACGTTTTTGAAGCGGGCAGCCCCACGATTCCGGGGATGATTTTGGCGTGCGCGATTGCGGGCGTGCCGCTTTCCGATCTCGTGGTGCACCTTCTGGCCTTCTCGCTCGCCTTTGCCCTGATCGGCTGGGTGGTGCTTCTCATGCCCTACAAGTCCGAGGATCAGGCAGCGGCGCCCGTCGAAAGCGGTCACCGGATGACGGAGGACATCCTCAACGTCGTTCTGGCCGTCTCGCCGGTCGTCGTCAACGTCGTCCTCATGATGCTCTTCGACATGTCGGCGGCCCCTGCGATGGGAGCGGCCGTGGCGATCCTCGTTCTGACGCTTGCGGTCTTGAAGCGCCCCGTGCCGCTTTTGAAGATACTCACCGGCTCGATCAACTGGAAGCTTTTCCTCAACGTAAGCTGCATTCTCTACTTCATTTCGCTTCTTACGCTCAGCGGCGTTCTCGATCAGCTGGTCGCCGAACTGCGCGCGGCTCCCCTTCCCGTGCCGGTCATCTTCGCGCTTCTGAGCCTTCTCATCGGCGCTCTGACGGGCATGAGCCAGGCCTTTATCGCGATTGTGATGCCGATCGCAGCCGGCATTGCCACGGGAAGCGTGCACTATGCGGGGCTCGCCATGGTGTTCGGGCTTGCGGGTCAGATGCTGACCCCTGTGCATCTGTGCTTTACGATTTCCGTCAACTACTTTGAAGCCAGCTTCTCAGGCGTATTCCGCAGAATTTTTCTCTGCACGACGCTCTCACTCATCTTCTACGCGGGATATGCTTGGCTCTTGTGGGCCTAATGTCTTCCGCACCGCTCAACTGAAGGAGAAAACCGTGACTCAAGACTTCCGCATTGAAAAGGACTCGCTCGGCGAAGTGAAGGTTCCGAACGACAAATATTGGGCGGCGCAGACAGAGCGCAGTCTGGAAAACTTCCGAATCGGCATTGAAAAGATGCCCGCTGAGATTACCCGCGCATTTGCGCTGCTCAAGCGCGCCTGTGCAGAGGTGAACGCTGCGGTCGGAAAGCTTGACCGCCGCCGCGCCGATGCCATCAAAGCGGCTTGCGACGATGCTCTTGCCGGCCGTCTCGACGGGAATTTCCCGCTTGCCGTTTGGCAGACGGGTTCCGGCACGCAGTCGAACATGAACATGAATGAAGTGTTCGCCAACCGCGCGATCGAGATCCTTGGAGGCGACTTCCGCCGCAAGGCCGAGCTTGCTCCGGAAATGCGCGTGCATCCGAACGATCACGTGAACATGTCCCAGTCGTCCAACGACACCTTCCCCTCGGCCCTCAGCATCATGGCGGTGCTTGAAACGACCGAGCGGCTTCTGCCGAAGCTCGATCAGCTCCATGCGGCGCTCTCGGCCAAGGCCGAGGCATTCCAGGACATCATCAAGTGCGGACGCACGCACCTGCAGGATGCGACGCCGCTCACGCTGGGTCAGGAATTTTCGGGCTACGCTTCGATGCTCGAGCACAGCCGCGCGCAGATCGTCGCGGCTCTGGAACCCTGCCGAGAGCTCGCGATCGGCGGCACGGCGGTCGGCACCGGCATCAACGCGCCCGTGGGGTTCGGCGAGCGCGTCGCCGAAGAGCTCACCAAGATGACGGGCGTGCGCTTCACGGATGCGAAGAACAAGTTCTGGGCTCTGACGAGCCACGATGCGCTCTGCGCGCTCGAGGGCGCCTTTGCCGGCCTCGCCGCGAACCTCATGAAGATCGCCAACGACATCCGCTGGCTGGCTTCCGGCCCGCGCTGCGGTCTCGGCGAAATCAACATCCCGGCGAACGAACCCGGGTCTTCGATCATGCCGGGCAAGGTGAACCCGACGCAGTGCGAGTCCGTCACGATGGTCGCCGTGCAGGTGATGGGGAACGCCGCCGCGATCAATTTCGCCGCCTCGCAGGGCAATTTCGAGCTGAATGTCTTCAAGCCCGTCATCGCCTATAACCTCATCCAGTCGATCCGCAACCTTGCCGACGTCATGGATTCGTTCGACCGCCACTGCGTTTCGGGCATCACTCCAAACGAAGGCCGCATTGCCGACTATCTGAGCCGATCGCTCATGCTCGTGACGGCGCTTTCGCCCTTGGTGGGGTACGACAATGCGGCGAAGATCGCCAAGCACGCGCATGCGAAGGGGATGAGCCTCAAGGAGGCGGCGCTCGAACTGGGGCTTTGCTCCGAAGAGGACTTTGACCGCTATGTGGATCCTTCGAAGATGATTCATCCGCAGGCAGTCTGACGCCGATCCGCCGATCCTTCGGTCCATGAAAAAGCCGCCCTGATGTCCGGGGCGGCTTTCTTTTGGGGAGAGGAGGCTGGCGCCTTCCCTCCCGATCTTTTCTTTTCGCCTTACCTGCCGCGGCGCGCGAGCACCTCGGCGAAGGCCCGGGCGGCGGGTTCGATCGCTGGCGCCGTGAAGCCTGCCATGGCGATGCGCCCCGTGGCGATGCCGTAGATGCCGAACTCTTCGCGCAGAACCTTCATTTCCTCCGCCGTGAAGGGCGTGAGCGAGAAGATGCCGTGCTGTTCGCGCGCAAAGCGCAGGTCGACTCCAAGCGCTTCACCGGCCTTCCAGAGCGATTCGCGCATGGTGATGATGCGCAGGCGCATGTCCTCGACTTCGCTGCGCCACAAGGCTTCAAGCTGCGGGTCGTTCAGAATTTCGGCCACGACCGCGGCGCCATGCAGGGGCGGATTCGAGTAGAGCGTGCGGGCCTCCCGCTTCAGAATCGTTTCGATGACGCCCGCCTCACGCGCCGAGGAGGAGGCGACGTGAAGCGCGCCGACGCGTTCGCCGTAAAGGCTGAAGCTCTTGGAGAGCGAAACGGAGACAAGGAAGTTCATGCCCGTGCGCTCGCAGGCACGCACAGGTTCCGCGTCCGCTTCGAGGCCTTGGGCGAAGCCTTGGTAGGCGAGGTCGAAGAAGGGGAGAAGGTCGCGCTCGGCGACAAGCTCAATCACCTTTGTCCACTGCTCGCTCGTCAGATCGGTTCCCGTCGGGTTGTGACAGCAAACCTGCAGAAGCACCATCGTCTTCGGAGGAAGCGAGCGGAGGTCTTCGAGCATTTCGTCGAAGAGGAGCCTGCCTTGAGCCTTTTCGAAGTACCGGTAGGTTGAGACGCGAAGTCCCGCTTTTTCAAAGAGCGCCTGGTGGTTCGTCCAGGAGTAATTTGGAATCACGATTTCGTGAATCCCAAGCGCGTCGAGCGCAAAGGCGGCACCCAAAAATAGGGCTCCCGTGCCGCCTATCGCTTGCGCGGTGGCAACGGCGCCCAGATGCAGCCTCGGCGAATCTGCCCCGAACGTCAGCCGCTCAAGCGCCTTCGCGTAGGAGGCAAGTCCGAGACTCGGCAAGTATCCGTGAAGGTCTCCGCGGGCGAGCATTCGGCGCTCGGCCTCGACGACCGTCGCTTGGAGCGGCAGCCGTCCTTCGGCGTTCACGTAGTTGCCGACCGTGAGATTCACCTTGTTGGGACGAGGATCCTGCTGGAACTGAGCGTTGAGTCCGAGAATTGCATCTTCTCGGGCGGCAGGCAGCGCGGCGAAAATGTGGTTGAGCATATGAGGAGGCCTCCTTTAGCCTTTCGTGGAAGATTTGACCGAGGACTTCTGAGGGATGGACGTCCGCAGCTTGCGCTTCGTTTCGAGCGTAGCCGTGAGGCCGGAGCCGACGATGAGCGCAATGCCGAGCCCGGAGAAGACAGAAATCGGCTCGTCGAAGACGAAGAAGCCGATGATTGCAGCGAATACGATCGCAGAGAACTGCAGCGAACTCGTCAGAAGCAGATTGCCGCCGCCCCATGCGCGCGTGAGCGAAAGCTGCGCGAGGACGCCTGAGACGGCGATGCCGAGGAGCGCCCAGATGTTCGTTGAAGTGATCGGCGTGAGCTGACCCTCGTAGGCAAAGTGGCCGACCAGGGCGGCGATGGTGCCGACGAGCGAGAAGTAGAAGACGATGCGCCATTCGGGTTCATGGAGGGCCGTCATCTGCCGCACCTGGAATTGGGCGAGAGCGGCGAAGAACCCCGACCAGATGCCGATGAAGCCGGCGAGCACATCTTCGGCGCCGACGTCGGGCTTCAGGACAAAGAGAATCCCGATGAAGCCGGCCAAGACGCACATGAGGAGCTTTCCTTCCACGTGCTGTTTCGCACGCACGGCGAGCCAAGTGGCGATTGCCGCCATGAAAAGCGGGCTCGTGTAGTTGAGGGTCATCGCCGTGCCGAGCGGAAGGGCGCCGAGCGCGTACACCCAGATGAGAAGCGCAATCGTGCCGAAGATGCTTCGCTTGATGTTGCCGGCGAGATAAGGCGTGCGGACCGTGTGACCCGTGAGCGCCACCCACACGTAGATCACGGTGGTGGCGAAGATCTGGCGATAAAAGACAAGTTCAAAGGTTCCGAATTCCTTCGCCCCGAGCTTGGTGAATGCCGCCATGAGCGAGAAAAAGAAAGCCGACACCAGCATCCAAAGGCTGCGCATGTATCTTCCTTGAGGTAGATGAAAACCCCAAAAAGATACTGCGCGGGCAGACGTTTGTGAATAGGGGCGGAGAAGAAAAATCGGACTCAGGAGTGCCGGAGCGGCTCCGAGTCCGATGGCCCTCGTCTGCGAAAGCGAGTGTTTTACTTTGCGGCGGGAGCCGCCTTGATCACGTCGATCTTGATCCACTGCTTGTAGCGGTCGACCTCGGCCATGATGTCGACGAGCTGATCCTTGGCGATCATCGACCAGTCTCGGTCGTCGTCGAGCTCGGCTCGGATCGCCGTTCCGGCCTCGTCGACGAACTCGTACTTGTCGTCTTCAAGGTGCTTCGTGAAACGGCCGCGCAGGCTCACGATGGAGTCGTCCGCGCCGTGCGCAAGCACGTCGGCAACGGTGGTTTTGGCCGCGGTGTCGGGGCCGAATCCCGCGGGACCCGCAGCCCAGAGCGCGGAAGAGGCGCCGAGAAGGGTGGCGGCAGCAAGTAGAGCGGCGGCATGGCGTCGAATCATCACAATTTCTCCTGCAGCCTCGGGAGGCCGCATGAAGGCGCCGCATCGTCCGATGAAATTCGCTGCGGCGCCGGAATGGGGGTTTATTACTAGATCTTGCGGGCGGACTTCACGTCAAGTTCAACGCTGCTCCAGTCACGGTCGACTTCGGCGCGGATTTCGACGGGCTGATCCTTCACGATCATCGACCAGTCGCGATCGTCGTCAAGCTCGGCCGTGATGGCGGTGCCCGCAGCGTCGACGAATTCGTACTTGTCGCCGCGGATGTGCTTCGTGAACTTGCCGCGCAGAACGACGTGCTGATCGTCCTTGGCATTCTTGACGACGTCGGCGACGGTGCTTGCCTGGGGCTCAAATCCCTGAGGAGCGCCTGCCGGGGCCTCGAATCCGGAGGGGCCGGCAGCGAAGGCGGCGGTGGAAAGACCGAGCGAGGCGGCGAGGAGGATGGCGGTAATGCGGCGGTTCGTCATGGTGAACTCCTTTCTGACTGATGGACCGTCTTGCATCTGCTGGTCCGTTTTTCTTGAAGTCCAGTCTAGGCGGCGAGACTTAGAAAAGAATGAGGAAGCGGATTCTTGGGGTGCAGACGCAAAAAATAAAGCGGCGCATGGTGCGCCGCATGAGATCCGCGTGCCTGGGAGATCCCGCCCAACACGCTCGGGTCGGCTGAAGCCGATCAGGCCTTCAGCATCGATTTAAGGCACTCGGCGATCGTCCGGATGCCGGTGCGGATCCTTTCAGGAGTGACGGTGACGAAGGAAAGGCGGACCGTGTTCGATTCCTTTTCGGTAGCGTAGAAGGCGATGCCCGGGAAGAAGGCGACGGGTTCGGGCGCTTCGAGGCAGCGCTCGAGGAGCTCCACGGCGTCGATCGACTTCGGAAGCGTGAGCCAGATGAACATGCCGCCCCGAGGCTTCGTCCAGCGGATTTCCGAGTGCTTGGGCATGCTTTCTTCCAGCGCTTCAAGCATCACTTCGGCATGCATCTTGTAGATTTGTCGAACTTCGGGAAGATGGTTTTCCATCAGACCCTTTTCCAGGCAGCGCGCCGTGAGGAGCTGCGTGAAGGTCGAGGTGTGAAGGTCGAGCGCGAATTTGAGACGCTCCATCACGTCAATGACGTGCTTCGGCGCGAGGAAGTAGCCGAGTCTAAGTCCGGGCGAGAGCACTTTCGACATGGTGTTGAGCGTGATCGTGCGCTCGGGGGCGAAGGCCCGCATCGAAAGCGGCGGCTCCTCGTCGTAGTAGAGCTCGCCGTACGGATTGTCCTCGAAGATCCAGAAATCGTACTCGCGCGCCTTTTCCGCAAGCTTGCGCCGGCGCTCGGCGCTGATGGTGAGGCCCGTCGGATTCTGGAAGGTGGGCATCACGTAGGCAAGCCGCGCACCGCGGCACTCTTCGCCCATCATGTCCGGGTTGAGGCCGAATTCGTCAGACGGGAGCGTCACGTAGTTGGGCCCCCGAAGTTCGAACGCCTCAAGGGCGCCCATGTAGGTTGGGCGTTCGATCAGGAACTTGGCGCCGGGCTCGAGGAAGAGGTTCCCGATGAGGTCGAGCCCTTGCTGGGAGCCCGAGCAGATGATGATGTTTTCGGCCTTCGTCGGCACGCCCTTTTGGGCTTCCCACCGGGCGAGCGCCTCGCGAAGTTCGGGCTCGCCCGCCGATGCCGAATACTGCAATGCTCGTTCCGCCTCCTTTTCGAGAACCCAGTCTGCCGCTGCTCGGATAGCGTCCACAGGAAAGCCTTCTGCAGTCGGCAGGCCGCCGCCGAAGCTGATGACGCCCGGACGGCCTGCGAGGTTGAAGAACTGGCTTGCCTGTGAACGCTGGCAGCGTGCGGCGCTTTGGCTCATGGGCAGGGGAATGATGGAATCAAACGGATGTGTCGTTCGGCAACAAGAGGAATTCATACGGATTCTCCTTGGAGAGTAAGTGGGTGAAAGTAGAGAAAGCCCCGACCCGCCGGGCCGATGGGACCGCAGAGTGAACGGCGGATTGGGGGCGGCGCTGCGGGCGATGCGGCCTCAAGCGGAGGCGGAAAGCGCGCGGCGAAGATTCAGTGTATCAGCTGAAAACAGATTCACCTCGACGAGCCGTCCGCTTTTTGG
>CALXXT010000011.1 GCA_944392755.1 uncultured Sutterella sp. | reverse complement strand
TTCGGCGAACTCCTCTCCGGCGCGAAGGACGCCGCCTACCGGAAGTTCCTGGAGGACCGCGAAGGCGAAAGCCGCTGGGACGGCAAGTACTACTACGATGAGTACGACAACAAGCGCTACACCCGCGACGAATGGCGCCGCGAGCTCGAACGGCGCTACCGCGAAGAAAAGAGCGGCCGCGATTGGCGCGATTCCAAGCGCCGCTCCTGGGAGGAAAAGCGCCGCAAGAACCGCAAGCATCGGCGCGACGACCGAGACGACCGCAGGGATCGCGACGACCGCCGCCGTGACGATCGGCGCGACCGCCGCGATGACCGTCGGGATGACCGCAGGGACCGCGACGACCGCCGCCGCGATGATCGGCGGGAGCGTCGGGATGACGCCAAGCAGGATCTTCGGGATCGGATCGTCGACCGTCTGAAGGGCGACGGCAAGTAGCCTTGAGGCGCCGAGGCGTTCCGCAGGAAGCTTCGCGGAACGCGGACGGCTCAATCGGCGCCGAGGATTTGATTCACGGCCGCGTCGATCGACGCGGCCGTCACGATTCGGTCTGCGGCCGAACGGTAGAACGCCTCGCGTTCGGCCCAGAGCTTCGTGGCGCCCTGCGACTGCAGAATCGGCCGGTCGGCCGTGGCAAGCTTCTCGAGCGGACGCTGCACCCACCAAAGCGTGCCGTTTGCGGCAAGGCGGAGACGGTTGTCCGCTCGAATGCAGGAGCCTCCGCCCGTCGCGACGACGACGCCCCTCAGGGTCGAGGCGCGGCGGATCATTTCGCTTTCTACGCCGCGGAAGAAAGCTTCGCCGTCTTCCCGATAGATTCGATGCGTGGGCTTGCCCACCTCGTCCTCGACCCAAGCGTCGATGTCGATGAATCGGCGCTTGAGACGGTGGGCGAGCACCTTGCCGATCGTCGTCTTCCCGCTTCCCGGCATCCCGATGAGGACGATGTTCGACCAGTCGCGGCGCAGATCGGCGATGAGCGAGGAGGTGACGGCGGGCAGGAAGCTCCGGCCTTGAAAAATTTCCGCGGAAGCTGCGGCCGCGGCTGCGCGCAGCTCGAACCCGGAGGCCGTCTTCCAGCCGCGGCGCTTCGCCTCAAGCACGAAGGGCGGCCGGATCGGCGCGCCGCAGAGATCGACGAGCGCCTCGAGCTTCGGGAATTCGTCCCAGGGGAGCGGGGCGTTGAATTCGGCTTCGGGGTCGACGAGCGAGAAGAGGATTTCGCACGAGAGGGCGGCCGCATCGGGTTGAAACGTCGTGCCTCGAGGCCAGTTCCGAAGGGCGATCGTGTCGGCGCCGAAAAGCTTCAGCAGGGCGATCAAATCCGGCACGAGGAGCGGCGCGCTTTCATCCGAGGCGCAGGCCGGATCCGTCACGATCAGCACGCGGCGTCCCGCCGTGCGGATTCCTGCGCGCCGAAGCACGAATTCAAGCGCCGCCGAGCTCGCGTGCTCGCCGCAGAGCGTTCCGTCCGACTCCCGAAGCACCGTGTCGACCGCTCCGATCGCGCGGGCGCGCGGCGAGAGGTGCGCGCAGAGTTCCCGCGCCAAACCCCGATAGACGGGGCTCACGTTGAGCGCCGCATGATTCGGGGCGAGGAGCAGCCGGCGCGCCTCGACGTCGTCGGCCGCTTCGAGCAGATCGTAGGGCGCCGCATCGATGCGGGCGTGAAATTCGGGGGCTCGGCTTCCCGCAAGCGAACGGCCGAGAAGACCGCGTCTCGATTGATCTTCAAGGTCGTCGGGCATGGTGTCGATGAAGGAATGTTCGAAGCGCAATGGGCGAATTTTAATGGAGCGCCAAGGCCGTTGCCGCTAAACTCAGGAGACCTGCACCAACTCTTGGGAGTCTCTCGTGAATGTTTTCAAAACGCTTCCGCTCGCGCTTGCGTTCGCCGCGGTTTTGACGGGGTGCGCCGTCACCGGAGCCTCTTCCGAAGGCGGCGCCGAGGCGACCGCTTCCGCCGCGCCCGCGGCGAAGAAGATTTGCCTCTTCGCCAACGAGGCGCTCAAAAGCCCGAAGATCGACGAGGCCGTGATGATCGGCCTCAAGCAGTCCGGTTTTGAGGTGGAGCTTCTTGCGGCGCCGAAAAAGGATGAAAAGATCGACCGCTCGAAGTGCCCCCTCTGCGCCGCCTACGGGTTTGAGGTCTCGGGCAAGGAAATCCGCGGCGTCGTCTTCCAGGTGAGCGGCGCGGACGGCAAGCCGATGCGCGCGCGCGGTCCGGCCAAGGACGGCAAGCTGACGCTTGAAGACGTCGCGCGCTACGCCTTCAATCTCGGCCGCGCGCTTCAGAATCCGCAGTCGGTCCAAGGGGCGGCCGCGGCGCCCGGAGAAGGAAAGTGAGCATGCCCGAGGAAAGTCGGAAAAGCACCGCTTTCGCGCCCGTTCCACAGCAGAGCGACCTGGGAGATCCCAAGGTCTTCTCCACGGTTCTCGGCGTCTCGATGCGAAGCCTCTTCAAGGCGCTTGCCGAAGGCCGAGAGAACGAGGTCCCCGAGCTCGTCTTCAGCATGACGGCGCTTCTTCTCGACCCGTCGGCCTTCATTCAGCCTCAAGGGTGGAGCGCATCGGCTCTCGCCGAGCGCTTCCGTTCCGTCCTTGACGATCAGCTCCCCGATCTCTCGGCCGACCTTGAGCATCCCGCCGAAGCCGTGGCGCTCATGGTGAACGTCTTTTTCCACGCTGCGGTCGAGCGGCTTGAAGGGTGGACTCGGCTCGAGCGCGGCGGCGAGGCGATCGACGACGCGCTTCTCGACGACTTCTTCAAGTCGGACGCGGCCGAGGTCTTCATCCGCGATTGGAGCGACTGGTTCTTGGGCCGCCGCTCGGAGGTGCCGAAATGATCGACGGAGCCAAAAAGGCGCCTTCGGCGCTGGTTGATCCTGCCGGATTCGAGCTTCTGCTCGAAGGGCTTGCCTCGGGCGTCGTCGCGAACATCGCGCAGGTGCGCGCCGGCAAGCTCAAGCCCGACGAGGCGGCTGACCGCGACGACGCGGCGGTGCGTTCGCTCGCCCGCATGCTGATGGACGAGCACGATTCCGTGCGGCTTGGCCTTCCGCTTCTCGGAGCGCCGCTCGCCGAAGCGCTCCGCCGAAGCTGCCCGGACATTTGGACCGATTTTCCGAATTCGGCCGACGCCGCGAACCCGCGCGCGGCGCTCGTCCATGCGTCGAGGCATTTTCTTCACGACGTTTATCGGGCGATCCGCAATGCGGCGCGCGCTCCCGAAGGCCTCTCCGAAACCGCCCTTCGGGAGAGCCTTGCCGCCGTGGCGGCGCTTTGGATGAAGCGCATCACGGGCGCGTCCGACAGGAATTGAGGAGACGGAGATGAGTTGTCGAAGCTGCGCTTCAGGCTGCAGGTGCGGGCACGGCACCGAGGCCGAGGGTCGACCGAGCCTCCTCGCGATCGACGTCGTCTCCCGCATTCTTGAACGGGCCGTCGGGAACGTCATGCGCCGCGCACAAGCCGCTGCGTCGGGAGAGATGACCGAGGAGGAAGTCGAGGAGGCCGACGAAAAGCTCGTCCTGTGGCTGACCGCCGCCTTCTGCGGACGCAACTCCGTCTTCGACACGGATCCGGATTGGCATCCCGCGGGACTTGCCGCGCACCTCCGTGGGATTTTCCCGGGCACGATGCCCGAGGACGACGAGGCGGCGGTGGAGCACGCCGTCAGGGTCTTCCGCTCCGACGTGCTTGCCTTCTATCGGCTCTGGCAGATGGGGGCGGTGCATGCGGACGAAGCTCGGCAGCTGCACGAAAAATGGACGCACCGCTTCTGCGGCGCCCCCTCGGACGGCTTCCAATGAACCGAGTTCCCACCACGCGCGAAGCCGCGCGGCTGATGACGACCCTTTCGCCTGAAGCGCTCCATGCGCTCGAGCGGCTTGCCGAACTGCGAAGCCGCCCTCCCGAAGATGTGCTTCGGGACGAAATCGAGAGGCGGCTGCGGGCCGAACTTCCGATTCTCAACCTCGACGGGATCATCCTGGCGATGGCCGACCGCTTCCGTGAGGCGGGCTTCGTGGTCGGCGTCGCCAAGGGGCTTGTGCGCCGCTGGAGCGAAGGCCGCTGAAGGCGTCAGTTCGCCGAGCCGAGGAGCGCGGGCTTCAGATCGTCGTCGATCGGCTTCTCGCCGATCCAGATCGAGAGCACCGCGTCGTAGAGGGCTTTGCCCGGAATGGACTCTCCCACGGGCTTGCCGTTGAGGCGCACGATCGTGCCTGCTGCCGGATCGTAGTCGAAGTCGACAAGGTCGCCTTCCTTCACGTCGCCCACGAGCTTCATGATCGTCTTGAGCCGCGCGATCTCATCCGCTATGGCCGCCTTTCCTTCCGGCGTGAGGTTATCTTCGAGGCCCTCCTCGAGCGCCTCGATGAAGTCCTCTCCCGAGACGTCGCGCAGAAGCCCGATCCGCACGCGGCGCGGGCCGGCCGCAGCGGCGACGTCCTTCGCGTCGCGTGCGGGCGCTTCGAGGTAGAGCCCTGCGGCGTAGACCTTGATGAAGAGGATCTTTCTCATGCCGGCGCCGTTGAGGACAAGATGCTTGCCGGCCGCTTCGATGCCGGCGGGGAAGCGGATGATGCCGACTTCAAGATCGGCAGCGGGCGCCGCGCAGGCGAGGAGTGGCAGCGCGAGAAGCGACACAAGCGTCGAAACGCGGACGTTCGGACGAATCATGGATGTTCCTTGAAGACGGGCGGATTGAAGAGCGGCCATGATAGCTCAAGGAGTTCGCCCCTCCGGCACGCCTTCGCAGGCATCGAATGATTTGCGATAGGGCAGGAACAATTCGAAAAACTTCCTTGACGAACTTTTGCCATGAGAGAATGAAAGCGAAGGGTGGAGAGGATCATCGAGGCCCTTCGCAGGGTGCGGCCGGAAGATCATTCGGCGGCGTGTTCCGACAGCGCTCGGGTTCATAAGAAGGAGGTTCCATCATGAGTGAAATGAAGCAGAACCACCCGAACCGCGACTGGGGACGTCTTGTGCTCTTCGTCTTTTTTCTCATTCTCCTCGCGCTTGTTCTGAAGGGGATGGGCTGGAGTATCGGCGTTTTGGCCGAGGCCGGAACGGACATGCTTCTTCCGTAGGCGCGCAGATCTGCCGATGCGCACGAGCGAGCCCGGGGCTGCGGCCTTCGGGCTTGAATTTTGCCCGCCAGGGCGGGCGCCGGAACGAAAGCGCCCGGGCGGCAGGCGCCGTCCGGGCGTTGAGGTCGGAGTGCGGGTGAAGCTCAGCGCAGAGCCGCCGCGGCCTCGCCGATGAGGCGGCCCGACGTGAGCGCGATGCCGAGGCCCGTGCCGGAAACGTACGTGCGGTCGTAGTAGGGGCGGTTGGCCGCTTCGCCGCCCGCATAGAGTCCCGGAATCACCTGACCCTTGGCGTCGAGCGCTTCAAATCGCGCGTTCGTCGCGACGCCTCCCATCGTGCCGCCCGCGCTCGGCATCACCTTCACGGCGTAGAAGGGGGGCTTGACGAGCGGGCGCATCGCCGCGGGGTCCTTGCCGAAGGCCGAATCCTTCTTCGCCGCGCAGTCGGCGTTGTAGGCGGTCATCGTGCGGTCGAAGGCTTCGGCGCGCGCGCCCATGCGGCGGGCAAGCTGCTTCCAGTTTTCGCCGTCGACGGCGATGCCGAAATTGAGGTAGTCGGCGACGACGGCGGCCTTCTTCGGATCGCTGCTGTCCATGACGACCCAGGCTTCGCGCTGCTCGCTCACGGCGTCGGCAAGATAGGGAAGGTCTTCGCGCACGAAGCGCTTGCCCTGCTCGTTCACCAGAACCGTGTCGCGCATGCGGTCCGTGCCGCGCATCGCCTTTTCAAGAACCGGATAGGCGGCGGCAAGCCGGAGGCCGATCATCCAGCTGTCCGCGGCGGGCGCTGCGCCCGCCGCCTCGGCCATGCGGATGCCGTCTCCCGTCGAGCCCTTGGCGGCGCACGAGCGGTCCGTGAAGACCACCCAGCGCGGCACTTCCTCGACCATCATTTCGAGACTTCTCGCAAAGCCGCCCGTCGCGACGGCGACCGCCTTCGCCTTGAATTCATAGCGGTGCTTGCCGTCGTGGGCGCGCACGCCGACGACGCGTCCCGAAGCATCCTTCATGAGCTCATAGGCGGGCGTCGAAAAGTGGAATTCCACGCCTTTCGACTCGGCATAGCGCTTCAGCGCGTCGGTGATGAAGCGCCCGCCTGCGGGCGTCGAGCCGCGGCCGTCGGCAGGGACGCCGGCCGCTTCGGGGGCATGCGCTCGAAGCGCGCCGCCTTCGCCGAAGGCTCGGGGAGCGGCGAACTTGACGCCGACCGAAGAGGCGAGCCACTCGACCGTGCGGCCCATTTCAACGGCCATCGAACGCACGCGCTCCGCGTCGGGATAGCGCGGGTCGCCGCCCTTGACGGAGCGCTTCTGCGCGTCGAGCCAGTCCTGTGCGAGGGCCTGCGGGGAGTCTTCAATTCCCGCCGCACGCTGCATCGAGGTGCCGGCGGCGGCAACGGCGCCGCCCGCGAGCGCGCTCGAGCCGCCGGCAAAAGCCATCTTTTCGAGGACGACGACGCGAGCGCCCTTTTCCGCCGCGGCGGCGGCCGCGGCAAGTCCCGTGCCGCCGGCCCCAACCACGACGAGATCGGATTCGGCCGTCGGGGCGAGCGGGAGCTTCGTCGGGTCGATCGGCGTCTGATCCTTGATGAAGCTCGAGGTCGAGCCGCCCGCCTTTTCAACGGCAAGCCCCACGGCCCGCAGAAGCGCGGTCGTCGCTTCAGTCGCGCCGGAGACGGTGTCGACCGAGAGCGTCTGGCCGGAAATGATGGCGTTGGCCACGTCCTTCATCGGCTTGTCCGCAATGTAGTCCGTCTCCGCGCTTTTCTTCACGCGGATCTCGCGGATCTTTGCCTCGTCGACGGTAACGTCGACCGTGATCATGCCGTTCAGGGCGGCGGTCGTGATTTCGTACGTGCCGGGCTTCATCGCCGCGGGGCTCGAAGCGCCCGCTTGAGCCATGAGAAGAAGAGAGGCGGCGGCGAGAGCCGCTTTCTGAAAGGGGATGCGCATGATGATGGAATGTGAGTCGGAAGGGCGGCGCGCCGCAAGCGCTGCCCGCCGCCGCGAAGTTGAGGTTGCGGAGACTATCGCCAAGCGCCCTTAAGAAGTCCTGAAACCCGGCATTTCGAGCACAGTAAAATATTTCTTTTGGAGGATCATGAGGGTTGGAAGACGTCCGTTTCGGGCGTCCGGCCGCCTCTGCGGACAGCAAAAGATGGACGACAGGAATTCAGGAGAATCGGGCGGAGCTTCTCGAGGGCGGCGCCGCCGCGCCGGCATTGACGCGCGGATGCTCATTCGGGCGCAGGCGCGGCCCTTCGTCTCGGACGAAAACGCCGAGGCGGCGGCCCGTGGATTCGACGCGGCGTTTCCGCTTCCCCCCGAGAGCGAAGTGGCTGAGCTCTGGCTCACCGAGTGGAAGGCCGAGCATGCGGCCGGCGCCGAACGGCGGGCGAAGCGCGCGGTTCGTCCTCACGCCCACGGCATGCGTCCGCAGCCTCTTGCCGTGCGGCTGCGCGCGCTCATCCGCTCGGCGCTCGAAGATGCCGTCGAGCGGATGAACGGCGCCGATCAGCTTCAGTTCGCCCTGATTCCCCTCAATCCCGTGCGGATCGTTCTTGCGCTCTCGGGCGGACGGGATTCAATGGCGATGCTCGACGTTCTCTCGCGTCTTCGGGCCGACGCCCGTCAGGCGATTGCGGGGGAGGTCTGCGCGGTCTACGTTCATCACGGTCTTTCGCCCCATGCGGCGCAATGGGAGGAGCATTGCCGAAAGGCCTGCGAGGCGCGCGGCGTCGGATTTGAATCGATCCGCGTGCAGGTGCGCAACACCGGAGAAGGCATCGAAGCGGCGGCCAGAAGCGCCCGCTACCGCGCGCTTGCGGACTTTGCGCTTCGCGGCGGCTACGACGTCGTGATGACGGCGCATCATGAGGATGACCGCATCGAAACCTTTCTGATGCAGTGGATGCGCGGCTCCGGCCTCGAGGGGCTCGCCGCCTTCCCGAAAACCCGCTCGCTTGAAGCGAGCGCCTTCGTGCACGGACGCCGCACTCCGGGCACGGTTCTCCTGCTGCGGCCCTGGATCGGGGTTTCGCGCGCAGAGATCGACCGCTACGTGCACAACCGCCGCATCGCCTACGTGAACGATGAGTCGAACGACGATCCGCGGTACCTGCGCAACCGCGTTCGTCACGAGATCGTGCCGATCCTTGAAGCGGTGCGGCCGGGCTTTCGGCAGGGCGCCGTCCGTTCGATCAATCTGGTGAGCGAGGCGCTCGACGTGCTGAAGTCCGTGGCGGCGGGCGACCTGGAGGCCTGCCGCTCGGGCGCCGTTGAGGGCGGACTTTCCGTCGTGCAGCTCCTGCGCCTCATTCCCTCGCGTCAGAGCTGGTGCCTGCGGGCGTGGCTTCAGTCCCGGGGACTCTCCGCGCCGCCGAAGCGCAAGCTCGACGAGGCGCTGAGGCAGATCCGCGAGGCCGGAAGCGAAACGAATTTCTGTCTGCGCGTCCAGGGTCGGGAAATCCGGCGTTGGGGCGGCGACTTGGTGCTCTGCGAAGCGAAGGGAGCCGCGTCGTCTCGAGAGAGCGTCACGACGCTTCGGTGGACGGGCGAAGACATGCCGATCCCGGGTTGGGACGGCACGATCCGAGTCGTGCCCTGCGGACCCGACGAACCCGGGATTGCGCTTGAGCGCCTCGAGGCGCCGAACGCAAGGCTCGAGGTGCGGTCTCGGCGCGGTTCGGTGAAGCTCAAGCTCTGGGCCCTGCGGCCCGCCAAGCCCCTGAAGGATCTTTATGCGCAGGCGGGCATTCCCGCGTATGCGCGTGCGGACCTGCCGGTGCTTTGGCTCGACGGAGAACCCGTCTTTGCGGCCGGTCTCGGGATCGACGTGCGCGCCATGTCGATCGAAGGCGAGTCCGCTCGGCGCGTGCGTTTCGTCTTTGCGCCTCAGAAGTCCCTCTGGGACGTTCAGGTGCTGCCCAACTACGCCGATGTGCCCGAGGACGAGCGGCGCGCCCGCGAAGCGAAATTGAAGGCCGCGGCGAAGCAGTTCGAGAAGAACGCACGCGCTCGGCGTGCCCGGGCGGCGTCATGACGACGCGCGAGGCGCAGCTTGAAATTCTGAGGTACTGGGCCGAGGTCGAGCTGTTCACGCCTCCCGAGTACCGGGAATCGGCCTCGCCTCAGCTCCTTTGGGCGCGCTGGAATCCGCACGCCGTCACGGCCGACTCGCTCCTCGCGATGGACGCTTGGCGCAGCGAGCGCTGGACGACGTCCGTTGAGTTTTCGAAAAGCAAGGTCGAGCGGGACCGCGAGGCGGCGATGCCCTTCTTCACGGTCTACTTCGGCATTCTTCCGAAGGCGCGCCTCTACGCCCGCCTCATGCACCTTCTTCATCTCGGGCGCGACCGAGATCCTTCGCGCACCTCGCTCGACCTGCAGAACTTGAGGGGCGACACGTTTCTCGCCGCGGTGACGCTCACGCCTTGGGGCAAGATCGTGGGCGGCAGCTTCAGCGCCGCCGGGCTTTTGGGCGCCATGAACGATCTCACGCGCGCTGAGAGGGCCACTTCGCGGCGCATGCGCTCGGGCGTGGTTTCGGCGAGCGAATGGGCGGCCCCGACATTCACGGTCGAGCGCTCCCTCGAGCGGCGCGATTGGTTTGAGGCGCAGTTCGTCGAATTTTCCGCCTCGCAGTTTGGTCTCTCGCCCGAGCTTCCGATCGCCGAGTCGATGTACGCGCAGCGCGAGGAGGGCGACGCCGTGACGCTTTTCGATCCGACACCGTCCGTGAAGCCCGTCGACATCGACTTCATCAATCACATCTCCGAGCGGTGCGGTGCGTGGATCGGCCTGGAGGATTCGCTCTCGAGCGCCGTCTTGGTGCGGCGCCACAGGCTCGATCATCGGCCCGTCGTGGAGGACTTCGAAGGGCTCGACAGCTTCTACCTGGCCGAGCTTCGCCGCGCCGCCGTGAATCTCGAAGCTGCGGGCGCCGCGCCGCACGCCTCGACCTACGGCGGCAGGCGCGTTCCGCCCGAGGACGAGGCTTCCCGTCCGATGCCGGGCGTGCCCGAGGCGCTCGCCTCGACCGAGAGCTGGATGCGGCCGATCGGCGCGCCCCTCGCGCGGCTTCTCGAAGAAGGGGACGGAGCGGACGTACCCCGCGTCGATCTTCTGCGCTCGCCCGAACTCGTGCGCGATCTTCTCGATCCGGCGAAGCTTCCGCTCGGTCGTTGGCCGAGCGCCGCGGACCCCCATCTCTATGCGGCTCCGCAGGCGGCGGTGGCGGCCGCGCTCGAAGCAGGCGGGCGCTTCGGGCCGCTGGTGTCGCTCAACGGCCCGCCGGGCACGGGGAAAAGCTGGCTGCTGCGCGACATCGTCGCCGAAATCGTCGTGCGCCGCGCGAAGAAGATCGCGATGCTCGAGTCAAGCGCCGAGGTGTTCCATGAAGGCGCGCTCGTCTCCTTTTCTGCCGGTCCGAACCGCACCTGGTCGATGACGCCGCTTCTTCCCGCGCTCACCGAAGACGAACTCGTCGTGGTGGCGTCGAACAACAACGCGGCGATTCGAAACATCACCGATGAGATGCCGAGAAGCTTCGGGCTGAAGCGTTTCGGCCGAAATCCCAAGACGGGACGCACCGAGAAGCGCCGCGAGTATGCCTATTGGCGGGCGGCGGCCGAGTCGCTCGATCGTCTGCAGAGCTACGCTCTTAACGAGAGCGCTTCCGTGCGCTCGGGCGAAGAAGGCCGCTCCGCGGGGCCGCAGCGGGCGCCCGTCTGGGGGCTCGTTTCCGCCACGCTCGGACGACGCTCGAACCGTCTGCGGTTCGTGCGGGCCGTGCTGAAGAAACGCCCGAGGGATAAGGTGGACGCGACGCTGCCCGCCCTGATCGAGGACGAGCTTCGGCTCCTCAAGCTGGACGACCGCGACCCGGAGGACGCCTGGCTGGCGGCCAAGTCCGACTTCCTCGCGAAGCTCGAAATCGCCGCCGAACGGCGCCGCCGCATGGAGGACATACTTTCACGCACGGGCGCCTCGCCGCAGCTCTTCACTTCCTCCTTTGCTGATCGGCCCGAGCAGCACAAGACCTCGCTCTGGGTGGATGAAGCCTTCGAGCGCGAGCGCTCGGAAGTCTTCCTCGCCGCGCTTGAGCTTCACAAGGCAACGGTCGTCGCGCAGAGCGAGCGCTTCCGAAAGGGGCTCGCCGCGCTCGCCGCCTTTCTCGAAAATTCCGGCATTTCGATGGAGGCC
>CALXXT010000010.1 GCA_944392755.1 uncultured Sutterella sp. | reverse complement strand
GTCAAGGAGACTAGGGAATCTCCCTAAGGCGCCTCACCCGTCGATCGAGTCGCGCTGCGAGGCGACGATGCCCGAGAGCCCCCAGAGAACCATGACGGCCGCCGTGAAGACGAAGGAGACGCTCCAGCCCCCGGTCCATTCGCACAGCCAGCCGAAGACGATCGGTCCGAGACCCGCGCCGAGGTATCCGAAACCCTGAGCCATGGAAGACATGGCGAGCATCTGCGGCGCGTCGCTCGACTTCTTCGCCATGAGAATGAAGGCGACCGAGAGCATGGCGCCCTGAGCGGCGCCCGCGAGCACGCTGCCCGGGAGGAGGCCCGCGCCGCCCCAAAGCCAGAGGCCGAGCCCCGCGAGATAGATGAGCGCGAGCGCGGCGCTCGCGCGCGCGTCCGTCTTCATCGCGCGCATGAAGCGGTCGGTGAGGATCGAGGCCGGAAGTCCGCTCACGAGGAAGACGAAGATCCAGAAGCCCGTTTCGGAGCGGGACATGCCTTCGCTCATCCAATAAGGGGGCATCCAGGCGCAGACCGTGTAGATGAGGAGCGACTGCAGCCCCATCACGGCCGTGAGCGCCCAGGCGACGGGCTTGCCGACGATCGTGCGGATCGAGCCCCTCGCCGTTCCGGCCGAGGCGGGAAGCGCCGGTGCGCCCATGGCCCACGCCAAGGCGGCGAGAATGCCGAGAAGCCCCCAAAAGGCCATCGGTCCGACGAGCGAGCCCGTCCAAGCCGCCAAGGGCGAAGCCGTCAGACCGCCGATCGAGCCCGAGAGTCCGATCACGCCCGTGTAGATTCCCATCATCAGGGCGACGTCCTTCGCCGCATAGGTTTTCTTCACGGCGACCGGCATGTAGACGTTGAGAAGCGCAATGCCCGCGCCGACCCCGATCGTCGCGGCCAGAAACCCCGCCCAGCTTCCCGAAAGCCTTCCCCATGCGCCGAGCGTCACGACGGCGATCGATGCGAGGACGGCTCCCCGCAGGCCGAGCCGCGCGGCGAGGGCCGGCCCGGGGAAGCTGAAGAGACCGAAGGCCGCGATCGGAAGCGCCGCGAGAAGCCCGTAGTCCGCATAGCTCGCGCCGAAGGCGTCCCGCACGAGTTCGGCCAAGGGGCCGATGCAGGTGACGGGACCCCGCATCATGAGCGTGGCGAAAAGAAGCACCAGGGTGGCCGCGGACGCGATGGGCAGCGTCCGGGCGCTGACGGGCTTGGCCATGAAAGTCTCCTGCGCTGAATGAACCCCCGAATTTTAGGCGCTTGGAAACAATTCGTTAGCTTTCTTGACCCACGCGCGGTGCTAAAGTTGGCTATTCTGACCTTAGGAGACGGGATCGCCCTCGGCAGCGCCCGTCCTTCTCCGGAACGCAAGACCATAGAAGACATCAGCCATGAAGAAAATTACCCTCACGATCGCTGCGGCGGCCATGACGACGGCCCTTTTGGGCGGCTGCGCCAACGACGGCACCATGTACCGCGCCGACACCTACACGGCGGTCACCGTGAACCAGATGCAGGAAGTGCGCATGGTGGAGATCATCGCCATCAACCCGGCCCGCGTGGCGGTGCCGAACACTTCGAACCGTGAGACCGCTCAGGTCGCGGGCGCCCTTCTCGGCGCCATCGCCGGTGCGGCGATCGGCAATCACGGCAACCATTCGACGGGAGCCCGCGTGATGGGCGGTCTGGCGGGCGGAGCCCTCGGCGGCATGGCCGGCAGCGCCGTCGGCGGCGACTCGACGAGCTTCACGGACGGCGTGCAGATCATCTACCGCATGACGAACGGGCGCATGTATCAGTCCTCTCAGGTGGGCCGCCCCTGCGAGTTCAAGACGGGCACGGCCATCATGGTTCAGCCGCGTCCGAGCGAAACGCGCATCCAGCCGAACAATCCCTACGGCTGCGGCAGGTAAACCACTTCAACGAGGTTCCATCATGATGAAGAAGATGCTCAGCGGACTCTCCGCCGCCCTTCTCGCGCTTCCGGCCGCCTGGGCCGCAAGCTCCAGCGTGCCTCCGGCGACGGAAGACCTGAGCCAGGGCGCGATCGACTACAACATCAGCGTGGTGAAGGAGGCCGAACGTCAGATCGAAGACTCGGCTCGCGCCCGCATGGCCGCGGAAGCTCAGGCCAAGGCCGAAGCCGAGGCCGCCAAGGCGAAGGCGGACGCCAAGGCGAAGGCCGAGCGCGCCAAGGCCGACCGCGTGCGGGCCGAGGCGAACGCCGCCGCGCAGAAGGCGAAGCGCGAGCGTCAGGCGAAGCTCGAAAAGTATCAGGATCAGGAGCGCGAGCTCGAGCTTGAGCTCAAGCGCCTCGAAGTCGAAGCCGCGCGTGCAAAGGTCGGCAACGACGTCGCCAGCGACAATGCCCGTGCGGATCTCGCGAAGGCCCGCGCGCAGCTTGAGCTCGAACGCATGCGCGTCGAAATCCGCAAGCTCGAGAAGGAAGCGGGTCTCGAGTCCGAACCGAAAATCTAGGTTCTGCTACTTCTACTGTTGAATCCAAGACGGGAACCGGGCGGCTCGGCCGCCCGGTTCCTTTTTCGTGCCGTGCCGATCACTCGAAGCTGAAGCGGTAGAGAAAGTCGAGCGCCTGATCGACGCCGGAGGCGGCCTCGACGTAAAGCCGCGGCATCAGGCGGTAGCGCAGCGTGAGCGTCGCGAGCGAATCGAAGATGCCGATCCCGTACTTCACCTGCAGGCCGGGAAGGATGTACCCGCTCACGACGACCTGCGAGCTGTCGCCCACGCCGGTCGTGTCGAGCGAGAGCCATTCGATTCCGACGGCGTCCCCGATCGTTTCCAGCAGCTGGCTGCCCTGCGAGGCGCCGAGTCCGATCAGCATTCCCGTCATGGCGGAGCTGTCACCGTCCTCGCCGCTCAGGCCCACGCCCCGCACGAGGTAGGAGAGGTTTTCCTCCTGAGACATGGCTGGATCGGAGAAAAGCTCGACGCGGGGGCGCTCGGCCGAACCCGTCACCCGGATGCCGGCCGTGACGCCGTCCTCGATCGCGTCGGGATTGCGGATCGCTTCGAGCCGCAGCGCCGGATTCGTCGCCGACCCCGAGAAGAGGATCGATCCTTTTTGGATGATGAGGTCCTGACCGTAGGCGTGAAAGCGCCCGCCCGGAATCCGGATTTCACCGTTGAGGCCGAGCCCGCGGTCGGACTGAATGACGCGCACGTCCCCGCCGATGCCGGCCTTGAGGCCGAAGGCGTCGACCCGAACGTCGGGGCCCACGTGAACGTCGACCCCCGCAAAGAGCGTCACGGGAGAGGTCGGCGCCTTCTTCGGCTGCAGGTTTTCGTCCAAAATCACCTCGTCCTCGGAAACCGAGACGCCGCCCGACTTCGGAATGTCGGCGACCGTGATGCGGGCCCAGGGAACGGAGGCCTTGCCGAAAAGCCGAATCGCGGTCGGATCGGCGGATGCGCTCAAGTCGCCCTCGACGTCGGCCTGAATCATGGGCGGGAGCGAGAGCCGGAGCTTGTCGGCCTTCACGCTCACCTTCGCCTTCCAGTCGTCGAGCGCCGTCCAGTCGGCGGATCCTTCGACGAGCACTACGCCATCCGTCGTGCGCAGACGGCCTTCGAGCGTGGAATTCTGCCCGTTGAAGTCGACGACAAGCCGGCTCGGCTCCATCTCGAAGGGAATGTACGAAGCGTCGAAGTCGATCTCGTCGAGCGTGAACCGCCCGTAGACTTCGGGAGACCGCAAGGTGCCGCCCGCGCGCAGATCGGCCTCCATGTAGCCCGCGGCCTTTTCGCCTTCGGCGAAGAAGGGCTTGAGGAGCGAAGGCGTCATGCGCGCGATGCGCGCTCTGCCGTCGATGCGCCGGCCCTTCATCGGATCGACGACGGAGAACACCCCTTCGATGCGCCCTTCGCCTTCGGGCTCGATTTCCCAGCTTGCGCTCGCCGTTTCGCCGCCCGTGCGCGCATGGATCCGCAGCCGCGAGAGCTTGAGAGGCACGCGGACGCCGTCCCATCGGGTTTCGCCCGAAATGCCGTCGCCCCGGAGCTCCACCTTGACGTCGGGAAGGCCCGGCTTCGACAGATCCCAGGCCGCTTCGGCCGAACCCGTGATCGTGCCCTCGACCTTGTCGCGCCGCTTGAGGAAGGGCTTCGCGGCGGCAAGGTCGAAGCGCTTCAGATCGAGCGCTGCCCGGCCCGAGCGGCCGACGACGGCTTCGTCGCGAAGACACACTTCCGCGTGTTCGCGCGTCCAGCAGTGGGCCCCGACGCGGGCAAGCCGTTCGGCCGCGCTCCAGCGGATGGGCATGACGCCCTTCTCGGCGATGCGCCCCACGGGCGTCTCAAAGACCGCCTTCGAAAGGGTGCCCTTCCAGTCGAAGGTCGCGCGGTCGAAGGCGCCGGCCACCTCGAATTTGGCCGCCACGGGCTTGCCCTCGGCGGCGAGCGCAAGCCGGTGCGAGGATTCGCGGCCGTCGAGCGTGAGAAGGATCTCCGGCCATGAACCGGCGGGAAGCTTGAGTCCCGCCGCCTCAAACCGGAGCGACCCCGCGGCTTCGCCCGCCGCGATCGCGCGGCTCGCGAGCATCACGGCGACGTCCGCCGAAAGCGCCTCGGACGACTTGCCGGACTTTTCCCATGCTTCGCGCGCCTTGGCGGCTTCGGCGTTCAGTACGCTCTTCACGTCGCCCCGGGCCGTGAAGCTTTTGAGCTCGAAGAGATCCTGCCAAGCGAGGTTCGTCGCCCGAAGATTCAAGTCGACCTTGGGCTCGGCGAGGTTGCCCGTGAGCCGCACGTCGCCCTTGGCGGCGCCCTTGAGGCCCGGAATCGTATGGAGCAGCCCCGGCGCATCGACGCGGAGCGACGCGTCGATTTTGCGGAATCGCTCGAGCTCGGCCTTCAGTTCGGCTCGGTTGCGGCCGAGGAGGACGTTTGCCTTGGGAATCGACCAGACGCGCGCGCTCGTTCCCTCGCCCGCCAGCTCAAGCCCCACGGGGGCGCCGGCAATTGTTCCCGAAAATCCGGTTTCCTTCACCTCGAGCCGCCAGTCTCCCGTCGGCTCCCACCGGAACGCCGCACGGGCGCCGCCCTGAAGCTTCAGGGGGAACTTCGGGAACACCGCGCTCAGATCCACCTTTGCGAGCTTCAGGGAGAGCGCGGCGTCGAGCGCCTTCGACCAATCGACGCGCCCCGAAGCGGAGAGTTCGCCCGCATTCGTCGTGACGTACGCGCGCTCGATTGCGGATCCTTCGGGCGTGATCGACGCGTCGAGCGCGATCCGTCCCTCGAGGCGGCGTCCGTTCGCCAAGGGTGCCTCGGCATCGGCCGAGAAGCTCCAGGAAGAGCGCAGGAGCGGACCCGACCCCGTGAATTTCAGCGCCGTCAGCTTGACGGGATCAACGGGGGCTGCGGCCTCGGACGTCCCCGACGCCGCTTGAGCCCGAACAAGCCAGCGCAAAGTGGGCGCCTCAAGATTCACCTGGACGGGCAGTCCCTTTTCGCCCAACCCCGCCTCGGCCTTCAGGGCGAAATCTTCCCAGCCCGAACCCTGCCAATGCAGCGTGATTCGTCCCGCGGCTTCCCCCGAGAGAGAGATCGAATGCTCCATCATCACGGGGTCGGCCGATCCCATCCAAGCGGCCGCATCGGCGCGCATCGTTCCGGAGAGCGTCACCGGCCAGGCGCCGCGCATCTCAAGCGAGCCCGAGAGCTCGGCGGCGAAGCGCTCGGGAAGCTCAAGCGCGGCATGACGAATCTCGACGCGCTCCTCGGCCGCGCGGAACGAAGTCGACGCCTGCGCGTCGGAGAGCACGCCCTTCGGCGTCCATGGGGATTCGGGAAGCCCCGAAACGCAGACTCCGGCGAGCGTAATTTCCGGCGCCTCCAGCTCGAGCGGGACGAGCACTTCGGGAAGCGATTCGACGAGCGGAGCCTGAAGCGCGCCGCGCAGGACTTCCGTGGGAGACTCGAAGGGCGCGAGCGCGTCGACGCCTGCGTCGGGGCGCTTCACGCGCGGGGGCTCGACCGGGGCGGCGGGGGCGGCCGTCTGCTCGAGCGCAACCGAAAGCCCCGTAAGCGTCGTCGGGAAGAGAAGGACTTGCTCCCCCTTCCAGCTCACGCCGCTCGAGAGCTTCGTGAATGAGGCCTTGAGGCTGGGCAGCGCCAGGCGCGCGTCTTCCACCTCAACCGATTCGATGCGGATCGGCAGCGGCGCCGCCATGGGCGTGCTTTCCGCAGGGGGCGCCGACGCCCCGTCCGTCGATGCGTCGGCGGAAGACTCTCCGGCTTCGAGCGAGAGCCCCGCAAGACGAATTTTCGGCACGCGCAGCCGCTTCTCGCGCCAGAGCGCGTCGAGGTCGACCTCGATTTCGGCAGTCGGGAGCCGCACCTTGGCCGCGGCGTCCTCGTAGGCGAAGCCTTCCACCGTGAGACGGCGCCAGTCGCCCTTGACGGCGTCGACCTTCACGGGAACGAACCAGCCGGCCATGGCGACGAGCGCTTCCAATCCCGAAGGCGTGGCGATCAGCCAAAGCGCGCCTCCCGAAAGCACCGCCGCAGCGCCCAGAGCAACGCCCGCGCCTCTGAGCGCGATCTTCATCCCGCGCTTCATAGTTCAGGCCCCAAACCGATGTAGAACTCGATCCCGTTCTCGTCGGGATCGCCCACGGGCTTGGCGATGTCGAGCTTCACCGGACCGATCGGCGACTCCCACCGAATGCCGAAGCCGACGCCCGTCTTGAAGGACGTGCCGGTAAATTTCGGCACGGCTTCGCCCGTGTCGACGAAGACGGCGCCCCACCACTTGCCCGTGACGTTGTACTGATATTCGATCGAGGCGGTCAGAAGGCGCTCGGCGCCGATCAAGTCTCCCGAATCGTCCTTCGGAGAGATCTTCTTGTAGCCGTAGCCGCGCACGCTGCGGTCGCCGCCCGCGAAGAAGCGCAGATCGGGCGGCACCTGCGAGAAGTCGTTCGTTTCGAGCCACCCGAACTGACCCCGCAGGAGAAAACGGTGCTTGAGCGCAAAGGTGCGGATGATCGCTCCCTGTGCGCTGAACGCGATGAAGTCGACGTCCGACCCCCAAGCCGAATTCGAAACGTCGAGCGTGTAGCGCTGACTGTCGCCCCAGCGCGGCATCATGCCGCCGCGCGAGCGGGTGCGCGAAAGCGTCGCGCCCGGATAGATGAGCATCGTCGTGTAGTCGTCCTCGCCCTGCGTGAAGTTGTCGAGCCCCCAGCGCAGACCGAGCGAACGCTGCCAGCCCGTCTCCATTTCCCAATAGCGCATGAGGCCGACGGTCGCCGACGTCGACTTCGTGTCGTTCAGGTCCGTGTGCTTGAAGCCGCCCTGCAAGAGCCAGTATTCCTGAATCGGATTCTCCTCGACGGGAATCTTGTAGGCGCCGTCGACCGTCTGCTCGCCCGAAGAGAGGCTCGTGCTCGAGGAAAGACTGTGGCCGGAGCTGTTGATCCACGGCTTCTCCCACTTGCCCTTGAAGCGGGGACCGACGTCGGTCGAGTAGCCCATGCCGACCTCGACCGAATTCCCGGTGCGCGGCGACACGGCGCCCGACATCGGCACGATCTTCTCCTCCTTCGAGGCGTTCTTCCAGTCGGGCGCGACGACGACCGAATTGAACCAGCCCGTCTGCGAAAGACGGTCGTTCAATTTCGAAACCTTCCAGGCGGCGAAGGGTTCGCCCTCCTTGAAGGGAACGATGTTGTCGAGATAGCGCTCGTCGATTTGGCTCCCCTCCCAGCGCACGTCGCCGAAACGCCAGCGCCGGCCGGAGTCGTACGTGAGCCTCCAGAACCCGATGCCGAGATCGGGCGCCACCGCCAGCTCGTGCACGCGCCAGTCGCCTTCGAAGTACCCGCGGCGCATCGCGATGTTCTGCACGTCGGACTTGAAGGCGTCGTAGTCGGCGTGGCGCAGCGGATCCCCGGGCTTCGGAAGCTTTTTCAGGAGCCGCTCGAAGGCTCGATCGCTCTTCGCCTCGCCCTCCAGGACGACGTCGACCGACTTCAGCTTGACGACTTCGCCCGGATCCACCGTGAGGTGCAGGGTGCGCGGCCCCTTTGCCGGCTTCGGCTCCCACTTGAACTTCAATTTCGGCTGATAGTAGCCGTAGGCGCGCAGCGCCTCGCGCACGGCCTGCCGGATGCGGGCGCGGTAGCGCCCTTGAACGGTGATGGCGTCGGTGTTGAGCACGCCGATCTGAGCCTCGGCGTTCTGCAGAAGCTCGCCCTTGAGCCCCTCGAGCTTGAGCGCGAAGGACGGTTCGGCCGAAGCATCGGCGGAAAATAGGATGCAGATGCCGGCCAAGAGGAGAGCCGCGGGCGAAAGCGTGCGCTTCATCATCGGTTGAGGGCGTCGGCGCCGGACGGGCCGACGCCGATCTTCCGCGTCAGGATCCGGACGCGCCTGCGGGCTTCTTCGCTGCCGACGTGCGGCGGCGAACGGGCTTTGCGGCCGCCGCTTCGCCGGAAGCGGCCGGCGCAGCCTCGACGCCCGAAGCTTGCGCGGCCGTCTTGCGCCGACGGCGAGGCTTCGCAGGCTCTTCAGACGCAGCAGCCTTCGCCGACGAGGTCGAGGCCGCGCGCCGGCGCGCCGCCCTCGGAGCTTTCGCCGCCGCGGCTTGGGGCGTCTTCTCCTGAGCGACGTCGGCGGCAGACTTCGGCGCTTCCGTTTCCGGTGCTTTCGCTTCGGACGGCGTCTGCTCGGGTGCCGGAGCTTCCGCAGCGGGCTCCGGCGTCTTCTTCGGGGCGTCAGCATGCTCCGCGGGCGTCTCCTCCAAGGGTTCGGTGAGAACCTTGAGCTTCGGCCCGCTCGGCGCTTCAGTCTTTTCTTCAGTCTTTTCTTCAATCTTCACGTCGGACTTCTGCGCCGCCTTCTTGGGCTTCGCCTTCTTCGCGGGCTTCTCGGCCTTTTCGGCCTCGATCTTGAGCTCGGCGGACTGCTTCTGCGCCCAACCGTCCGCGAGACGGGCAACCTCATGCGCCGTCGCGCCGATGAGCCTTGCGACGAAGGCCTGCGGGTCGTGCCCCTCTTTCGCGATTGCTTCGACCAGCTGGTTCGCGGTCTTCTTGTCGAGCTTGATCTTGATTTGAATCTTCGGCATGCTTCGCATCCCCCTCGGTTCAAGAACGCACGGCGAGCATCGGCTTCACCGCGCCGCAAAGGCCCACCATCGCCAGCGTGGTGAGCGTGATCAACTGCGGGCCGAGCTCGATTCGATCCATCACGAAGCTCTCCTCGAGCGAATGCGCGCCCCGTCCGATGCCGCCCGCGGCCAGGCACGTCGCCGGAATTCCGGCGGAAATCGCGGGATTGGCGTCCGTCGACGCGCTTCCGTAGTTCGTCAGCTCGATGCCCAAAATCTTCTGCGCGGCGCGCGCGGCCTGCAGGAGCGGAAGGTCGCCCGGCTGCATGCCGCCGGGGATGTCGCCGATGAGCAGCTTCTCAAGCGTGAGCCGCATGTCGCCCTCGGCGTTCCAGCGGCGGTTCTCCCGCTCGACCGCATCTTCGAAAGCCTTGAAGATGCGGGCTTCAACGCGCAGCACCTCCGTCGGATCGAGCGAACGGAAGTCGACTTCGCACTCGCAGTGCGCGCCGATCGAAGTGCAGGTCTGGCCGCCCTGAATCGTCCCCACCGTGAAGCTCGTGCGCGGATCCGAGGGCACCTCGAAGTCGGCGATTTCCGCCGTTGCGCGGCACACGGCGTGAACGGCGCTCGGCACGCGGCCGAAATCCGCCCAGCTGTGACCGCCCGGCCCCTTCACGATGAAGCGCCAGCTGTGGCTCGCCGTTCCCATCGGCTGCACGCGCCCGAGGTCGCTCCCGTCGATTGCGATGAGTCCGTCGAGATGAATGTCGCCCGAGCAGAGCGCCTTCGAGCCGTTCAGGTCTCCGTTGCCCTCTTCCTGCACGTCGGCGACGAAAAGGATGTCGCCTTCCGTTTCAATGTTGGCGGCGTTGAGGCAGCGCAGCACCTGAAGGAGCGCCCTCAGGCCGCTCGCGTTGTCGCCGATTCCGGGCGCGCGACAGACGTTGCCTTCGCGCTTCACCCGCACGTCGGTGCCTTCGGGGAAGACCGTGTCCATGTGCGCGACGAGCGCAATCGTGGGGCCTGAGCCCGAGCCGGGCCGGCGGCCGATGACGTTACCGATCGCATCGCGCGTCACGTCCGTGAGGCCGTAGGCGCGCATGCGCCTTTCCATTTCGTCGGCGCGGCGCTCCTCATGGAAGGTCGGCGCCGGAATTTCGCAGAGATGAATCTGCTCCTCGATCGCAAAGGGAACCTCCTCGAGCGCAAGGTCGAGGGCCTTCTTCACGCGCTCGTCGCGCGCGAGCGCTTCGAGGTCGCGAAGCACCGCATCCTTGAGGGGCGGAACGGACATGAGGGGCATGGCGAGACTCCTTCTCAAAAAGGTCGCATGCGGACGGACGAAAGCCGGCCGCCCGCGTTTCTTCGATCTTAGCGCGAAGGGGCTCGGGCGGCATAGTGGAAATGCCTCAAAACCGCTGAAAGAGTAGCGAGTTCGCTCCTTCGCCCCCGCTCGGAGCCGCCTGCCGTCCGCGCGGCTTCCTTCCGCCTCTAGGCTTTCCGCTCGGCTTGAGCTAGTCTTAGGACATCGGCAGAAACATTTTGTTTCCTTTCATCCCAAGCGCGGCAGTCCGCTTCCGCGCCGTTGATCCATGAACGCGTCGCTTCTGAAAGTCTTCGTCATCCTTTTCGTGATCGCATCCCACACGACGGGCATGCGCTTCACCGTGACGATCGACGCGCTCACGCACGGCGCCTCATCCCTCGAAGTGGGCCTCATGCTTTCGAGCATCTCGCTCGTGCCCGCATGCTTCGCGATCGCGGCGGGCCGCTGGCTCGACCGCAGCGGCCCCCGGGGGCCGCTCGCGCTCACGCTCGCCTGCTCGGCCGTCTCGGGCGCCGCCGCCTTCCTCTTCCCGACGGCCGAAGTGGGCTACATCGTGCTCTTTGCCGCCTGCCCGATGGTCGGCATGGCGCTCCTTCTCGTCAACGCCATCGTGCAGCGCCTCACGGGCGACGTGTCGACGCCGGAAACCCGGGCGACGGCCTTCACGTTCCTCGCGCTCGTCAACGCGACGAGCAGCCTCGTCACGCCGATCGCGACGGGATACGTCGTCGAGCACGTGGGGTGCGGCGCCTACTACGCCTTCGCGGCGGCCTCTCCCGTCGTGCTTGGCCTCATTTGCCTCACGCCCGCCTTCCGCGCCATCCTCCCGACGCAGGGGCGCGCAAACGCCAAAGGCGCGGGCAAGCGCCGCGCGAGCGACTTCTTCCGCATGCCCGGCATGCGCGCCGTGCTCTTCGTGAGCGTGATGGTGTCCGTTGCGTGGGAAGTGGGCGAACTCCTCATCCCGGTCTACTGCAACGCCGTGGGGCTTTCGCCCGCCGACATCGGATGGGTGCTCGGGAGCTTCTCCGCGGCAAGCTTCACGGTGCGCGCCTTCATGCCGTTCCTCGCGCGGCACATGCGCGAGTGGACGATGATTTCCGGCACGCTTCTGATCGCCTCGATCGCCTTCACGATCTATCCCCTCTTCGAGACGAAGTACGCGCTCATGGCCTCGAGCTTCCTCCTCGGGAGCGGTCTCGGCGCCTCCTACCCGAACATCATGTCGCTCGTCTATCGTCTCGCGCCCCGAGGTCGCGTGGGCGAAGCGATCGGACTGCGGCTCATGATGCTCAACGCGAGCAAGACCACCTTCCCCGCCGCGATGGGCGCCGTCGGTGCGGCGATCGGCCCCGGAGCCGCCCTCTGGGCGCTCGCCGCCTTCGTCTTCGGCGGCTTCGTTCAGGCTCGGCGCAACGCGCCCGCCGTCTTCGCGGCGATCGAGGACCTCCACGAAGCGCACCCCGATTGAGGCGGCCGAATGCTTACCGAAGCCCGGCCGCCGCGGCGATGAGGCTCAGGCCGAAGCCCACGAAGAGGATTCCGGCGAATCCGTCGATCCAGCGGGCCGCCTTGCGGTAGCCCCGCCGGAGGTTTTCCATGCCGAAGACGAGCGCGACGAATCCGAACCAAAGAAAGGTTTCAAGAAGGACGAGCGCGAAGATTCCGCCCGTGAACCAGCTCGGCAGATCGGGAGAAAGGAGTCCCGAAAAAATGCTCCCGAAATAAATCACCGCCTTCGGGTTCGAGAGATTCGTGAGCAACCCGTAGAGGAAGGGATGCCTCATCGTGTCCTCATGCGCCGCCTCGCCTGCGTCGGGCAGCACCGCGGGCGCGCGCAGCGCGCCGCGCATTAGGCTCACCCCCATGAAGCCGAGGTAGAGCCCGCCCACGGCCATGATTCCGTTCTGGAGCCACGGCAGCTGAACGAAAAGAAGCTGAAGGCCGCCGAGAGAGACTCCGGCCCAAACGCCGCACCCGATCGTGATCCCCAGAACGCCCATGAGGGCCTTCGGGCGGGACTGGCTCACCGCCGTCCTCGTGACGAAGAAAAAATCGGGCCCCGGTGTCATCAGCGCAATGAGATGAACCAGAGCCACGGTGCCGACAAGTGCGAGCATGAGGATGAACTCCGTTGAACGATGTGGAACCGGCCTATCTTAATGGGTTCCGCGAACCCCGTATAAATTGGTGTTCCGAAGCAAAGAATCTCGGAAAAACACCGGATTAGAGAGTTCACCCTAAAGCAATCGTCCTAGGACGGATTCCTCGCTCGAATTGGGCTCCGTCAGGAATTCCGCATTTGTCGACAAATTTGCCGCGCCGCTTGGGACGCCGCGGACTTGAATCCCTATAGATTGAAAGGAAGGCCGCCGCGCTTCGGGCGCACAGGCCGACTTTCGTCATCGAGCCTATTCACAGGGCGACACCATGACCTTCAACGCACCCTTCAGATTTAAGCCGGTCCGTCGCTAATAACGCGGACCGCAGCATCCACCATGAACACACTCCTGAAAGTCAGCCGCTTCGTCAATAAAACCTTTGCGCTCTGGGTTGTCGTCTTCGGCATTCTCGGCTTCATTTTTCCGGATGTGTTCAAGCTCTTCGCTCCCTACGTGTCGATACTTCTCGGCATCGTGATGTTCGGCATGGGGCTCACGCTCACGACGGCGGACTTCCGCGAAATCTTCCGCCGTCCCCGCGACGTCGCGATCGGCGTCGCCGCGCAGTTCACGATCATGCCGCTCTCGGCCTACGCGCTCTGCGTCCTGATGGATCTTCCGCCCGACGTTGCCGTCGGGCTCCTGCTCCTCGGCTGCTGCCCCGGCGGAACGGCCTCGAACGTCGTCACCTTCCTCGCCAAGGGCGACGTGCCGCTCTCCGTGACCGTCACCTCCTGCACCACCCTCATGGCGCCCGTCATGACGCCGGCGCTCATGTACCTCTTCGGCAGCGAATGGATGTCCATCGACCCGACGGCCATGTTCCTCTCCATCGTTCAGATCATCCTTCTGCCGATCGCCGCGGGCGTCGTCGTGCACAAGCTTCTCGGCAACGAGCGCATCGAAAAGGCGACGGCCCTCCTCCCCGTGGTTTCGGTCGCCGCCGTCGTGATCATCCTCGCGGCCGTGGTGGCCGGCACGAAGCCGCAGCTGCAGAACGCGGGCTTCCTCGCCTTCGCGGCCGTGGCGCTGCAGAACGCGGTCGGCATGGCGCTCGGCTTCTTCGCGGCCAAGTGGAGCGGCATGAATCTCGCCAAGCAGAAGTGCCTCTGCTTTGAAGTCGGCATGCAGAATTCGGGACTCGGCGTTGCGCTCGCCACCGTGCATTTCGCCGCGAACCCGATGACGGCCCTCCCGTCCGCGATCGGCGCCTTCTGGCACAACGTGACGGGCCCCGTCCTCGCATCGATCTTCCACTCGTGGGAAGAGAAGGCCGAGGCACCCGTCGAAGCGCTCGAGGCCGAGGCCGCCGCGCTCTAAGCGCACCGGCTGCGGCTCATCGCCGGCTCGACGCCGAAAGGCGCTCGGGCCGGCTTCGTTTTATCAT
>CALXXT010000009.1 GCA_944392755.1 uncultured Sutterella sp. | reverse complement strand
CGCTCGCCCGCACGGGAAGCCTCACGGCCGCCGCGCGCACCCTTCCCTACACGGCCTCGGCCCTGAGCCTGAGACTGAGAAAGCTCGAGGAAGCGCTCGGCACGGCGCTCTTCACACGCGAAGCGCGCGGACTCGCGCTCACGCCTGCGGGCGACATGCTCCTCGCGCAGGCGCAGAACGTGCTGCGCGCCGCGGCGCAGCTCGAAACCGCCATGTCGGGCTTCAACCGCGCCGAGCGCACGACGCTTCGCATCGCGTCGAACAGCACGGGACTTCAAAGCGTGATCGCGCCCGCGGCGGGCCCCTTCCTTGCGGGCAGAAGCGTGCGGCTCGTTTTTCTCGAGCGGCGCACGCGGGCGTGCCTCGACGCCCTTTGCGACGGAAGCGCCGACCTCGCCTTCGGGCTTGAAACCCGATTTCGGGAGGAAGCCGACCTCGAAGTGCTCCACGTCGTCGCCGACCGGCACGTCGTGGTGCTCCCGAAGACGCATCCGCTCGCTTCGAGACCGTCGGTGAAATTCTCCGAAACCCTTGCCTATCCCTACGTTTCCGCTCCGCGCTCGACCCCGATCGGGGCCGCGATGGCCGAGCGCGCCGAGGCGCTCGGCATCGACTACGCGCCCGTCGCCGAAATGCCGAGCTTCGCGCTCACGCTCGAACTCGTCCTTCAAGGGGCGGGACTCGCCATCATGCCGCGGGCGGCGCTTCGCTCGCGCGGCGACGCCAAGGCGCGGCTTGCCGTGGCGGAGCTCGTCGACGACTGGGCAGACCGGCCGCTCGCCTTTGCGCACCTCAAGAACCGCCCGCTCTCCGCGACGGCGCACGCCTTTGCCGAAGCCTGCATCGCCGACTGGAAGGAATTCGCCTGAGGCGGTTTCCAACCTTCAAGCAAAACTCAAACCTCCTTCGAGAAAAAGTCGATTTTCTTCGCGCCTTCGCGCGCGCATACTCCTCCCCCGAACAGTTCCTCATTCCTTTCCTCGCAGGGAGAATCTCATCATGCAGTTGAAGCCCATTCTCGTCGCCGCGGCGGTCGCGGCCGCCATGGGAAGCGCGTCGGCCGAAACGGTCGACGCCGTCGTGATCGGCTCGGGCGGCGCGGGCCTTTCCGCCGCCGTGACGCTCCACGATCTCGGTCACTCCGTCGTCGTTCTTGAGAAGATGGCGATCATCGGCGGCAACACGCTGCGCGCCGAAGGCGGCATCAACGCCGCGGAAACGCCCCAGCAGAAGAAGGCGGGCATTTCCGACACGTGCGAACAGTTCTTCGCGGACACGACGAAGGGCGGCCACAACCTGAACGATCCCGAACTCGTGCGCACGATGACGACGCACGCGAAGGACGCCGTCGCCTGGCTCGTGAGCCTCGGCGCGGACCTTGAAACCGTGGGCCGCGCGGGCGGCGCGAAGTACCCGCGCGCGCATCGTCCCCACGACGGGAGCGCCATCGGCCCCGAAGTCGTGAAGACGCTGCTGAACGCCTCGAAGGCGCGCGAAATTCCGATCCGCACCCGCAACAAGGCCCTCGAGATCCTCACGGCGAAGGACGGCTCGGTCGCGGGCGTCAAGGTTCAGTCGAAGGACGGCAAGGTCTACACGATCGACTCGAAGGCGGTCGTGCTCGCGACGGGCGGCTTCGGCGCCAATCAGGACCTCCTCGTGAAGTACCAGCCGAAGCTCAAGGGCTACGCCACGACGAATCAGCCGGGCGCGACGGGCGACGGCATCTTCATGGCCGAAAAGGTGGGCGCGGCCCTCGTCGACATGGAGCAGATTCAGGCGCATCCGACGGCCGCCCCCTCGGGCGACCTCATTTCGGAGAGCGTGCGCGGCGACGGCGCGATTCTCGTGAACGCCGAAGGGAAGCGCTTCACGAACGAACTCCTCACGCGCGACGTCGTCTCGAACAACGAGCTGAAGCAGCCCGGGAAGTTCGCCTGGATCATCTGGGACGACGCGACGCGCCGCTCGGCGAAACTCATGGACGGCTACGAAAAGCTCGGCCTCACGGTGAAGGGCAAGGACCTCGACGAGCTCGCGAAGGCGATGCAGGTCCCGGCTGACAACCTCAAGGCCACGATCGCGAAGTATTCGGCCGACCAGAAGGCCGGAAAGGACAACGAATTCGGCCGTCCCGCCATGCCGCAGCCCCTGACGAACGCCCCCTACTGGGCCGTCAAGGTGCAGCCCGCCGTTCACCACACGATGGGCGGCGTGAAGATCAACACGAAGGCCGAAGTGATCAACACCGAGGGGAAGGTCATTCCGGGCCTCTTCGCCGCGGGTGAAGTCACGGGCGGCGTCCACGGCGGCAACCGCTTGGGCGGCAACGCCCAGGCCGACATCGTGACCTTCGGCCACATCGCGGGTCAGACGGCGGACGCGTTCCTCAAGGCGAACCGCTAAGAAGCTTCTCTCTGAAGCCGCAAGGGCCGCGCTCTTCGGAGTGCGGCCTTCTTTTACGCATAATTCCCGTTCGGGAAGATGGATGGTGTTTAGAGAAGTTTTTCCGACGGCGAGATGAACTGCAAGATCAAAGGAAAAACGTCATCGAGGATGTGTCTCACGACTTCCCGACTCATCGGGCATCCGCAAAACCTTAACGCCGTTAAGCTTAACGCCGTTAAGATCGAGGATCTCTTCCAGAAGACGACGTTTGCTGCCGCTCCGCACTAAGGATTATTGGCGTCGAGAATCGCGTCTCATGCAAATTGCCTGCTCGAGCATGGTTCGGGGCGAGCATGCAGCCGCTTCTCAATCCGCGCTCAGCCAATGAATCAGCTTCAAGCGCGCTTCGGCAGCCCAGGATTCGGGCGCCTGATCGAGCAGAACCGCGCCTCGCGCCGCCAAATCGATCGCCCGAACGGCGTCGAGAAGCGCCCAGCCTTCAAGCGCATCGGTCGCGAGCTTCATTCGGGCGCGCGAACCGAAGCTCTCCCTCTCGCTCACCAAGGGCGCCGCCCAGACGGTCGGACCTTCGCGGTTGAAGGCTTTCCCCGAAAGCACGACGACGGTGATGGTGGCGCTCGCTTCCTCAGCGCTCGGCGCAAGACTCAGACGGTAAATTCCGCCCGGCAAAATCTTTTGCATTTCAAAAGGCCTCTCTGCCGCAAGGCCGATCGATGAGCCAATCCGTCACTCTTTTCGATGCGGACTCGCTCTCGCAGGCGGTTGATTTCACAGGCTCGATCGTCACTCGACCGTCCGAGAGACGCACAAGGTCGAGCGCTTCGCCGGGCTGAAGTCCCGCGCGCTTTCGGAAGTCCGCCGGGACGGGCACCATCGTGGAGCCGCCCACTCTTTTGAGCACCGTTGACGTTCGAAATTCCATGGTCACCCTCCCGCATCTTCAGTGAAAAGGCCCGCCTGCAGCGAAAGTGCAAGCGGGCCCGTTTGCTTACGAATGAAAGCTCATGCCGAACAATCGGCGAGAGACTTCATTAGAAGCGGTGACGCATGCCGAGCATGACGGTCGTCGTGGACGGATCGCGGTCTTCACCATCAACATTGTCTTCGTTGGTGATCTTGTCCTGATAGTAGCCGGCGACAGCGTACACGTTCGTGCGCTTGCTGAGCGGGTAGTTGTAGCCAACGCCCACGCCCCAGCGATCGGACTCGGCCTTCTTTTCATCCGCGTCGAGATCCCAGTCGGATTCCGTCGACGTGTAGCCGACGGCGAACATCGCCGTGCCGCCCCAGACC
>CALXXT010000008.1 GCA_944392755.1 uncultured Sutterella sp. | reverse complement strand
GTCCACGCTTATCGGTTCGTTGAATCTGATTTTTAAAGAACTTTGCTGAACTCGTTTCGTTCAGCGCAGAATTGAGATCTTATCGAACTCTTTTCTGCTTGTCAAGGGTCGGATCGAAAATTTTTCTGCCGCCGCCTCGACGCGTCCGCCTTTCGGCAAACGAGGTTGCGAATTATGCCGAAGCATTTTCGTTTTGTCAAGGAGAGTGTTGCTTTCAGCCTCCCGCCCTTCTTCGGATCGTTGACCTTGCGCGTAGCGGCCCTTAATCTGCCACACATGGAAACGATCCTTCTCATCACGCCCGACTTCCTTCTCATCCTCCTCGGCGCGGCACTTGCCGCCCGTTTCGGATTTGGCGAGAGCTTCTGGCGTTCGGCCGAAAAGCTCGTCTTCTACGTGCTCTTCCCGCCGCTGCTCTTCACGTCGATCGCCACGGCCTCGGTGACGCTTGAAGCGGCTTCGCACTTCGTGCTTGCCGGAGTCGTGACGATGCTTCTCGGCGTTCTCTCCGCGGCTGTCGTCCGCTTCACCATTTCCGGCGACCCCGTGACGCACGCCTCGATCTTTCAGTGCGGCTTCCGCTACAACTCCTACATCGGCGTTGCGCTTGCCGCCCGTCTCTTCGGCAACGAGGGATCCGCCCTTCTCGCACTGCTCATCGCCGTCTGGGTGCCGATCAGCAACGCGATCGCCGTGGCCGTCCTCGCGCATGCCGTCGCCAAGCGGGACGCGTCGAACGGACATCTCGCCGGCCAACGTCCGAGCGTTCTCATCTCCACGGTTCGGGCCGTCGTCGGAAACCCGCTCATCATCGCCACGCTTCTCGGGCTCCTCTTCAATACGCTTGGGGTGAAGCTTCCGGGCGTCGCGCTCGCGACGCTCAAGCACCTCGGCAGCGCCTCGCTGGCGATGGGGCTCCTCTGCATCGGCGCGGGAATGCGTCTCGGCGCCCTTCGCTCCTGCGGCCTCCTTCTCGCGGCCGCCGCCTTTCAGCGCCTCGTCCTTGTCACGATCGGCGGACTTCTCGTGCTGCACTTCATGCCGCTCGCCGCCCTTCCTGCGGGCGTCGTCATTCTTTTCGCCTCGCTCCCCACCGCGCAGTCCTGCTACGTCATGACGGCCAACATGCGGGGCGACGCGGCGGCCGTGGCCAACCTGACGACGCTTCAGACGCTTGCCTCGATGATCACGCTGCCCATCTGGATCGAGCTCTTGATTGCGCCCTTGGGAACGGGCTGAAAGTTCCCGACATTGCTTTTCACTCAGAGGAGACCACCATGAACGAGAAACTCTCTCATGCCCGCGCCAAAGTTGAAGCGCTTGGCAAACTTCAGCTCGGCTTCTACCCGACGCCCTTCCACAAGCTCGAAAGGCTTTCGGAAATGCTCGGCGTCAATCTCTGGGTGAAGCGCGAAGACTTCTCGGGCACGTCGCTCTTCGGCGGCAACAAGATCCGCAAGCTTCAGTACCTTCTGAAGGACGCGAAGGACCAGGGTTGCGACACGGTCTTCACCTACGGCGCCACGCAGTCGAACCACGCGATGGAAACCTGCACGGCCGCCCGCCGCTGCGGCATGCGTCCCGTCCTCTATCTCGGCGCCATCGTCGAGCCGAAGCCGAACGACGTGCGCGCGAATCTCCTCTGCGACCGCATCCTCGGCGCGGAAATTCATATTCTTCCATCGGAAGGACGCTCGACGAAGGACACGATGAAGGCGAACGCAGCGACTTTTGCGGCGCACCGCGAACGCCTCGCCAAGGAAGGCCACAAGGTCTACGACATCCCGGTGGGCGGCTCGACTCCGCGCGGCGCGGCCGGCTTCGCCGAAGGCTTCATCGAAATTCAGGAGCAGGCCGAAGCCTGCGGGCTCAAGATCGACTACCTCTGCACGGCGACGGGCAGCACCGGCACGCTCGCCGGTCTGACCGCCGGCAAGATTCTCTGCGGCAATACGACGACGAAGATCCACGCCTACGAAGTCGGCAAGAAGGATCCGGTCGAGTATCCGAAGAGCGTGGCCAAGCTTGCGAACGATACGCTCGAGCTGATCGGCGAAGCGCCGACGGCAACGCCCGAATGCTTCCATCTCTCGTCGGCCTACGTGGGCCCGGGTTATGAAAAGCCCTACAAGGAAGCGAACGACGACATTCGTCTTCTCGCTCGGGTTGAGGGCATCTTCACGGATCCGGTTTATTCCGGCAAGGCCTTCCACGGAATGCTCGACGAAATCCGCAAGGGCGTCATCCCCCAGGGCTCGACCGTCGTCTACCTGCACACGGGCGGCACGGTGGCGCTCTTCTCCGAGCCTGAAATCATCGGCGACCTGAACGAAGACATCGCCTAAAAGGCGCCGCCGCGGGACCTGCCGCCCGCGGCCTTCAATGTGAAACGGGCTTCGGCGCCCAAGCGCGGAAGCCCGTTTCCTTTGCAGATTTTTGTCCGGGGAAGTCCCTTTTTCGGAACTTCCCTCATGACCGTCAGCCGACGAAGCGGCGCGCGTTTTCGAACATCCGCATCCAGCCCGAGGCGTCCGTCCAGGCGTCGGGATGCCACGAGAGCTGCACGGCGCGGTGGCTGCGCTCGGGGTGCGGCATCATGATCGTGAAGCGGCCGTCGTCGTTCGTGAAGGCGGTGAGGCCGCCCTTCGAGCCGTTCGGATTGAGGGGATAGACTTCCGTCGCCATTCCGCGGCTGTCGACGAAGCGGGCCGCCGCCCGGGCGAGCGCCGCATCTTCGGGCTTGAGGAACTTCACGCGGCCTTCGCCGTGAGAGTTCACGATCGGCATGACGCTGCCTGCCATGCCGTCAAAGAGCACCGAGGGGCTTTCGAGGATTTCCACGTCGACGAGGCGGGCCTCGAACTGCTCGGAGGTGTTCCGGACGAACTGCGGCCAGTGCGCCGCGCCCGGGATAAGGTTGCGCAGACGAGCCATCATCTGACAGCCGTTGCAGACGCCGAGACCGAACGTGTCCGGGCGCTCGAAGAACGTGCGGAACTCGTCGACGAGCTTCTCGTTCATGAGAATCGTCGTCGCCCAACCGCCGCCCGCGCCGAGGACGTCGCCGTAGGAGAAGCCGCCCGCGGCCGCAATGCCCTTGAATTCGGCGAGCGAGCGGCGTCCTTCGAGAAGGTCCGTCATGTGAAGATCGTAGACGTCGAAGCCCGCGCGCGTGAAGGCGGCGGCCATTTCCGTTTCGGAATTGACCCCTTCTTCGCGCAGCACGGCCATCTTCGGACGGACGCCCGAAGCGATGTAGGGAGCGGCAATCGATTCGTCGGGATTGAAGGTCGTTTTCGCGAAGAGACCGCGGTCTTCGGCATTCGTGATGCGGGCGAATTCTTCGTCGGCGCAGGCCGGATTGTCGCGCCGGCGGGCGATTTCGTGCGAAACCTCCGTCCATGCGCGCTGCATCTCGGCGCGGTCGAGGCGCGCAAGCACCTTCTCGGCAGCCGTCACGACCAGATCGTCGGTCTTCGTCACCGTGCCGATGAAGTGGCAGCAGTCCGCAAGACCGAGCTCGCGCATCTGCGCGACCACTTCCGTCGCGCGGTCGGCCGGAATCTGAAGCACGGCGCCGAGTTCTTCATTGAAGAGCGCGGCGATCGGAGTCGAGCCCGAAGCGGCGAGCACGCTCTCGAGGTCGAGCTTCACGCCGAGGCGGGAGGCGAACATCATTTCGGCGATCGCGGCGAGAAGGCCGCCGTCCGAACGGTCGTGATAGGCGAGGACGCAGCCCGCCAGAACGAGCTTTCGCAGTCCCGTCACGAAGCGCGCCAAGCGCATCGGATCGTCGCAGTCGGGCGCTTCGTCGCCGAACCGCTGCGCAACCTGCGCGAGAATCGAGCCGCCCATGCGGGCGCGTCCGCGGCCGAGGTCCACGAAGACAAGAAGAGAATCCTCGCGGTCCTTCAGCTCGGGCGTGAGCGTCAACGGAGCGCTTCCGACCGGAGCCGCGGCCGAAACGATGAGCGAAACGGGGCTCGTCACGCTCTTCGCTTCGCCCTGCTCCTCCCAGCGCGTGCGCATCGAGAGGGAGTCCTTGCCGACCGGAATCGAAATCCCGAGCGCAATGCAGAAGTCGCTTGCCGCCTTGACGGCGTCGAAAAGGCGCGCATCCTCGCCGGGAGCTCCGCATGCGGCCATCCAGTTCGCCGAGAGCTTCACGAAGGGCAGCTCGATGTCGGCCGCGGCAATGTTCATGATCGCTTCGCCGATCGCGAGGCGGCTCGCCGCAGCGCTCGAAAGCACCGCCACGGGCGTGCGTTCGCCGATCGCCATCGCTTCGCCGCGGTTCGTTTCAAAGCCGAGCGTCGTCACCGCGCAGTCGGCGACGGGCACCTGCCACGGGCCGACCATCGGATCGCGCGAAACGAGGCCGCCCACCGAGCGGTCGCCGATCGTAATGAGGAAGGACTTCGAAGCGACCGCAGGGTGCCGGAGAACATCGAGGGCCGCCTTTTCGATCGTGAGCCCCTCTTCCGTGAAGGGAGCGAAGGACTTTTCCTCATGCTCGGCCACGCGGTGAACGCGCGGCGCCTTGCCGAGAAGCACCTCCATCGGCATGTCGACCGCGGGCGTCTCGCCCGGGCGCACGAGCTTCAAGGTCTTCTCCTCCGTGATGCGGCCGATCACCGCATAGGGGCAGCGCTCGCGCCGGCAGAAGGCGTCGAACCGGTCGATCTTGGCGGGATCAACCGCAAGCACGTAGCGCTCCTGAGATTCGTTGCACCAGATTTCGAGGGGGCTCATGCCGCTTTCTTCCACGGGTACCTTCGAGAGATCGAAGGAGGCGCCCTTTCCGGAAAGATCGGCGAGCTCGGGCATGGCGTTCGAAAGACCGCCCGCGCCCACGTCGTGAATGGCGATGATGGGATTCTCGTCACCCATCGCCCAGCAGCGGTCGATCACTTCCTGCGCGCGGCGCTCCATCTCGGGGTTGCCGCGCTGCACGCTGTCGAAGTCGAGCGCTTCGGAGTTCGAGCCCGAAGTCATCGACGAAGCGGCGCCGCCGCCCAAGCCGATGCGCATGCCCGGGCCGCCAAGCACGATGAGGAGGCTTCCTGCGGCGGGAACGGCCTTCTTCGTCTGATCGTCCCGAATGGCGCCGATGCCGCCCGCCAGCATGATGGGCTTGTGGTAGCCGTACCGCACGCCGCCGAGATTCGCTTCGAACGTGCGGAAGTAGCCGAGAATGTTCGGACGCCCGAATTCATTGTTGAAGGCCGCGCCCCCGAGAGGGCCGTCCGTCATGATGGAGAGCGGCGTCGCGAGGCGGGAAGGTGCGCCGTAAGCCTTCTCCGACGACTCGCCCTGCGTCGCGTCGCCGTCGTTTTCCCAAGACTGAACCGCGCCCGGAATGCGCAGCGCCGACGTGGTGAAGCCGGTCAACCCCGCCTTCGGACGGGCGCCGCGGCCCGTCGCGCCTTCGTCTCGGATCTCGCCGCCCGAGCCCGTCGCCGCGCCCGGGAAGGGAGAAATCGCCGTCGGATGATTGTGCGTCTCGACCTTGAAGACCGTATGAACAAGTTCAGTCCGGCGCTCGAATCGGCTGCCGAAGGGATCTTCTTCCGTCGGACGCGGATAGAGACGCACCGTTTCGTGCCCCTCGAAAATCGCCGCATTGTCGGCGTAGGCCGTGATCGTGCCCTGAGGCGCGGCCTTGTGGGTCGCCCGAATCATGCCGAAGAGCGTCTCCTCGCGGTCGACGCCGTCGAGCGTCCAGCGGGCGTTGAAGATCTTGTGGCGGCAATGCTCGGAATTGGCCTGCGCGAACATCATGAGCTCGACGTCGGTCGGATCGCGCTTGAGGTCGCCGAACGCCTTCGCGAGGTAGTCGATTTCGTCTTCGGAGAGCGCGAGCCCCATGCGGGAGTCGGCCGCTTCCAGCGCGGCGCGTCCCTCGGCCATGAGGGGAATCGTCTCCATCGGACGGCCTTCGAGCTCGACGAAAAGCGCCTCGCCCGTGAAGTCGGGCTCAACGAGCGACTCGGTCATGCGGTCGTAGAAGAAGCGCGAGGCGCGATCGAGCTCCTCGCTCGAAAGGGGCGCATGACCCGAGGTTTCAACGAGGAAGCGCGTGCCGCGCTCGACGCGAAGCACCGCATCGATGCCGCAGTTGCGCACGATGTCGCTTGCCTTCGACGCCCAGGGCGAAATCGTTCCGAGACGCGGAACGACGAGATAGGAGGCGTCCGCCGCGACGTCGCTGCCCTTCTCGCCGTAGTCGAGGAGCGCTTCGAGACGGCTGAGCTCTTCGGCGGTGAGCTCTCGCGCGGCATGCACAAAATGCAAGAAGCGGCCTGAGACCGCTTCGACTTGGGGAAATTCCTGCTTCAAGAGCGCGAGAAGACGCTGCGCGCGAAAATCCGAGAGCGCTTCGGGACCCTCGAGCATGAAAACGATGCCGGACTGAGTCGTCATGACGGATTCGTTCCTATCGGGAAAAGGAAGTGAAGGTGAAGGCGCGGAGCGCCTCCGTGCTGAATCTAGAAATTATAAAGATGGCGGCAGGGGAAGTCCCTTCGGCCGCGCTCTTTTTTCGCGCATCGAAAAAGCTTCGCCCGCCCGGGATCCGTCCCGAGGCGGGCGATGCGATGCGTTCGGGAAGTCCGAAGCCGACGTCAGGCCGCGGCGGCCCTTCTCACGTGGACGAAGTGGAGCGCCGTCGTCACGCAGATGAGAATGCCGAAGGTCGTTCCGAGCGAAAGGGGGAGGCTGCCGCCCGTGATGCCGGCCACGAAGTAGCCCGCGGCGGAGCTGATCGCGACGAGAAGCGCGTACGGAAGCTGCGTCGCCACGTGCTCCATGTGGTTGCATCCGGCCCCCGCCGACGAAAGAATCGTCGTGTCCGAAATGGGCGAGCAGTGGTCGCCGAAAACCGAACCGGCCAGCGTCGCCGAGAGCACCACGATCGTGATCGAGGGGTCGAGCGCCTGAACGACCGGAACCGTGATCGGGATGAGGATGCCGAAGGTGCCCCAGGCCGTGCCCGTCGAGAAGGAAAGGAAGGCCGAGATGAGGAAGACCGCGCACGGCAGGAAGAACGAGAAGCCCGCTCCGTACGAGGTGACGATGCCTTCGACGAACTGCGGCGTCTGCAGAAGATCGCGGCACACGCCCGAGAGCGTCCAGGCGAGGACGAGAATGATGTTGGCCGGAAGCATCAGCTTCATCCCTTCGACGAGGCCGTGCATGAAGTCCTTGAAGGGAACGAGGCGGCGCGGCACGTAGAGCACGAACGTGACGAGGAGCGCGCCGAACGCCGCCCAGACGAGCGCCGAGGCGGCCGACGAATTGCCGATCGCGGCCTGGAAGGTGTGGTACTTCGGATCGTCGCCCCAGTAGCCGCCCGAATACATGAGCGCCAGAACGGCAAGAACCGTGAGCGCGATGATCGGAACGAGCATGTCCATGAGGGTTCCGCGGGGGTTCGTGTGCGGAGGCTCGCCCGTATTTCCGGCCTCAATGCCGAGGTCGCCCGCCAGGGCCTTCTCCTCGGAGCGGCTCATCGGACCGAAGTCGTAGTTCGTGAGCGCGATGAAGAGAATCATGAAGATCGAGCCGAGCGCATAGAAGTTCCACGGAATCGACGCGATGAAGGCGGCCATGTCGGATTCGAAGACGCCGTTGCCCTTCAGGGACGATCCCACGGCCGCCGCCCAGGAGGAGACGGGCGCGATGATGCAGATCGGCGCCGCGGTCGAGTCGATCATGTAGGCGAGCTTGGCGCGCGAAATCTTGTAGCGGTCGCAGAGCGGCCGCATCACGGTGCCGACCGAGAGGCAGTTGAAGTAGTCGTCGATGAAGATGAGCACGCCGAGGCCGCACGTCGAGAGCAGCGTCGCGCGGCGCGACTTCACGCGCTTCACCGCCCAGTTTCCGTAGGCCTTCGTGCCGCCCGACATGGCGACCACGTAGACGAGCGCACCGAGGAGCGAGGTGAAGATGAGGATGTTGAAGTCGACCTTCGCGCCCATCGTGCTGAAGGCCGTCTGCAGCGTCCCCATGACGACGTTTGCGTCCGTACCGATCGAATAAATGAGCGTTCCCGTCAAAATGCCGATGAGGAGCGACGAGAGCACTTCCTTCGTGACGAGCGCGAGCACGATGGCGACGATGGGCGGAACGATCGACAGCCAGCCGGCGGCATAGGATTCCATGAGGGTTCTCCTGCGGCCGCCGCACCGGAAGAAAAAGGCGGGGACCGCGGTTTTCGAGAGGTTCGTCCGATCGAACCTCCGGTTTTTATTTATGGGTTCGGCCGCCCCGTCACGAAGCGGCCGCGAGGGCTGTTGAGCGCGCATCCGATCGCTTCGCCTAGCGCGCTTCCAGAGTCTCGAATCGTATCAGCCGAAGACGAAGCGCAGTCCGATTTCGGCTCCGAATCGGGCGTTTCTTGAGATGGCGCAACAATTTGAAACGATTGAAGGGCAAACCCGTTCCCGGCCGCGCCGAATCACCACTTTGTTGCGAACAGTTCTCGTTCTCGTTGTATCATTCCCGATCGAAGGATTCACACGATTCAACGGAGGTAAAGGACGGCCGGCGCGCCGGCCGTTCCTGCATTCGCCCATGACGCTCAAGGAAATTCTTGAGGCCGTTCGCCGAGAGCCCGGCCTCACCACCGAAAGACTGGCGGCGCGCGCCCGCGTGTCCGTCGCGCTGATGACCGACATGCTCGAGCGGCTCGAAGCCCGAGGCTCCATCGAACGCGTGAAGCTCCCGGGATGCCCCGGGGGGTGCGCATGCGCCTGCAGCGGATCCGGCGAAGGCTGGCGCCGGCGGCTCGGCTGAAACGCGCGTCTAGGCAGAAGTAATTAGTAGAAACCCTTGACAAACCCAATGAAAAACCATACACTGTCTTCACAGTGATAGTCAGGTCCCATTCCGCCAGAGACCTCGGGAACGAGTCGTTGGAGGGAGGCCTCACGGGAACCGAATGAAAAGGAGCGGTTCTCGAGCTTCAACGAGGGCTCGGGCAAGATCTGCTGTCACGCTTCAACAGAAAGGCGTATCGGATGACCGGTGCGCCTTGTTTTTTGCGTCCGACCGCATCGAGAAGCGCTCGGCGGGACGGCCGAGCGCCCGTCGAAGAAAAATCCCGGCGAGCCAAGCCCGGCCGGGATCCGGATTTTTTCCGCCGAAGAGCCGTCAGGCCGAAGGACGGTCGAGCGGAAGCTTGCCGAAGTCCTCGGCGAACGCCGTGAAGTACTCGACGACGGCCTCCATCATGTCGCGCCCCCATTCGGCGCTCGCCTTCTCGGACGGGATTCCGCCGAAGCCGCCCTGCGGCAGACCGAGCTTCAGATCGCGCACGAGCTTCACCGCGGCGCCCTTGTAGCGGATCGAGCTCAGATGCGTGAAGGCGAAGTCGTTCGAGAGCTCATGCACCTCGGTTTTCGGGCAGTCCGAGAGATCGACGAGCTCGGGATGGACGTGCATCATGGCGGAAACTTCCTGCGCGTCGCCGTGCCCCGTCGTCCAGGCGGGATTGAGCTGCGGCGCGATGCTCCACCAGTTGAGCAGCGCAACGAGCGCACCGGTGCTGCGCGAAATCTCCAGACCGGCCTTTTCGATCGCCGGATCGTTGCCGCCGTGTCCGTTCACGACGATGAAGCGCCGTGCGCCGTGCTTCGCGAGACTGCCGAAGACGCCGCGCATGACGGCGACGAGCGTTTCGAGCCCCATGTCGATCGTCCCCGGAAAGGACGTGTGATGCGTGGCGACGCCGAAGGGAATCACCGGCGCGACGAGAATGTTCGTCCGCTTTTCCATTTCGCCGGCAATCCATTCGGGAATCATCCAGTCGGTGCCGAGCGGCCCGACCGGACCGTGCTGCTCGGTGCTTCCGATGGGAATGACGACCGTGGTGGAGGGATCGGCCAGGACGCGTTCGGCCTGCCGCCAGTTCAAATGCGCGAGCTTCATGAGTTCGAGCTCCTACGAAAAACGTAAAACCGGGCGCCGGGGGCCCTGACGGCCCGCGGCGCCCTCCTTCAGACGGGACGCCCCGCGTCAGGCCGCGTCGGCCCGGCGGTCGAGGTCGTCGAAGTGCCGCTTGATCGTCGGCTCGCTCGCCGGCTTCGTGAAGAGGCTCACGACGATCATCACCGCCATGGCGAAGGCCCAGGCGACGATGAGCGGGTTGAAGCCGAAGCTCCAGGACGGGAACTTGACGACGATGAGCACGTAGAGGATTTCGGCCAGAATCACGCCGGCGTAGAGCGACGCCGTCGAGGTGCGGCGCCAGTACATGCCGAGCAGGATGGGCGCGGCCCAGATGCCGAGACCGCCGTAGGCGAAGAGCACGATCTGGAAGATCGAGCCGGGCTTGTAGATGCCGATCGCGATCGCGATGACTCCGAGGCCCACCGTGATGAACTTCGAGAGGCGCAGCGTCTCTTCGTCCGTGGCGTCGCGCTTCAGAATCTTCTGATAGAGGTCGCGCGAAGCAGCCGAGGTCGCCGTCAGCAGGAGCGACGAAATCGTCGACATGCCCGCCGAGAAGATGCCGGCGATCATGAGGGACGATACGATCGGGCTGAGGCCTCCCTGGAGAATGAGCGGCACGACGAAGTCGGACTGCTTGCCTTCAAGTCCCGGGAAGGAGACGATGCCCGTCACGCCGCACCACTCGATGAAGGAGGCGGAGAACCACATGCCGAGCGTGCCGAGAATGACGGCCTTGAACATCGTCTTGTGATCCTTCATCGTGAAGAACTTCGTGAAGAGGTGGGGCTGCCCGATCGCGAAGAAGCTCCACATGACGATCATCGACACGTAGCCCTGCCAGGGGTACGAATTGTTGTGTCCGGGGAAGCTCACGTAGTTGACGTCCATGGCCGCAAGCTTCTCGTTGATGACCTCGAGGCCGCCGCCGAGCTTGAGCGAAACGAAGAAGGCGACGACGGCCGTGATCACCATGAGGATGCCCTGGATGAGGTCCGTGAGCATGACGGAGCGGATGCCGCCCGCCATGCAGTAGAGAATGACCGTGACGCCCATCACGACGATGCCGACCCATTCGGGAGCGCCGGTGTAGGTCGTGAAGATGACGCCCCCGCCGATCGTCTGCGCGCCCATCATCGAGACGAGGAAAACGAGCATCAGCACGGCGAGAAGTCCGCGCACGCCCGTCGATTCGTAGCGGTCGGCAAGGTAGTCGGCCATCGTGAGAAGGTTGTAGCGGTGGCCGAGCGTGATGAGGCGCCGGCCGACGAGAAGCGCGGGGATGAGCATCGAGAAGGCGATCCCCGGAACCGAAACGGACATCCCGGCGTAGCCCACGTGGTAGATCGAACCCGGAACGCCCATGAAGGTCGACATCGAGTACTGCGTCGAGAAGTAGGCGATGCCCGTGAGGATCGCGCCCGCCTTGCCCGACATGGTGAAGTAGTCGCTCAGGCCCTTGTTCTTCTGCGAGCCGTACCAGCCGAGACCCGTGAGAATGAGGCAGTAAAGAATGATGACGACGAGAAACGGCACCGTCATGGTGGCCGTGTCGATGGTGTGATTCATGGCTTACTCCTTCTTCCCGTCCGCCGGGGAGGAGGCGGCCTCATCCTCGTCGAATTCATGATATTCGGGGCGCTTGAGGCAGCTCGCCGCCCACACGCCGATCATCGCGATCGTAAAGAGCCCGTAGGCAAGCCAGCCGAAGATGAAGAGCGGCACGCCGAAGAAGCTCGGGTTGTATTCGGTGTCGTAGAACCATGGGAGCGGCAGGCAGATGAAGGCCCAGATCGCCATGAAGATCCAGAACCACCGACGCTCGAAGGCATTGGTGAATGCATGCATGAGAGATGTCCTTCCTTCTTTTTTCTTGTGGACGAACGCACGCCTTTCTCAAGAGCGTCTTGAGAAAAACGGATGCGCGGCGCGAAGCCGGCCTTCCGACAAGCTTTCGTGCGCCGCACCTCCTCCATGCTAAACGGTTGCGCGCCTTCGGTGGGAATTTCCCGCCCCAAACCGCAGGGCGCGCCTCAAAATTGAGCGCAATCCCTTCAGGCCGCGGGCGTCTCCTCGGGTTCGCGCAGCATCACGCTCCCGGCTGCGCGTCGAAACGTGTGCCAGCCCGCGCGCCGGATTTCGGGGTGCCGCTCGAGGAAAGCCTGCGCCGCATCCATCAAGGGATGGAGATTCCAGATGCAGACGTCCGCATAAAAGCGGTGAAGACCGACCCCAAAACCGCAGAAAAAGTGCGAGCCGCCCGCCTCAGCCGCAAGAGCGCGCCGGAAATCCTCCAGAAAGGCCTTGGCCCGTTCGGAGCGCACCTGCGCGTCGACGCCGTCGAACCCTTCAAAGAAGAAGAACCCCGCGGCGGCGCCCTGACGGGCATAGCGCTCCACCTCGCCGTTCTCGAGATCGCGGTAGCCGTTCATGAGCGCGGGAAGGCTCGTCCATCCTTCGCCGACGTCCCAGTAGAGATCGGCCTGAGGATCTTCGATCGGCTTGAGCCAATACTCGACGCGCTCTTCGGCAATGTCGGCGAGCGTGACGTCCGCAGCCCCGGGGAAGCACTCGGCAAAGCGCCGCGGCAGCTCGAGGAGCGGAAGGCCGGGCTCGTCGGGAGGACGGCGAAGAATGCCGATGCCGCGCACCCAGCGCATGACGGCCGCTTCGCCGAGAAGATGGTCGAGGACGAGCTGCAGCCGCCGGAACCAAGCCTGCGCCGCCTTTTCATCCTCGATCGCGCCGAAGGCTTCGTCCCAGAACCGAAGCGAGACGCCTCCCGATTCCTCCCGCTCGAGGCAGACCGAAACCGTCTCGAAGCCCGGAAGAAGCGCCGCGCCGGTGGTGTTGCCCGCATAGAGCGCACGGCTCCCGGGACGCCCGAGCTGGAGCCGCCAGTGCGCCCGGAGCGCATCGGGCATCTTCGCCGCGAAGGCCAGGAGGCTCGGAACCTGCGTTCGCCGTCCGTCGGGAGAGAGCACAAGTTCCGGCCTCGAGTCCTCGGCCGAAAGCCCGATCTGCAGCGACCAGTCGCCCGACACGGCGCCGAGCGCTGCGCCCGCGCGCTCCAACGCTTCGTCGAAGCGCTTGCGGGCGAGGTCGCCGAGAAGGGCGCCCTCCTCGGCCGCAAAAGCGCTCCAGGCCTCCTCGGCTCGGACCGCAAAGGGCTTCCGAAAGACGGGAAGCGTGACGCCTCGCCGGCAGGCATCGATCATCGCCATCGTGTCTTCGTCGCCCGGGCGCAGCTGCAGCGCGCGCTCGAAGTAAGCGAGCGCCTCCCCTTCCCGATCCAGATAGAAGAGCGCATAGCCCATGCGGAAGTTCCACTCGTGCGTCTCTCGGCCGGCTTCGGCCGTGCGCTCCAGAATGTCGACGGCGCGCAGGAAGAGCCGGTCCTCCCCGGGCTGAGCGAGGTTGTTGAAGGCGCGGGCCAGCTCGCCGAGAACCTTCGGCGTGCGCGCCTCGTCGGGAAGCGCCTCGATGGCGTCGATGATCTCCCGATAACGGTCTTCGTCGTTGAGCGCCGCGATCCGACGAAGGACGGCCGCTTCATCGGCGGACGACCCCAAGCCGAAGCGCGGCTCGGCATCCTGTCGAGGCGCCTCCCCCTGCGAAGCATCGACGAAAGTCGAACGGAAATCCAAAAGAATGCGGTCCTCCTCGGCCGCACCCGCCTTCGGCTGCAGCTCCACGATGCGGTCCTGCCGGACGAGGACGAATTCGACCTCTTCGGGCGCGAGCTTCTTCGACTCGAGGATTTCGGGCAGACGCTTCACGACGCGCCTCAGCCAGCCGAGCGTCATGTGCGAAAGCCCGGCCTCGTTCATGAGAAAGCGG
>CALXXT010000007.1 GCA_944392755.1 uncultured Sutterella sp. | reverse complement strand
GCGTGTCAATTTCATCCTTTGAAAGGTAGTTCTTGGCAATCAGAACATCTGAGCGAATGATCTTTCCGCCTTTCTTGGCGTTCTTCCACGTTGTGAGGCCCATGTGCGGTTTTTCCGCATCGGCACGGCTTACGATGACTTCCGCAGCCGTGTGGCGGTGCACCGCGAAATGCAGCTTGTTCTGTACGGTGGCGAAGAAGCGGCGGGCTACAAGCGAGTTGACGTCATAGTCAGAGGCCGTCGCAAACAGATCGGTGACCTTCTGATACTGCCGGCGTTCGCTTGCGCGAATCTCGCGGATCTCTTCGAGCCGGCGGTCGAAATAGTTCTGGTCGAATATCTTGCCGTTCTTGAGGCGTTCCGTTCTTGAGGCGTTCCGAGTCCAGTACGTAACCCTGGATCACGAAGTCGCGCAGGACCTTGGCGGCCCACTGCCTGAAGGCTGTAGCCCGCTTGCTGTCGACGCGGTATCCGACGGCAAGAATGGCGTCGAGATTGTAGTGCTTTGCCTTCTAAACCTTGCCATCCGCGGCAGTTATTCGGAAATTTCGAATAACTGAATCCTCCTCAAGCTCGTCTTGTCTGAAGATGTTTTTCAGGTGCTCGTTGACGGTCGAGGTCGAAACATCAAATAGCCGCAAGACGCACGGTCGGGACCAGCGGACCCGATGCGAAGAGCGGCGCGCCGTGCAGCCCGATCCCCAACGCACGAAGCTCCATCAAGGCGCCTAAGGCCTCTTCCGTAGAAGAGCGCCGCCCCAAAAGGCTTCGAATTTCTTAGCCTCGGTAGATGCGCTTTGCCCTCGGACTCCCGGCGGGCGAAGCGCGGCCCAACCTCCAAAAAGAAAAAAAGGACCTCAAGCCATGCAGACGAACGACGCGGCGCCCGAAGGGCGCGGATCCACACCGACAAGCTCCGGCCAAAGCTTCGAGCGCACCATGAAGGCGCGCCACCTCATCATGCTCTCCCTCGGGGGCGTGATCGGCACGGGCCTCTTCCTCAACACGGGCTGGGTGCTCTCCCAAGCGGGCGCCTTCGGCACGATCCTCGCCTATCTGGTCGGCGCCTTCACCGTCTCGCTCGTCATGATGTGCTTGGGCGAACTCGCCTGCGCGATGCCCGAGACCGGGTCCTTCCACGTCTACGCCGAGCGCTTCATTTCGCCCGCGACGGGATTCCTCGTCGTCATTTCCTACTGGCTCACGTGGACGCTCGCGCTCGGCACCTCGCTCACGGGCGCGGGCATGGCGATGCAGTACTGGATTCCGGACGTTCCCGTCTGGGCCTGGTGCGTCTTCTTCGCGCTTCTCATCCTCGCGATGAACGTCTTCACGACGCGGCTCTTCGCCGAGAGCGAATTCCTCTTCTCGATCGTGAAGGTCGTCACGATTCAGATCTTCGTCGTGCTCGGGCTCCTCGCCGTCTTCGGCGCGCTCCCCCTGAAGGACGGCTCGAGCGCGCCCTTCCTCTCGAACATCACCGCGAACGGCTTCTTCCCGACGGGCGTTCTCCCGATCCTCTTCACGATGGTGACGGTCAACTTTGCCTATTCGGGCACCGAACTCATCGGGATCGCCGCGGGCGAAACGGAAAACCCCGAGAAGGTGATTCCGCGCGCCATCCGCACGACGGTGCTGCGTCTCGTCATCTTCTTCGTCGGGACGGTCTTCGTGCTCGCCGCCCTCATTCCGATCGATCAGGCCGGCGTGACGAAGTCGCCCTTCGTCGACGTCTTCGAGCGCATCGGCATTCCGTACACGGCCGACATCATGAACTTCGTCATCCTCACGGCGATCATCTCGGCGGCGAATTCCGGTCTCTACGCCTCGGGCCGCATGGCCTGGTCGCTCGCCACGCGCGGACTCCTCCCCGCGGCGCTCAAGAAGCAGAACGCGCGCGGCCTGCCCGTCAACGCCATTCTCTTCTCGATGGTGGGCGGGATCTTCGCGCTCCTCACGAGCGTCTACGCGGCCGACACCGTCTTCGTCGTCCTCACGGCCATTTCGGGCCTGGCCGTCGTCATCGTCTGGGCGTCGATCTGCCTCGCGCACTTCAACTTCCGCCGGCAGATGATCCGCGAGGGGAAGTCTCTCGACGGCCTCGCCTATCGGGCGCCCGGCCACCCCTGGGTCTCGCTCGCGGGCTTCGCGCTCTGCGTCGGATCCTGCATCGGGCTCGCCTTCGACGAAAGCCAGAGGATCGCGCTCTACTGCGGCATCCCCTACATCTTCCTCTGCTACGCGCTCTATCCGATCGTCGCGAAGCGCGCGAAGACCCGGAGCTGAGCGCCGCGGCTGCATCCGGGATGGGACGGCGCTCAGGAATTCAGTCCGAAGGCGTCGGAAAACTTCACGACGCCCCGAGCGCACCGCCCGAAGGCGGGCGAGAGCGCGAGCGCAAGGCAGTACCGCTCGGGCGCGTCGAAGGGAAACCGCAGGCCGAAGTCCGCCGCGGGCTCGAACCCGAAGCGCCCGTAGTAGCCGGGGTCGCCGAGAAGCGCGACCCCCGCCTCGCCCGCAGCCCGAGCGCGAAGGAGCGCCTCGGCGACGAGCGCGCTCCCGATCCCCCGGCCCTGGGCTTCGGGCGTCACGGCGAGCGGCGCGAGAATCAGAATCGGAAGCGCCTCTGCCCCTTCTCCCGGAACGAATCCGCGCGTCATCATGAGAAACCCCGCAACGCCCGCCTCGTTCTCGGCCGTGAGCGCGAGGCGGGGCAGATAGTCGTCCGAGCGCCTCAGCGCTTCGACGAGCTCGGATTCGCGCCCGTCCGAATGCGGGTCTTGGGCGAACGCCGCCTTGAGGAGACGCGCGACCTCGGGCGCGTCCTCCGGGCGTTCGGAACGGATCGAAACGGCTTGCTTCATTCCCTCGACCTCCTTTCCAATTCAGGGCATGATGCCCGAATTTCGCCGCTCCCGCACCATCTTCGCGTCAATACCGAGGCGCAATGCGCCCGAGCCCTATAGAATGACTCTTCGTCCGAGATTCCTGCGGCCGCCCGGCGCGGCCGCTTCCGAGCCATGAAGGAAGAACATTCCGACGAATCCCCAGACCCCTTGCCGGCATCCCCGGCGAGATCCCCGTCTTCATCCCCATGCTGCCGCTCCCGAGCGGCTCCCGTGCGCGCCTTCAAGCCTGCGGTCGTGATTCCGGTCTACAACCATCCCGGCACGATCGCCCGCGTCGTGCGCGAAGCGCAGAAGCTGCGCGTTCCGATCTACCTCGTCGACGACGGCTCGAACGAAGAAACGCGCCTTGCGGTCGACGCGCTCGCCGGGCCCTCGGTGACGGTGCTCCGCCACCGGAAGAACCGCGGCAAGGGCGCGGCGGTCTCGACGGGCATGCGCGCGGCGAAGAAGGCGGGCTTCACGCATGCGCTTCAGGTCGACGCGGACGCGCAGCACGACCTCGCGCAGCTCCCCGCGATGCTCAAGCTCGCCGAGAAGTTTCCCTGCGCGCTCATCTGCGGCGCGCCCGAATTCGACGGCTCGGCTCCGGCGGCGCGGCGCTGGGGGCGGCGCCTCACGAACTTCTGGGTCGCGGTGAACGGACTCTCGTGCGCGTTCGAGGACGCCATGTGCGGCCTTCGCGTCTATCCGCTCGAGCCCACGGTCGCCGTCCTCGAGAACGCCTCGATCGGCGAACGCATGGAGTTCGACCCCGAAATCCTCGTGCGCCTCCTCTGGGCGGGCGTTCGGGTGAAGAACGTTCCCGTGCGGGTCACGTATCCCGAAAAGGGCGTGAGCCACTTCCGGGCGGGCCGCGACAACGTCCGCATCAGCTTCATGCACGCGAAGCTCTTTCTCCTGATGATTTCGCGCTTGCCGATCATTCTTTGGTCGAAGCTCTTCGGCTGGGCGCCCGAATGCGAATGCGCCAAGCCGAAGAAGTTGCGTCCCGCGCCGTGCGCGAAGCCGCGCGCGCACGCCCCCGTCCGCTCGGACGAAGAGGCCGAACGCGCCCACCGCGCGCAGGAAGCGGCCGACCGCGCGCAGCTCGAGGCCGAGCGCCGGCTCAAGGACATCTCGGGAGACTCGACCCGCTTAGGCGCGCGATGAAGGAGAACGCGGCCTGGTTCAGACAGGGCGAGCGCACGTCCGCCCTCGGGATTCGAATCCTCTGCGCGCTCGAGCGCGCGGGCGGCGCCACGCTCTTCCGCTGCGCGGCGCTCCCCGTGCTCCTCGGCTACTGGCTTGCCGACCCGTCCCTGAGGCGCGCTTCGCTCGGGTGGCTCGAAGCGGTCGATCGGGAGACGGGATTTCTGAAGGGCCGACGCCCGGGCGCCGCCGAGGGGCTCACGCAGCTCGCGCACTTCGCCGAAAGCATGCTCGACAAGATCAAGGCGCTCGAAGGGCGCCCCGGCCTGCCCCGGCTTCAGATCGAGGGCGAAGACGTCTTCAGGGGCGACGACCCCAAGACGGGCGCCGTCGTCCTCACGGCCCACACGGGCTGCTGGGAGCTTCTCGCGGCCGAAGGACTGCGGCGCACCGAGCACCCGATCGTCATCCTTCAGCACACGGCGAATTCGCGGCGCTTCAATGCGATGCTCGAAGCGCGCCGCCGCGCCCGTCCCGAAGCCTTCGCCAACCTCTCCTCGCTCGAAGTGAGCGGAAGGCCCGAAGAAGCCGCGGCGCTCGCGCTGCGCGTCTCGGAGGCGCTCGCCGACGGGGCGTACGTCGTCATTGCGGGCGACCGCATCCCGATCGCTTCCGCCCGCTCGGCCGTGCTTCTCCCCTTCATGGGACGCGAAGCGCCCTTTCCGACGGGCGGCGCCCTGCTCGCGCTCCTCGCGCGCGCGCCCCTGCGCACGATGATTTCGGCGAGAATCGATCGGCCGGGCGAACCTCGGACCTACCGGGTGCGATTCCGCTCGATCGACGAGGCGCCTTCGGCCGGCCGCCGGGAGCGGCGCGCCTGGCTCGAGAGCGCCATGCGGCGCTACGGCGCCGCGCTCGAAGCGGATCTTCGGGATTCGCCCTACGATTGGTTCAACTTCTACGATTTTTGGAATCCCGGATGCTGAGAAGAGCCTTCGCCTCGATCCCCGCGGGATGGATCGACGCCGTCGACATTCCCGTCACGTTCGATCTCCTCGACCCGATGGAGGTCGTCTACCACGGCGCCTATCCGAAGTTCCTCGAGGCGGCGCGCTCGAACCTCCTCGGACGCATCGGCTGGGGCTACCGCGAGATGCGCGAGGCGGGCTACGCCTTCCCGGTCGTCGACATGAGCATCCGCTACGCCGAGCCCGCGCGCTTTGAAGATCTTCTCGAGGTTCGGGCGGGGATTCTCGCCTATTCGCCCAAGCTCACGATCGTCTATGAAATCCGGCGCAAAGCCTCCCGCGGCGCGCCCGTGCCCGAGAAGCCCCTCCTCACGCGCGCTCAAACGGTGCAGCTCCCCGTCGACATCGCCTCCCGAACGACGCTCTGGGAGGCGCCCGAAATCATGCGCGTGCGGCTCGAGGCGGCCCGCGAGGGAGGTGCGGCATGAAGCGGATCCTTTTCCTCATCGCCGCCGCGGCGTCGATCGCCGCCCATGCCGCGGCGCTGCAGCCGATTCCGCGCGCCGAGTGGGAGGCCGCGGCCGCTTCGCTTCGCGTCGATCGGCTCTCGGGGCGCTTCGAGGAGGAGCGCTCGATTCCGGGCTTCCCCAAAGCGATGCGCTCCTCGGGGCGCTTCGAGCTGAAGGACGGCGTCCTCATTTGGGAAATTCTGGAGCCCTTCCCCTCGAAGACCACGCTCTCGGCCGAGGGCATTGCGTTTGAAGACCGGGGAGCGTCGACGACGCTCAAGGCGGGCGCCGAAGCGGCCTCCCTCCTCACGGGCGTGCTCTCGGGGGACCTCTCCCGACTCGAGCGCGCATTCTCGCTCGCGCTCTCGCGCACCGAGCGCGGCCGCCTTCTCATCGACGCGAGGCCGAAGTCCGAGGCGATGTCCCGAATCCTCTCCCGCCTCGTCATTGAGGCCGACAAGGCGGTCGAACGCGTTCAGATCGAGTCGCCCGCCGGAGAGACGACGCGCATCCGGTTTCTCGACGTGCGCGGGAGCCGAGGCTCATGAGGCCGCCCCGCGGCGGCCGGGCGAGCGCCCTCTTCGCGCTTCTCGCCATCCTCGTCTTCGCGGCGGCTCTCGCCATTCTCGTGCGGCACGCCGTCCTCAAGAACCCGCTCGACCCCGACCTCGCCGCGCTCCTGCCGCACTCGATCGTCGAGGGCGTTCCCGCAGAGGAAGGAGAGGCCTTCCGACGGCACCTTTCCCGCGAGGGGGCGGAACGGGCCGTCGTGCTTCTCGTCGCCGAAAGCCCGTCGGGGAAGCCCCTAGGCCGCGATGAAGAGGCCGCGCTCGACCGCTCGGCCGCAGCGCTTCGCGCGTCGCTCCTCGCTTCCGGAGTCTTCGCCCCCTCGGACAACGCGGCGTTCGACCCCGCGAGGGCGCTCGTGCCGCATGCGGCGGGACACTTCCTCACGGAAGCGGACCGCGAGTTTCTCCGGCACGCCGACGCCGAAGCGCTTGCGCGCCGCGCGGCGCAGACGCTCGTCGCGCCCGGTCCTTGGCGCGCGCTCCCCTACGCCCAAGATCCCTTCGGACTCTACGGGAACTGGCTCCTCGAGCGCATGCGCTCGACGACGCTCGAACCGGGAGGAACGGAGGGGGTCCTCCGCGCGGCCCCGCAGAAGCCTTCCGAATCCGTGCGCGTCCTCATGCTGAAGCCCCGCGGGGGCGCTGAAGCCTCGGGGAAGGGTCTTCTTCGAGACGCGCTCGACGCGGCCGAAGCCGCGATGCGCGAATCCGCGCCCGACAGTCTTCAGCTTCGCGTCGCCGCCGCCGGCGTCCCCTTCTTCACGGACGAAGCGAGCGAGCGGGCCGCTTCCGACCTCGGCTTCATCGGAACGCTCTCGAGCGTGCTCGTCATGCTGCTCGCCTGGCTCCTTTTCGGACGGCTGCGCACGATCCTCTCGATGGCGGCCACCGTGGCGCTCGGCTGCGCGGCGGCCGCCGGGGCCGCCTTCTGGATTTTTGACCGCATCGCGCTCGTCGCCTTCGTCTTCGGCGCCACGCTGATCGGGGTCGCCGTCGACTACAGCTCGCACTGGTACGCCCTTCGGGAGCCGGGCGAATCCCCCTGGGCGCGACGCCGGCGCATCGCGCCGAGCCTTCTCTGGGCCTGCGGCTCCTCGGCCGCGGCCTACGGCGCGCTCGCGGCCGCTCCGCTTCCGGGCCTGAGGCAGATGGCGCTTTTGGCCGCAGCGGGCATTGCGGGAGCGCTTCTCGCCGTGCTTGCGCTCCTGCCCTATCTGGAAAGCCGTGAGGCGCCGCCCCAAACGCGCCTCATGAAGACGCTCGAGCGCGCGCTTCCGAGACTGCCGCGGCTGACGCGCCGCAGCGCTTCGCGGCCGGGCGTCCTTATGCTCGCCGCGGCCTTTGCGCTTGCGCTCGGCTTCGGTCTCGCGCGCCTCGAATGGACTTCCGGCGCGGAGGGCTTCCGCACCGCTTCGCCCGAACGCATCGCCGCGCAGGCGGAAGCATCCGAGCGCCTAGGGCTCCCCTCTCCCGCCCAAGCCTATCTCATCGAAGGCGAAACGACGGACGCCGTCATCGAGCGCGAAGCGGTCCTTCGCAGGCGGCTTGCGGACGAACCCGAGCTTCGAGACGTGCGGACTTTCGGCCTCGCCTCCTGGCTCCCGGACGAACGGACCGCGCAGGAAAACGCGCGCCTCGTCGGCGACGCGATCGACCGCGCGGCGCCCTTCTTCCTCTCGAACCTCGGCGCGGTGCCGCCCGCCCCCGACGGGCGGGCGCCTCGGCTCGAGGACTTCAAGGGCACGGCCTTCGAAGCCGCCGTTCGCGCCTTCGTGATCGAGCACTCGCCCGAGCGCACGCTCACGGTCGTCATGCTCTCGGGGGTTGGCCCCAAGCATCTCGCGGCGCTCGAGCGGGCGGCCCGCGGGCTCGACGGCGTGCATTTCGCGAACGTCGCCCAAGCGATCGATCATTCGCTCGCCGAGTACCGAGACCGCGTGCTTGAGCTCCTCGGCTTGGGCGTCGTCCTCCTTGCGGCGCTCCTCGGACGCTTCATCGGCCGGAACGCCTGGCGCGCGCTTCTGCCTTCCGTCGTCGGCATCATCGCCGCCGCGGCGTTTCTCGGGCTCGCCGGCATCCCGATGACGCTCTTCACGGCTTTGGGCTGCGTGCTGCTCCTCGGGCTCGGCGTCGACTACGGGATCTTTCTCACGGCGCGGCCCGACGACGGCCGCACGAGCGCCGCCGTGCTTTTCTCCGGAGTGACGACGATGCTCTCCTTCGGGCTGCTCGCCTTCTCGTCGACGCCCGCACTCTCCTCCTTCGGACTCACGCTCCTCGTCGGTCAAACGACGATTTGGGCCGCGACGCCGCTCCTGAGGCCGAAGAAAGGATGGGAGACGAGCCCCAGATCGGTCGAATAAGCCTCGCCTCAACCGCTCGAGGCTCCGCTTTCGACGATCCGTCGCCGCCCTCGCGCGCGTCGGGGAAACCCGAAATGAAGAAGCGCTGTCCGACTTGGCGTCGTCGGAGACTGCCGCGCTGCGGATGCGAACCATTACCATTCTCCTTCAGCTATGCGATAATGCGTCTCAACCGCTTCGGGCGCTCGCCGAAGCGGTCGGCATGCTTGGCTGCCGCCTCTCTGCGCAAAGAGCGGCCGGATCCCGCGGTGAACGCGGCGGCACCCCCACTCCTTTCCCTGCCGGAGACGCAGCGAAGACGATCAATTTTCCGCAGCGGCGATTTTTTCCTGAACGCTGCGGTCCATCGGGGAATCAAAATGAATCAGAACGTCAAGTACGGTCTCTTTTTTCTCGGGGGCGTGGCCCTCGGCGCGCTCGGCGCCGTCGCGGTGACGCGCGGCAAGCTTGACGTGAAGCCGCTTGCCACGAGCCTCCTCTCGAGCGGCATGGATCTGCGCGAGAAGGCCCTCGCCGCCGTCGAAAGCGTCAAGGAAGACATTGCGGACGTGGTCGCCGAAGCGCAGGTGAAGTCGCAGGAAAAGCGCGAAGCCGCCGAAGCTGCCGAAGCGGCGGCCGCCGTCAAGTCGGCTGAAGCCGAAGGCGCCGCGGACGCGGAACCGGCCGTCGCACCGACCGCTCAGCCCGCCTGCTGATCCAAAGAACGAACAACCTCGAGCGCGGACGGCGCCTCTGCCGAGCTCCTTCAAGCGTCGGCGGCGTCGTGCGCGCTTCGTTCCGCTGAAGCTGCCGGATCCGCGCCCTGGAAGCGTTTTGAGCGCCTGCGCAGCTTTCGCCGTCTCTTTTCCGCAGAGGCGTTTTTCGGAGACAGCATGATTTTTACTTTGAGGCATGCCGTCGGCAGCCGCGAGCGCTGGCGCACGACTTCGACCATGACGCAGGCCAGCGCCGAGCTCCTCGCCGACGAAGTGGCGGCGATCCCCGGCGTGACGGGCGTCTCGGTGAACGTGCGCACCGGTTCCGTCGTGCTCACGGTCGACGCGCTCGAAGCCAAGTCCAGAACGGCCGCCTACTTTGCGTGGCTCTCGACCCACCCGCTTTACGACCGCGTAGAACGCCGAAGAGCCACGCCGAATAGAGCGCCCGCACGGGCAGCGTCCTGCCCCGACTCGCGGAAGAATCCCGACGGCGAAGGCGGCGCTTTCCGCGCGCCTGCCGCCCGCGGACTCCTCACTCCCGCCCTTGTCGTTGAAGGCGCCGTGAACGGCATCGGCCGCGGCTTCACCCGGATGCCCGTCATCGGCGCCGCAGGTCGGATCCGCGGGCTCCTTTCGCGCGCGTTCACCTCGAGCTCGACGCGCGCGGGCGCGCGGAGCATGCGCGGCGCGGTTCAAGGAGGCGGGGACGAACCGGGCGAACTCGACTTTTCGGATCTGGCCCGCTACGTGTTTCTGCGTCCGGTTCTCCCGATGCTCGTCAACGTCGGCAACGCCGTCCTCGGCGCGCTCCCCATCATCGCCGAGGGCGTGAAGAACCTCTCGAAGGGCAGGCTCAACGTTCCCGTGCTCGATGCGGCCGCGCTCATCGTGTCGCTTCTGCGCCGCGACTTCCGGACGGTCAGCCTTCTCGTCGTTCTCCTCGGGCTCGGGGAGATGCTCGAAAACTACACCCGCAAGAAGTCGCTCGCGTCGCTTGCCGACGAGCTCGCGCTCAAGGTCGATCAGGTTTGGGTGCGCCGCGGCGAAGCGGGCGAACGCGTCGAAGCGATTCCGCTTTCCGAGCTCACGCTCGAAGACACCGTCGTCGTGCGTTCCGGATCCGTCATTCCCGCCGACGGCATCGTTGCGGCGGGCGACGCGCTGGTCAACCAGGCGACGATGACGGGCGAGCCGCTTCCCGTTCACCGTCAGGCGGGCGGAAGCGTCTTTGCCGGCACGGTCGTCGCCGACGGCGAGATCGACGTGCGCCCGACGGCTTTGGGCGACAAGTCCCGCCTCTCGAAGATCGTCCGCTTCATCGAAACGAGCGAAGCCGCAAAGGCGGGCATCCAAGGCAAGGCCGAGCATCTCGCCGATGCGATCGTCCCCTTCAACTTCCTGCTCGCCGGGCTCGTCTGGCTCTTCACGCGCAGCCTTACCCGCACCGCATCGGTCCTTCTCGTCGACTACTCGTGCGCGCTGCGGCTCGCCACGCCTCTGGCCATCCTCACGGCCATGCGCGTCGGCACCGGCCGCGGCGTGCTCGTCAAGGGCGGGCGCTTCCTCGAAGCGCTCGCGCAGGCCGATACGGTCGTCTTCGACAAGACGGGCACGTTGACGCAGGCCTCGCCCGTTTTGTCCGACGTCGTCCCGCTCGATCCCGAATTCGACCGCGAATCGGTTCTGAAGCTCGCCGCCTGCCTTGAGGAGCACTTCCCGCACCCGGTTTCACGCGCGATCGTTCAGGCCGCACAGGCCGAATGCATTTACCACGACGACGAGAGGCACGACACCGAAGTGCGCTACATCGTCGCGCACGGGATCTGCTCTTCGGTCGACGGCCGGAAGTGCGTCCTCGGAAGCCGCCACTTCGTGGGCGACGACGAAGGCGTCGATCTTTCGGGCGCGAAGCCCGTCGTCGAGCGGCTCGCCGCGCAGGGCAAGTCGGTTCTTTACTTCGCCGTCGGCGGCAGGCTCGTCGGCATTCTCGGCATTGAAGATCCGCTTCGTCCCGAGGCGGCGCAAGCCGTTCGGGCGCTGCGCGAACGCGGCATCAAGCGCGTCGTCATGCTCACGGGCGACGACGAGCGCACGGCGGCGGCCGTTGCCGCGAAGCTCGGACTCGACGGCTACCGCGCGCAGGTTCTTCCCGAAGAAAAGGCCGCGCACGTTGAGGCGCTCGTCAAGGCGGGCGCCAAGACGCTTATGGTGGGCGACGGCATCAACGATTCGCCCGCGCTTTCCGCCGCCCATGTGGGCGTCACGCTCCGCGACGGCACCGACATCGCGCAGGAGGTCGCCGACGTCGTCCTGACGGGAAACAGCCTTCTCGATCTGCCGACGGCGATCGATCTCGGCCGCGCCGCGCTCTCGCGCATCAAGCAGAACTTTGCCGTCTCCGTCGGACTCAACACCGGCTTCCTCGCAGGGGGCCTCGCCGGCCTTCTCACGCCTGCCGCCGGAGCGCTGCTTCACAACGCCTCGACGATCGGCGTCTGCCTGAACGCCATGCAGCCGCCCCTCGCCGACGGCTCGCGCAGGACGCTCGCCGACCGCGTGAACGCCATTGCCGACAATCTGCACGGGACGCTTGAGCATCTTCGGAGGAGCGAGGCCTCCACCGCACATTGATGGAACAACCCCATGGAAAATCTTGAACTTCAATCCGCCCTCCGCTCGCTCACGCGCGGCCGCGCGCGCATCCGGCACGAAAAGCTCCGCGGCATCGACGACGAAACGCGTGCGGACGTCGAATCCCTTCTTCTCGGATTCGAGGGCGTCACGAGCGCCCGCATCAATCCCCGGGTGGGGAGCCTCCTCGTCACCTGGGACGAAGCGGCGACCTGCGCGGAGTCGCTCCTTCAATCCGCGGGCTTCTTCCTCGCGTTCCTCGGGGACGATGCCGAAGCTCCGGCTTCGCCGCAGGATCCTCGGGACGTAGACGACGGAAGGGATCCGACGGTTCGGTCGTCGCCCGGAAGACTCGCCGAAATGAAGGCGTCGATCCGCGAGCGCATGGCGCCCGCCGTCGAAAAAATCGCCCCTGCCGCCAAGACCGTCGAAAAGGCCGTCGCCCACTCGGGCGGCGCTGCGCTTGACTTCCTTGCGCCTCTCCTGGCGCCCGACCAGAAGAAAGGCGGGCGAAAGCGCCGCGTCGCGCAAAACCGGCTGATGCTTGCCGCCTATCTCGCCAGCATCGGCATTTTGGGCGTCGGCGCCAAACGCCTCCATTGGGTGATCGGCGCGGGATTCACCGCCCTTCTCGGCGTGCACCTCTACCAGCATCGACGCGTGCTCTGACCGACCGAGGAAACGCTCCATGAAGACGCTTCTCTCGAAAGGACTCTCCGGGATCGCGGCGCTCCTGCTGGCAGCGGCGGCAATCGCCCTCCTTCTTTTTGCCTTCGCGACGCTTCTTGGCGTCGCATCGGCGCTCGCACTCGCGGCCGCGGGCGTTTTCATCGGCGCACCGACGGACGCGAAGGCTCTGGTTCGCGATGTGCTTGCCGCCGTCCCCAAGTGGCTCGGGCA
>CALXXT010000006.1 GCA_944392755.1 uncultured Sutterella sp. | reverse complement strand
CCCTTCCCATTCCGAACAGGACCGTGAAACGTTTCCGCGCCGATGATAGTTGGTTGTATTTCCAGTGAAAGTAGGTCATCGCCAGGCTCCCTATTCAAAAACCCCGTTCTTCGCAAGAAGGACGGGGTTTTTCGTCAAGGGCGCGCGAATGAGGATTTCGAGCGCTTCGTGTATCCTTTTCGGGCATTTTCAATTTGAGCGTATCAGACATGGCAGAGGATGATCTTTTCGGCGGCGCGCTTGATGCGCAGTCCCAGATGCGCCCGCGCGGGCATGGGGAAACGAAGCCCGCTCAGCCGATGCTTCGGCCTTTGGCCGAACGCATGCGCCCGCAGACGCTCGATGAAGTCATCGGTCAAAAGCATCTGCTCGGTCCCGGAGCGCCACTGCGCGTCGCCTTCGAGAATCATCGTCCCCATTCCATGATCCTCTGGGGGCCGCCCGGCGTTGGAAAAACCACCCTTGCGCGCCTTATGGCGCAGGCCTTCGACCTCCCCTACATTGCGATTTCCGCCGTTTTGGGCGGCGTGAAGGACATCCGGGACGCCGTCGACTCCGCCAAGGCTTCGATGGCGGCGAGCGGAAGGCCGACGCTTGTCTTCGTCGACGAAGTGCACCGCTTCAGCAAAAGTCAGCAGGATGCGTTTCTCCCTCACGTGGAGTCGGGGCTCTTCATCTTCGTCGGCGCCACGACCGAGAATCCGTCCTTCGAGGTCGTCGGGGCGCTCTTGTCGCGTTCGACCGTCTATCAGCTGGAGAGCTTGAAGAAGGACGAAGTCCTCGAACTCCTGGACCGCGCCATGACGAGAGAGTTTCCGGACGTGAAGCTCGCGGAAGAATCGCGTTCCATTCTGGTCGGGCTCGCCGACGGCGACGCTCGACGGCTCTTGAACGCGGTCGACGTCTGCTGCACGATGGCGCGCGAGCGCCGTGTTCCCCTCGTCGACGCCGCGTTCCTGCGCAAAACGATGCCGGCAACCCTTCGGCGCTTCGACAAGGGCGGAGACAACTTCTACGATCAGATCAGCGCGCTTCACAAGTCCGTGCGCGGATCCGATCCCGACGCCGCGCTCTACTGGATGGCGAGAATGCTCGACGGCGGGTGCGATCCCCGCTACATCGCTCGGCGCGTCGTGCGCATGGCGATCGAAGAGGTGTCGCTTGCCGACCCCCGCGCGACGACGATTGCGCTCGAGGCCGCCGAAATCTACGAACGGCTCGGCTCCCCCGAGGGTGAGCTCGCCATCGCTCAGGCGGTGGTCTACATCGCCGCGGCGCCGAAGAGCAACGCCGTTTATTCGGCCTACAACGCGGTGCGGGCGTTCGTGAAGGAGGACGGCTCTCGGCCCGTCCCGATGTATCTGCGGAACGCCCCGACGAAGCTCATGAAGGAGCTGGGATATCACCAGGGCTACCGCTACGCGCACGACGAGCCCGGAGCCTTCGCGGCCGGAGAAGTCTATCTGCCCGAGGGGCTCGAAGGGATGTCCTGGTACCATCCGACCGACCGCGGCCTTGAAGGCCGCATCCGCGAGAAGCTCGCCGGCCTGGCGCAGTTGAACGAAGAGGCCCGCCGTGCGGGGAAGGGGCGCCGCAGAGGAGAAGGCTGAAGTTCAGCCGCCAACGATTTGCACGGAACCCCGCATCGGGGGGAAAATGTCCGTTTAACGCGCCGCAACGCCGTCGGCGCATTTCGAAGGCCTGCCGCCGCCCCTCCGGCGCTGCGCCTTCCGCTCATATCCATAGGAACGAAGATGCTCGACATCACGCTTTTGCGCAAGAATCTCTCCGAAGTCGCGGCCCGTCTCAAGACCCGCAATTTCGTTTTCCCGGAAGCCGAATTCAATGAACTTGAAGCGCGCCGCAAGTCCGTTCAGACCCAGACGGAAGAGCTACAGGCCGAACGCAACGCGGTTTCGAAGGAAATCGGCCGCTTGAAGAAGGCCGGTGAGGACGCCTCCGAAGCCATGAAGAAGGCTGCGGAAATTCCCGCCCGTCTCTCGGCGCTTGAATCCGAGCTCGACGAGATCCGCACGAAGCTGAACGCGATGCTTCTGCGCATTCCGAATCTTCCCCATGCCTCCACCCCGATCGGCAAGGACGAAACCGAAAACGTCGAAGTGCGCCGCTGGGGCACGCCGCGCGTCTTCGATTTCCCCGTGAAGGATCATGTCGACGTCGGCGCTCCGCTCGGCCTCGACTTCGACACCGCGGCGAAGCTCTCGGGCTCGCGCTTTGCGTTCATGCGCGGCGCCGTCGCTCATCTGCACCGCGCCATCGCTCAGTTCATGCTCGACACGCACACGCGCGAACACGGCTACGAAGAGTGCTACACCCCCTACATCGTGACGGCTTCGACCATGCAGGGCACGGGCCAGCTGCCGAAGTTCGAAGAGGATCTTTTCGCCGCGAAGAAGGGCGGGGCCTCGGGCGACGAAGAGCAGATGTACCTCGTGCCGACCGCTGAAGTGACGCTGACCAATCAGGTGGCCGGCCGCATCCTGCGCGCCGACGAGCTTCCGATCAAGGTGACGGCGCATACCCCGTGCTTCCGCAGCGAAGCGGGCGCGTACGGACGCGACACGCGCGGCATGATCCGCCAGCATCAGTTCGACAAGGTCGAAATGGTGCGCATCGTGCGTCCGGAAGACTCCTACGACCATCTCGAAGAGCTCACGCGCGACGCTGAGAGCATCCTCCAGAAGCTCGAGCTCCCGTACCGCGTCGTGGCGCTTTCGACGGGCGACATCGGCTTCTCTTCGGCGAAGACCTACGACCTGGAAGTCTGGCTTCCCGCTCAGAACACCTACCGCGAGATCAGCTCCTGCTCGAACTGCGAAGACTTCCAGGCCCGCCGCATGGGCGCGCGCTTCAAGGACGAAAACGGCCGCACGCGCTTCGTGCACACGCTGAACGGTTCGGGCCTTGCCGTGGGCCGCACGCTCGTCGCGGTGCTCGAGAACTATCAGAACGCGGACGGTTCCGTCACGATCCCGAAGGCGCTTCGTCCGTACCTCGGCAACCGCGAAGTGCTTCGTCCGGGCGACAAGTTCTAAAAATTCAGCCTTGCGGCGGAAGAACTCTTGCGTTTTTCCGCTGCATGTGCCTATAATTCGTATCCTCTCTTTCTCGGAAGGGTGGCAGAGTGGTCGAATGCGCCGGACTCGAAATCCGGTATACGGCATTTACCGTATCGAGGGTTCGAATCCCTCCCCTTCCGCCAGATTCCATTCCCGAAGTCTTCGGACTTCGGGAATTTTTTTGGGTTTCGTTTTCGTCGGGCGGCCGCTCGGGCGGAGCGGCCGCCGCGGCGCATCATGCGTCGAAGCCGGTGTCGCTGTCGACGAGATTCATGCGCATGATCGCGCGGTGCTTTCCGCCCGGGAGACGCTCTGCATCGAAGCAGTCGCCCTCGATCATCGGGAAGTCGGCGACGAATGCATCGAGCTCCTTCAGGGCTTCTGCCGGAAGCGCGCGACCGGCCAGCTTCAGCGTGTCGGCGATATGGCGGGAACTCCGCGTGCCGACGACGGCAGCCGCGACTCCGGGCTGCGCGAGCACGTAGAGCGTGGCGATGTCCGAGATGGAAAGCTGCAGTTCGGCGCTCAGTCGGCGAAGCTTTTCGAGGAGCGCTTGGTAGCCGCTCCAGCCGAGCGTGTCCTCAATGACGAGCAGATACTTCACGAGCGACCGGTTTTCGAGCTTGCCGATGTCGGGCTTCGGCGCTCCGATCCATTTTTCGGAAAGGAATCCTCCTGCGAGCGTTCCGTAGGCGATCATCCGCACGCCGCGGCGTCGGCAGAGATCCGCCATCGCCTTTTGCGGACGACGGTCGAGGAGCGAATACTGGCACTGCACCGTTGCGATGGAGATGCCGGCGTCGAGGATCTTCTCGAGTTCTGCGGCGTTGAAGTTCGTCGTCGAGAGGACGTGGATTTTCCCAGCCGCCTGCAGCCGCGCGAGATGCCGAGCCGTGTCGATCATGCCGCGCTTCTCATAGTCCCACCAGTGAAATTGAACCATGTCGAGGCGGTCCAGGCCCAATCGGTCGAGCGAGCGGAGAATGATTCGTTCGACGTAGCCGTAGTCGACGTGCTCCAAGTCCTTCAGGTCCGGCACGAACTTGGTGTGGATTTGCGGAATGGAGAGGCCGAGGGCGCGCCGCTCCCGGATGATTCGGCCGTAGAAGTCTTCAACCCCCGTATAGATGTCCGCGCCGTCGAACGTGTTGAAGCCGTGCTCGAGAAGCGTCTCGAAGGCGCGCTTGGCGTCCGCCATGTCGAGCGCCTGCTTGAGCGCATGTCCGGTGGAGAGCTGCCAGCCGCCGCAGATGATGCGCGGGATGTCGTAGTCGGGAAGAATCGAAATGCGGTCCATGGATTGCATGATGCGGTTTCTCCTATGAAGCTTGAGTGTTCTCTGAAGAGGGTTCCGACGTCGGCTCGACGTCGAGGGGCACCACCGTGCAGTCGCCGTGACGTAGGCGGCGCCGGCCGATGCGTTCGATGCGGAATCGGGCGCCGCAGTTGGGGTCCGGACACGCGATGGCCGCGTCGGTGGTCATCCAGTCGGCGGAGCTCGTCGGCCGCTCTTTTGCGGGAAGAAGCGGCAGGAGCGCGGCAAGCGCGTAAAGCGAAAATCGTCCGCCGGCAGGAAAGACGAGGTCTTCGCCTTCGACGAGAAACTGTTCGCCCGGACGGTGCCGGCAGACGAATGTGTTCGGGTCGCCTTCGACGGTGACGCGAAGATCGTAGAGTTCGAATTCGTCGGGTTGAAGGGGCTCATGCATGAGAGGTCTCCGTGGAGTGAAGTTCCGAGGCGAGCGCGCTGCGCCGTGAGCGGATTGCGCGGCAGACGATGCTTGCGGTCAAAACGAGAAAAAGCGCCGCCGGGTAGTAGGCGGATTTTGCGATCTCGACGCCCTGAACGGATCCGGCGCCGAGCGCAGCCTCGGCGGCGCTCGCCGTGATCAGCATGAAGGCCGAGAAGGGCAGAAGCACCGGAAGGCTGTTGGCGAAGCCCGCCACCAAATTGGCTCGGCGGCATGCGTCGACGGACTGCCGGCAAAGTCGATTCGAGAGCGTGCCCGCCGCCGCCGCGGAAACGCTCGTGACGGCGGCGAACAGCGCCGTGAAGAGAAGCGATGCCGCGGCGATCAGCGTCTCGCTCGCCAGACTCCCGCCGGAAGTGCGCTTGAGCTTTTCGGCAAACGTTTCGGCAAGGTTCGACGCTTCGAGAATGCCCGTGAGGCTGAGCAGCGACAGCAGCATCAGCATGAGGCCTGAAACCGACCGTATGCCGTCGACAAGCGCGCCCTCGGCGCCCGAATTCGATGTGCGGAAAAGGTCCTGCGGGGTGTAGATGCCCGCTGCGAGGCCGATCGCGGCCGCCGCAAGGCTCGCCGCCGTCATGGCGAAGAGCGCGTTCCGCGTGCGCACGGCGAGAAGGATGAGGAGCGCGACCGGAATCAGCATGAGAAGCGAGGCTGCATCGAATTCGGATGCCGCTGCTTCGGCGGAGAGTTTTCCGTCGTGAAGAAGAAAGAGGGGAAGCGCGACGATGAGCGCGGCCAGCGCAAGCGGCGCGCGGCTCGCGACGACGGCGCCGAGCTCGGCCGGCGACCCGTCCGATTCGGTCTGCGTCATCGCCGAAATGATCGCGACGTCGGAGACGGGCGAAAGGTTGTCGCCGAAGATGGCGCCCGAAAGGATCGCGCCCGAAGCGGCGGAAGGGTCGACGCCGAGCGCTGCGGCAGCGGGAAGGAAGACGGGAGCGGCCGTCAAAATGGTCGAAATGGAACTTCCCGTTGCGGTGGCTAGGAGCGCGCAGGTGAGGAAAATTCCCGCCAGCACGATGCCGCTTCCCGTGAAGAACCCTCCGGCAAGCCCTGCGAGCGCCGCCGCGAGCCCCGAGGCCTTCATGAGGGCCGAGAAGACGCCTCCGGCAAGAAGCAGCATCAGGACGGACGCGGTGAGGGGACTTGCCGCGCTGCGCACGGCGGCCTCCCAGTATCGGGTGGGCGTCTTGCAGAGAAGCGCTCCGAGGGCGAGCGAGACGAAGGCGGCAGCGGCAAGGGCGGACAGGTCGAAGACCCGTTGGCAGGCAAAAAGAACGATGGATGCCGCAGAGAAAAGCAGGGCGGGCAGAAAGAGGCCGAGGGCTCCGAAGTGAAAGGAGAGGGGCGTGGTCAGCGTGTTTTTTGCGTTCGACATGGCGGCGGACTCCGATGGAATGGGGGCGGAAGATGCGTAGGGGAGCGCATCGGGCGCCATCGCCGGTCGAAGGTGGAGAAGTTCGTCATGGGGGCCTCCCGGGAGGGTGGTGCGGCCGCCGGATCTTCTGCCAATGAAAAACCCGCGTCGGCCGCGGGTTCGTCGAAAGTAGAGATGCGTCGCCTCGCCCGCTTACCAGAGGAAGAGGGTGCGCCACCAGGCGGAGACGGGACGAGTGAAACGAATGTTCTGCATCATGAGAAAAATCGTACCAGAGACTCGGGTCGGACGAATGACGGAAAGGCGCCCATCCCTTTTGATGAGGATCAAGGCTTGGCGGGCGGAGCTTCCACCGGCTTTCCGTCCTTGTACCGGACGACGCGCACGTCGCCCGATGCACCGCGAACCCGAACGCGTCCCGTGTAGGGCTTCAGGTCGGGAAGCTCAAGGAGCAGTCCGCCCGAGTGGACGAGCGCCGCTTCGTCGGCGGCCGGAAGCGCTTGGGCGATTCGCCCGCGCATGAGAAAGAGCGAAAGCGCCAAGATCAGAACGGCGGCAGCCGCGGCTCCGAGCACCGGCGCAGCGGAAAGACCGCGGGAGACGCGCAAGGCGATGAAAGCCGACGCTCCCGCAAAGATGAGCCCGAAAATGATGCCCGCCGCCGCGCCGCGCAGCTGGCGGCTTCCTTCCGCCTCCACGACCTGCGAGGGATTCGCAGGATTGAAGCGCACCGCCACCTTGTCGCCCACCGCGCGCAGGGGCTCCGTCTCGGCCTTAACCCAAAGGCGCGCTTCGCGCTCGCCTTCCGACGTCGGATAGGAGATCACTTCAAAGTAGCGGTAGTGAACTTCCTCCACTTCGTTCTTGCGGGTGTGGAATTCTTCCCGATCGATCCGCACGATCACCGCTTCGGCGGGCACGCCCGCACGCTTGAGGCGTTCGGCTTCAAGCGCCTTCGCTCCGCCCCAGAGGGCGCCGGCGACGCCGATGCATGCGAAAAGAATGGCGAGCGTGAGAAAGATCCAAGGCATGAGCGCAGTCCGTCGTGAAGAAGTCATGGAGTCGAAGGCGAAAAAAGGCGCCTGAGGCCGATGAAATGAGTGTAGCGAGAGCGAGGCGCCAAGGTCGAGCGCACAAAAAAGGCGGGCGGAAGCTCCGCTTCCGTCCGCCCGGCTTTCGATGAAGCTGGGGTTAATCCGCGACTTCAACGACGCAGCAGATTTCGACGCAGCTCGACTCGGGAAGCGCGTTCGTGCCGATGGCCATGCGGGCGGCGACGCCGGCATCTCCGTAGAGGTCCTTGAAAAGCTGGCTCGCGCCGTTGATGACCTTCGGGTGCTCGTGGAATTCGGGCGTCGACTGCACGTAGCCCAAGACCTGCACGAAGTTCTTCACGCGGTCGAGGTCGCCGAGTTCCTGCTTGAGAACGGCGAGGAGGTTGAGGCCCGCGAGCTGCGCGGCCTTGTAGCCGTCTTCGAGCGAGACGTCACGGCCGAGCGTGCCGCAGTACTGCGTCACGCCGTCGATGTCGGGCGTTTGGCCGGAGAGGTAGATGAGGTTGCCGATGCGCTTCGCGGGCACGTAGAGACCCGCAGGAGCGCCCACTTCGGGGAGCTTGAGGCCCATCTGGGCGAGCTTGGCTTCGATCTTCATGACTGAATCCTTTCGAAAAGACGACATGCCCGCGCAAAGCGGGCGGAAAAGCTCGGACGCGGCGAGCCGCGATCGGGTCATTTTAGCTGTAGGCGTCTGCGGCTTGCACAAGCACGTCGC
>CALXXT010000005.1 GCA_944392755.1 uncultured Sutterella sp. | reverse complement strand
CCACGAAGGGGCGCCGGTCTCGGCGGAGGAAAGGCGTGCGCTCGAACTCGCGCGCTTCACGCTCTCCGCGCTGAGCGAAGGGCTGCTCGCGCCTCTCCCGGTGATCCCCGACGAGGCCCTCGAACATCCGGCCCCGCGCCTTCTCTGGCTCCCCGACCGCACGCCCGAAGCCGAAAGCCGCATGCGCGCCGCCGTCGCCAAGCGCACGGGATGGGCGTCCCTTGCGGAGGTCGACCCGTCGGCCGACGCCGACGAAAGGATCAAGGCCGGCCTCTCGCTCGCGAGCGAAGCGGCGCTTGCGCTCCTTTCGCTTCTGCCCCTTGGAGAAGCCGAGGCGGATCCGGCCGCGGCGCTCCTTCTCGGACGGGACCTCTCCCAAGCGGACGGCTTCACGAGCGGCTCCATGCGCGCGCGGATCGCGCGCCCGTTCGAGCGGATGCTCCGCGCCTTCAGCCGTCCGGTCTCAACGGCGCTGCGCCTTGAGCGCTCGCGCGGCTCGGGCTTTCAGCTCTCCTTTGCGGCCGCGCTCACCGATCCCCATGCGCGGGGTCCCGCAGCCGACCTGCTCCGCGCGGGGGCGCTCCACCTCCGGGATGCGCTCGAGCGCCCCGAACTCGCGCCCCATGCGGAAGCGCTCCGCCTCGACGCCCTCGAGGCGGCCGAGGCGCTCCCTCCGCTCGAAGCGCTCCTCGAAGCCGAGGGCGAGCGTCTTCCGCTTGAGCTCGAAGCCGTGCACGCGCTTCTCGCCGACGCTGCGCCCGAGCTCGAGCGCGCGGGCGTGCCGCTGCTGCTCCCGAAGTCGCTTCGCCGCCGCGGCGCGATGCGCATCTACGGAGAGCTGCGCACGGGCGCGGGCTCCAAGCCGACGCATCACTCCTTCATGACGGAGGCCGCGCTCGCCGAATTCGAATGGAAGGCGGCCGTCGGCGACCGAACGATGACGCTCGAGGAGCTCGCGGCCCTCGTGAAGACGCACCCGAAGGGCGGGCTGATCGAGGTCGGAGACGAGTACGTCTACGTCGACGCCGAGGAAGCGGCGAAGATCCTCTCGACGGGCCGCAGAAAGCCTTCGGCCGTCGAAAAGCTACGCGCCCTTCTCACCGAGGACTGGGAGGGACGGCGCATGCTCGTCTCGGAGGAGCTCCGCGGGCGCCTCGCCGAACTCCTCGAAGTGGGCGAGGTTCCGCCGCCCGAAGGCTTCGCCGGAACGCTGCGGCCCTATCAGGCGCGCGGCTTCGCCTGGCTCGTGAAGAACATGCGGCTCGGCATCGGATCGCTCCTCGCCGACGACATGGGGCTCGGCAAGACCGTGCAGGTGATCGCGGCGATCCTCGCCGTGCATGCCGACGGACTCTTCAAGGATGCGCCCGCGCTCGTCGTGGCGCCGACGGGCGTCCTCACGAACTGGGAGCGCGAATTCGCGCGCTTCGCGCCGTCGCTTCGAACCGCCGTGCTGCAGTCGGGCGCCGACGCCGACTGGCAGAAGCGCACGCCGCGCCCCGACGTCGTGCTCACGAGCTACGGCATGCTCAGGCGCGACATCGAGCGCTGGCGCCGCACCGCCTGGCCGCTGCTCGTCCTCGACGAAGCGCAGGCCGTCAAGAACGCCTCGACCCATCAGGCGGCCGCGGCGCGGCTCCTCGAGGCGGGGCGCGTCGTGGCCATGACGGGCACGCCCGTCGAGAACCGCCTGATGGAGTACTGGTCGATCTTCTCGATCGTGCAGCCCGGGCTCCTCGGCACGGCGCAGCAGTTCCGTCGGCGCTTCGCCCTGCCGATCGAGGAGGAGAAGAGCGCGGCGCACCTCGAGCGCTTCAAGCGCCTCGTCGCTCCGTTCATGATGCGGCGCGTGAAGACCGACCGGCGCATCATCGCCGACCTTCCGGAGAAGAGTTCGATCGACCGATTCACGACGATCACGAAGCATCAGGCGGCGCTCTACGCCGAAGTCCTCTCCGAGCACCTCGGACAAATCCGCGCGCTCGACGGGCTCGACCTCGACGCGCTCACGCGCCGGATGCGCCGCCGCGGCATGGTCCTCACCCTCATCCTGCGGCTCAAGCAGATCTGCGACTCGCCCTCCCTCTACGAAGGGACGCGCCCGGCGGCGGCCGACGCCGGCAAGGCCGAAGCCCTCTTTGAAATCCTCGACGAGTGCCGCTCGGCGGGACGCAAGGTCCTCGTCTTCACGCAGTTCGCGCAGATGGGGCTTCGCCTTCAGGACTGGATCGAAACCGAAACGGGCGTGCGCCCCGACTTCCTGTCGGGCAGCGTCCCGCGGCTCAAGCGCGCCGAAATGGTCGACCGCTTTCAGACGGATCCGTCCGTTCCCGTCCTCATCGTGTCGCTCAAGGCGGGCGGCGTCGGCCTCAACCTCGCCGCCGCGAGCACCGTCGTGCACTACGACCTCTGGTGGAATCCGGCCGCCGAAGACCAGGCGACGGACCGCGCGTACCGCATCGGACAGCGCCGCGACGTCCTCGTCTACCGCTTCATCACGGCGGGCACGTTTGAAGAGAAGATCAACGCGATGCTCGCCGAAAAGCGCGAAATCTCAAGCCTTGCCGTGACGGCGGGCGAATCCTGGATCGGAGACCTCGCCGACTCCGAACTCGAAGACCTCTTCCGACTCTCGGATGAAGGAGACGCTCATGAGTTCATTTGACCGCTCCGCCTGGGAGGCGCGCCTCGTGGAGTTCGGCATGCTTCCGGGCGCCGGACGGCTCGTGCTCGCCATCTGCCGCTCGGCGGGCGAGCATGCCGCCGAACGCGCCCGCGCGCCCGGCCTCTCGCTTCGCGCCCGCACGGCGCTCGAATCCGGAAAGGACGACTACCTCCGGCAGCTGCTCGGCTCGGCAGGCGAAGCCGACTACGCCCGGCTTCTCGAAGAGGCGGCGCCGATTCTCGAGGCCGCCTGCCGGGAGCGGGAGACGACGCTCGCCCGCCTCTTCGGGGTCGAGCCCGGTCCTTCGGGCACGCCCCTCGAAGCGCTCCGGCGCGAGGAGGTCCTCCGGCCCCAGAGCTACGTCGACGCCTTCTCCGCGCGGCGCGAGAAGTTCATCGTCGATCAGATCATGAAGCGCATCGCGGCCGACGGGAGCGACAACGTGAGCGACGTGCTCGAGGCGCTCTCCGAGCGGCCGAAGACGGCCGGGCGGGCCCCGAAGGCCAACTTCTCGCGGGAATCGCTCGCCGCGGCGAAGGAGACGATCGGCGCACGCCGCAAGGCCGCCGCCGGCGCGGAGGAATCCGCGCGCCGCGCCGCGCTGAGGCTTCTCGAAGCGGCCCGCGTCTCCCGCCCGGCGCTTCCTCCCGAAGCGCCCCGCTCGGCCGACGCATGGCGCGCACGCTTCCCAAAGGCGAAGGTTTCGCCGACTCCTCGGGGCTTCGTCGTGACGACCGCGGATCCATGGCTGCGGATCGACGTGCGCGTGAAGGCCCCCGAACGGTCCCGTGCGCTCCTGTTCGCGCTCCTCGAGGCCGCGAAGAATCTCCCGCCCTTCATCCGCGAAGAAAGCGAGGGCGGCGCGTGGACCGCGCTCTTTCCCGACGCCTTCGAAGCGGTGCACGAGCCCGAGCTCGTCGGCGGATTCCCCGACGGCGTGCGCATCGCCGCGGCGCCGCTCGAAGACTTCGTGCTCGCGGAGGGCGAACGCTTCCGCTGGACCCTCCCCGAACGGCTCTCCAGCGCGCCGAAGCGCCCCGACCCGGCGGTTCGGGCTTGGCTCGAAACGGTGCGGCGCATCGAGCGGGACGCTTCGGCCGCGGAGCGTCTCGAGCGGATCGCCGCCATGAGCGCGGCCGCGCGCACCGCGGCCGACCTTCCCCTCTTCGCGAAGTGACGGCCATGCTCGGCGCGCTCATCGGCGACTTCATCGGCTCGCGCTTCGAATTCCGCGAGCCGCCCGAGGCGGGATTCGAAAAATTCCATCCCGACTGCCGCTTCACGGACGACTCCATCCTCACGGCCGCCGTCGCGGACGCCCTTTCCGATCTCGACGCGGGCGAGGCCGCCTTCGCTTCGAGCCTGAGGCGGCGCTTCGTCGATGCCGTCCGCCGCCGACCCGAAGCCGGCTGGGGAGAGAGCTTCCTCCGATGGGCTCGGGCCGGAGGGGGCTCGCCCTACGGGAGCTTCGGGAACGGCTCCGCGATGCGGGTCTCGCCCGTCGCGTGGGCGCTTTCCGATCGAAAGGCCGTTCGTCGGACGGCGGCCCTTTCGGCCGCCGTCACGCACAGCCACCCCGAAGGCATCGCGGGCGCCGTCATGATCGCCGACGCGGTTTTCCTCGCGCGTTCGGGCGAACGCCCGGAAGCGGTTCGACGGGCGCTCTCGCTCCACTCGCCCTGGCGCTTGAACCGAACCTGGGCGGAGTATGCCTCGGAAGGCCCGCGGCCCGACGAAACCTGCCGAGGCTGCGTGCCGCAGGCGCTCGCCTGCGTGTGGGCCTCGGGCTCCTTTGAGGAGGCCGTCGAGCGGGCGGTGCTTCTCGGCGGCGACGCCGACACGACGGCCGCCTTGGCGGGAAGCGTCGCCGAAGCCCTTTTCGGAATTCCCCGGGACTGGGCCGAGCGCGTCATGGCGGCGGCCGAAGCGTCGGACCCCGAGCTCGCCCAGTCCCTTCTTCGGTTTGAGGAGCGGCGCGCAGGCCAAAATCGGGCGAAGCATTGACGTCCGGCAAGTCCGAGCGCAGGCTCGGCTCTAGGCGAAGAGGCTCGGGACGCGGCAAACTGACGGGACGACATTCCTGAGGATTCCCGCCCATGAGCTACGAAGCCGCCCGCGCTCACCTCGAGCGCTACGGTCTTGCGGACCGCATCCGCACTTTCGAATCGTCCACCGCCACGGTGGAGCTTGCCGCCGAGCAGCTTCACTGCCGGCCCGAGCACATCGCCAAGACGATCGCGCTGCTTCTTCCCGACGGCCCCATCCTGATCCTCGCCGCGGGCGACGCCCGGATCGACAACAAGAAGTTCAAGGCGCGCTTCGGCGCGAAGGCCAAGATGATCCCGGGCTCGGACGTCGAGGCGCTCGTCGGACACGCTCCGGGCGGCGTCTGTCCCTTCGGCCGCAAGCCCGGCGTGCGGACCTATCTCGACGAGAGCCTGCGGCGCTTCGACGTCGTCTATCCCGCGGTCGGCACGTCTTCGAGCGGCATTCCGCTCACGATCGATGAACTCGAGCGCGCGGCCGAGCCCGAGGGGTGGGTCGACGCGACGAAGCTCCCCTCGAGCCCCGCGTAACGCGCCTTCGACGCCGCGCGCGACGCCCGCCATGCCGACCACCCGACGCCGTCTTTTCCAAAGCGCCGCGCTCGGCGCGGGGCTTTTCGCCCTTGCGCCCGACCGGGCGGGCGCCCGCATGCCCGCGCGCTGGGACGAAACGGTCGACGTCCTCGTCGCCGGCTCGGGCGGCGCCGGCGCGGCGAGCGCCATCGCCGCTAGGGAGGCGGGCTCGCGCAGCGTGCTCATCGTCGAGAAGCTCGCGCGCACGGGCGGCAACACCCGGCTCTCGGGCGGATACTTCAACGCCGTGGATCCTAAGCGGCAGCGCCCGCTCGGCATCGAGGACAGCGTCGAGAAGTTCATCGCGCAGACGCTCGCCGCGGGCCGCGGGCGGGCGAAGCCCGAACTCGTGCGCATCCTCTGCGAGGGCGCCCTCCCCGCGCTCCACTGGCTCGAGTCGATCGGCGTGCGCTGGAAGGACGAATGCATCACGCTGCAGGGAAGCGCCTTTCCGCGCGGCCACGTGCCGACGGAGCCGTCGCTACGCAGCGGCTGCATCGACCTTCTGCTCTCGCACGCCCGGCGGCTCGGCGTGGAGATTCGCCTCGAGCATCCGCTCCTCGCCCTCGTGCGCGAAGGCTCCGGCCCCGTGCTCGGCGCCGAAGTCGGCCTGCCCGACGGAACGAGCCGCTTCATCCGCGCGCGCCGCGGCGTGGTGCTTGCCACGGGCGGCTTCGCCGCCAATGCGCGGATGTGCACGGCGATCGACCCGCGGCTTGCAGGACTCCCGAGCACGAATTCGCCCGGCTCGACGGGCGACGGCATGCTCGCCGCCATTTCCTGAAGCAGTCCATCGCTGGCGCCGCCGCTCTCGCCGGCACCTCGATCGCTTCGGCCAAGATCTCCGGTCTTCCCGAAAAGTGGGATGAGACCGTGGACGTGATCGTCGTCGGCAGCGGCTTTGCCGGTCTTGCCGCCGCCATTGAAGCCAAGAAGGCGGGCGCGAACGTGATCGTCGTCGAAAAGATGCCGGTTGCCGGCGGCAACTCCGCCATCAACGGCGGGCTGCTCTGCGCGACCGGGTGCCCGCAGCAGAAGAAGCACGGCATCAAGGACTCCCAGGAACTCCTCGAAAAGGACATTCTCACGGCCGGCCAGTACCTCAACGACCGCAAGAAGGTCCGCTTCATGGTCGAGCACGTCCTCTCCAACTATGAGTGGACCGTCAACGAACTCGGCGTCGAATACAACGAAGAGTCGATCGGTCAGGAAGGCGGCCACTCCGTGCCCCGCTACGTCGCGACGAAGAACGGCTCGGGTTCGGGCATCGTCCAGAAGGAGCTCGAGATGTGCCGCAAGCTCGGCGTTCCCGTGCGCACGCGCACCTTCGTCGAGCACATCGTTC
>CALXXT010000004.1 GCA_944392755.1 uncultured Sutterella sp. | reverse complement strand
CGGCTTGACCGAAGATCCTTCGATCACCTCCGCCCGCATAAAGGAGATAGGCATGCTGGCTCTCAAGCTCAAGGCTGAGGACACCGTCGCGACGGTGCTTCAGGAAACAAAAGGAGGCGATCGCCTCGAGGTTGTCATGAAGGGCAGCCCCGTGGGCGAGCTCGTCGCTCGCGAGGACATTCCCTACGGCTTCAAGATTGCCGCCGCCCCAATGAGCGCAGGGGCCGACGTCGTGAAGTACGGCCATGTCATCGGCCGCGCAAGCCGAGCGATCGAAGCGGGCGAGCTCGTTCACGTGCACAACATCGAAGGCTGCCGCGGACGCGGCGACCTTGCAGCGAAGGAGGGCTGAGTCATGACGGAAAAAACTTTCCTCGGCTACGAACGTCCGAACGGCTATGCGGGCGCACGCAACTACGTGCTCATCATGCCGATCAACCGCTCGCTCAACTTCATCGCCTCGAACGTAGCGAAGATGACGCGCGGAACGCGTCACTTTGAAATTCCGGCTGAAACGGGCCGCCCCGCGAAGGACCGTGAAACGATCGCACGCACCATGGCCGGGCTCATGAACAATCCCAATGTCGGCTGCATCCTTCTCATGGCCGTGAAGCCTTCGTCGAGCTCGGCCTACCGCAACATGTCCGACGTTCGATTCATCGAAGAGGCCAAAAAGACCGGCAAGCCCTGGCGCATCGTCTACCTCACCGAGGCCGGCGGCAGCTATGCGCTCCTCGGAGAAACGCTCCGCGTCGCCCGTGAGCTGATCGTCGAGGCGAGCGCGATGCGCCGCACGCCCTGCCCGCTCTCGAAGCTCGCCGTCGCCGTGAAGTGCGGCACGTCCGACGCCACGTCCGGCATCGCCGGGAATCCCTGCGTCGGCGCCGCCTTCGACCGCATCGTGAAAGCGGGCGGCACGGCCTTCTGGTCGGAAACGACGGAAATCATCGGCGCCGAGGACATCGTCGCCGCCCGCGCCGCCTCCCCCGAAGTCTCCGCGAAAATCCTCGCTGCGGCCGCACGCTGGGAAGAAAAAGCTCGCTCGACGGGCGAAGACATCCGTGAAATCAATCCGATTCCCGCGAACATCGCGGCGGGCATCTCCACCCTGGAGGAAAAGTCGCTCGGCGCCATCGCCAAGTCGGGCAGCTGCCCCATCGAAGACGTGCTTGACTACGGCGAACAGCCGAAGGGACACGGCCTCTACTTCATCGACTCGTGGATGTCGAGCCTTTCGCTGCCGCTCTGCTTCGCCGCCAGCGGCGCCGCGCTCGTCCTCTACCAGATGGGCGGGGGCGCAATGCCCAACCACCCGATGATGCCCGCGATCAATCCGACGGTCGTCTCCCCATTCCTCTATGTGACGGGAAATGCCCTTGCCTATTCGCGTTCTCCCGACAATTTCGACTTCGATTCCTCGGCCATCATGACGAAGGCTGCGCCCATCGACGACGAGGGCGAACGACTGCTCGATCACCTGATCGACATCGCTTCCGGCACCTTCACGAAAATGGAAACGCTCGACTACGCCGAGCAGCTTGAAGTCTTCATGGAAGGACCCGTGCTCTAAGCGAAGGCCAACGCCTTGCTTCTGATCGCCGCAGCCCGCGCGAAGCCATGACCGCGCGGGCTGCGTTCGCTTTCGGCCATAAAAAAGCGGAGTTCCCTGAAAAGGAACCCCGCTTCATCGCAAAGGTACGTTGAGGATGCCTGGATTAGGCTTCCGGAACAACCTTCACCGTGACGTCGGCCGTGATGTCGGTCATGAGGCCGATCGTGATCGTGTAGTCGCCCACCGCCTTGATGGCGCCGAGCGGCGTGCGGACCTGCGACTTCTTGATCTGGAAGCCGAGCTTGTCGATCGCTTCAGCGATGTCGGCGTTCGTGACGGAGCCGAAGAGACGGCCGTCGACGCCGCACTTGCTGCTGATCGTGATTTCGGCGCCGTTCAGCTTGCCGGCGAGTTCCGTCGCGGCGGCGACGCGCTCGGCCTGAGCCTTTTCGAGCTCGGCGCGGCGAGCTTCGAATTCAGCGATGGCGGCCTTCGTGGCGCGCTTGGCGTGACCCTGGGGGATCAGGAAGTTGCGGCCGTAGCCGTCCTTCACCTTGACGATGTCGCCGAGGTCGCCGAGATGCGTGATCTTTTCGAGCAGAATGACTTGCATTTGATACTCCTCTCAGCGATTACTGGTTGTCCGTGTAGGGCAGGAGCGCGAGGAAGCGGGCGCGCTTGATCGCGGTGTCGAGCTGACGCTGATAGCGAGCCTTCGTGCCCGTCAGACGGGCCGGCATGATCTTGCCGTTGTCCTGGATGAAGTCGCGAAGCGTCTCGACGTCCTTGTAGTCGATCTGTTCAACGTGTTCGGCCGTGAAGCGGCAGAACTTCTTGCGCTTGAAAAGCGAATTTTGCTGGTTCGAACGGCGGGGCTTGCCCTTGCCCTTAGCACCAAAAGCCATGTCGATGACTCCTTAAATGAATTCCGTGATGTGAACGATCAGCCGCCGGCTTTTCATGGACCTCGGGGCGATGAAGCCGCGTGCGGCGACTTCCGTGCCGAGATCAAGCCTGTTGAGCATCTTCGCCGTGTCCCCGTAGGAAACCACGGGACAGTCGAATTCGAGACGGCGGGCTCGGTTGGTTTCCATAAGCTCCGAACGGTGATGAATCATCCCTTCGAAGACTTCGAGCCCCGACGGCGTGTAGCGCACGGCTTCCCGCGCCGTCAGTGTGCCGTTGATCGAAATTTCATTCACTTGCGGCGAATGCTCCACTATGCGGCGGACGCGTTTCGATTAAGCCTGAGCCGCAGCGGCAGCCGCTTCGGCGGCGACCTTCTTGGCCTCTTCCTTCTCGACGATCTTCATCATCGGGGAGGGTTCGGTCTCGGCATGCTTCGTCTTGATCGTGAGGTGACGGAGCACCGCATCATTGAAGCGGAAGCCGTTCTCGATTTCGGCGAGCGTTTCGTGGCCGCATTCAATGTTGAGGAGCACGTAGTGAGCCTTCACAAGCTTTTCGATCGGGTAGGCGAGCTGACGGCGACCCCAGTCCTCAATGCGGTGGATCTTGCCGCCCTGTTCGGCGACCAAAGTCTTGTAGCGTTCGATCATCGCGGGGACCTGTTCGCTCTGGTCGGGGTGCACGATGATGCAGATTTCGTAGTGACGCATTTAGCCTCCTTGCGGAAAAAGCTGCCCAAAGCGTCTTTTTGGTGCAGCAAGGACAGGAAAACGTCAGATTATAGGCAAAAGGCCCGGCACCGTGCAAAAAGAAGGCCGACTTTTTAAGGTCAGCCCTTCAATGCGCTTAGATTCGATCGACCTTGGCCAGCCCGTGCGGAGTCCGGCCGGCGGCAATCCGCTGACGCAGGCTCTCAAAGAGGCAAACGCCTGTCGCGACGGAAACATTGAGGCTCTCGACCGTACCCGCCATCGGAATGGCGGCGAGCGCATCGCAGCGCCGGCGCGTGAGCTGACGCAGGCCTTCGCCTTCCGCACCGAGCACCCAGGCAAAAGCGCGAACCTGATCAAAGTCGTAGATGGAACGCTCGGTTTCGCCCGCCGTGCCGACGACGAGCACTCCGGCTTCCTTCAATTCCACAATCGCCGATGCAAGATTCGTCACCGCAACGACGGGCACCGTTTCAGCCGCGCCCGCAGCGGCTTTCGCCGCGGCGGGCGTCATCCGCGCGGAGCGGTCGCGCGGGACGATCACAGCCTGAACTCCGGCCGCGTCCGCCGTGCGCAGACATGCGCCGAAATTGCGCGGGTCCGTCACGCCGTCGAGGATGAGCAGCAGGGTGTCGTCCGTAATTTGATCCAGGAGATCGGCAAAATCGAGTTCCGACGTGCGCTCTTCGGCGAGCGCAACGATCCCCTGGTGCGGCACTTCAGGCGAAAGTCCGTCGAGGCGTCGGGCATCCGCGTTCATCACGCGCAATCCGGCTGCGATGAGCTTCTCGCGCATCTCGCGCATGCGCTTGTCGCGTCGCGTCGGGTCAATGTAGACGGTCTGAATGGAATCGGGATCAAGGCGCAGACGAGCGCCGACGGCATGAAAGCCGGCAAGAACGCAGTGCTTCACGGATGATTGGGCGCTTCTTCTCAAAACGCACTTGGAAAATGAAAATCGACGTACGGTCGAGCAAGGGCGGCAATCGACCGCCCCGCTCCTTCTTCTTTGCGCATTCTACTAGCGGCGCCGACGGCCCTTCTTGATTTTCGGGCCTCGGGGTTCCATTCGGAAATCGATGCGCCGCGCTTCGGGGTCGACTTCCGACGCAAAGACGCGCACGCTTTCGCCCAAGCGGATCTCCGCGAGCTCTTCGTCCGAACGCATCGTCATCGAGCTTTCATCGAATTCCCAGTACCCCCACCCAAGCGCGGAAACGTGAACGAATCCTTCGATCGGCATGTCGTCGAGCGTCACGTAGACGCCCGCCGAGCACATTCCCGTCACCGTCGCCGAATAGGTGCGCGGCCCTTGCGCGGCCATGAAGCGGCACTTCAGCCAGTTCATGACGTCGCGCGAAGCGTCGTCGGCCCGCCGCTCCGCGCTTGAGGTCAGGATGCCGAGCGTGCGCCAAGCGGCAGCGGCCTTTGCGGTGCGACTCTTTTCCTCGACTTTCCCAGCCTCCGGACGGCTCCCAAGCTGACGCGCGCGGAATCCCCCGAGGAGCGCCGCCGCATCCGCATACGCTTCGGGCGCATAGCGGCGATGCTGCAGGATGCCTCGAATCGTGCGGTGCAGGAGCAGATCGGGGTAGCGGCGGATGGGCGACGTGAAGTGCGCGTAAGACTGGTACTGCAGGCCGTAATGACCAATGTTCTCAGGCGTGTAGAGCGCTCGGGCCATCGAGCGGAGCACTGCCGTTTGAAGTCCGGGCTGCGCCTTCGACGCTTCGATCGCCTCGCCAAGCGCGATGGGATCCTTCAAGTTTTTGGGAAGCTCCACCCCATACGAACGGAAGATGCTCCTCAACGCCGTCAACTTCGACGCCTCGGGTTCGGGGTGACAGCGGAACAAGGTCGCGGCGCGGTTGGCCACGACGAATTGGGCGGCGCAGACGTTTGCTGCGAGCATGCATTCCTCAATGATGCGGTTCGCATCCGTCATTTCCCGCACCTTGAAGCTTTGGATGCTCCCGTCGCACGCAAAGACGGCCTGAGATTCCGTCGTCTCGAAGTCAAGCGCGTGCCGCCTGCGGCGCGCTTCGCGCAGCGCCTTGTAGAGCGAATAGAGACGCATGATTTCGGGCATGCGCTCGCCCACCTCCTTTTGCGCAGCCGCCTCGCCTCCGAGCGCCCGCCACACTTGTCCGTAGGTGAGCCGCGCATGCGAGTGCATGACCGCCGGATAGAACTGGTAGGCAGTCGTCTCGCCCGTCTTCGTAATCATCATGTCGCAGACGAGCGCAAGCCGGTCGACGCCGGGATTGAGCGAACAGAGTCCGTTCGAGAGCTTCTCGGGAAGCATCGGCACGACGCTTGCCGGGAAATAAACGGATGTGCCGCGCAGCTGGGCGTCCCGATCAAGGGCGGAGCCCGGACGCACGTAGTGACTGACGTCGGCGATGGCGACAAGGAGACGCCAACCCGAATCGGTCTCCTCGCAGTAGACGGCGTCGTCGAAGTCGCGCGAATCTTCGCCGTCGATCGTGACGAGCGGGACGTCCGTCAGATCGACGCGGTGCAGGAGACTCCGCCCGTCGACCGCATCGGGGAGCTTCGCGGCCTCTGCCGCCGCCTCAGCGCTGAACTCGACGGGAATGCCGTGCACGGCGGCGGCGATCGCCACTTCGCCCAAGGGGTCGTTCAAGCGCCCCACCGTTCGGCGGAAGACGCCCTTCACCCGTACCCGATATTCGACGCGGCCGCCCCAAGAGTTGTTCCAAACGAACAGTCCCCGCTTGAAGTCCCGCGCAAGCGAGAGCGACTCCTCGGCAAGCTCAAGCTCAACCGCGTCGGCGGCAAGATCCGTCCCTTCGGGTATCGATGCGGCAGGCACTTGAATGGCAAAGGGAGCAAAGGGCGAAATCGGTTGAAATTCAATCGTCGACCTGCGCCTCGTCTCCTCGACGACGCGGCATACCCAACGGGTCTGGCCGCGGCGAATGAAGCCTCCCGCCCGCCAGCGGCTCTTGACGTCGGGACGTCTCAGCTCGACCCAGTCGCCGGGGAGAAAGTCGCCAAGCGGCGGAAGATCGATCTTTTGCCCCGAACCATCCTGAGGGTCGATCCACATGCCCTCCACGCGGCGTGCGCCCTGCACGATGCCGACCGCGGTCTCCCAGTCCGGATGTTCGAAAACGTTCGGCGCACGCCCCGCCATGAACCCTTCGTCGTGAAGCAGCTTCACCGCCGCGTTCGCAATTCTGCGGTCAACCGAAAGATTCTTTTCAATGCGGCTCTTCGCCGACTTGTAGCGAACGTCGCCGAGCTCGGACTGAATGAGCGCCTTGGCTTCGGGAAGGATCCTGCGCGCCGCTTCGAGGACCTCGTCCTCATTCATGAGCGCAACCTCATCGGCTTTTCTCGATTTTGCTTTTTTCGCCATTCGTTTCATCTCAAGGAAGCAAGGACGGCTCAACCGTCCGCGCCGTCATCGTAACAAAGCCGCCTGAAGCGCGAGACGAATCGTGCGCGAAGAATCCAAGCCCATGCATCCCGACCGAAGGCTTTGAGCAAATTTTCTCCCTCCTCTTGACAAGCAGATCGGACATCTGCATAATTCCAATCCTCGATTGCCCAGGTGGCGAAATTGGTAGACGCACCAGCTTCAGGTGCTGGCGGCCGCGAGGTCGTGAAGGTTCGAGTCCTTTCCTGGGCACCATGACAGCCCCGAACTGTAGCCACTCAGTTCGGGGCTTCCTTTTTATCAAGGAGCCACGTCGTGAGTCCGAAGCCCCTGCCCGAGAGCATTGAGCAAATCAACGATCCGGAACGTCCTCACGTTTTCCGCTATTGGATCGACCGATGCCGCGGCGCCTACCGCTTCGTCTTCCCCGACATGGAGGAAGCGTCCTTCACAGCCCCCTCCATTGACGACGGCCTCGCGCGCCTTGAGCGCCAAGTAGTCGATTGTCTGAGCGAGCGACTTCGAACGCTCGGCCCCCGCAAGCCCTTCGAGGTTCCGTACGGCCGGCCCCGAGCCGGCGAAGGCGAGTGCATGCTGCCGCTCGCGCTCGACCTGAAGCTGCAGTTCATCTGCTGCTGCAGAACGTTCGGCATCAGCGCCTCGGAGCTGAGCCGCCGCCTCAAGATCACCCCTCAGGAAGCTCAACGCTTTCTGAAGCTCTCGAACGTGACGAAGCTCGACCCGCTGCGCCGCGCCTTTCGCGCGATCGGACTCGACATCGCCTTCTCGCTCACTCCGATGAGGCTTCCGCCGAATCTGCCCCCTGCGCCCGGAATTCCGGATCCGCCGGATCCCACCGTCCCCCACGGCATGGACGTCATTTGAGCGTGAAAAGAAGGCGCCGCGGATTGAATTCCGGGCGCCTTTCCTTCGTGGCGGGCCGACGAGGGCTCAGCCGCGCTTGGCGGATTTGGCCTCCACCATGGCAATCAGCTTTTCAGGACCAATCGCATCGTAGGTTTCAAAGGGCTGATGAACCCAGGGGTTGTCCGGAAGGTATTCAACATGCCAGTCGGGCTTGAAGACGGAGTGCGCCTTCCACCACAGAACGGCCACGCGAATTTCCGTGATCTTCGGGTAGCGGGCCTTCAAGTGCTTCACCACCTCGGCAATCGTCTTCCCGGAATCAACCATGTCGTCGACGAGGAGCACGTTGCCGTGGAGTTCGCTCAAGCCCGTGATGCAGTCGGAAATGTCGAGCGTGCTCTGCACGGTGCCCGCAGCTTCACGGTACGAACTCGTCGCAAGGATGGCGAGCGGCATGTCGTAGACGCGGCTGAAGAAGTCCCCGGGGCGCATCCCGCCGCGCGAGAGGCAGAGGAGACAATCGAAGTGCCAGCCGCTCTTGGCGACTTCCGCAACGAGTCGTTCGTTCAAGTCGATGTACTCGGACCAGGAATAATAATGTTCGGACATGGGAGTGCGGCAAACGCTGCCGGAAACGTTGATGAATGAACGGAAAGGCGGGACGCTTTCGGGCGCCCCGCCTTGGAACGGAGGGCGGAATGCCTCCTTATTCGGCGAAGGGATCCGTATAGAGAATCGTCTGTTCGCGGTCAGGGCCCGTCGAAACGAGCGCAATCGGAGCACCGGCAACTTCAGCGAGGCGCGTCAGGTAGCGGCGAGCCGACTCAGGAAGATCCTCCCACTTCGTCACGCCGAAAGTGCTTTCCTTCCAGCCCGGGAACTCTTCGTAGATCGGTTCGCACTTCGCAACGGCATCCGCCCCTGCAGGCATCACCGAGAGCGTCTTCCCTTCATAGCGGTAGCCGACGCCGAGCTTGATCGTTTCAAGTCCGTCAAGCACGTCGAGCTTCATGATGGCAAGCCCCGTGAGGCCGTTGATCTGGACCGCACGGCGCAGCGCCGCGCCGTCGAACCAGCCGCAGCGGCGCGGACGTCCCGTCACGGCGCCGAATTCGTTGCCGCGGCGGCGGAGCGCCTCGCCCATTTCATCGTGGAGTTCCGTCGGGAACGGACCTTCGCCGACACGGGTGCAGTAGGCTTTCGTGATGCCGAGCACGTAGTTGAGCTTGTCGGGACCGAGACCGGCGCCGGCGCAGGCCGAACCCGCAACGGTGTTCGAACTCGTCACATAGGGGTAGGTGCCGTGGTCGATGTCGAGCATCGAGCCCTGAGCACCCTCGAAGAGGAAGCGCTTGCCCGCCTCCATTTCTTCGTGGAGCGTCTCGGAGACGTCGCAGACCATCGGGCGGAGACGTTCGGCGTAGGCAAGCGTTTCCTGGATCACGGCTTCCGGATCAAGGGGCTCGGCGCCGAGAAACTTCTCGAGCACGAAGTTGTGGAGCTTCATCACGGCGCGCACGCGCTCGGCGAAGCGCTCCGGGTGGAAGAGATCCGCGACGCGGACCGTTCGGCGGGCTACCTTGTCTTCGTAGGCCGGGCCGATGCCGCGGCCCGTCGTGCCGATCTTCTTGTTTCCGAGCGCCGCTTCACGCGCTTTGTCGAGCGCGACGTGATACGGCATGATGAGCGGGCAGTTCGCGGAAACGCGCAGACGCTTCTCGACGTTCGGCACGCCGATCTCGACGAGTTCGTCGATTTCAGAGAAGAAGGCCTGCGGCGAAAGAACAACGCCGTTGCCGAGGTAGCAGATGCTCGTCGGATGCATGATGCCCGACGGGATCAGGCGCACGATTGTCTTGCGGCCGTTGATGACGAGCGTGTGACCGGCGTTGTGACCGCCGTTGAAGCGCACGACGCCGTCGGCCTTTTCCGTGAGCCAGTCGACGATCTTGCCCTTGCCTTCGTCGCCCCACTGAGCGCCGACTACGACAACATTCTTGCCCATTTAAACGTTCCCTTTCTTTCGGTTGTATGTAAAGTGATTGCCCGTCAGGCGTGACTATTCTAATGGGTGCGGACAAAGCGCGCGCTCCGGCTAGCCTCCTCCGAGAAGCGTCCAGACAACGCCGAGGCCGACCGCGACCATGACGGCCGCCGTCGTCCGCACGGCGCGCGGATCCGACTCCGAAATCTTTCGGATCGACTTCAGCCACAGCTCCGGCATCACGAGCGGCGCCACGCCCTCGATGATGAGCACCCAGCCGAGCGCCAGAATGAGGACGTCGCTTCCCTTCATGGCTTGCGCCGCTCGATGTAGCTGAAGAAGTCCGCTGAAGGATCGACCACCATCACGTCGCTCTCATCGGAGAAGCTCTTGCGGTACGCTTCGAGCGAACGGTAGAAGCGCGCAAACTCCGGATCGCGGCCGAAGGCTTGCGCATAAATGCGGGACGCTTCGGCGTCTCCTTCGCCCTTCGCCACCTGAGCGTCGCGGTAGGCTTCGGCCAAAATCACCTCGCTTTCGCGATCCGCCGCAGCCCGGATGCGCTCGGCCTGAGCCGCACCCTTCGAGCGCTCTTCGCTCGCCACGCGCTTGCGTTCCGCCTCCATGCGCCGGTAGACGGATTCGGAAATTTCCGGCGTGAAGTCGACGCGCTTCATGCGGACGTCGACGATTTGGATGCCGACGTCGGCGACGCGTTCCTGCAGGAGGTCTGAAATTTCAGCCATCGCCTTCTCACGCTCCGAAGACGTGATCTGATTGACCGTACGCTTGTTGACGGCGACATTGAGCACGTCGCGCAGAAGCGCGGAAAGCCGGTCCGATGCAGCCCGCTCGCTTCCCTGGAAGGAGACCCAGTAGCGGCGCGCATCGCCGATGCGCCACTTCACGAAAGTGTCGATCATGAGGTTTTTCTTCTCGCTCGTCTGCACAAGATCGGCTCCGTTCGCGTCGAGCGTGAGGATGCGCTTGTCCAGATAAATGATGTTCTGGAGCGGCACCGGAAGCTTCACGTGAAGTCCGGGCTGATCGACGACCGACTTCAGTTCTCCCAAGCCGAAGACGAGCGCATACTCGCGCTCTCCCACGGTGTAGACGCACAGCTTCGCGGCGAGTCCGAGGAGAATCGCGGCGGCCAAAAGGGTGGAGGTTCGCTTCATCACAAACTCCTCAGAAAATCATTCGCGGTAGCGGCGGCGGACAAGCGACCGGGTATCCGAATCAACGCTTTCCGTGCTGTAGGTGGCCGAAGGCGCCGCCGAAGGGACGTCGGACGACGCGGCTTCCGCCGCCGCGGGGGCGGCCTCGATCTTCGCGCGGAGATCCTCGGCTTCGCCCCCCGCGCGCTTCGTGCGCTCAACCAGCTTCTCGAGCGGTAGGTACAGGAGGCTCGAGCCCGAGCGCTGGTCGACGTAAACCTTTGAGACGCTCGCAAAAACGTCGCGCATCGCGTCGATGTAGAGACGGTCGCGCGTCACTTGGGGCGCCTTTTCGTATTCGGCGAGGACCGCAGCAAAGCGCTTCGCATCGCCTCGGGCCGTTTCGGTCACGCGAGCGCGGTACCCTTCGGCCTCTTCCTTCAGACGCGAAGCCGTGCCTTTCGCCTTTGGGATCACGGCGTTGCGGTAAGCCTCACCCAGATTGATCGAACGCTCCCGGTCCTGTCCGGCCTTGACCGCATCGTTGAAGGCGGCCTGAACGGGCTGCGGAGGCTGCGCATTCTGAATGGCCACGCTCATCACCTCGATCCCGGTGCGGTAGCGGTCGAGCATGACCTGCATGCTCTTCTTCACGTCTTCTGCAATTTCAGCCTTCGACTCGAAAAGGACGCTGTCCATCGTCTTTCGGCCCACCACTTCGCGCATGGCGGATTCTGCCGTCTGCCGAACCGAAAGATCGGGACCGCGCGTGCGGAAGAGATAGTCCTTCGCGCCATCGGGCTTGATGCGGTACTGAACGGTGAACTGCACGTCGACGATGTTTTCGTCGTCCGTAAGCATCAAGGCTTCGCTCGCTCGGTCTGCCGCCCCCTGAGCGCCGATCACCGCGGTGCGGACGCTGCTCACGTCGACGAGCTCGGCGCTCTGAATCGGATAAGGCAAGTGCCAGCGGAAGCCCGGAGGCGTCGTCTCGCTGTAGCGGCCGAAAGTCGTCACGATGCCGCTCTGCCCCTCGGGCACGATGTAGAAGCCGCTCACGCCCCAGCCGATGAGAAGCGCAATGCCGACCGCGGCGGCGCCGAAGCGGGGCAATCCGGGAAATCCGAAGTTGATTTCGATGCGCTTCATGCCGCCTCGCCCCGATCCGCCGCCGGAAACGGGAGGCTCGCGCGGCGGTTCGCTGAATTCACGCTCAGGCTCGCTCGGACGCGGCGCCTCCTCATCATCGCGGGAAAAGTCGTCTCGGCTCTTAAGCTTCGACGCGCCCGAGCGCTTCGGACGCTGCTCGTCCGAAGCCTCGACCATGTCCGAAAAGCGCTTCCAGAGATCCTCCAGGAACTCTCCCTCGCTTTTCGGTCCGCGTCCGCCGCGCTTCGAAGGCTCCCGGCCATCGTTTTCGGGACGGCCGCCCTCTGCGTCAGGGCTCTGCTTTTCATCGGATTCTTCGGGATTTCGGCCCCATTTTGGGTCGTTGAGCGACATGGCGCTTTCTCCATGCGCGGACGCGGAAAACCTTTCCGGCCGCGCTCCGTATGAGTGGTGATTGGTTCGATGATTGTATGCGCTTTCGGCGCTTTTCCCCGAGGCCGAAGCGTCAAATCAGCGCTTCAAGCGCCGCCAGCTCTTCGGCAGGCGAAAGACGAGCGCCGCGTTCGGCTTCAAGCTCCTGCTCCCAGGGTTCAGGAGCACGGGGCTCCTGAGGATGGGCCTCGCGCCAGCTGCGCGAGAATTCGCTCACCGCTTCACGCAGAAGATCGAGCCCTGCGCCGGTCAGAGCCGACACGAAGACGGCCTTCGGACGCCCGCTCGAATCTCTCACGATTTCAGGCTCGCCCCCGGTGCGGTCAATCTTGTTGTAGACAAGAAGAACCGGCACGTCGTCGGCGTGAATGTCGGCCAGCACCGAATTCACTTCGTCGATCTGCGATTCGCGCACTGGAGACGAGGCGTCGACGACGTGAAGCAGCAGATCCGCATGCACCGTTTCGTCCAGAGTCGATTTGAAGGCCTCAACGAGCTGGTGCGGCAATCCGCGGATGAAGCCCACGGTATCGGTTGCGACGACCGTCTCTTCGTCGTTCAGCCAAAACCGGCGGGCCGTCGTGTCGAGCGTGGCGAACAGCTGATCGGCTGCATAGCTTTTCGCCCGAGTGAGCTTGTTGAAAAGCGTCGACTTGCCGGCGTTCGTGTATCCCACGAGCGACACGGTGAGCGTATCGCCTCGGCTGCGCGCCCGACGCTGCGTGCCGCGCTGCTTGGCGAGGCGCTTGAGCTGGTCGCGAAGCTGCTTGACCCGCACGCCGATCATGCGGCGGTCGAGCTCAATCTGCTTCTCACCCGGGCCGCCCGTCTTCCCAAGGCCGCCGCGCTGGCGCTCCAGATGGGTCCAGCCGCGCACAAGCCGCGTGGAAAGGTGCTCGAGCCGAGCCAGCTCCACCTGCAGACGTCCTTCACGGCTCTTCGCGCGTCGGCGAAAGATTTCGAGAATGAGCTCGGTTCGATCAAGAACCGGCATCTCGATGCGCCGCTCGATGTTGCGCTGCTGCGCGGCGGAAAGCGCGATGTCGAAGACAACGCAGTCTGCACGCGCCTCGCGCGCAAGCTCGCCCAACTCCTCAATTTTTCCCGAGCCGAGAAAAGTTGCGGGATCGGGCCGTTCGCGCCTGGCCTGCATGAGGCCGCAGGGCTCGAGCCCGTCCGAAGTGACGAGCAGGCGCAGCTCTTCGGCCGAATCGGAATAAAACACCCGCCCTACCGCGACCGTTACGAGAAAGGCGCGGGACGCATCCTCTTGACGCGATTCGTCGATTTGAAAGTTGGCCAGATCAGTTCTCCGCGCCCTGCGGGGCCTGAGTGAACGACACTGCGCGGGTCGGCACCACCGTGCTGATCGCGTGCTTGTAGACCATCTGCGTGACGGTGTTCCTCAGAAGCACCACATACTGATCGAACGACTCGATCTGACCCTGGAGCTTGATGCCGTTCACGAGATAAATGGAAACGGGGACATGTTCCCTGCGCAGAGCGTTGAGGAACGGATCCTGCAGGAGTTGTCCTTTGTTGGCGGCCATGTTCTTCTTCTCCCACCCGGACCCCGCACGGGCTCCGGGCTTGTGTTCTTCTTCTTCGTATACCGCGTGCGCGGAAATGTCGGAGACTCGGGCAACCGAGCCCCCGCCATGCACGATGCATGGCTTCATTCTAAGCGCTCGCCTCCGTTCGGGGCGCTCAGGGGCGCTTCAAAGATGCAAATTTTTTAAGCGTTTGCAACGGACTCAATCGACGTACGGATTTTCCTTCGTGCGGAATTCAATCCTCAACGGCGTGCCTGCCAGATTGAACTTTTCGCGGAAGTACCCCTCGAGATAGCGCCGATACGCTTCGCCGATGTCCTCGAGCGCATTGCCATGCACGACGATGACGGGCGGGTTGGAGCCGCCCTGATGCGCGTAGCGCGGCTTCGGACGACCGCCTCGGGCGCGCGGAGGCTGCTGACGCTGCACGGCTTCGAGCAGCGCGCGCGTCAGCTTCGGCGTCGGCAGCTTCGCATAAGCCGCGCGATGAGCTTCATCGACCGCGCGCATCAGATGATTCAAGCCGTTTCTCTTGAGCGCGGAGATGCGGATCATGCGCGCCCAACGCAGGAAATGAAGCTTGAAGGCGATCTCTTCGCCCACGCGGTCGCGCTCGTAGCTGTCGAGCGCGTCCCATTTGTTGACCGCAACGACGAGCGCACGCCCGCTTTCGAGCACGTAGCCCGCGATGTGCGCGTCGGATTCCGCGACGCCCGCCGCAGCGTCGATGACCAGAATCACGACGTTGGCGTCTTCAATCGCCTGAAGCGTCTTCACCACGGAGAATTTCTCAACGGCCTCAAAGACGCGTCCCTTGCGGCGAAGACCCGCCGTGTCGACGAGCTCGTACGGACGCCCTTCATACTCGAAGTCGACCTTGATCGCGTCGCGGGTCGTCCCCGGCATGTCGTAGGCAATGAGACGCTCTTCACCGAGAAGCGCGTTGATGAGGGTCGACTTCCCTGCATTGGGACGGCCCGCCACGGTGACTTTCACGCGATGACGTCCAGTCGGGTCAAGATCTTCGTCCTCTTCTTCAGGGAACCCCTCGAGCGCGAGATCGATCACCGCACGCACGCCCTGACCGTGGGCGCTCGAAATGAGATGCGGTTCGCCGAATCCGAGCTCGTAGAACTCCGCCTTCGCAGTGTCGGGCAATCCTTCGGCCTTGTTGACGAGAAGAATCGTCTTGCGGCCCGTACGGCGCAGATGCTGCGCAATGCGCATGTCGTGCGGAGTCAGGCCCGCGCGCGCATCCGTGATGAAGAGAACAACGTCGGCCTCCTCGATCGCGAGCTCGGCCTGACTGGCCATCGCCTTCACAATGCCTTCCGTGCGCACCGGCTCGAAGCCGCCCGTATCGATCACAAGGTACGGACGCGGTCCGACGCGGCCCTGCCCGTACTGACGGTCTCGCGTCAGACCGGGAAAGTCCGCCACGATGGCGTCGCGGCTTCGCGTGAGGCGGTTGAAGAGCGTCGACTTGCCGACGTTCGGCCGTCCGACCAGAGCGATGACTGGAAGCATGAAAGAGAATCCCCGGCTCCATGGTAGGCGGAGCCGCTTCGATAATGAATCCACGGCACGGGACCGCAGGGTCGAAACCCGGCCGCATTTCTAAAAAAATCAATGCCGCGCACATCCATTGCAGAGAAGTGCGCGGCGGCATTCTACGGGAAATCGGCGTTTTTCGCTTATTCCGCGAGCTGCTCCTGAACCACGTAGGCGACCTCGCCGTCCACCGTCTGGAAGACGGCGCCGTAGCCGTACTGCGAAGCGGGGGTCGTGACGGCCGAATCGAGGCTCGTGCGTCCAACGATTTCTCCCGTCGCCGGATTGAACATCGTCACGTAGCCCTCGAAGTCGGCAACGGCCACCGTGGCGCCGATGCGGATCGGGGCCGACGGCCGACGGTAGAGAAGATCGGAATTCACCCAGGCTTCGCGGCCGTTTTCGCGGTTGAAGGCGTGCACGCGCCCTTCTGCGTCAACGATGTAGACCAGGCGCGAATCCGCGACGGGACCCGTTACGGCATCAATCTTCGCCGACCAAAGCAGGCGGCCGTTCATCGAGTTCATGCAGACGAGGCCGCCCTGGAAGGTTGCGGCGCACATCATCTCCTGGTCGACCCAGGGACGGCCCACCACGTCGATGAGACGCTCGACCTCGGTGATGCCCTTGGCTTGCCCGATGACGGCGTCGAAGACCACTCGACCGTCCAAGGGGTTGAGCGCGAGAAGACGACCGTTCGACTGACCGATCAGGACGCCCGCAGGAGCCCAGCTCATCTGCGAAAAGTTTCTCAGCGTCAATGCCGGCGCCTGACCCTGATAGTGCCACAGACGCTCGCCCGTGATGGCGTCGAACCCCGTGATGCGCGTGTCGGACGTGCGCACGATGACTCTGCCCGCGCCCACGATGGGCGGCGTTTCGACGTCCGAAGAAAGCACGGCCTTCCAGACTTCGCGGCCTTCGGCATCGAAGACCTGCACTTCACCGCGATCGGTGCCGACCGCAATGGTCGAACCGTCCGTGCCGACCCCAGCGGTCACTTGTCCGTCGGTTTCGGAACGCCAGACGACGTCGCCCGTCTGCCGGTCAAGGCGCACAAGTTCGTTGCCGCCCGCGGCATAGACGGCCGTATCGGTCACGACCGGGGCAAGATTCGCTGCCGCGGCCTCGCCCACGTCCGTGCTCCACTCGACGCGGGCCTCCACGCGGGGCGTGAAGTCCGTGAGCTCGTTCGGTTCGTGAGTATCGGGAGTGGAGAAAAATCCGCAGCCTCCCATTGCAAGCATTGCGGCAAGGGCGGCGGATCCGATGAGGGTGCGCTTCAACTGCATGACGGTCATCCTTGAGGTTGTCCGGGTTCCTTACTGAACGGCCGGAAGTGCATTCAGCTTGTATTCGACGACTTTCAAAATCGGGTCGCCGCGGTAAGGCGCCTCAAGCACCTTCATCCAGCATTCTCGGGCGCCCTTGACGTCGCCTTTGGCTGCGAGCACGTCGCCGCGGCGGTCGAGCACCAGCGAATTCTGACGCTCCGTGGGCTTCGCGCCGTCGAGCACCGCGATCGCATCGTCAAGCTTGCCGGCGTCGAAATAAATTCCGGCGAGACGCACGCGGGCAATCGTGTCGAACTCCGGACGGCCGCTTTGATCGACGATCCACTTCAGCTTCGCGGCAGCTTCGTCAAGATTGCCGGCGGCAAGCGCAGCCTTCGACGCAACCAGCGCGCCGAGCGGCGCGTAGACGGTGGAGCCGTAGGATTCAAGCAGACCGTTCGAAAGCGAGGCGATGTTCTTCACGTCGTTCGCCAGCGCCGCCTGCTGAAGCGCCATGTAGGCGCCCGCGGCCTTCGCCGCTTCATTGCGCTTCCACCACTGCCAGCCGTTCCAGCCGGCAAAAGCGAGACAACCCGCGCAGACCACGGCGGTAATGGGCGTTCCCCACTTTTCCCACCATGCCTTCAACTGGTCGATGCTCTCCTGCTCTTGCAAGTCGTATGCCATGACTTGTATTCCTTACGTTCTTTCGTCGGACGTTCAGCCGCGCAGCGCCTTGAGGGCCGCGGCGATCTTTTCGGGGGCTTCAGCAATGGATTCGCGAGCCTGCTCACGGTATGCCGCGCCTTCATGCTCGCGCAGAGCCTTGATGGCGACGACGCCTTCGGCGACTTCATCCTCAGCGGCGAAGACCACGAATTCGGCGCCAGAGGCGTCCGCCTTCTTCATCTGGCTCTTGATGCTTGCACTGCCCGGGTGAACCACAACCCGAACGCCGAGGTCGCGCATGCGTTCCGCGAGGAGCATCGCGGTGACCTGCGTGTCTTCCCCGTGATGCACAACGTAGACGTCGGTCATCGTGCCCTGCGGCACATTGCCCACTTCGCGCAGAAGTTCGATGATGCGCTCAACCCCCATGGCGAAGCCAACGCCGGGAGCGGGCTTGCCGCCCAGCATCTCGACAAGCGGGTCATAGCGGCCGCCGCCGCAGATCGTGCCCTGAGCGCCCAGCTTGTCGGTGATCCATTCGAACACCGTGTGATTGTAGTAATCGAGCCCGCGCACCAGACGCGGATTCACGACGTACTCGATCCCCGAAGCGCTGACGAGCTTTTCAAGACGCGAGAGGAACGCGCGGCTCTCCTCTCCAAGGTAGTCGAGAAGGCGCGGCGCGCGGTTGACGAGATCCTGCATGTCGGGATTCTTCGTGTCAAGAATGCGCAGCGGATTCGTGTAGAGACGGCGCTTCGCGTCGTCGTCGAGCACATCCTGATTCGATTCGAAATAGGCGATCAGCGCCTCGCGGTGACGCTGGCGCTCATCCTGCGCGCCGAGGGTGTTGAGCTCAAGACGGACCGAACCGATCTTCAGTTCACGCCAGAGGCGCGCGAGCATCATGATCATTTCGGCGTCGATGTCTGGACCCGCCATCCCGAGCGCTTCGGCGCCCAACTGATGGAACTGACGATAGCGGCCGCGCTGCGGACGCTCATGGCGGAACATCGGTCCGAAGTACCAAAGGCGCTGCGTGGTGCCGTACAGAAGATTGTGCTCGTTCACCGCGCGGACTACCGCAGACGTGCATTCCGGACGAAGCGTGAGCTGGTCACCGTTCATCGAATCGGTGAAGGAATACATTTCCTTTTCGACGATGTCGGTCACTTCGCCCACGCCGCGCGTAAAGACGCGCGTGTTCTCAAGAATCGGCGTGCGGATCTCCTGATAGCCGTAGCGCTCAAGCACGTTGACGGCCGTCGACTGAACATACTGCCAAACCGGAGCGTCCTGAGGAAGCATGTCGTTCATGCCCTTGACGCCGGTAAATTTTTCTTTAGCCATGATTTCGATGAAATGGGCGCGGCCGCTCGGGACGCCGCGCATGGTATTGCCGGACCCGGGACTTACCGCCCGTAGGTCTCGCGAACGAATTTTTCAATCATATCCTGAAAGCGCGGCGCAATGTCGCTGCCCTTCAGCACGCCCACCTTTTCACCGCGGACGTAGACGGGCGCAACGGGGCTCTCGCCCGATCCGGGCAGGCTGATGCCGATGTCGGCCTGCCGGCTTTCACCCGGCCCGTTCACCACGCATCCCATGACGGCAACCGTCATCGATTCGGCTCCGGGACACTCGCGGCGCCAGACGCCTGCGCGGCGGCGGAGAAATTCCTGAGTTTCAGCCGCAAGCTTTTGAAAGAGATCCGAACTCGTGCGTCCGCATCCCGGGCAGCTGGTCACGGTGGGCGCAAAAGCACGCAGCCCCATCGTTTGAAGGATCTCCTGGGCAACGATCACCTCTTCGGTGCGGGCAGCGCCGGGATTCGGCGTGAGCGACACGCGGATCGTATCCCCGATGCCCTCCTCCAGAAGCACGGCGAGAGCCGCCGTGCTCGCCACGATCCCCTTTGAGCCGATTCCGGCCTCGGTCAGCCCCAAGTGGAGCGCATGCCGAGTCCGGCGCGAGAGCTCACGGTAGGTCTTCACGAGCTCCTGCACGTCGGAAACCTTCGCGGAGAGGACGAGACGATCCGCACCGAGGCCAAGCGATTCGGCCGTGCGTGCGCTTTCAAGCGTGCTTTCGACAAGCGCTTCAAGAAACACCTCGCGGGGCGTGTGCGGCAGTCCCGCCGCCCGATTCTCATCCATAAGGCGAGCGAGCAGCGCCTGGTCGAGAGATCCGCCGTTCACGCCGATGCGCACCGCGGCGCCCGTGCGCTTGGCGATCTCGATCATCGCGGCGAAGTTTTCTTCGGCCTTCGTCCCTTTGCCGACATTGCCGGGATTGATCCGGTACTTTGAAAGCGCCTGCGCGCAGGCCGGTTCGTCGCGCAGAAGCTTGTGACCGTTGTAATGAAAGTCGCCGACGAGCGGCACGAGCGAACCCGCTCGATCAAGCGCCTCGCGGATCTTGGGCACAGCACGGGCGGCCTCCGGCGTATTCACCGTGAGGCGCACGATTTCGCTGCCGGCTTCCTCAAGCTCGAGAATCTGACGCACGGTGGCATCGACGTCCGCGGTCGCCGTGTTTGTCATCGACTGCACGACGATCGGAGCGCCGCCCCCGATGAGGACTTCGCGCCCGGCCCAGCGGACGGCCACGGCCGTCGTCGTGCGGCGGATCACGAAATCTCGGCGAATAAGAGGTTCTGGTTGCGACATGGGCTCATCTCAAAAATGCGGGGAAGGGCGTGCAGCCCTTCCCCATCGGTCTTGGCGCGGTCAGGCGGCAGTCATCCGCACGGCTACTCCATCGTGAAGCGGGCGACGCCGTTTTTCACCGTTCCTTCGAGGCTGTAGACCTGACCGTCGATGCGAAGCGTGATCGCTCCGGCGTTGCCGAGCGTAAAGCGGCTTCCCCGCGGCACATCCGCTTCAAATCCCTCGTTCGGACGGATTTCTCGGGCAACGATGAGCTTCCCGTTCGGAGAGCGGATCTGCACCCAGCAGGGCGCCTTCACCGAGACCGCCACGCGGTGCGAGTCCGCCGCTGCGGATGCGGGCGACGGAGTTTCGGAGGCTGCCGCCGGTGCGGGTTTCTGAGCCTGCGCTTCGACAGGCTTCTCAGGAGCCGCTTCGGTCTGCGCAGGGGTGGGATCGACCGGCTTTTCAAGCGCTTCGGCCGGCTTTGCGGCTTCAGGAATCTCCGAAGGCTTCGCCGCCGGCTTCTCAGCGGGCGCCGCCGCAGGCTCAGGCGCGCCCGTCGCCGTCGTCTCGACCTGCGCGGCATCCTTCCCGCCGCGCAATGCGCTCAGCTGATCCGTATAGATTGCCCAAATCCCGGCCGCCACCACGGCAACGAGGACGAAGGCGGCGGCGAGCTTCAAGCCGTGGTGTCGAGGACTGCCCCCGATGACCAGCTCTTCGTCCGGACTGCTTTCGGGAATTTGCCCGACCGGAGCCCGCGATCCCGCGCCGAAGCGCGAGACATAATCTGCAACGAGCGGCTCGGCGTCAAGGCCCAATTCCTGCGCGACGCCTCGGATGAAGGCGCGCACATAGACGGGCTCGGGCAGCACGCTCATGTCCTCGGCTTCCAGGGCACGGAGCTGATTGACGGCGAGGCGGCTTTTGACGGCCATGTCTCCGAGCGAAATCCCCTGAGCTTCGCGCGCTTGGCGCAACTTCAGGCCGAAGCCCTGCGGATTTCCGCGCGGGCTCTCGTTGTCAAGGTTCTCTTGAGGCATGGCAGTCTCCGGTCTCTAGAGCTCAAACGGACTTCAGCCTTTCTTTCGACGTTCAGGCTGAAGAATCATGATCGCCTCGGCCTTCTGCTTGGCAAGGCGTTCGGCGCGGCGGGTCTTGTCGCGGACTTCTCCTGCGAGCTGGCCGCACGCCGCGTCGATGTCGTCCCCGCGAGTCTTGCGCACCGTCGTCACGATGCCTGCCGCATTAAGCCGACGGCAGAAGGCGAGCACGCGCTCGCGGTCGGGCTTGCGCAGATCGGACTGCGGGAATGGATTGAACGGAATGAGGTTGAATTTGCACGGCACGCGCTCGCGCCGAACAAGCTCAACCAAACGGTCGGCGTCCTCAATGCTGTCGTTGACGCCGCCGAGCATCACGTATTCGAACGTGATGAAATCCCGAGGCGCCACCTTCAGATAGCGTCGGCAGGCGGCCATCAGATCTTCGATCGGATGCTTGCGGTTGACAGGCATCAGCTTGTCTCGCAGAGCGTTGTCCGCCGCGTGAAGGCTGACGGCGAGCGCCACGGGCGCCGCTTCCGCAAGCTTGTCGATCTGTCGCACGAGACCCGACGTGGACACCGTAACGCGGCGGCGCGAGAGGCCGTAGCCGTTGTCGTCGAGAAAAATCTTGAGCGCGCGAAGAACGTTGTCGAGGTTCTGAAGCGGTTCGCCCATGCCCATCAGCACGACGTTGCTGATGATGCGGTCATTCGGATCGGTCACCCCGAAGTCGCGGCGCAGTTCGCGCTCGGCCTGCCAAAGCTGGCCCACGATCTCCGAAGTGCGCAAATTTCGGTTGAAGCCCTGTTTGCCGGTCGAGCAGAAGAGGCACCCCATGGCGCACCCGGCCTGCGAGGAAATGCAGAGCGTTCCACGGTCGTCCTCGGGAATGAAGACGGCTTCGACGGCATTGCCGCCGCCGACATCGAAAAGCCATTTGCGCGTGCCGTCGGCGGACTTCTTCTCGGCAATCGGCTGAGGGGGCTCGATCACAGCGAGCGCCTTCAGTTTCGCGCGGAAGCTCTTCGCCAAATCCGTCATTTCGTCGAAGTCTGCGGCGAGATGACGGTGGATCCAACGCGTCAGCTGCCGGGCGCGGAAGGGCTTTTCACCCTTTTCCGCACACCAAGCGGCCAACCCCTCGCCGTCAAAATCGAGGAGATTGACGCGTTCATCCCTCTCTGAAGCGGCACCCGCCTCAGCGGTCTTCTCGATGTCGGTCATCGGCATGAATCCCTAATGACGCCGATCAGCGGCTGTGAATGGCGAGCGTCGGGAAGAAGTAGGCGATTTCAACGGCAGCCGTTTCCGGAGCGTCGGAACCGTGCACGGCGTTGGCATCGATGCTCTGCGCGAAGTCGGCGCGGATCGTGCCCGGAGCGGCCTTCTTCGGGTCCGTGGCGCCCATGAGCTCACGGTTCTTCAGGATGGCGTTTTCGCCTTCAAGAACCTGAATCATCACCGGACCCGACGTCATGAACTTGACGAGATCGGCGAAGAAGGGACGTTCACGATGCACGGCGTAGAAGCCTTCGGCTTCCTCCTTCGAGAGGTGACGCATCTGAGCGGCGACGATCTTGAGGCCGTTCGACTCAAAACGCGTGTAGATCTGGCCGATCACGTTCTTGGCGACGGCATCGGGCTTGATGATGGAAAGGGTACGCTGAATAGCCATTTGAATTTCTTCCTTTGGGAAAAGAATGGATGTTCGGGACGAAAAGCGCTCTTTTGAAAGGAAAGTGCGCTCTCCGCTGAATTTTTGATTTTATCAAAAGCGCCTCCGGGAGCATCTCCGACGAAGACGCATTTCGCATGCCGTCCGCTTTTCTCAACCCTCTTCGGGCGCTTCCTCCGCGAGGCCCTTTTCAGGCTTCGGACCGGGTTCAAGTACGGCCATCGACTCGACGTGACCGGTGTGCGGGAACATGTTCATGATGCCGGCCGCGCGGATGCGCCATCCGCCTTCATGGTGCAGAACCGCGCAGTCGCGGGCGAGCGTCGCCGGATTGCAGGAAACGTAAACGATGCGGGCGGGAACGCGCTCAGCTTCGGCAAGCACGCGCGAGAGCGCGAGCGCACCTTCGCGCGGAGGGTCGATGAGAATGCGATCGATTCCGCCCATTTCATTCCAAAGCGCCGTCCAATCCTCCATCGACCACGTGAAGAGGTTGCGGGCTCGAAAACGCGTCTTCTGCGACAAGCCGTTCTCTTCGGCGCCCTGACGCGCCCGAGCAACCAACCCCTCGGAGCCTTCAATGCCGATCACTTCGGCCGCTCGGCGGGCGATGGGAAGCGTGAAGTTGCCCAATCCGCAGAAAAAGTCGGCCACGCGGCTATTTTCATCAAGATTCAAGAGGCGAACCGCACGGCCAACCATGACTTCATTGAGCGCATGATTGACCTGCGTGAAATCGGTCGGCTTAAAGCCGATCCGCACGCCGAATTCCGGCAGCGTCAGCCCGAGGACCCCCTCGTTTTCCGGAAGCACCGGGTGCGCGCTTTCGGGTCCCTTCGGCTGCAGCCAAATGTCGACCGCATGCTCACGGCCGAAGGCGAGCATGCGCTCCAAATCCTCGCCGCTCGGGGGCTCGAGTACGCGAAAAACCATCGCCGTGCGGCCATCGCCGCCCACAGCCACTTCGACCTGCGGCAGGCGCTGACGGATGGAAAGGCCGGAAATGAGTCCTCGCAGAGGCAAAAGGAGGTTCGAGACGTTTTTCGTCAGAATCGGACATGTCTGCATGTCGGCGACATAGGACGAATTCTTCTCGTGGAACCCCACCAGAATCCCGCCCTTCTTCGCCACGTCCCGCACGGTAAGGCGCGCGCGGTGCCGGTAGTGCCAGGTTGGGCCGTAAATGGGCGTCAGGATCGTCTCGGGGCGAACCTTGCCGATGTGCCATAGCGTGTCGAGAAGAACTTTCTCCTTGAAGGCGACCTGCGCATGGGGCTCAAGGTGCTGCATCGCGCACCCGCCGCATGCCCCAGGGCCAAGGCCGAAATGGGGGCACCGAGGCTCGGAGCGCAGAGAGCTCGCCCTCAGAATTTCGACCGTGCGCCCCATGTCGTAGCTCGGCTTCGAGCGCAGGCGCTCGTAGCGCACCCGTTCGCCCGGCAGCGCGCCCTGAATGAAGACGACCTTGCCGTCTACGCGGGCGACGCCGCGGCCTTCCTGATCGAGCCGATCCACATCAGCGGTGAAAAATTCGGGAATGCGTTCCTTCGTTCGACGAGCCATGGGCTCCAACTCCTTCGTCGAGTCAAAATCGAAGAGCCGGTGCGGTCCCCGCCGCGTGCCGGCTCTTCCGGTGAAATGAATGAAAGTCGAGTGCCGGTTCTCAGCGGCGGGGCGCCATGAAGCGCATCGGATCAACGGGCTTGCCCTTGTCGCGCACCTCAAAGCGAAGCATCGGCTCGCTCGCGTCGGACTGGCCGAGCTCGGCGATCTTCTGTCCCGCCTTCACGGACTGGCCGACCTTGACCACGATTTTTGAATTGTGGCCGTATGCCGTCACGATCGTCGGCGAATGCTTGATGATGACCAGATTGCCGTAGCCCTTCACGCCGTCTCCGACGAAAAGCACCTGACCGGCGCCCGCGGCAACAACGATGCTGCCGACCTTGCCGCCGATGTCCAAACCCTTGCCGTTCTTGGCGAAATCCGAGAGGATCGGACCGCGGGCGGGCCAAATGAGCTTCGTGCCGGGCACCGCCGGCTGAATCGGCTTCGTCGTCTGAACCGAAGCCGAAGCCTCCTTCGAGGGTTCGCTCGGCGTATTCGTGAGCGACGTCTTTTCCGCGGGCGCGCTCCCCTGCTCGGCATCTGCCGCCGGGGCGGGCGTCGTCTTCGCCGCAGGCTCCGCGGCTTCAAGGCGGCTGATTCTCACGCCGGAGGCGATCGTCATCGGCTTCGGTTCGGTCACGCTTTCGGGCAGGTGCAGCACCTGTCCGAGCCTCAGCTGCGTCGGATCCGAAATGCCGTTCAGCTGCGCAAGCTCGCGCGTATCGAGCCCGTAGCGGGCGGAAATGTTGTAGAGCGTGTCGCCGTAGGCCACTTGGTGCGTGCGCCCCGAATCGCGCACGCTTCCGAGCGTCGCAGGACGAGCGGATTCCGAACGCGCCCCATCCGAATAGATCGAGCGGTCCTCCACGGGAACCGAACCGCTCGGCAACGAGGAACACCCAGCGAGCGCGAGGAGGCATCCCAAGGCGGCCGCCCCGGCGGCCGAGCGCGCATTGAAGTTCATGACCATTCCTATTACTCCTGCATCTGCCGCGCCGCCCCGACGAGGCCGCCCGACACCCATCGATGCGCCGAACCCACCGCTTCATGGTTCGTCATGTCGATCTGCAGCGGCGTGACGGAAACGAAGCCGTGCGACGTCGCCCAGAAGTCCGTCCCTTCGGCGGCATCCGCGGGCTTGCCCGCCGCGCCGAGCCAGTAGATCGGGAAGCCGCGCGGGCTCATCTCACGGATGACGGGCTCGGCGCTCGTACGCCGACCAAGCCGCGTGCCGACAATGCCGCGAAGCCGTTCCAACGGCATGTTGGGCATGTTGACGTTGAGAAGCACCGGCTCCTCCGTGTCGCGACGCTCAAGAAAGCGCTCCACGACGATCTCGGCGACCCGAGCGGCGCTCTCGAGCTCCGCCCACCCCTTGTCGATCTGCGAGAAGGCAATGGACGGCACGCCGAAGAGATAGCCCTCAATGGCCGCAGCCACCGTACCCGAATACATCGTGTCGTCGCCCATGTTGGCTCCGCAGTTGATGCCGGAAAGCACAAGATCAGGCTTTTCCTCGATCAACCCGGTGAGCGCGACGTGAACGCAGTCTGAAGGCGTGCCGGAAACAACGTAGAGACTCTCCCCGGGCATGTGCTCGACCGTAAGCGGTCGATTGAGGGAGAGTGAATTCGAAGCTCCCGAATGATTGTGGTCCGGCGCCACGATCGTCACTCGGCCGAATCGGCGCATCACGTCGGCAAGCGCACGGATGCCCGGCGCCCGATAGCCGTCGTCGTTGGAAATCAAAATGTGCATCGAAAGTCTTTCACGGCCCTTGCGGCCGCGTCCTTGGTGCGTATTTCTTTGTGCAACGATTGTAACCGTGCCGATCCGCATGCTTTCGCAAAAAGTTGTGACAATTCCGAAAGCGCTTGCCCGCGACCGTCAGCGTTCAAAGCTGTTTTAGCGGCGAAGTCAACAAAAAAGGCCGTCTTTTCAGACGACCTGCTTTGTTTTCTGGTCGGGGTGGCGGGATTCGAACTCGCGACCCCTTGCACCCCATGCAAGTGCGCTACCAGGCTGCGCTACACCCCGAACAGAGGAAAGGATTCTATCGGAAACTCACGAAAAAAGCAAGCGGCCGATCCTCAATCCGTCAGGCCTTCGAACCGCCGAGGAGGTTCTCAGTGACGCGCGCGTTGAGCGTGCCCGACGGATGAAAGCTCACCACGCGGCGCTCGGTGATCGTCACCACTTCGCCCGTCTTCAGGTTGCGGCCCGGACGGGCCACCTTGTCTCGGACGGTAAAGTTGCCGAGACCGGCGATCTTCAGCGTGCACCCTTCTTCGAGGTTTGAGCTGAGGAGTTCGAAAAAAGCCTCCACGATCAACTTGGCGCGGGGACGGTCCAAATCCGGAATACGCTCGACGATCTTATCGGCAAGGCCGGCCTTGTTGAGCGTGCGGCAGGGCAGTTCGGGTTCAGTCATGTGTCTTTTGTGATTCAGAGATGGTGAGCCGTCGGGCGGCTCGGGAACTGCCGCCCGACGGAATGATGATCAACTGCGCAGACGTGCGCCGACGCGTTCAAGCACTTCGAGAAGCGCATGCATCACGGCGTCGGCCTCTTCGTCGGTCAGCGGATTTTCGCCGCGCGCCGTAAGCTCCACGGCAAAGGCGAGCGACTTCTCGCCCGCTTCGGCCTCGGCCGTCGGACGGTAGAGGTCGAAGAGCCGGAAGTCGTCGACCGTTGCGAGCCGAGGGTCGGCCGTTCGCGCATCGGCCACTTCATCGAAGAGCTTCTGCACGGGCAGCGAAGCGGGCACGACGACGGCAATGTCGCGGCGCATGGCTTGATGCTTCGGCAAAGGCTGATTCTTCGGAAGCGGAAGCGCGAGAAGAGGTTCGGCTTCAAGCTCGAAAACGACGGGCGCATGCGGCAGGTCGAAAGCCTTCGCAACGCGCGGGTGAAGCTCGCCGATGAAGCCGACGCGGCGCTCGCCCACAAAGATCGCGGCGGAGCGGCCCGGGTGGAGACCCGGGAAGACCTCTGCTTCAAATCGGGCCTTAAGCGGCGCGATGAGGCGTTCAACGTCGCCCTTCACGTCGTAGAAGTCGACCATGCGCGTCGACTGGCCCCACTGAACGTCGTCGGCCGGACCGTACGCGAGGCCGGCAAGATGCTGCGGCTGACGCACGCCCTTCACCGTCCAAGGACCGTCGACAACGGCAGGATCAGGGAAGAACACGCGGCCGAGCTCGAAGAGACGGACGCGCTCGGCGCGGCGGTTGAGGTTGTACTTCAGAATGTCGACGAGTCCGCCCAGGAGCTGCGTGCGCATGACCGAGAGCTGGCTCGCGATCGGGTTGAGGAGGCGGATCGGCTCTTCAATCGAGCCGAAGGCGTCCTCCCAAGCTTCGGGCACAAAGGAAAAGTTGATGAGCTCCTGATAGCCCAAATGCGCCATTTCGCGGCGAAGCGCATGGTTCGTACGGCGTTCTTCATGCTGAGCCTTCATGGCGCAGCGCTGGAAGGGCGGACGGTCGGGGAGCTTGTCGTAGCCGTAGAGTCGCGCCACTTCCTCGATCAAATCCTCTTCGATTTCGATGTCGAAGCGGAACGCAGGCGGCACCACGGTGAAGACGCCGTCGGCGTATTCGTATTCAAATCCAAGGCGCTCGAAGGCCGTCTTCATCGCTTCAAGCGGAATTTCGATGCCGACGACGCGGCAGCACCGCTCGACGCGCATCTTCACCGGACGGCGCGCAGGAAGCTCCGTCACGACGTCCGTAACGGGCCCCGTCTTCGTCTCGGGCGTTCCGCAAATGTCGAGCACGAGCTTCGTGATGTACTCGAGGTGATCGGCCGTCGTCGAGAAATCCACGCCGCGCTCAAACCGGTAGGCCGCGTCGGTCGAGAAGTTCAGCTTGCGGCAGCGGCCCTGAATCGCCTTCTGCGGGAAGAAGGCGCTTTCAATGAAGAGATTCGTCGTCGTATCGGAGATCGACGTGCGATCGCCGCCCATGATGCCCGCAAGTCCTTCGGGGCGATCCCCGTCGCAAATGAGGACAAAGGAGGAATCCAAGTCGACCGTGGAGCCGTTCAGAAGCGAAACCTTCTCGCCCGAACGAGCCGCGCGCACCGTGATCTTGCCGCCCTCGAGCTTGTCGAGGTCGTAGAAGTGCGTCGGCCGGCCGAGCTCGATCATGATGTAGTTCGAAATGTCGACCAAGGCTGAAATCGAACGTTGGCCTGCACGCTCGAGGCGGGACTTCATCCACTCGGGCGTCTTCGCCTGCGGGTTGAGACCGCGAACGATTCGGCCGCTGAAGCGCCCGCAGACCTCCTTCGATTCGATCTCGACGGGCATGCGCTCATCCATGGTGGGCGTCACGGGCTTCATCTCCGGCACCTGAAGGGGCGCCCCCGTAATGGCGTGCAGATCGCGCGCGACGCCGAGCACCGACAAGGCGTCGCCGCGGTTCGGCGTCACCTTGAGGTCGATACGGGCGTCGTCGAGGTGCGCGTAGCGGCGGATGTCTTCACCCACGGGCGCATCGTCGGGGAGAATCCAAATGCCGTTGTGGTCGTTGTTGATGCCGAGCTCGCGCGTCGAGCAGAGCATCCCCATCGACACCACGCCGCGAAGCTTCGCCTTCTTGATCGTGAAGTTGCCCGGGAGCACGGCTCCCACAGTGGCGCAGGCCACCTTGATGCCGGCACGGACGTTCGGCGCGCCGCAGACGATCTGCAGCACCTCGCCCGTCCCTGCATCGACTTCGCAGACGTGCAGATGATCCGAATTTTCGTGATCGCGGCAAGTGAGCACCTTGGCGACGACCACGCCCGTGAAGGGCGGCGCCACCGTCTCGACGCCTTCAATTTCCAGGCCGTGCATCGTCAGCGCATCGGCAATTTCTTCGGTCGTCATCGCCGGATTGACGAACTGACGGAGCCATTCTTCCGTAAAGAGCATCTTGAAACCTCGAACTGTGCCGATTAATTGAACTGACGGAGGAAGCGCAGATCGCCCTCAAAGAAGAGGCGCAGATCGTCGATGCCGTAGCGCAGCATCGTCAGGCGCTCGAGACCGGAACCGAAGGCAAATCCCATGTACTTCTCGGGATCGAGCCCGAAGTTGCGGACTACGTTCGGGTGCACTTCGCCGGCGCCGGAAATTTCGAGCCACTTGCCCTTTCGAGCCCCGCTCGTGAACATCATGTCCACTTCGACGGACGGCTCCGTAAAGGGGAAGTACGACGGGCGGAAGCGCACGACGAGGTCGTTCGTCTCGAAGAAGCACCGCAGGAAGTCGCTGTAGACGCCCTTCAGGTCCGTAAAGCTCACGTTCTCGCCGATCCAAAGGCCTTCGACCTGATGGAACATGGGCGAATGCGTCGCGTCGGAGTCGACGCGGTACGTGCGTCCCGGCGCGATCACCTTGATGGGCGGCTCATGCGTGCGGGCATAGCGCACCTGCATGGGGGAGGTATGCGGACGAAGCGGCAGCGGGCGCCCGTCGTCGTCGTTGCGGTCGACGTAGAACGTGTCCTGCATCGAGCGGGCGGGATGGTCGGGCGGATTGCCGAGCGAGGTGAAGCTGAACCAGTCGTTTTCGATTTCCGGGCCGTCGGCAACGTCGAAACCGATCGAGCGGAAGATTTCCTCGATGCGCATCCAAGTGCGCATGACGGGATGAATGCCGCCTTCGGAGCGAAGACGCCCCGGAAGCGTTACGTCGATCGCTTCGCTTTCGAGCTTCTTCGCGAGCGCCGCCTCGGCAAGCTGCTCGCGGCGGGCATTGAGCGCCGCCTCAATCTGCTGCTTGGCCGAATTGATCTGCTGGCCGCGGGCACGGCGCTCCTCGGCCGGGAGCTTCCCGAGCTCCTTCATGAGCATCGTGATGCGGCCCGTCTTCCCGATGTAGCGCGCCTTGGCGTCTTCGAGCGCGGCGGGCTGCTCAGCCTGCGCGAAATCGCGCTGCGCCGACTCGACCAGTTCGGTTAATTCCTGCATGGTGAAACTCTTCACAGTTCGTTGCGCGCACGGCCGAGCCCCATCTGAACTCTCCACATGCGCAAACCGGCCGCGGTCGGGCTTTTGCTCGCCAGAACGAAGCCGAAAAATGGGAAAGGGTGCGCCGGAGCCTATGCTTCCAGCACACCGAAACGCTACATTTTAACCGCTCCGGGTGCAGGCCCGCTTTGGACTCCTGCGCAGCCTTGGCGCGGGTTCGAATCCCGAGGCCTCCATAAGGAGTCCCTTCCTTTGGCCGTCCCGCCGCAGGCTCGATCCGTATGGCCCCTTGAACCGTCGGGAGCCGCGAATCGCCCGGCAATAAAAAAAGGATTCGGCCGAAACCGAATCCTTCATGTCGTTGAGCCTAGGGCCTTTCGGCCAGCGCCGCTCAGGTGCCGGCCGAAAACCGTCAGTCTCAGCAGCCCTTCACCTGAGCGACGAGAGCGGCAAAGCCGGCCTTGTCGTTCACGGCCATGTCGGCGAGCACCTTGCGGTCAAGACCGATGCCGGCCTTCTTGAGGCCGTTCATGAACACCGAATACGTCATGCCGTTGGCACGCGTACCGGCGTTGATGCGGGCGATCCACAGACGGCGGAACACGCGCTTCTTGTTGCGGCGGTCGCGATAAGCATACTGGCCGGCACGCATGACGGCCTGCTTGGCAACGCGGTAAACGTTGTTGCGGCGGCCGCGGAAGCCCTTGGCGAGGGCGAAAATCTTCTTATGACGGGCACGAGCCGTCACACCACGCTTCACACGAGGCATCTTCTATTCTCCTTATCAGGCGTAGGGGAGCATGCGCTTGACGGACTTCATGTCCGACTCATGCACAGAGACCATGCCGCGCAGTTGACGCTTGTTCTTCGTCGTGCGCTTCGTAAGGATGTGGCGCTTCGTAGCGTGAGCGCGCTTGATCGAGCCGCTGGCGCGCGGCTTGAACCGCTTGGCGGCGGCGCGCTTGGTCTTCATCTTCGGCATTTGGCCGTTCCTCTTTTCTTGTATGGACTTCAGGCGCAACGCCCATTCGGCAACTGACTTTCCAGCCTCAAGCCCACTTGTTATGTCCGCTCCTCGGCTTGTGCGCCGTGAAGCGGACGAAATAGCGATATTACACCAAAATCAAAAGTCGCGCCGCTCAATCAGCGCTTCTTTTTCGGTGCGAGAACCATCACCATCTGACGGCCCTCGAGCTTCGGTGCGTGCTCGACCTGCGCGATGTCGGCGAGTTCGTTTCGCACGCGCTCCATCAGCTCGGTGCCGAAGTGCTGATGCGCCATTTCGCGTCCGCGGAAGCGCAGCGTCACCTTGGCCTTGTCGCCGTCGGAGAGGAAGCGGACCAAGCTGCGGAGCTTCGTCTGGAAGTCGTTCTCATCCGTCGCCGGACGGAACTTCACCTCCTTCACCTGAATCACCTTCTGCTTGGCCTTGGCTTCCTGAGCCTTCTTCTGCTCCTGATAGCGGAACTTGCCGTAATCCATCAACCGGCAGACCGGCGGCGTCGCGTGCGGCGCCACCTCCACCAGGTCGACGTCCGCTTCTTCGGCCATGCGCATGGCTTCGGACGTACGAACAATACCGATCTGGGCGCCGTCGACGCCGGTCAGTCGGACCTCAGGAACTCGGATCTCACCATTGATCCGATGCTTGCGATCTTGAGCTATGGCTCTTCTCCAAAAGTTGTAATGATCAGTTCTCGGCGTCTCACATGGCGCGCGAGACCGCTTCGCCGGTCACTTTGGCGAGGAATTCGTCGACGGTCATGACGCCGAGATCCTTGCCGCCGCGAGCGCGGACGGAAACCGTGCCGGCCTGCTTTTCCTTTTCGCCGACGACGACGATGTAGGGAATCTTCTGCAGACTAAGCTCGCGGATTTTATAGCTGATCTTTTCGCTTCGCAAATCGGTTTGAACCCGAATGCCCGCCTCGTGGAACTTCTGCGCAAGCTCCTTCACGTAGTCGTTCTGCGCGTCCGTGATCGCGGCGAGACCGACCTGAACCGGCGCAAGCCACACGGGGAAGGCGCCTGCAAACTCTTCGATCAGCATGCCGATCCAGCGCTCAAGCGACCCGAGAATCGCTCGGTGGAGCATCACCGGCACCTTGCGCGTGTTGTCTTCGGCGACGTATTCGGCGCCGAGACGACCCGGCATCTGGAAGTCGACCTGAATCGTGCCGCACTGCCAGGAACGTCCGAGGCAGTCCTTCAGGTGGTATTCGATCTTGGGGCCGTAGAAGGCGCCTTCGCCTTCGAGCACTTCGTAGGGAATGCCAAGCGACTCAAGGCTCTGCATGAGCGCGTGTTCGGCCTTGTCCCAAGCGGCGTCTTCCCCGATGCGCATTTCAGGACGAGTCGCCACCTTGTAGGCGATTTCCTTGAAGCCGAAGTCGCGGTAGACGCGGCGCACGAGTTCGGTGTACTTGCCGCACTCTTCAAGAATCTGATCTTCCGTGCAGAAGATGTGGCCGTCGTCCTGCGTGAAGCCGCGCACGCGCATCAGGCCGTGGAGCGAACCCGAGGGTTCGTTGCGGTGGCACTGGCCGAATTCGCCGATGCGAAGCGGCAGGTCGCGGTAGGAGCGCAGCTTCGAATTGAAGATCTGGATGTGGCCCGGGCAGTTCATGGGCTTCAGCGCGAAGTAGCGGCTCTCCGACTCGGTCGTGAACATGTTCTCGCGGTACTTCGCCCAATGGCCCGAACGCTCCCAGAGCGAACGGTCGAGGAGCTGCGGCGCCTTCACTTCTTCGTAGCCGTTGTCCTGATAGACGCGGCGCATGTACTGTTCGACTACCTGCCAGAGGGCCCAGCCCTTCGCATGCCAGAAAATCATGCCCGGAGCTTCGTCCTGCAGATGGAAAAGATCGAGCTCGCGGCCGAGGCGGCGATGATCGCGCTTTTCGGCTTCTTCGAGCATCTTCAGGTAAGCGGCCTGCTCGTCCTTCGTCGCCCAAGCCGTGCCGTAGATGCGCTGCAGCATTTCGTTCTTGCTGTCGCCGCGCCAGTAGGCGCCCGCTACCTTCATGAGGCGATGCACCTTAAGCTTGCCGGTCGAAGGAACGTGAGGACCGCGGCAGAGGTCGACGAAGTCGCCCTGGCGGTAGAGCGAAATCGTTTCGCCCGCAGGGATCGCTTCAATGAGCTCGACCTTGTAGTGTTCGCCCATCGACTTGAAGAGTTCGATCGCGGCCTCGCGGGTCATCTCTTCGCGCACGATCGGAATGTTCTTCTTCACAAGATCATCCATCCGCGCTTCGATCGCCTTCAGATCCTCGGGCGTGAAGGAGCGCATGAACGAAAAGTCGTAGTAGAAGCCGTTTTCAATCGACGGCCCGATCGTCACCTGCGCTTCGGGATAGAGCTCCTTGACGGCCTGAGCCATCAGGTGGGCCGTAGAGTGACGGATGATGTCGAGCCCTTCGGGGTCCTTGGCCGTGACGATCGCCACGTCGGCCGCGCTGTCGATGACGGTCGAGAGATCCACGAGGCGGCCGTTCACGCGGGCGGCGACGGCGGCCTTGGCAAGCGACGGAGCGATCGCCTCGGCGACGCCCATTGCGGTTACGGGAGCTTCAAAGGATTTTTTGGACCCGTCGGGAAGGGTGATTTCAACCATTTTCCAGTCCTCTGCTTTTGCACCGGCAGGGTGCAGATACAAAAAAAGTGCGGACGGCGCCGCACTTTCTTCGCTTAGATATCAGTCTACATGCTTCGGCACGCCCATCAGCTCACGCTCACGGGTGTTGTTGTCGCGCCGAAACGATAAATGCACATGACGACTGATCCGTAAAAAATTTTGGTAGGCACAATTGGACTCGAACCAACGACCCCCACCATGTCAAGGTGATGCTCTAACCAACTGAGCTATGTGCCTGCTTCGCAGATTGCGTGAGCTGTGAATTATACATGCCGAGAAGAAAAAAGCAAGGCTGGAGAAAATTTTCCCGGCCTGCCCATGCAATCAAACGCGGCGCGCGGCGAGAACGCCCTTCAACTCCCGCAAAGCGGCGAGCGTGCGGCGCAGGCCTTCGGCCGAGTGAATCTCGATCTTGAAGCGCATGTGCTGATCGCCCTTCACCATCTGACTTCTCATGCCCGTAATCTTCTCCTTCTCGCGGGTGAAGATTTCCGAGATGTCCTTCAGAAGGCCAAGCCGATCCTGAGCGACGATGAGAACTTCCGCAGGGTAGACCGCCTCGGCGCTCGCCGAACCCCAGCTCACCTCGATCAGACGCTCGTGATCCTGCTCGATCATGTTCCTCACGTTCGGACAGTCGGCACGATGAATCGTGACGCCGCGCCCGCGGGTCACGTATCCCACGATGTCGTCGGGCGGCACCGGATGACAGCAGCGCGCAAGCTGCGTGAGGAGCGAGTCCACGCCGACGACGAGAACGGAGCTCTTCTTCGCCCCCGCCGACTCATTCCTCACGAGAACCTCGGGTTCGGTTTCAGCCACGGGCTTCTGCGGCTGAACGGCCTGCGCGATCGCCGTCTGCGTGATCTCCTCCTTCGCGAAGGCTATGCAGAGGTCGTCGACCTTCTCGAAGCCGAGGCGCTTGGCCAGGTCTTCGAGCTTCATCGCCGTCTTCCCCAGACGCGCAAGTTCCTTGTCGAGACGATCCCGCCCTGCGCTCAGAAGCTCGGCCGTCTGCTGGGCGTTGAACCACTGACGCACCTTGTTGCGCGTGCGCGGACTCGCCGCATAGCCCAACTCCGGATTGAGCCAATCGCGGCTCGGCTGTCCGGTTTTTCCGGCAATGATTTCGACCGTCTGCCCGGTCTTCAGCTTCGTATTGAGGGGGACCATGGCGCCGTCGACGCGCGCGCCCTTCATGCGGTGGCCGAGCTGAGTATGAACCTGATAGGCGAAGTCGACGGGCGTTGCCCCGGCCGGGAGCTCCACGACCCGGCCCGCGGGCGTGAGGCAGTAGACGTGATCGTCCTCGACCTCATGGCCTCCCGCCTCCGGCGCACCGACGTCGGAACGCCAGGCGAGCAGCTGCCGCAGCCAGGCGACGCGCTGCTCTTCGGCGCTCGACATGCCGTTCGAATTGCCCGCCTCCTTGTAGCGCCAGTGCGCGGCAACGCCCAATTCCGCGAATTCGTGCATGGCGCGCGTGCGGATTTGAATTTCGATCGGCCGTCCCGAAGAATCTTCAACGACCGTATGAAGCGACTGGTAGCCGTTCGGCTTCGGCTTGGCGATGTAGTCGTCGTATTCCTTGGAGAGCGTCGTGAAGTTCTCCTGCACGATCGAGAGCACCTCGTAGCACTGCTCGACCGTTTCGACGATGATGCGCAGAGCCCGCACGTCGAAGAGCTGGTCGAAGCGCAGATGCTTGCGCTGCATCTTCTTCCAGATCGAATAGATGTGCTTCGGGCGGCCGGAGACGTCCGCCCGAATCCCGTTTTTCGCCAGGAGTCCGCGGATCCGCTTCACGGCATGCTGCATGAATTCCAGACGCTCCTCGCGCGACTCGTCGAGCTCGCGGGCGATCTCGTGATATTCCTCCGGACGCGTGAAGCGAAGAGCCAAATCCTCGAGCTCCCACTTGATCTGCCAAATGCCGAGACGGTTGGCAAGAGGCGCATAGACGGCAAGCGTCTCTGCCCCCGCCGCTTCGGCGCCGTCGGCCTTCGTGGCGGCAAACCAGCGCAGCGTCTGCAGGCAGCTTGCAAGCTTGAGAAGCACAACGCGCAGATCTCGGCACATGGCGAGGAACATGCGCCGAACGGCCTCCGGCTGAACGGACGGATCGGCCTGCGCGCCCGAACGGGTGCGCACGGAAAGCGCATTGAGCTTCGAGAGCTCCTCAACCAGGCCGCAGACGGCCGAACCGAAGCTCTTTTCGATCCATTCGTCCGGATTCTGAACCGTCTGGCCGACATAAAAGAGATACATGGCCGAAACGAGATCCGGGTCGTTGCGAATGCCGCGAACAATGCTCGCCGCGCCGTCTGCGTGCGCGAGCACGGACTCGCCGGTCGGAAGCTTGAGACCGGCGTACAAAGGTTCGACCAAGCTCCGGGCGAGCTGGGGATCGGGCTGCGGCTGGTGTTCCACTTCGCTCATGGTGCCTCTCTGGACGTGCGCTGCGTCCGCCTGAATTTCTGCGTTCCTTTCCGTCGGCCGCGCCGCCGACGGCGGGCCGAACCTACCTACAGATTATGGAACGGCGGCGCAATTTCGGCTTGCGCCCAGCTCCCGCCGTTCTATTCAAATTGTTACGCGGCGCGCGAACCCTCAGTCGTAGAAGCCTTCCTGCGCTCCGTAGAGGAGATCTTCGACGCGCGCGGGGCGGGGATACAGCACGCCGTCCCCGTCGCCGTGCCGCATCCAGTCGTGCGCCGTCTGCAGGACGCTCGCCTTGATGCGGATGAATTCGCCCTGACGAACATATTCGCCCGCTTCCGTCATGGCGGCGACAAGCTTGTCGAGCGTTACGGACGAGACGCCGATCACCTGCTGAATATGGCGCCGTCTCCCCGGCACGGGCATCGTGACGACATCGCCCTTGCCGGGCTCGTTCGCGATCACTCCGAAATAGACGGCCCAAGCCAGGAGAAGCGCCTGCCAGCGGACTTCCGAAGACTGCAGCGCCAGAAGCGAAAAGCCCAGGCGGTCGGAGAGATGCGCATATTCGATGTGCGTCAGAAGCGCCCAGAGAATTTCCCGCGGGGCCTCTTCCAGAAGCGCAGCCATCTGCACATGCGCAATGCGGTAGATGACCGCATGAGAAAGCGTGACGTAGCGGCCGATCGCAGGGCGGTGCGTGATCCAATTTAAATTTCCGGCCGCAAGACGGTGCGGTGCGCTCATCGCCATGGCGCCCGAGCCGCTCTGGCCGTCCAAAGTCGACGCGATGCGCCCCGTGAGGCCGCGCTCCACATAGAGGAAGTCCGTCACCTGCGTGGTGGGGAAAAGCGACTCTCCGGGAAGATGCTCCTCGCGGGTCCCATGCCTGCAGATGAATTGGCGCAGAACGGGAGGCAACGGATGCGTCATCCAGCAGAGGGTCGGCAGCTTCGGTCCTCGATCTGAAGACCACTCGCCGCAAAAGCGGCTGTTTTCAATCGCTTGAAACCACGCCTCAGAAAACCGTCTCATTCCCGCCTTGAATAGTGAACTGCAACCGGCATTCCCCCATCGGCGGAGATCGTCCGACCCTCGCCGCGCGGAACGCTTTTGGGAATTCTCTCTTGCGCTGAGCGTGTTTGCCTAGAGGGAAAAACCTTACGGTCGACGCGATCCGTCGGAAGCCTTTTGGGCTATCTCGCAAACCTAGGGTAAATACTGAATTTAGACTCCCAACCTATTGGGTTAATCATTTCGACCTAATTCCATAGACTCTATGTCGAAGCGGACGGACTGTTCGGAATTTGCGGCCGTCCGCTCTGCGCCGACGCTTTTGCGCCTTTGCTCGCGCCGGCACGACCCTCTCCGCAAACTCTTTTGTACCAAGGAGAAATCTATGGCTACGTCTCTTTCCCGCCGCAAGCTCCTCGGCTCGGCCGGCGCTCTTTCGGTTGGCCTCGGCGGTCTCGTGACGACGGTTTCCGCTGCGGAAACGAAGCAGATCAAGTGGGATGAAACCACGGGCTTCCTCATCATCGGCACGGGCTTTGCCGGTCTCGCCGCCGCTCTCGAAGCCCACAAGCTCGGCATGAAGCCCAACGAAATCATGGTGGTCGACAAGATGCCGAGCCCGGGCGGCAACTCCATCATCAACGGCGGCGCCGTCACGGCTGCCGGCACCGACATGCAGAAGGCTGCGGGCATCAAGGACAGCCCCGACCTCGTCTACGCCGACATCATGAAGGCCGGCGGCGGCCTCGCGCACCCCTCGCTCGCCCGCCGCATCGCCGACGAGTGCACGGAAAACTTCTACTGGCTGCGCGATGAAATCGGCGTCAAGTTCAAGGCCGTGACGTTCCACGGCGGCCACTCCGTGCCGCGCTCCCATGCCGTCACGAACAACTCCGGCTCGGGCTTCATTCTCCCGATGCTCGAAAAGCTCAAGGAATACGGCATCCAGCCGCGTCTGCGCACGATCGTCGATCAGATCATCGTGACCGAAGACCGCTGCGTCCTCGGCGTCAAGGCCCGCATCAACTACCGCTTCGGCCGTGAAAATTCCGGCAAGGTGGTCTACATCCGCGCGACGAAGGGCGTGCTCATCGCCTCGGGCGGCTTCGCCAACAACGTCCAGATGCGCATGTCGCACGACCCGCGCCTCAACGAAAAGTTCACCTCGACGAACCATCCGGGCGCCACGGGCGAAATGATTCAGGAAGCGCAGGAAATCGGCGCCAACACGATTCAGATGGACTGGATCCAGATGGGACCGTGGACCTCGCCCGACGAAATGGGCTTCGGCCTCGCTCCGCTCTTCGTTGAGTCCGCTCTCGGCTACGGCCCGATGATCGACCCGGTCACGGCCAAGCGCTTCATCCAGGAATCCGGCAACCGCAAGGTTCGCGCCGACGCGATCGTCGCGATGGGCCACCCGGCCGTCATCTACACGACGCTCAAGAACGCCCAGACGGCGATCATCGGCAAGAACATGACGCAGGAGCTCTACGACCGCGCCGTCAAGAACGGCGTCATCAAGGTCTACAAGACGCTCGACGAAATGGCCGCCGACCTGAAGATTCCGCTCGACGCCCTCAAGAAGACGAACGACACCTTCAACAGCTACATCAAGGCTCAGAAGGATCCGGACTTCAACTGCATGATGTTCAAGAACGCCGTTCCGAACGTCGAAGGCCCGTTCCTCGCCGTTCGCCTCTGGCCGCGCGTCCACCACTGCATGGGCGGTCTGGAAATCAACGACAACGCCCAGGTCCTGTCGGTCCGCGGCAAGCCCATCCCCGGCCTCTACGCCGCGGGTGAAGTCACGGGCGGCGTGCACGGCATGGTTCGTCTCGGCACGGTCGCCGTCGCCGACTGCATGATCTTCGGCCGCGTTGCAGCCCGCACGGCGAGCAAGTTCCTCGGCTGCCCGAAGGCCTAAACTTACCGATGCCGTCTGCCGCCGAGCGTCCCCTCTCGGCGGCATCGGCTTCGATAGTTCAACACGGCGCGCCCGCATGGGCGCGCCTGGAGATCCTGAAAATGAAGCGTTTTGCCGCTCTACTCGCAGCCGCCGCTCTGCTCGGCGGCTTTGCCGCTACGTCGGTTTCGGCCGCTGAATTCGGCGCCGACCGTCACGTTGCCCGCGGGCTGAAGTGCGAATCCTGCCACGGCCCCGACATGAAGAACCCCAATTACCCGGATCAGGAAACCTGCCTGCAGTGCCACAAGCGCGAAGACGTTGCGGCCCGCACGAAGCAGCTCGAGCCGAATCCGCATACGGCGCCGCACAACAACGACTGCACGCTCTGCCACATGCAGCACGAGCCTGAGGTCAACTACTGCGCTCAGTGCCATAAGTTCGACTACAAGATGAAGCATTAAGAATGCTTCTCGAACCATCTTTAAACTTTTCTTCAGCAGTTCGGTAGAATCCGTTTCTTCCCGATTCAACCGAACGGAACAAACAAATGAAAAAGTCTCTCCTCGCCCTTTCTCTCGCCGCGGCCCTTTCCGGCTCGGCTTTTGCCGCTGACGTCCAGGTCTACGGCCTGATCGACCTCAGCCTCTCCTATGTCCACAGCGATTCCGACGGCTGGGGCTCCGACAGCAAGTTCACGATGGAAAATGCGCGTGAATTTGGTTCCCGCTTCGGCATCAAGGGGTCCGAAGACCTCGGCAACGGCTACAAGGTCGGCTTCGTCCTTGAAAACGGCTTCAAGGCCGATACGGGCGACTTCGACCAGAACGGCAAGATGTTCGGCCGCGAATCCCATCTCGACCTCTACACGCCGTACGGCAAGATCGCCTTCGGCTCGATGCCGGTCTACGGCAGCGTGCTCGGCGCCGACGGCCTCTTCCGCGCGATCGACCCGCTCTTCGCGAACTACACGGAAGCCTTCGGCTCGGGCTTCGTCACGGCCTCGAGCTGGACGCGCGTCGACAACGCCATCAGCTACGTTTCGCCCACGTTCGCAGGCTTCACGGGCTACGCGATGTACTCCTTCAAGAACAGCGTTTCCAGCGTTGGCGATGAAGGCACGTCTCGCACTGACCGCTACGGTTCGCTCGCCCTTCGCTATCAGGGCGGCTCGACTGAGATCGTTTTCGTCGCCGACACGACGATCTACGGCAGCGACCGCACCGGCGCTGCGAACTCTAACAACGGCTACACGTACACGCTCGGCGGCAACTACACGTTCACGAACGGCCTGAAGCTCATCGCCTTCGGTCAGTATTTCAAGGATCAGGAACTGAGCGCTGCCAAGGGGCGCGCCGGCGTGATCAAGTCTGGCCTCACCAACTTCCTTGCTAAGGGTCAGGGGCTGTCGATCGCTGAAGATTACGGCTTTGTGGACGGCTACGGCCTCAGCATCGGCGCCAACTATCCGCTCTTCGGCGGCGTCATCAAGGGCCAGCTCGCCTACCGCGACATGGACAACCAGGACGACGTGGACTTCACGCGCTACATGGCTTCCGTCGGCTACGACTATCAGCTGAGCAAGCGCACGGCCGTCTACGTGATGGGCGGCTACACGC
>CALXXT010000003.1 GCA_944392755.1 uncultured Sutterella sp. | reverse complement strand
AGAAGGCGTCCTACGACCTCAGCCGTGGCACCACCGATGCCGCTGTCGACTTCGTCGAAGATGAGCGTGTCGACGGGCGCATACTGCGCCGTCACGACGGCGATCGCGAGACTGATGCGGGCGAGCTCCCCTCCGGAAGCCACCTTTTGAAGAGGACGCGCCTCAACGCCGACGTGACCGGCGATGAGGAAGAGCGCGGACTCCATGCCGCGGGAGCCGGCCTCCGCAGGTTGAAGCGCCACATCAAGCCGCCCTCCCTTCATTGCGAGGCGCTGCATTTCGTCCGTTACCGCTTCGCTGAGGGACTTCGCGGCTTTCCGCCGCACGATGGAAAGCGCCTCGGCAGCCTTTCGGTAAGCTTCCCAAGCTTCATCACGCCGCGCCCGCATCGCCTCCACGTCCTTTGCCGCCTCAAGCGATTTCAGCTCTTCTTGCGCGCTCTCCCAAAGTGCAAAAAGATCTTCAGGCTCCGTTCGAAACTTTCGCGCAAGTTCAAAGTACTTCGTCACTCGGCGGTCGATCTTCTCAAAGCGTCCGGAATCGGCCTCCGTTCGTGAGAGACGATGCTCCACATCGCGAGCCGCATCATCCAGAATCGCCATCGCGCTCTCGAGCGATTCGCCGATGCCTGAAAGCTCGGGATCGTACCGCAGAAGCGAAGATATTCTGGCGTACGCCGAGGACAGTCTTTCGGACGCCGAGTCGTCTCCGTCCGTGAGCAGCAGCGCCGCTTCGTTCAAGCCCTCCGCGATGGCATAGCCATGCGCGAGCCGCGTGTGTTCAGCATTCAGCTCATCCCATTCGCCCTTCCTGGGCGAAAGCGCCTCCAAGTCTTCAAGCATCCACCGAAGACGCTCCGCACGCTCGGCCATGCGTTCGGCTTGACCCGTCGCCTCAGCGAGAAGGTCATCTGCATCGCGCCAGGCCTGATAAGTCAAGGACGTTTGCTCGAGCTCCATCTCGCAGTGCGCGTAATCGTCAAGCAGCTTCAGCTGGAAAGCGGGGCGGAGAAGCGATTGATGCGCATGCTGCCCGTGGATGTCGACGAGAAGCTCACCGAGATCCCTCAGCTGCATGAGCGGAACGGCGATGCCGTTCACCCATGCTTTCGAGCGTCCGCTCGCGTCCACCGTGCGCCGCAGGAGAAGCCTTTCGTCCTCGCTCTCCAGCGCATTGACTTCAAGCCACGTCCTGACCGTTGGCGTGAGATCGAATTCCGCCGTCAACTGAGCTCTCGCTGCGCCTTCCCGAACCACGGAAGCGTCGCCGCGCCCCCCCAGAATAAGCTGCAGCGCATCAATGAGAATGGATTTCCCCGCACCGGTTTCACCGGTGAGAACCGTGAATCCCGGACCGACTTCAAGCGTCAAGTCCTCAACGATGACGAAATCTTTGAGATGAAGGTTGAGAAGCATGCTGTCCGAGAAACGAATGGCAGGGATTTTCGTCGGAATTAATTACTGTTGCGCCGCTCCGGGAACGTCGCCTTTCGGCATGTAGTTCCACTTCAGCTTGCGCCGCAGCAGTTCGAAATAATCGAATCCCTTGGGGTGAAGAATTTCAATGTAGGCATCCGACCTCCGGATGCTCAGCACATCGCCAGGAAGGACGTCGAAAAATTCCTGCATGTCGAAATAGGCGACGGCGTCGCGCGCGTCGGTGAGCTCAATCTCGATCGGAAGGTTCGAGGGCAATACGATCGGCCGATTGGAAAGCGTGTGAGGCGCCACGGGAACGAGGACGAGGCCGTCGAGCGACGGGTGGAGAATCGGCCCGCCAGCCGCGAGCGAATAGGCGGTCGAGCCCGTCGTCGTCGAGCATATGATGCCGTCCGCAGACTGGCTGGACATAGGGATTCCGTCCACGTAAACGACGAAATCCACCATGCCGCCCGCGCGTCCATGGCTGAAGCCCAAATCGTTCACTGCAAGCTGCTTGAAGACCGGCCTTCCGTTTCGAGAAACCCTGCCCTCCAAAAGGTAGCGGCGATCCCGATCGAATCCGCCGGCAAAAATATTCGGAAGGACACGCTCCATATCGTCCACCACCACGTCGGCGATGAAGCCGAGGCGTCCCGTATTGATGCCGACAATCGGCTTGGGGTCTTGTGCGAGGCGCCGAGCAACGCCAAGCATGGAGCCGTCGCCGCCAAGAACGAGCGCAATGTCTCCGTAGCGAATTAAATCCTCCCGCGGCAAGTGTGCAACCGTCCGCGGCGAACCCAATCCTTCCCAAGCCCGATCCTCGTACACCGACTCGACGCCCATGGCGGTCAAAAGCGCATGGAGCCGTGCAAGCGGCTCCAGAATGACGCGCGTGGGCTTGATAAAAACCGCAACCCTCTTGAAGAGCGGTTGAAAGCCTTCCATTTCCTCAGTCTCCAACAGCGGACATCTCCCGCCCATGCGAACGCATCTCGTGGAGAATAAGAAAACATCGAGCGGCTCGGAATTACTCCGCCGCCCCCACTGCCACGGCATGGAACCCCGCATCGACAAAAGCGACGTTCCCGGTGATGCCGCTCGCGAGATCCGAGAGGAGGAATGCCGCCGCATTGCCGACCTCGTCGATCGTCACCGTGCGGCCGAGCGGCGCCGACGTTTCCATGATGTGGAGAAGCTTCGCGAAGTCCTGAATGCCGGATGCCGCGAGCGTCTTGATCGGGCCCGCAGAGATGGCATTTGCGCGGATCCCTTCCTTTCCGAGGCTCGACGCCAGATAGCGCGTCGCCGATTCGAGCGCCGCCTTCGCGAGACCCATCGTGTTGTAGTTGGGCACAACCCGTTCGCTTCCGAGATAGGTGAGCGCCAGAACGGATGCCTGACGGCCCTTCATGAGCGGGAGAAAGGCCTTCGCCAGGGCCGGATAGGAGTAGGCCGAGACGTCCATGGCAACGCGGAAGGCCTCACGGGAGATGCCGTTCAGAAAATCACCGGCAATCGCCTCGCGGGGCGCAAAGCCGATCGAATGGACAAAGCCGTCCATGCCGCCCCAAACCTTGGAGATTTCGTCGGCCACGGCCGCGATCTGCTCGTCGCTGCTCACGTCCATCGGGAGGACGATCTGACTGCCGAGTTCCTCAGCGAAGCCCGCCACGCGGTCGCGGAATCGGTCGCCCACATAGGTAAAGGCGAGATCCGCGCCTTCGCGGCGGCAAGCCTTGGCAATGCCGTAGGCAATCGAACGATTGGAAATCACGCCCGTGATCAGAAGCTTCTTGCCGGAGAGAAAACCCATGTTGACCTCTTGAGAAAAGAATGAGGGAAAATGAGGCGGCGCATCCCGCGCCGCCCATCGACGTTGCCGACATTTTAGGCGGAGTTCACGCGAAGCCGCATCCCTGCGGCAGGGTAGCCCATGCGATTTAAGGAAGCTTCAAAATTGCGCCCGCGCGAAGCGCATTGCTCTTCATTCCGTTGACGCGCTTCAGTTCTCGAATGGTTGTTCCATGCTTTTGAGCGATCGAAGAAAGCGTGTCGCCGGAGCGCGCCCGATAGGTTTTCTCGGATGCTTCCGCCCGCGTTTCTCCCGATATCGCCCGGGCGGTAGCAGGAATCACGAGCCGCTGCCCCACCTTGAGTCGACTTCCGCGCAAGCCGTTGGCCGCGCGCAGGCGGCTCAAGCCGATGCCGTAATGCTCCGCAATTTCGGAGAGCGTCTCGCCCGAACGCACCACATGGAGCTTCGCCTTGGGCGCTGCCGGCCCCGTGCGGGCGGCGGCGGGAGCATTCGGAATTTCCAGCGTCATTCCGACGCGAAGCGTGTTTGAGGTCAGGCGATTCGTGCGCTTCAAGCGTTGGATCGTGACGCCGTAGCGGGATGCAATGGCCGAAAGCGTGTCGCCCGACTTCACCGTGTAGATGCGAGACTGCGGCGTCGCGGCTTCCCCCGTCCTCGGAATGCGGAGGCGCTGGCCCGGCTGAATGATGTTCCCGCGGATGCGGTTCGTCATGCGCAGATCCGAAACGGAAACGCCGTAGCGGCGGGCAATGCTTCCGAGCGTTTCACCCGCGCGCACGGAGTGGATGACGTGCTGCGACTTCGACGCCGCCACCGGCAGAATCGGCTGACGCTCGACGTTCGGCACGGTGAGGATGAGGCGCTGTCCGATGCGGAGCCGATCCGAACGAAGGCGGTTGGCCGTAATGACGGACTTCGTCGTGATGTGCCAGCGGCGCGCAATGCCGCTCAGCGTGTCGCCGCGGCGCACTCGATAGATCACCCGACGCCATGTCGTGAGGGGCGAGAGCCGAAGCTTCGCGTCCGCCTCCTCCGCGGCGATGTCGACCTGCTCGTCGGCATCGGCGAGAACGAGAAGCGTCGAATTGGCAAGCACGCGCCGTCCCTTCGGGATGCCGTTCACCTGACGAAGGAAGCTTTCCGACATGCCGCACCGCTCGGCGACGGCGGCAAGCGTTTCGCCCTGCTTCAGCTTGTAGGTCGACCAGCGTGAGAGCGGCTGACCGCTGTCCATCCAGCTCGCGAGGTTGTCCAAGAAGTAGTCGACGCGGTCCGCGGGCAGAAGCATGACGTTGTTGTGCGACGCCACGATCACGGGGAGCTTGAAGCTTGGATTGAGCGCCTTGAATTCATCAAGATCCATGCCCGCAAGCTCTGCGGCGGTCTTGAGGTCGATGTCTCTCGGCTTCGTCACGCTCACGAAGAAGGGCTCGTTTTCAATGTCGGGAAGCGTGATGCCGTATCGCTCGGGATGCTCCACGATGCGTTTGATCGCCTCAAGCTTCGGAACGTAGTTTGCCGTTTCGTTCGGCATGCGCAAATGCGCGTAGTCGGTAGGCTGTCCGCGACGCTTCGCACGCGAGATCGCGCGCTGGACGCTTCCCTCGCCCCAGTTGTAGGCGGCGAGCGCAAGCTGCCAATCGTTGAACATCTTGTAGAGATATTCAAAATAGTCGAGCGCGGCGCGAGTGCTCTCCAAAACATCCCGCCGGTCATCGCGCCAAAGGTTCTGCGCGAGCGAATACTCGTTGCCGGTGGCGGGCATGAACTGCCAGAGCCCCGCGGCCTTGGCGCGCGAGAGCGCCTCTGGCTGAAAAGCGCTTTCCACAAAGGGCAGAAGCGCGAGTTCCATCGGCATGCCCCGCGCATCCACCTCCTCGACAATGTTGTAGAGGTAGCGGCTTGCTCGATCGGCCATTCGGCTCATGTAGGCCGGATCCGACGCGTAGCGCTTCACCCATCGGTCCACGGTCGGGGAATTCAAGTCCGGCACCTTGAAGCCCGAACGGATGCGCTCCCAAACGTCGTTCGGGACGACGTCCGCGGCTTCCGGCACCACTGCAACGTCTCCGGGATCCGCTTCCTCCGCATGGACTGCCGGTGTGCAAAACGTCAGAAGAAGCAAAGAATGCAGTAGAGTGTTCCGAAAGAACGGCTTCAGGTTCATGAGCGGGTCTGGGGCGTCGGGTGAGTCGGTTCAACCGTCGAATGACGAATCGTCCTATGTTAATGCTCCCGCGCTTTCCTCGCCGACTCTGGACGCCGCAACTTCGTCGCGACTTGTTTCCGACGCCCGATCCGCCGCCGCTTGAGATTCAGTTTTCATGCCGAAGTTCCTGCTCGAAGATTTTTGGGAGACTCCGCCCGGCCAGCTTGCGCTCGCATGGGAGCAAAGCGTCTACGCCGAAGAGGTGGAAAACCTTTTCGGCTCGGTTGCCGTGCAGCTTGGCGATCCCCCCTTCGACACGCTCCGCGCGAACCGCATGCAGGAGCGATGGCTTCTCGCCGAAGCGCGGGCCCAAAACCCGGCGGCGTCTTCGGTGCTCTGCGACTTCGCTCAACTTCCCGTGGCATCGGACTCGATCAGCCTTGTGACGCTGCCCCACATTCTGGACCTTTACGAACAACGCCTCTGCATCCTGCAGGAGGTCGCTCGAATTCTCGAGCCCGAAGGCCGGCTCGTTGCAACCTTCTTCAACCCGCTCGGACTTTGGTGGTGGCGGCAGCGGCTGACCGCGCTCGGCGGAGCGCCGTACCTTCCCGACGCCCTGCAAAAAGTGAGCCTGCAGGATTTGCGGCACGCGCTCTCGGAGCTCGGTCTCGACATGGAGCACGGCCGCTTCGGCGTCTATCAGCCCGGATGCCGAACGCTCAAGCGCCTCCGCTCCTGGAATTGGCTCAATAAAGCCGGAGACCGCTGGGCGCCGCAGTGCTCGAATCTCATCATGATCAGCGCGGTGAAGCGCCGCGCGGGCGGACGCATCATAGAGTGCGGAAAATGGCTTCCCAAGGTCGACCCGCAGACGGCTCCCGCAGTCTCGAGTCGAACGTCGGCGCGAAAATCAGCGCCTTCGCCTTCAACTTCCGAGATAATGGACGGCCGTCAACCCACCGAAACATCCGATCCCATCCATGGCTGAATCCCGCAAACTTGAAATTTGGACCGACGGCGCATGCAAAGGCAATCCCGGGCCAGGCGGCTGGGGCGCCCTTCTCGTGTGGGGCGAGCACCGGCTCGAGCTCTTCAACGGCGAAGCCTCCACGACCAACAACCGCATGGAGCTCTCCGCTGTTCTCGCCGCCCTCACCGTCATCAAGCGTCCCTGTCCCGTCGTCATCCATACGGACAGCAGCTACGTGCGCGAGGGCATCACGAAGTGGATCCACGGCTGGAAGCGGACGGGCTGGAAAAAGAGCGGCGGCGGCGCCGTCAAAAACGCGGATCTCTGGCAGAAGCTCGATGCGCTCAGCGCCAAGCATTCCATTGAGTGGCGCTGGGTGAAGGGGCACAACGGCGACCCGGGGAACGAGCGCGCCGACGAACTCGCCAACCTCGGCGTCGAAGCCGGACTCGGGAAGCGTCCGCCGAAGATCAGCTGAAGCCATGAGAAAATTTTCCGCTTCTCGACCTTGCAATTTCTGCGAGGTTTCCGTAGAATTCGTCTCCTCAGCGCGGTTAGCTCAGTGGTAGAGCACTGCCTTCACACGGCAGGGGTCACTGGTTCGAACCCAGTACCGCGCACCAGATTCTTCAGGCCCGCAGCGAATGCGGGCCTTTTTCTTATCCGCCGCAGCCGAACGCTGCAGCCTCGGAGCACTGTCATGGAGAAGAACGTCCGCCCCCGCGTGATGGTCGACATGTCGGCCACCCTCATTCACCACGGCCATATTCGGCTGCTGCGCAAGGCCGCCGAAATCGGATCCGTCGTCGTTGCGCTCACCACCGATGAAGACGTGCGCAGGAAGAAAGGCTACACGCCGGAACTGAACTTCGAAGAACGCAAGGAAATTCTCGAAGCCATCAAGTATGTGGACGAAGTCGTGCCCAGCCCCTGGCTCATCGACGACGCCTTCGTGTGCAAGCACCACTGCGATCTGCTCGTGCACGGAAACGACAACTCCAACGACATCCCGCCCGAGAAGCTCGTGATTTTCCCGCGCACCGAAGGGGTCAGCTCCTCGCTTCTGCGCGAACGCGTGCTCGACTGCCTCATCCAAATGAACCTTGAGCACAAGCAGAATTCCACTTCGGACAAGATCGCTCGCCTCCTGATTGAAACGATCAAGCGCGAATTCCGCCTGGAATAAGCGCTTCGCCGCCAATGACGCTGAAAAGGCCGGGAATCTTTCGATTGCCCGGCCTTTGTCTTACGGATGGAGTCCCTTCCAATTCGACTTCTCAAACATGCTTCCGCGCACTTCATAAATGAAGGCGTCGAGCGCAGGCTTGTCGAAATTCCAGTCGTCCGAACTCACGTACCAGCGCACTCGGTTCGGATTGCGCCAGTCGCCACGGTAAAGCTCCGGAATCTCCGCGAGTCCGTCGAGCGACAGATCCAGCCCGTCGCCGTTCGTCATGAGGCGGTGCGCGTCAGTCCTCCAATCGCCCTTCGCGTCGAAATCCTTCGCGATGAGGAGCGGATATCGAAGGCCCGGATTGGAATACCCCGCGCCGTTCGCGTCCTGGCCGCGCGACGGGACGTGGCCGAGCACCTCGAGGAGCGCATGCGTATCGTTGCCGCCGTGGTCAGACGTCACGATGATGCGGGTGCGGTCGTAAATCCCCTGCGCCTTCAGCCACTCGAGCCAGCGGGCAAAGGCCTGAAGATGCGCCTTCTCGGAGAGATAGTGGCTGTAGTCGACGTCGGGATGCGACTGCTGCCACTCGGTCGGGGCGCGCCGCTTTTCAAAGGCGGGACTCCCCGCTTCGTCGAAGAAGTACCCCGTGTGCGTTCCTTCAAAGTAGAAGTAGCGATAGGTGTCCGGCTGATCCTCCGCAGTGCGGCTTTGCTCTTCAAGCGCACGAAGCGGCGCAAAGGCTCGGAATGCGCCGATCGACCCACGGGTGGGCATGAGCCACGCGCCCTTGCGGTAGATCGCTTTGCGCGCGCTGTAGGGCGCCATTTTGAAAGCGGATATCGACAGGACGAGCGAAGCGGCCGATTCGGACTGCGCCGCCGTCTGCGCCGCCAGGCGTTCGGCGTAATAGTATTCGTACCAGTCCTGCGTCAGCGCGCCGCTCGGCTCCACCGCCACGGGCTTGACTTGCCAGTCTTCCGCCTTCGGCGCCCAAATCCAGCCGCCGACGGCTGAATTCCAGGCGTCTCCGAGGAAATTCGGCGCCCGCGTGTAGCTTTGCGCGTAAAGCGACGCCACCGTGCGGCCCTCGTTGTTTTCGTTGATCGCCTTCACGGAATATCGGTTTCCGCCCGTCGCGCCCGCGAGCCCGAACGAGGTGCCGCTGCCGACGCTTAAGGTGTCCTTGAACCAGACGAAGCCTTCAAACGCGCGGGCAACTTCCGGCATCTCCGCCATGAGCTGAGGGAAGTGATCCGCCGTAAACATGTCGAAGACAACGTGCACGACGTTCCGCCCCTTGCCGCTGAAGGCATAAAGGGCGTCTGCGTAGGCCGGACGCTCCGCCTTTTGAGCGGGCGGCCGCTCGCCCACGTCCGGCCTCCGCTCGTCCTGAAGCATGAGCCACGAGGCGCTCGCCAAAACGCCGATCAGAACAAAGGCCGCACACGTCGGCAAGGCCTTCGCGAGGCGCGCACGGCCGACGAAGCGGTAAAGCGCCCAGACGAGCGCCGCGATGCCGAGTCCCACCGCCGCATCCATCCAGCGGTTCGCCCCATTCGACAGGGCCGCCGGATTGTCGAGTTCGCCGTCCATGATGACGCCGTAGTTCCCGACAAAGATGAAGGCATAGGCAACGCCCGCCAGAAGAAGTCCCAGCATCACGGCGCCCAGCGCGGGCTTCAGCGCTTTGGGGAAGAGCCCGCCCAACGCGAAAAGCGCCGTGAGGGTGACGCCGAAAACGAGCGCCAGAATGGGGAAGATCACGACGAGGCCGCCCGTCACCGAACCCGGATCGGAAGCGTAGACGAGCATCGGAAGTCCAAGCGCGAAAAGAAGCGCCCAAATGAGAGC
>CALXXT010000002.1 GCA_944392755.1 uncultured Sutterella sp. | reverse complement strand
AAACTCTTCAGTTCAATCTCTGTTTGTCGCTCTTCGCCGGAATTGAAAGAGAAAGATCTGTCTTTCGTCTTTCGGCTTCCTTCAAAGCGCGAACTTCGTAAAATTTTTGAGCTCGGAGTCGTGAAACCCCGTCGTCTTTCGACCGTCGCTCGACGTCTTACGCCGTCCACGCTTATCGGTTCGTTGAATCTGATTTTTAAAGAACTTTGCTGAACTCGTTTCGTTCAGCGCAGGTTTCGAATCTTATAGATCAAAATCTCGATTGTCAAGGCTTCCAGGAAATTTTTTTGTGCATCGGCACCTCAGCACTTAACTCAGCGTCTTTTCTCCGCGCTGGAGCATCAGTCGATTCAGCTCTTTTTGATGATCCTGTGAAATCTTTTCCGGCGCGGCCTTCTCCTCTTCGAAGTCCCTTCGGCCGCTGTTCGACTGCGCACTGCAGGAGCATGCTTTGCGCCCACCTCGCCGACCGCCGTTATAGGAGAGGGCTCGGCCGGCTCCGCAGAGCGCATGATGACGAGAGGCGCAGCCGGCGCAGGGAGTTCCAAGCGGGCCGTAAATCCAAGGAGCGGCCGGCCCGCCACACTCGTGTCCTTCGGCTCTGGGGCGGGGGGTTCTGCAGTGCGGCTCACCCAGGCATACGCCGCTTCAAGCTGCGCGGCTTCCCGAGGATCCATTTGCGCAGGAACGATCACATCCCCTTTGAGATTGACAATGCCCCGATAGCCGACGGCCCGAACCGTCACCCCCTGGTGTTTTCCGTAGACGCGGTCTTCATGCTGGTGCCCATGAAACATCCACCGCACTCCAAGCGCACGGGCCAGACGATCGAGAGCGGCAAAGCCTTTGCGGTGGCAGCCTGGAGCTTCGTGCGTGACAAGCACGTCGGCATGCATCCGGCTCAAATTCCGGTAAAGCGACGGAAAAATGGTCGTACGCTGGCGCCGCGGAAGTCCGCCGCGCCATAAATTGAGCTTTCCGATTCGGCGGATCAGAGCTGCGGGGCACACATAGTTGGGACGCCCTTCGGGCATCCAGACCTGCCCACGAAACACACCCCCCAAGCCGGCAATGCTCAAACCAGCAACCTTCGCCACGCGTCCATGCAGATTGCGTTTGGCCAGCGGTCCATGCCAAAGGCGATCATAGATTTCGTCCGAATCGGAATCATGATTGCCAGGAATCCACCACACCTCGGTGAGCTCCATGGCGTCTTTCAGAGCCAAATCGAGATCTTCGCGCGGCTGGAGATCGCCCAAAATGACAATGGCATCCGGACGATGCTGGCGCACGGCCTCGTTGATATGCTCAAACTCTCCGTGAGGATCGCCGCAGAAAAAAATATTGGGCAACGTACGGTGCCGGCTCCCGCGTCCACGCCGTCGGGCATCTCGGACGGAGCCGGACGTCTTTTTCTTCTGCTCGCTTTCGAGCGTCATGTCGACCCCTAGTTTTCGGTGTACTGACTCAGAACTGCCTGAGCGGCTTCCTGGACGGCACGGCGAAGCTCCAGCGGCTGCGTGACCCTCACGCGGCTTCCCCAACGCAGAATTTCGCCCACCAGTTCGCGAGAATCCGCATAGGGCACGCGCAACACGACTTCCCCTTCTACGACCGACACTTCCTGACGCTCGGCCCAGCTTTCGCGCAGCACGATGTCGGCGTCAGCCTTCGTCATGCGGATCTCGGCCCAACGCATTTCCTTGCCATGGAAAATACCGTACCCGCTGTCAAGCGCCGTTTCGACCGCCTCGAGTCCCATGCGCCTAGCAGCCGTCGGCAAGAGTTCCGCCCGTCGGATGTTCTCGATGCGGAAGGTGCGAAGCTCTTCAGCCCTATGGCAGTAGGCGTCAACGTACCAGCGGTTGCGGTAATGCACCAGTCTCAAAGGCGAAATTTCGCGGTCCGTCTCCTCATCGCGCGACGGCGTGTAGTAGCGAATCTTCGCGCGGTGCCGGCTGCTCAGCGCGCAGCCGATCGTTTCGAACGCTCGGGATTCCACGAAAAATTTGTTGTTGCGGACAACCTTGACTCGCCGCAGGAGCTCGCGCGGCAGCGTATCACCCAAGGAAAAAAGGGAGACTACGCGTGAGCGCAGCGGCTCAAGTTCGGAAAAGATCGCCGATGTCTTATCGCAGGCAAGAAGCTCGAGAAGATCAACCGTCGTCTTCAGGACCAAGAGCTCCGTTGATGAGTACCAAAGCTTGCGCAAGAAATCGAGAGGCGCATTCCCTACTTTGCTCCCTGCGCGTCTAGCGGACGTGCGCACGGGTGCATCGGTTTTCGACGATTCGAACGTACTGTAGCGGTATCCCCCATCCGCTCTTGAGTACGTGATTGGGGCGCCCAGCTGCTCGCGCATGTATCGAATGTCGCGCTTAATGGTCGGAGAGCTCGCCTTCAGAACATCTTGAAGCTCCTGAAACGTCACGCAGCCCTTTTCCGAAATTAGGCGGTCGATGATCAACCGCCGCATGCTCGCCTTCATTGAACCCCCAAAAAACAGACGGCCGAGCCACTCTGTCCAAGCTCAGCTTCAGCCGCTTCTATGCATCGGCGAATTTTAGCGTGAAATCGAAGCCGTTCCCATGAAAAGATCAAAAAGCGACCCTCTTAAGCGAGCGTTTACATCAAAGGCCGCTCTCGTCTTCAAGCACGTCGACCCCGTCGGGTATGCGGAATTCAAAGCGTTCGTCCGCGATCGACTCGAACTTCCATCCGCTCAGGTGCAGTTCCGTCTTCAGTCCGAAGGCATCCACGAGCGTCATGATGCTCGGCAAGCCTTGAGAATCGAAGCCGATGACGGCGCGGGAAATTGTCTCGCTCGTCTTTGGAAGGCACTCGACCCAGACAAGCTCACCCTTCTTGCCGATCGAGTTCAGCGTCCATCCGCTCGATGGCCCGAAGGGGTCATTGCCAAAGAGGATGGCGGCTGGAGTCGAACCAATGCTTTGAGCGAGCGGGCGCATCGTCACCTGCATGAGATCTTCGTCGTACATCCAAAGCGTTTTCCCGTTCGAAATGATGCTCTGTCTGTAGGGCTTCTCATACTGCCAGACGAAGCGCCCCGGGCGCAGAAAAGCGAAAGTGCCCGAGAACGTTTCGCGAATCTTTCCATCCCGAGCAAAGGCTTTCTGCTCAAAACTGCCCTCGGCGCACTTTACCTCCCGGGAAAAACGCCGCAGCATCGACTCAACCGCCGGCGTCTGAGCGCGAACGGTCGGGACAAGCACGCCTGCTACGGCGAAACCCAGCAAACACCTCCGGTTCAACACAACCATCCCCTAATCCTCACGAGCCTTGACGAGCACCGAACGCTTTCCGGTGGCCGTCGCTTTGCTGACAACGCCCGCCGACTCCATCGCTTCCAAAATGTTGGCGGCACGGTTGTACCCGATGCCGAGGTGGCGCTGCACGAAAGAGATCGAGGCGCGGTTCTCGCGAATCACGATGTCAACCGCCTTGTCGTAGAGCGGATCCTCTTCGCCTGAACGGCGTCCCACCGGGCCTGCTCCCTCATCTCCCTGAGGATCGACCGATTCGGTCACTTCGGCGAGATACTGGGGGGAACCCTGCTTCTTGAGCTCATCAACCACCCTCATCACCTCTCCGTCGTCGACGAAGCACCCCTGAATTCGAGTTGCTCCCGTGTCGCCCGGACGATGCAAGAGCATGTCGCCGTAGCCGAGAAGCTGTTCGGCTCCGGATTCGCCGAGGATGACCCGGCTGTCGGTTGAACTGGCCACTTGGAATGAAATGCGCGTAGGCACGTTCGCCTTGATGAGCGACGTCACGACATCGACGGACGGGCGCTGCGTAGCCAGAATCAAATGAATGCCGGCGGCACGAGCCTTCTGCGTCAAGCGCGTGATCTCTCCTTCGACTTCCTTGCGGTTCGTGAGCATCAAGTCTGCCAGCTCGTCCACAACACAGACAATGTAGGGCCAAGGCTTCAGATTTTCGGCAAGCGGGTCGCCTGGAGCGGCCATCGGATCGCGGATCGGTTCTCCGCGTCGCTCGGCCTGCGCCACTTTCTCGTTGTAGCTGGTGAAATGCCGAACTCCGATGCGGCTCATGACGGCATAGCGGTGATCCATCTCGCGCGTAAGCCACTTGAGGGCCGAAGCAGCCTTGTTCATGTCGGTCACGACTGGACAAAGCAGATGCGGGATGCCGTTGTAGAGCGAAAATTCGAGCATCTTCGGATCGATGAGAACAAGCCGAAGCCGGTCCGGTCCATTTCGGAAAAGCATCGACAGGATCATGGCGTTGATGCCGACCGACTTGCCCGAACCGGTCGTGCCCGCGACAAGGAGATGCGGCGTCTTCGCCAAATCCATCACAAAGGGGTGACCCGCGATGTTCTTTCCTATGCAAAGCGTCAATGCCGACTTGCTCTTCTCGTATGCTTCCGACTTCAGGATTTCCTTAAGGCGCACCGTCTGACGGTTGGGATTCGGCACTTCGAGCCCGATGTAGCTCGTTCCCGGGATGCTGAGCACGATTCGCACCGATTGAACGCCAAGAGCACGGCGAAGATCGTCTCGAACGTTTTCAATTTGAGCGCCCTTCACGCCAGGACCGGGCTCAAGCCAGTATTGGGTGATGACCGGACCAGGCTGCGCGCCGCGCACCTCCGCATCGATGTTGTAGCTCTTCAGCTTCGAGACGATGAGACGGCTCGTCATCTTGATCGCATCTTCGTCGGCACCGAGCTGTCCTCTGTCCGGATCATCGAGAAGCGAGAGGCTCGGATGCGGGTAATCCGCCTTCACATTGTCAACGGGAGCAATCAGCTGCTCGGTGAAAAGCGTGTTGTCCTTCTCAACATCTTCAGCCTTGGGCTTCATGATGACGATACCCGCTCGGACTTCCGTCTCCTCTGCGTCGCGCCGGAACTGCTCGGCCAAATCCGCTTCCGCCGCCGCCGAAATGATTTCATCGGCGGCCTTCTCAGCCTCAGCCGAGCGGCGTTGGAAACGCGAAAAGAAAAGACGGTCAAGAACGACGCCCACTCTTTCGGCAATGTCCACCCATGAGAAGTCCATGAGGAGAGACGTGCCGATCAGCATGAGGACGAAAAAGACGACCGTTGCGACGCCGACGCCGACATAATGCTGAACAGCCATGGCGATCGTATCGCCGAGAATGCCGCCGGACTTAGCGGGAAGCAGCACCTCAAAACGGCGGAACCGAAGCGCTTCAAGCGAGGAGGAGCCGAGCATGAGCGCAAAAAAACCGATCAGCGCCGTGAACTTCGGCGGCTTGATGCGGTCGGGGTCCGTCTCGCCGCGATGACGGCGCACGAGAGAGCGAACGGCGAAAAAGGCGACCATGAAGGAACCCAGCACGCACCACCAGGCCGAAAGGCCGAAAACGCCGTAAAAGAAATCCGCTGCCCAAGCCCCCCAGAGACCGCAGTAATTTTGCGGATCGTCGGCAGTGCTTACCGAAAAGGCTGGATCTTCGTGCGAATAGCTTCCAAGAGACAGGGCCAGGATCAGACCCACGGGGATTGAAAATATCCAGCTCCGTTCCCAGAAAAAGGCGACGACGGTCGAAAGCGCAGCACCGCATCGTGCGCGTAGATGCTGCATTCTTTGACGGCGAGCCGCCTTCTTCTCCTCGAGCCTCGCCGCCTGATCCCGCTTGGCCTTGTTGTTCTTCGTCGTTGCGTTTTTTCTAGCCATGAATGCGTCTTTCTCTTCCGTTGCTGCCGCGGGCGAATTGTGCTTCAAACCAATCTCAGCATTCTAAAGGCGCTTGACGTGCCGGTGCCCTGCAACCTGCACCTTTGGATTTCCTATACTTCCTTCCATCCGCGATCACGCGCAATCTTTCGTAGGAGTGCCCATGGAAGCGACTCAACATGCCCGAGTCATCATTCTCGGCTCCGGTCCTGCCGGCTGGACGGCCGCCATTTACGCCGCCCGTGCGAACTTGGACCCTGTGCTCATCACTGGTCTTGAGGCTGGCGGTCAGCTTATGACGACGAGCGAAGTCGACAACTGGCCCTCGGCAGTGGAAGGCATCGACGGCCCCGAACTCATGCAAAAGCTGCAGGCGCAGGCCGAACGTTTTGGAACAAAGGTCGTTTACGATCACATCGCCGAAGCCGACCTTTCTAGCCGTCCCTTCAAGCTGAAAGGAGAGTCGGCCGTTTATAGTGCCGATGCCCTCATCATTGCGACTGGAGCCTCCGCCCGTTATCTTGGACTCGAGAGTGAAGAAAAGTTCAAGGGAAGGGGCGTTTCCGCCTGCGCAACCTGCGACGGATTCTTCTACCGCGGCAAGCCCGTCGCCGTCGTAGGCGGGGGCAATGCAGCGCTCGAGGAAGCGCTCTACCTCTCGAAGCTCGCCTCACGGGTGACGCTCGTACACCGCCGTCGCACATTCCGCGCAGAGCCCATCATGGTCGACAAGCTGATGGCTGCCGTCAAAGCGGGAAGCGTCAACCTGATGCTCGACCGTGAAGTCGAGGAGATTTTGGGCGATGACAAAGGCGTGACCGGTCTGCGGCTGCGTTCCACGAGCGGCGAAGCTCCCATCGACATCTCGGTCGATGGCGTCTTCGTTGCGATTGGACATACGCCCAACACGTCGCTTTTCCAGGGTCAGCTCGAGACGACAGGCGGCTATCTCCGCACGGCGGGAACGGGAGCACCGGCCGCTACGGCGACGAGCATCTCCGGCGTTTTCGCCGCCGGCGACGTCCAGGATCCGGTCTACCGCCAGGCGGTCACGTCCGCCGCGAGCGGCTGCATGGCCGCACTCGATGCTCTGCACTTTTTGGAAAATGAGGTTCAGTCATGACGCCGAAAACACTTTCGAGTCTCGGCGACCTCAAGGGATTCGGACGCGAACTGAAGCGCGAGGCGAAGGCCGCCGAAGAAAAGGCTCGTGAAAAAGCACGCGAGGCCGCACAGTCCGACGCTGCGGTTTTTGCCCGAGCCATGGCGGAGCTTGGCGTTACGGCGTCTAAGCCGAAATCCGCCCGTGTACTTCATGAACCGCCGAAGCCGAAGCCTATCGCACGGCAACGCGAAGCGGAAATTGAGGAAATTCTGGAAGAGTCCATGGGCGTAGGGGAGGATCCCGTCGTTTTCCTTGAAAGCGAAGACGGTCTCCTTTTCCGTCAGGAAGGCGTTCCTCTCGAAATCCCACGCAAGCTCTTCCGCGGTCAATGGACCGTTCAGGCGCACATCGACCTTCACGGCCTTTTCCTAGAAGAAGCCCGAGATGCCTTGCAGGAGTTTCTCCGCGTCTCGAAAATCCGCGGCTACCGTTGTCTTCGCATCGTGCACGGCAAAGGCTATGGATCCGTGGGCGGGCACAGCGTTTTGAAGGAAATGGTCCGTTCTTGGCTGAAGACCCGCAAGGAAGTCATGGCTTTCGTGCAGGCGCCGCCCAATGACGGCGACGCGGGCGCCGTCATCGTGCTGCTGAAGCCCTCCGAACGGAAGATGCCCCTCGCCTACGAGGGCCGCTGAAGCGACGCTAGGCCCCACGACGCCTCAATCAAACCGCATCTTCACCGGTTTCTCCGGTGCGGATGCGGATCACTTGCTCGACGTCGAAGACAAAAATCTTTCCATCGCCGATCTTTCCCGTGTAGGCGGCCTGACGGATGGCTTCGACAGCCTGATCCAAGATGTCGTCGGGGACGACGGATTCAAGCTTAAGCTTCGGGAGAAAATCCACAACGTATTCGGCGCCGCGGTAGAGCTCCGTGTGTCCCTTCTGACGGCCGAAACCCTTCACCTCCGTGACGGTAAGGCCGTGAACCCCGCATTCTGCAAGCGCTTCGCGCACTTCGTCCAATTTAAAGGGCTTGATGACGGCAACGATCTGCTTCATAAAAAGACCTCAAAAAAATGCAACCGACGGCCGGCGCACTCGCATGAATGCCGACCGTCGGACGCATGTGCCGCCGTTATTCGGCCGTCTTCTTCTCCTCGTCCTTCACTTCAGGCGCTGCAGCGGGAGCAGCACCGGCGGGAGCCGGAGCGGGGCGGCCGACGCGGTACTCGTAGAGCGACACGTCCTTGACGCGCACGCCGAACTTGATGTCGTTGTTCGGGCTGTGCCAAACGTCCTTCTTCTGACGCCAGGCGCTGATGAAGGCCGCCACATTCTTCGGAACCTCCAAACCGTCCGTCACTTCGTTGATCGTGAACTGCTGACCGCCGGTGAGATAAAGATGCAGCTGGTGGACAAAGGGACCCTTCGGAGCTTCAGGCTTCTTAACCTCTTCATTAGCCATTTCTTTATTCCTCGTAGTGTGATCAAGAGGGCCGTCTCACGGCCCGGTTCAAATGGGGATATCTAAGTTTGTACCGACTCAACGATTCCCTGCAAGCTGTACTTCTGAAAATCATACGGCGAGAGCGTCCGCCATGCCATGAGCGAGACGGCCCGCAAGCTCCGCATCTTCAGCCTCCACCATGATGCGCAGGAGAGGCTCCGTGCCAGAAGGACGAATGAGGACGCGGCCAGAATCGCCGAGCTCGGCCTTGGCGGCTTCCACGGCACGTGCAAGAGCTTCGTCGGATTTCCAATCGAACCCTTTGGGGATTCGTCGGTTGACGAGCACCTGCGGCATGAGTTCGAGATCTTCGGTCAGCTCCGAGAGGCTCTTATCCTGACGGCGCATGGCACTCAGCACCTGAAGCGCACTCACGATGCCGTCGCCCGTCGTCTGCTTGTCAAGCGCCAAAATATGCCCCGAAGATTCGCCGCCGAAAAGCCAGCCGCGCTCTAGAAGCTGCTCGAGCACATACCGGTCGCCCACTTTAGCGCGCGAAAAGCCAACTCCGAGCTCCTCAAGCCGCTTTTCGAGGGCAAAATTCGTCATCAAAGTTCCGACCACTCCAGCAACAGGCCCCGAAAGCATGCGGTCCCGAACAATGACGTAAAGCAATTCGTCGCCGTTGTAGATTCTCCCGTGAGCGTCTGCCATGATGAGGCGATCGGCGTCTCCGTCGAGGCTGATCGCCACATCGCAATGGTGCTCCGCGCAGAGCGCAGGCAAATGTTCGGTATGCGTGGCACCAACGCCCGCATTGATGTTGAAGCCGTCAGGCTCATTGCCGACGGCAACCACTTCGGCGCCGAGTTCGTGGAGAACTGCAGGCGCCACGCGGTACGCCGCACCATTGGCACAGTCGACCAAAATCTTCATGCCGTAGAGGTTGACGCTCTCGGCCACCGTCGATTTGCAAAATTCGATGTACCGCCCGCCCGCATCATCAAGCCGATGGGCCTTGCCGAGTTCGGCCGAGGGGACGCACTCGAACCCGCGGTCGATCTCAGCTTCGAACTCGAGCTCGACCGCATCGGGCAGCTTTTGACCTTCAGCTGAGAAAAACTTGATGCCGTTGTCGTCGTAGGGGTTGTGGCTCGCAGAAATGACGACGCCGGCAGAAAGCCGAAGAGCCCGGGTCAAATAAGCGACGGCTGGCGTCGGAATCGGCCCGCAAAGCATCGTGTCGACCCCGGAGCTCGCGAAGCCCGCCTGCAGAGCAGCTTCCAGCATGTAGCCCGAAACGCGCGTGTCCTTGCCGATTAGAACGGCCGTGCGCTCCCCGAAGCGACGACGCAAGGCCCGGCCTGCCGCCTGCCCAAGCTTCAGCACGAAGTCCGGCGTGATCGGCGCTCTGCCTACTTTTCCCCTCACTCCGTCCGTTCCAAAATATCGACGAGCCATACACTTCCCCTAACTTAAACTTTCTCTTTTATCGGCGCCTTCGCCAGCCAGCTGCGCCCGCTGGCGAGATGATTCCGCCCCGCCCATTTTGATACGGTTTTCGGAATTGCGAAATGCCGTCCATACGTCAAGCGCTTGCCGCATCTCTCCACAGTCGTGCGTGCGCACAATAAAGGCGCCGCGTTCAACGGCAAGCAGCGCCGCCGCACAGCTTCCGGGCACCCGTCGCTTCGGCTCACTGACTCCCGTCGCCCAGCCAATCGACGACTTCCTCGAGACAGCGGCCATGACAGCGCGCCCGTCTTCGGCAAAACGCGATGTCCCCGCAAGGAGGTCGAAATTCTGCTCAGGGGTCTTTCCGAAACCAAACCCGGGATCGCGGCAGATGCGCTCCATTTCTACGCCGAGACGCCGGAATTGCGCTTCCCGCTCCTCCAGATACTCGAGCACGCGTTCAACGGCCGATTCTTCGGCGCCGAGCGGCGTTCGGTCCATCAGCACGAGTCCGCAGTCTGTTCGGGCGGCGGCTTCGAGTGCTCCCGGCAACTCAAAGCCGCGGATGTCGTTGATCACGTGGGCGCCTGCTTGCGCCGCCTCGAGCATAATTTCCGGCTTCGAGGTATCCACGGACACTAGGAAGCCCTCTGAAGCGAGCGCCCGAACAACAGGAATCACGCGACGCCGTTCCTCTTCAAGGGGCACGGCGTTCTCCGCAAAACCGGGCCGTGTCGACTCCCCGCCAACATCGATCATGTCGGCGCCCAAATCACGCATGGCACGAGCCCAAGCAAGCGCCGAGTCCAGTCCCGCATGCTCTCCTCCGTCGGAGAAGGAATCGGGAGTGACGTTCAGGATCCCGAGAATCAGCGGCCGATCAAGCGAAAGATCGCGTCCCCGAATCCGCCAAACCGGTCGAGTGGATGATGGATTACGCATCGTGTCTAAAGCTGATAAAACACGGGCCTGCTGCGCGCAGCAAGCCCGGCGAATGAAGGTAATTCCGTTGGACTGGGATCAATGCCCCATGTCCGGAGAATCGGACGGGGGCTCAACCGAAGCTGGTGCCTCCCGAGGAGACTCAGACCGTTCCGGCGCAGGCGCCTTTTCGTGCGACTCGGGAGCCTTCGGCGGCCGGGGCGGGCGCCCCTCCATAATGTCGTCGATTTGGTCTTTGTCGATTGTCTCCCACTCAAGGAGGGCATGCGCCATCGCTTCCATCTTGTCGCGATTCGATTCGATCAACTTGCGGGCGACCGCATACTGCTCGTCAATGATGCGGCGGATTTCTGCATCCACCTGACGCATCGTGTCCTCAGACACGTGCGTCGTCTTCGTCACCGAGCGGCCAAGAAACACTTCACCCTCGTTTTCGGCATAGACCATCGGCCCCATTCGGTCGCTCATGCCATAGCGGGTCACCATGTCTCGGGCAAGCTGCGTGGCGCGTTCGAAGTCGTTCGATGCTCCAGTCGTCATCTGATTCATGAAGACCTCTTCGGCAATGCGTCCTCCAAAGAGGATTGCGATGCGCGTAAGAAGGTACTGCCGGTTGTAGGAGTAATGGTCCATCTCCGGAAGCTGCATCGTCAGGCCAAGCGCACGGCCGCGCGGCACGATCGTCACCTTGTGGACGGGATCGCTCTGAGGCATGAGTCGGGCAACGAGCGCGTGGCCGGACTCGTGATAGGCCGTGTTGCGGCGCTCGTCTTCGGTCATCACCATTCCACGGCGTTCCGCGCCCATCATGATCTTGTCCTTGGCGTTCTCGAAGTCCTGCATCGACACGACGCGGCCGTTGCGCCGCGCGGCAAAGAGCGCGGCCTCATTGACGAGATTGGCCAGATCGGCCCCGGAGAAGCCCGGCGTGCCGCGCGCGATTAGGCTCGCATCGACGTCGGTTCCTACGGGAATCTTGCGCATGTGAACGGCGAGAATCTGCTCGCGGCCCCGAATATCGGGCATCGGAACGACAATTTGACGGTCAAATCGGCCCGGACGCAGGAGCGCGGGATCGAGGACGTCGGGGCGGTTCGTAGCGGCAATCACGATCACGTTCGCGCCCGTATCAAAACCGTCCATTTCGACGAGCATCTGATTGAGCGTCTGCTCGCGCTCATCGTTGCCGCCGCCGAGGCCAGCTCCTCTTTGACGGCCAACCGCATCGATTTCGTCAATGAAAATAATGCAGGGAGCGTTCTTCTTCGCGTTCTCGAACATGTCGCGCACACGGGCCGCGCCGACGCCGACAAACATCTCCACGAAGTCCGAACCTGAAATCGTAAAGAACGGAACGGCCGCTTCTCCGGCGATGGCCTTGGCGAGGAGCGTCTTGCCGGTACCCGGAGCGCCGACGAGAAGAACGCCGCGCGGAATGCGTCCGCCGAGGCGCTGGAATTTTGAGGGATCACGCAGGAAGTCGACGATCTCCTGCACCTCGCCCTTCGCCTCGTCGCAGCCAGCCACATCCTTGAATCTGACCTTGTTGTCCTGTTCATTGATCATGCGTGCCTTCGACTTGCCAAAGCTGAAGGCTCCGCTGCCGCCGCCTCCGCCCTGCATGCGGCGCATGAAGAAAATCCACACGCCGATGAGGAGGATCATCGGGAACCAGCTCACAAAGACCGTAGCCAAGAAGGAGGGCTCTTCTTCAGGCTTGCCGTAAACCTGCACGCCATTCTTGCGCAGATCATCCACCATCCAAAGATCGCCCGGGCTCGTGATGACGTATTGCGAACCCGACTGCGGCGTCACGGTGATCTTGCGGCCCTGAATGTCAACGCGGCGGATCTTGCCCGCCTTGGCGTCGTCCATAAACTGCGTATAGCTCGTCGTGTCGGAGGCCGCATCCGTCGATGAGTCGAACTGGCGGAAAACCGTGAAGAGCACGACGGCCATCAGAATCCAGACGGCGATGCGCACGAAATTTTTGTTATCCAAGGTAATTGCTCCCGGATGGATGACCCGTCCCCAGGCCAAGACCCGCGGACCGGCGAACCGCAGGCAAGAGTCCGCGGCCCGAGTCGATCAAAAGATTACTCATTGTAGCGGGAGGATTCGCGGTGCTCGGTCGAGCCCCCGCCTTTCCCTCGCTTCTTTCTTAAACAAATGTTTCCTCGTCCTCATCCCTTGAGGTGCCGGGAAACCAGATACACCTCGGCGGAGGTGTCGCGCGAGGCCTCGGGTTTGCGTGCCGCAACCTTCTTGAAGTGACGCTTGAGCGTCTCCACGTACTGCGAATAGCCCGACCCCTGAAAAGCCTTCGTCACGAAAACGCCCTGCGGCTTCAAATGATCAAGGCAGAACTCGAGCGCCAGTTCGCAGAGCAGCATCGACCGGGCGGCATCGGCGGCTGCGATGCCTGACAGATTCGGAGCCATGTCCGAAAGCACCACGTCGACCTTGTCTCCGTTTAGAATCTCGGCGAGCTGATCGGCGACATCCTGCTCGCGGAAGTCTCCTTGCAGGAACGTCACACCGTCGATCGGATCCATCGGCAGGATGTCCATGGCAATGATGCGGCCGCGAACTCCGCCCTTCGAATCCGACATGCGCTCGCGAACAACTTGCGTCCAGCTTCCCGGCGCCGCGCCGAGATCTACAACGGTCATGCCGGGTCGCAAAAGGTGTTCGCGTTCGTCAAGCTCTATCAGCTTATAGACCGAACGCGCCCGATAGCCTTCCTGCTTGGAACGCTTCACGAACGGATCATGAATGTGACGTTCGATCCAGGCTCGATTGGATCGAAGCTTTTTCGTGGCTACTGGCATGGCGGAATTTCCATTCTGAACTTGACCGCGACCGTCCCGAACAAACGGACCGACCGGTGATATTTGAATTAGAGATTTTATGAGTGAAATTGTTTTGACGCGCGACGTACGCCTTGCGCTGCGCGCCCAGGCGCATCACCTCGACCCCGTCGTTCTTCTTGGCAGCAACGGACTCACCGAAGCCGTCATGAAGGAAATCGACCGGGAACTCACTGCGCACGAACTCATCAAGGTGCGCGTGCCCTCTGACGACAGAGAGGAACGTGCCGAAATTTTCGAGAAGGTCGCCGATGCGCTCTGCGCTGCCCGAGTACAGATGATCGGCAAGCTGCTTGTCCTCTGGCGTCCGCAGCAAGATGAAGAAGTTCCCGAAACGCTCGATGCGCTCATGCGCGCTCATGCGGAGAAGACGTCCCCGAAGGCGCCGGAACCGAAGACAAAGAAGAAAGTGGCCTCCAAGAAGCCGGGGGAAAAGAAGACTCGCAAGGAAGCCGCTCCGCGCCGCAGGCTGCGTCCGAAGCGCAAGCGCACCACGAAGAAAGCGGCACTCTCAAGTTGAGGCGCTTTCGAACCTTCAAAACACTTCGCGCAAAAAACGCAGTCCTCAGCTTCAGCCGGACTGCGTTTTTTTTGCAAGCTCTAGCGCCCCGACTGCAGCAGCTCTAGCAGTATTCGACGGCTTCGATTTCGAAGGACACGAGCCCCTTAGGTGCGTGGAACTGCACCGAATCCCCCTCGTACTTGCCAATCAGCGCTCGTGCGATCGGCGAAGAAACGGAGATGAGATTTTGCTTGATGTCGGCTTCGTCGTCGCCGACGATCTGATAGGTCACCGACGTGTCGTCCTCTTCGCTGTACAACGTCACGGTCGCGCCAAAAACGATGCGGTCGCCCGCGTCGAGCGTCTTCGGATCGATTACCTGCAGAGCCGGAATCTTTCCCTCAAGCTCGGCAATTCGTCCTTCGATATGGCCCTGCTCCTCGCGGGCGGCATCATATTCGGCATTCTCCGAAAGGTCGCCCTTTTCGCGAGCTTCGGCGATGGCGGCAACGACCGCCGGACGGGCCGTCTTCTTAAGATATTCAAGCTCAGCCTTGAGCTTTTCGGCTCCTTTGGCCGTAATCGGAATTCTATTGAGCATTCTTTATGCGATTCAAATAGGCAACGTCCGGACGAGACTTGCTCCTCCGGACGCATGGCAAAAAGATTCCTTCGGGCCAACTGGCGCCGAAGGAATCGCGGTGAAGCGATTCTAACAGATCAGCGGCACGCGTCCGAATAGTTCTCCGGATTGAGCCGCCTCTCCACGCCCTCGATGAGAATGTGAATGCACTTGATGTGAAGCTCCTGCACGCGGTCGGCCCAGCGTCCCGCAGGCGTCACGATGGCCAGGTCGGCCTCCTCGGCGATGGGCGCGTCGGCTCGACCGGTAAGCGCCACGGTCTTCAGGCCGAGTTTTTGGGCGGTTCGGACGGCGCGCAGCACATTCTTGCTCGTCCCCGAAGTTGAAATGCCTAGCAGAAGATCTCCCGGCCGGGCGCATCCCTCGATGTAGCGCGAAAACACTTCCTCGTAGCCGAAGTCGTTGGCCACGCAGGCGAGATGGCTCGCGTCTGCGATTGCCGTTGCGCTGTACGCGGGCCGGTTCTGTCGGTAGCGACCCGTCATTTCTTCGGCAAAATGCATCGCATCGCAAAGGCTGCCGCCATTGCCGCAGCTGAAGATTCGCCCACCCGTTCGGATGGTTTCGGCCATCAAATCGGCCGCTTTGTCCACAGCCGCCAGCATCCGATCATCGGCGAGAAGATTTTCCAGAGCGCGCCGAGCATCTTCCAGCGCCGCTCGAACATATTCGTGACTCATCGGCAGAAGGCCTCTTTCAGATATGACTTGATCCGACAAGATTAGCGGATTCAAGCTTCGCGGCGCGACTCGAGAGCGCCCGCGATGGTGGAAAGGTCGGTGTACTCGATCTCTACGCCGGTCGGCAGCCCCCGGGCAAGCCGCGTGATGCGCAGCCCCGGCCAACGTTTCTTGACGGCCCGGATGAGGTAGTAAGCGGTTGCATCGCCCTCAGGCGTGTAGGATGTGGCGACGACCACCTCTCGAAGTCGACCGACCGCCTGATCTTCCTCGATGCGGCGCATCAAATCGTTCAAGCCTATTTCCTCAGGGCCTCGCCCGTCGACAGGACTCAGCCGCCCCGACAGTACGAAATAGAGCCCCGGCCATGCGAGCGAGGCATCGATCGTCATCTCGTCTGCCTCGCTTTCAACGACGCAGAGAAGTCCTGCATCACGCGTTTCGTCGGAGCAGACCGAACAGACTTCCGACTCGCAGAAAGAGCGGCAGCGTCGGCAGCGGTGCACCCTTTCCTCGGCCGCGGCAAGCGCATCGCGCAGACGCCGCAGGCGCGAGCGATCCCCCTCAAGAAGCGACAGCGCCGCCCGCTGGGCGCTCCGCGGCCCTAAGCCTGGAAGCGCCTCAAGCGCCTCTGAAAGCTCAGCAAGAGCCGCCGCAGGCCGGATCGTCACGATCGATGTCCTCCGGCTCCGCTCAGAAGGGCATTTTCATGCCCGGAGGCAACGGCACGGCACGGCGCATCGCCGCTTCGCTCACCGCGGAGATCTTCGTGACGCAGTCGTTGACGGCAAGCGTCAGAAGATCCTCGAGCATTTCGATGTCGTCAGGATCCACAACGCTCGGATCGATCGAGACGCGGCGGCATTCATGCTTGCCGGTCATGACCACTTTGACGGCTCCGTTGGCGGACTCGCCTTCGATCTCCATCTGAGCGATTTCTTCCTGCACCTTGGCAAGCTTCGCCTGCATCTTCTGAGCTTGAGCCATCAGGCCGCCCATGCCTCCCATGCCGCCCATTCCGCGCATAGTGAACTCCTAGAAAAATTTACGAATCCGCCGGCGCCCTTGGTTCTCCAACGGGCCGCACGGAGCTTTCATCGATGACACCGCCGAAGAGGCGCACCACCTCACGGACGATCGGCTCCTTCTTGAAGGTTTCGATCAACGCCTGTCGGGCACGGACTCTCTCCTCGCGCTCAGCTTCGGCGACTGTAGCGCCCTCCTCGAGAATGCCGACTTCGAACGAAACCCGAAAGGCTCTTCCGAGATAACGCGAAAGGCATTCTTCGAGCATCCTTCGATTGTCTTCAGTGGCAATCGACCGCACCCCGAGCCGCAATTTTACGCGGTTCGCTTCCAGTAGCAGCACTTGAGACTGCGCGGCGAGCATTCGCACCGGGCCTTTAAGCCGCGCTCCCTGAATGATCTTCCGCCAGTTGAGGGGTTCGGGCTCCCAAGATGAATCCGCGCTCGGAACATCTTCGGGAACATCGAACTCGGGAGCCTTCTCAACCGGCGGCTGGCTCTCCCCAAGGAGGCGTCTCATCAGCAAGGACCGGCGGCGGAGCTGGAGGCTCGGGTCTTGACGCTTCGGGCTTGTCCCTATGCGAGGACGCCGTCTTCAACGCCTCATTCCGACGTTTCGGCTCTTCTCCTCGAGACGGTACGTGGGGCGCCTTGAAGCCCGCCGGCTTAAATGCAAGCATCCTCAAGAGCGTCATCGTGAAGCCCGCATATTCGTCGGGCGCAAGGCCCAGGTCGTTTCGGCCGTGGAGCGCAATCTGATAGCACAACTGGATCTCTTCGGGCGCCAGCGATGCCGCGAGCGAGGCAAGCGCCGCATAGTCGGGATCGTCCTGAGCAACCGCCGTCGAGACGCGCTGCATGAGCGCCGCGCGATGCAGAATGCCCGCAATGTCTCGAAGCGCCTGATCAAAGGACGCCCCCTCCGTCTGCATGCGATCGGCGCCTTCAAGCATCGCTTCGGCATCTCCGGCCGCATAGGCCTTGAGGATGCCGAAAAGAGCCTCGGAGCTCGACATGCCGAGCATGTTCCGCACGGCCTTGCCCGTTACATTGCCGCCGCTGTATGCGATCGCCTGGTCAAGAAGGGAAAGCGCATCGCGCATCGATCCGCGGGCACCATCCGCAATGAGGCGCAGTCCCTGCGTTTCGCTCGGAACCTTCTCAACCTCAAGAATGTGCGCGAGATGACTGACGATCCCCGCGGGCGTCATGTTGCGCAGATTAAACTGCAGACAACGCGAGAGCACCGTCACCGGCACCTTCTGCGGATCGGTCGTCGCCAGAATGAACTTGACGTATTCGGGCGGCTCTTCCAAGGTCTTCAGCATGGCGTTGAAAGCCGTGCTGCTCAGCATGTGCACTTCGTCGATCATGTAGACCTTGTAGCGGCCGACCGTCGGCGCATACATGGCCCGCTCAAGGAGCGCCGTCATGTCCTCGACCGAACGGTTGGAAGCGGCGTCCATTTCGATGTAGTCGACAAAACGCCCCTCGTCGATTGCCCGGCACGCCTCGCAAACGCCGCAGGGATGCGACGTAACGTCACCCTGGCCGTCGGAGCCGCGGCAGTTGAGCGCCTTGGCGAAAATTCTGGAAATGGTGGTCTTGCCGACCCCTCGGGTTCCCGTAAAAAGATAGGCGTGGTGGAGGCGCTTTTCGTCCAGCGCCCGCGTGAGCGCCTGAACGACGGCATCCTGACCGACGATCGATTCAAAGTCGTGCGGCCGCCATTTGCGCGCCAAAACCTGGTAGCTGCTCATGAGTAGTGAGGATCGTCGTTAAAAATCATCCCGCCATTGTAAATGGCGGCGTCTTCAGCCCCAAAGGACGCTCAGGAAGACTTGTGCGGCCAAAAGAAGGAAAAGCGTGCCGCCGATGCGGTAAATGATGCGGGAAGCGCCGCGGTTGGCAAGCGCGCCTCGAAAATGCGTGACCGTGAGGCTGTAGCCCGAATGAATGATGAAAACGAGCGCAAAGTAGCTTCCCGTAAGGATGGCGAACTGACGGGCGTAATCGAAGTTCGGATCAATGAACTGCGGGAAGAGCGAGATGAAGAACATGATGAGCATCGGGTTCGTCATCTGCAGCGTGACGCCTTCGAGACAGGCATGAAGTCGATTCACCTGAGGCTCATCCGCACTCGGGGCTGCTCCGTCGACAGCGGCATGGATCGCGGGAGGCTGGGTGCGCCAGGACCGAATGCCGAGCCAGCTCATGTAGACGGCACCCAGCACTCGAAGCGCGCCGTAGGCCTCAGGGGAGTGGCTCAACAGAAAACCGATTCCCGTTCCGGATATGCAGGCCATGATGATGGTGCCGGAGCTCGTGCCGCAAATCGTCCAGACCGCACCCCGATAGCCGTACTGCATAGAGCGCATGATTGTCATCAGAACGCCCGGTCCCGGCGTTAGAACCGTGACGGCCCCCGTCAGCAGGAAAAGCAGGTAGAGCGAGAGGTTCATGAGGGGCGCGCAATGCTCGAAAGCCGGATGCAAAAATGGCGAGCCTTATCCTCGGCACTGCTGAAACACCAGTATGGCTGCTTCGTTCCCGACCTGACCAGGTTCCTGGGACCAGCATGCGAGGGGACCCGCCAAGCGTCGCAGTATAGAGGAGCCGGCCGGTAAATGCAAAGTCTTGAGCATGCAATTCGACATGCGCTCCAAACGGCAAATTCCGCTTGCACTTTGTTTGAAGAGAGGCCCCCTCCTTTTGCGCTTCGAGGATGCTACTATTACCGCCGACAACTCAAGACGGCGCGCCGCAGAGCGCTCTTCACAGCGCCGCTTGAACGCTTCTCCATCCTTTCGGCCCGGGCGGAGTTGCCCGCGCCCCGACACACTCCCGCAAAAAAATGCACTGCGCAGCCTGCTGCAGACTCCGTCTGCGTGCACGGACAGCGCAGTGAACGATTGAGGAGATACCATGAGCGAAATCATTCACATCACTGACGCCGACTTCGAAGAAGTCGTCTACAAGAACCCTCTGCCCGTCTTCGTGGACTTCTGGGCTCCGTGGTGCGGCCCCTGCCGCATGCTCGCTCCGAAGCTTGAGGCCGCCGCCGCCGCGTTCGACGGCCGCGCCGTCATCGCCAAGTATGACGTCGACGTCTCTTCGGGCAAGGCCGCCGAATTCGGCGTTCGCGGCATTCCGACCATCATTGCCTTCAAGGAAGGCCGCGCCGTCGATCAGCGCACCGGCGCCTGCGATCAGGCGACGCTCGACGCCTTCATTGAAAAGAATCTCTAAGCTGTCTCGCACAGCGGCGGCGGTGCAGTCCGATCCTTCCGGCGCGCCGCCGTTTCATGCTCTCCGACTTTGATTACGACCCCTTAGGGAAGCCGGCCGATCCGAGCATCCCCTTCTGTCATGCACCTTTCCGACCTCAAGGCTCTTCACGTTTCCCAGCTCCTCGACATGGCCATTGCGCTCGAAGTCGACAACGCTCAGCGCATGCGAAAGCAGGAGCTCATGTTCGCCATTCTTAAGAAGAAGGCCAAAGCCGGCGAACCGATCTTCGGCGACGGCACGCTTGAAATCCTGCCCGACGGCTTTGGATTTCTGCGCAGTCCGGACACATCGTATCTGGCGAGTACGGACGACATCTACATCTCTCCATCGCAGATCCGCCGCTTCAATTTGCACACGGGCGACAGCATCGAAGGCGAAGTCCGCATTCCAAAAGACGGGGAGCGCTACTTCGCCCTCGTGCGCGTCGAAACGGTGAACGGTCAGGCGCCCGAAACGCTCAAGCACCGCATGCTCTTCGAGAACCTCACGCCGATCTTCCCGAACGAGCCCCTCAGGCTCGAGCGCGACATGCGCGGTGACGAGAATCTGACGGGTCGCATCATCGACATGATCGCCCCGATCGGCAAGGGACAACGCGCACTTGTCGTCGCGCCCCCGAAATCGGGCAAGACCGTTTTGCTGCAGCACATTGCGCACGCCATCAGCGCAAACCATCCTGAAGTCGTGCTGATGGTCCTGCTCGTCAACGAACGCCCTGAAGAAGTGACGGAAATGCAGCGTACGGTGCGCGGCGAAGTTGTGGCCGCAACCTTCGATGAACCGGCGCTTCGACATGTTCAAGTGGCCGAAATGGTCATCGAGAAAGCCAAACGCCTCGCCGAATCGAAGCGCGACGTCGTGGTTCTCCTTGATTCGATCACGCGTCTTGCGCGCGCCTACAACCAAGTGATTCCGTCTTCGGGCAAGGTTCTCACGGGCGGCGTAGACGCGAACGCGCTGGAACGCCCGAAGCGCATCTTCGGCGCCGCACGGAACTTGGAGGAAGGCGGCTCGCTGACCATCATCGGCACGGCCCTGATCGACACGGGCTCACGCATGGACGACGTGATCTACGAAGAATTCAAGGGCACGGGCAACAATGAAATCCATCTCGAACGCCGTCTGGCCGAGAAGCGCGTTTATCCGGCGATCAATCTCAACCGTTCGGGCACGCGCCGCGAGGAACTGCTCTTGAAGCCCGACGTTCTGCAGAAGATCTGGGTGCTGCGCAAGTTCCTCTACGACATGGACGAGCTTGAAGCCATGGAATTCCTTCTCGATAAGCTGAAGGCCACGAAGACGAACGACGAATTCTTCAACTTGATGAAGCGCTGAGCGCCTTCCCGCTTCCCAGCCCGCTCGTGATCCCCGTCCGAGCGGGCTTTTTGCTCATAAACGTCCGCACTCGTTCCCTATCGTCAGTCTGGATGGCTGCTGTTGCAGCGTATGCGTATGCGCATGGGCTTCCTCACAGGAAGCGCTTGCAGTTCAGCCGAAGATTGACCGGTTGACGCCGTAGTTCAAATCGAAATCCGCGAGCGTCGTCTCAGAGAGGCGGAGCGCGAGCGGACACTGACGCCGCTTGAAAGCAAAGCTCGCCGCACGCTCGACGATGGACAGATCGTCCGCTCCCCAGCATGCGGGATCAAACTCAGCGGACATCGCCGCCCGCATGACCCGTTCGATGCGATCGTAGGGCGGCAGGCTGTCCGAATCGCGCTGATTCGGGCGAAGTTCTGCCGTCGGCTCGCGGAATATGACCGTTTCCGGAATATGTCGCGCGCTCTGCGAGCGGTTGAAGTCAAGGCAAAGATCCCTCACCTCACGCTTCCAGAGATCGGCGATCGGCGCAAAGCCTCCCGCAAGGTCGCCGTAAAGCGTCCCATAACCCATGGCGGACTCGGCCTTATTGGAAGTGCAGAGCATCAGTCGGCCCCAACGGTTCGACAACGCCATGAGCCAGAGCGCCCTCAAACGCGCCTGCACGTTCTGATCCGTGATGTCGCCCACGAGCAGCCGGCCCACGTCGACCGCAAGTTCAGCTTGAGCCGCTTCATGAAGGCGTTCGATTGTACGCACCTCCATGCGAATTCCGAGCCCGTCGGCAGTTTCCTGCGCGATGCGAACGCTCTCCTCGGAAGTGAAGCGGGACTTCAGCATCAGCGCGCAGACGCGTTCCTCCCCAAGGGCCTCAACGGCAAGCGCCGCAACAAGTGCGCTGTCGACGCCGCCGGAAAGCCCAAGCACGATGCCCGACGACCGGGACGCGCCGACGTAGTCGCGAATCGCCGCGGCCGCCGCTCGAAAGCGCAGATCTCCGAGCACGACCCGACGGGCCGGACGGCCGTCTGCAGGAATGACCGATGGAGTGCCTTCAGCATGCGTCTCGACGCGTACCCAGCGCAGATCCTCTTCAAAATCATCAGCCTCAACGGTTTCATCGGCAGACGAGAGCCGCGAGCGCCCCACATAAATTTGATCGGCTTCACCACCCGCGAGGCTCGCCTCAACCCAAATCCGACGATCGGCTTCAGGGCGGGCGCTTCCCGTATTCCAACATTGGTGCAGGGCATCGAAACGCCATGCGACCGAACCCGACAAATCCTGCGGCGTTGAAACAGCAAGGCCTGGCGCGAGGCAAACAGGCGCATCAAGCTTTCGAAAGCCCGTCCCTTCAGGACCGCACCACATGGGTTCAACCCCGTTGTTTCCCCAAACGGGAAGAAAAAGATGGGCCGATGCACTTCGCGCGGCGGAGGCAACCTGGGCGACGGCAAGCTCATAACGGGCGCGCACCCAAGGGAAACGCAGGGCATCGAGTCCGATACCGCCTTCAATTGCGCCCATCGGCGCAAAAAAAGAAAAAGGGGCGCCTTGAGCGCGTTCGGCACAGAGGGCAAGCGCCTTCTGCAGACGCTGAGAGGCTTCTTCAAACCGCCCCGAAAGCGCCCGGGGCTGATAGATCGCGAAATACATGCTCGACATCGAAATCCTTTCCAAAAGCGGAGAACGTCCGGCCGAGCTGTCAGGAAAATGCAGCTTAAAGCTCGAGCATTCCGCGTATGTGAAGCTCCACCGCCGAATCGTCGGGAGACGTTACCTCGATGCGGGCAAAACCCGCCTCAGCCAGCCGAGCGCTGACGCGCGGATGAATCGTTAAAGCCGCCCCAGAAAGGAGCCATGTTCGGGCAGCAGGCACCACGCGCACGGCATGAAGCAAAACCTCCACAGCATCGGTACTCGTAATGTACACAATCGGCGCAGGGCCGGAGAGCGCTCGGCCGAGACGTTCCGCCTCATGCGTCGAAAGTTCGAGAGGCACGCGAACGTAGGCGCAGTGAACCTCCACGTCGCTGCCGATCCGCCGGAACTGCTCGGGGAGCCATTCGCGGCCGGTCTGACCACGCAGAAACAGGACGCGAGAAGGTGCGCCCGCCTGCAAGACAAGCCGCCAAAGCGCTTCGCTGCCCGAGCGCTCCGCCTCTCCCTCGGGGTAGAGCAGCCGGACATCTTCGCCCCAAGCTGCTCGAATGGCCCGCGCCGTACCTTCTCCAACAGTGGCAAGCACCACATGATCGGGCCAGCGCCGAACCCAATGGGCAACGGCAGCCACTGAGGATGGGCTTGGGAGCACGACCATCTCGACGTCGCTCAAGTTGGCGAGACGCCGCTCAAGCAGCTCCGTCTCATCCGGTAAACGAATGGCAAAGGCCGGCCAGCGCCAAACTTCACCGCCCGCCGACTCCAGGCGAGCGGCCAACCGATTGTTGGCCTCGCCCGGACGCATCAAGATCAGCGGTCGGCCCGCGAGCGTTTTCATTCGCACAGCACCGCGTCAAGAAGTGCCATGGCACCCGCCGCCTTCAGATCTGCGACGACACGAGCCGCCAGTCCTTCCGGATCATCAACCGCACCGCGGGCCTCGGCATGCACGCTCTCGCCCGTATGATGATTTCCCACAAGAGCTCGCAACCACAATTCTCCCGATTCCACGACCGCATATGCGGCAAGCGGCACCTGGCAGGAACCGCCGAGCGCGCGGGAAACGGCACGTTCGGCCACGCAACAGGCCCGGGTGTCAGGATCATTGATGAAAGCGACCGCATCACGCAGCACTTCATCGCCCGCCCGAATTTCCACGCCAAGCGCACCTTGTCCGGGAGAAGGAAGACTCACTTCCGCCGGTATGATCATGCGGATGCGCTCCGAAAGGCCGAGGCGCTTAAATCCCGCACTCGCCATCACCAGAGCATCGAACTCCCCTGCGTCGAGCTTGCGCAGACGCGTGCCGACGTTCCCGCGCACCGGAAGCACCTTAAGGTGGGGATACCGCATGCGAAGCATCAGTTCACGGCGCAGGCTAGCCGTGCCGACGCGCGAGCCAGCCGGCATCTCATCGAGCGAGGCGTACTTCGGAGAAATGAAGGCATCGCGGGGATCTTCGCGTTTGCTCACAGCTGCAAGCTCAAATCCTTCGGGAAGCACCATCGGCACATCCTTGAGCGAATGCACGGCAAGATCAGCCTCGCCCGCCTTCATGGCCGTTTCGAGCTCCTTCACGAAAAGCCCCTTGCCGCCCACCTTGGAGAGCGTGCGGTCAAGGATCTGGTCGCCGCGCGTCGTCATCCCGAGGATGTCAATCTGCGCGTTCGGATAGCGCGCGCGCATAAGTTCTTGAACATGAAGAGCCTGCCACATGGCAAGCGGACTTTCGCGCGTCGCAATGACGCAGCGGGAAAATTGAGGCATTTGTTGGGTCCCCTATGAGGCGAGGGTGAATATGACGACGAGGATTTTAACGATCCCCGCTTTTCGGATTCCTTAAGCTTCGTGGTTGATTGCGCATCGACCCAAATTCTGCAATAATCAACGGCTTCCCAGTTGGCACGTGGAAAGCATGCCCGCCGTAAGACCGACTTCGCGTCGGCGGGAGCGCAAGGCTTTCAGGGCGACCGACAAACAAACTAGGAAACCCAATCAAAAATGAAGCCGAATATTCACCCTGAATACCGTCCGGTCGCCTTCGTCGACCTCTCGATCAACAAGACGTTCATCATCCCGTCCTCCGTTCAGACGAAGGAAACGGTCGAGATCGACGGTCAGACCTACCCGCTTTTCAAGCTCGATACCTCGTCCGCGAGCCACCCGTTCTACACGGGCGCCCAGACGCGCATCGTTGAAGCGGGCCGTGTCGAAAAGTTCCGCGCGAAGTTCGCTGCCAAGCAGAAGGCGCTCAACGCCGCTGCCGAAGCCGCCAAGGCGGCGAAGTAATCCCTTCGCCTTTTCGGAGCCCAAGTCTCTGCTTGGGCGCAAAAAGGACAGTTCTGAATGGGGCTGTCCTTTTCTTTGTGCTAAGACTGTCAGCGAAGGCGAGGCCACCGTCGCCTTGGACTCACTTTCGGTTTGGCTTCCTCTTCGCTACTGTCGATTTCATTTGCCAGCATCGTGATCAATCAGCGCCCCACTCCCGCCCAAATGTCCCGCGAAGAAGCCCGCAAGCTGCCTCGCTATGCGTTGCTGGCTCTCCTGGCGCTTTTCATTTTCTGCGGGCTTTGGGCGCGCGAGCTCTGGACGTTGCGCGACGCAGAAAGTTTCGGCATTGCGGCTACGATGGCGTCGGGCAGCCTCACCGATTGGCTCCTGCCGAACGTCTTCGGCAGAGCGGCTCCCGCTGCTGGCCCGCTTGCCGGTTGGGTTTCTGCGGTCTTCATTCTCATATTTAGCCCTTGGGTAGGAGACGTCCAGGCCTACCGTCTCGCCTCCGTCTTCTGGTTCACCGGCACGGCGTGCGCGATTTGGTACGGCGCCTGGAGCATTGCTCGTCGGCGTGAAGCGCAGCCTGTCGCCTTCGCGTTCGGCGGCGAGGCGTCTCCGCGCGACTACAGCCGCGTCGTCGCCGACAGCGCCGTACTGCTCTTTGTAGCCACATTCGGAATTGCGACCCGTCAGCACGAAGCTGTTCCTGCCATCGTGCTTCTCAGCATGGCCGCGCTGAATTTCTTCGGGCTTGCCCGCGCCCTTCGCAACCCAATAAGCGGCACGGTGACGGCCGGCCTCGCAGCAAGCCTCGCGGCTCTCGGCTCGACCATTTTTGCCGGAGTGTGGCTCCTTGCCGCCTCGCTCATCGTCAACGTCTGCGTACGCTCTTATCCTGGAAACAGGGACCGCCGCATTCTGATCCTGCTCGTTTCGGCGCTTACCCCGATCAGCATCTGGGCTTTGGCGGCATGGTTTCTGCTCCCCGAAGGCAAAGTGGTTGAGTGGTTCCTCGCCTGGACGCATCTGCAAGCGGCCGACTTCGGCATCTTCGATCTGCGCACGCTCGAGTGGCTTCTCAAGAATTTCGTTTGGTACCTCTGCCCCATTTGGCCGCTGGTCGTTTGGGGCCTTTTCAGCTGGCGAAGACAACTCGACCGCACGCATCTTTTCCTTCCGCTCATGCTGAGCGCCACGGGGATTCTTTCGGCTCTCTTCTCAAGCATGGAATCAGCCGACATGGTGTTCCTTGCCTGCATCCCCAGCCTGTCGGTCTTCGCCGCGTTCAGTCTTATCACGCTGCGCAGAGCTCAAGAGAATCTCCTCGACTGGTTCTCACTTTCGGTCTTTTCGCTTGCCGCGGCCACCCTCTGGCTTTACTGGTTTGCCTGGCTCGTCGGCATCCCCCCAAAAATGGCCGCCTCGATTGAAATGCTTGCGCCAGGCGTGCGGCCATTGATGGACAGCGGACTCGCCCTCGGCGTCGTTGTAACGGCGCTCTGGGTCGTCTTTGTCGTCTGGCGCACGACGCATCGTCCGATCGTAGCCTGGCGCGGCCCATGGCTCGCCGCCGCGGGTCTCACACTGGTCGCATCCCTCCTCTTCGGACTTTTCCATACGGCAATCGACCGTGCGCGCTCCTACGCGACCGTAGCCGTCGAGGTTGCAGAAGAACTTCGCCGATTGGGGCTTGAGCCCGACGAACGGGTTGAAGACAAGAACCTTCCGCTCGGCATCCGAGCCGTACTCGTCCACTACGGCCACGTTCCCTTTTCTCGGACCCCAACGGAGGCCTGTCGTTTCGCGGTGATGCGTGACCGCTCGGGACCGTTGCCGGACAACGCAATCGGTTCGCCCATCGCCCGCCCGCACACCGACGAGGTCATCCTCCTCGTGCCAGGCCGTGCCTCTGAACATCGACGGCCTGTTTTTCCCCTTGCCTTTCCCTCAAAATAAGCGCCGCTCGGTATGAAGTCATCCCTGCCTCCGCCCGACGTATCCTTCAAAGCCCTGCTCCGCCTTGCGGGCCCCATTTACGTAGCCAATCTCGCCATCATCGGGAGCGGCACCATCGACACCATCATGGCCGGGCAGCTCGGCAAGGATCACCTGGCAGCCATCGCGCTCGGCATCGCATCGACGATTTCCGTACTGATGGGACTCGTCGGGATTCTTCAGGGCTTGAGTCCGATCGCCGGTCACCACTTCGGCGCGCAGCGGTACGGAAGGATTGGAGAAGAGCTCGTGCAGAACTTCTGGCTTGCGGGACTTCTTTCGCTCATCGGCGTACCCATCCTTCTTTGCACGGATTTTTGGATTTCGCTCGGTCAGGTCAAAGGCGAAGTCGCCCGCATGACGGCCCAGTACATGTTCTGGACGGCGATGGCTTTGCCTTTCAGCATGGGCGCCCGCTCCTTCATTTCCCTCAATGCAGCGGTATCGCGTCCCCGGGTCACCATGTGGGTCTCGCTGGGCATGCTTGCACTGAAGGCACCGCTCAACGCAATCTTCATGTACGGCTGGTTCGGCTTCCCTGCGCTCGGCGGCGGCGGTGCCGGGATTTCCTTCTTCACGCTCTCGGTCCTTGCTTTTTTTACGTATCTCATCATTTGGAAGAGGGATCCCTTCTATAAGCGCATGCACGTCGATCGAATCACGCCTCCCATCTGGTCCTTCCTCAAGGAACAGCTTCGAGTCGGCGTGCCGATCGGCTTATGCACCTTCTTTGAAGTCTCCAGCTTCACGCTGATGGCGATCTTTGTTTCACGCTTCGGATCGGAAATCATCTCCGCTCACCAGATCGTGGCGAATCTTACTTCCATGTGCTACATGATTCCGCTTTCGATCGGCATCGCCACTTCTGTGCTGATTTCGCAGTGTCTCGGCGCCCGCTGGCCCGGCATTGCATTTCTTGTGCTTAAACGCAGCCTCCTCACCACGGTCGTGATAGCTGCAGTCATGTCAGCTCTCCTCTTCATCCTGCGAGAGCCCATCATTTGGCTCTACACGCGAGAGGCTGGAGTTCACGCGCTCGCCTGCGCGCTCGTCGTCTTCGGCTGCGGCTACCACGTCTTCGACGCCATGCAGACGGTGAGCTCGTTCTCTCTGCGAGGCTACCGTGTCACCACGCTCCCAATGATCGTTTACGGCGTCATGCTCTGGGGCGTCGGCCTCGGGTGCGGCTATTTCCTCGCATTTGAAGGCGACTGGGTCGGCGGTCCGTACGGGGTATACGGATTTTGGGGCGCAACGGCCTTTGGTCTGCTACTCACCGGAGTGTCACTCGCCGCAATGTCGCTCTGGGTAGGGCGTCACTTTTCACTTGACGAAGAACACTCAGCCGAAGAGATCGCTCGAGTGCTTGCAAAAAAATAGCACGCGCTCTGCTATGGTTATGGAGCTGTTCTTCTCAAGGAGTGCTTCATGACCACCATTCTCTATGCGAGTCCCGTGTTTGGCCCGATCCATTCGCGCCGACTCGGCATTTCGCTTGGAATTAATCTCCTTCCCGCGGACGGAAAGATCTGTTCCTTCGACTGCATCTACTGTGAATGCGGCCTCAACGCGGAGCGGCCTCCCCACGCACGCATGCCCTCCAGAGAATTGGTCCGTTCCGTCCTGAGAGACAAGCTCGAAACGCTGCGCGCCGAAAATGTCATTCCTGATACGCTCACCTTCGCCGGCAATGGCGAACCGACGGGACACCCGCAGTTTGCCGAGATCGTCGACGATGTTCGCGCTCTTCGTGACGAATACTGCCCAAAGGCCGTCATCAGTGTTCTCACGAATGCGACGCACATCCTGAAAGAGGACGTCTTCCAAGCGCTCCTCAAGATTGACAATCCCCTCCTCAAGCTTGATACGGTCAATCTTGACTACATCCTCCGCGTCGACCGACCGAACGCTCACTACGACCTTCCGAAGCTTCTTGCTCGAATGGAGGCTTTCGGCAAGCACGCCATCATTCAGACCATGTTCATGAAGGGAACTTGGCAGGGGCAGTCCGTCGACAATACCAGCAACGAGTACGTGCTACCGTGGCTTGAGGCGATCAAACGCATCGGCCCAAGGCTCGTCACAATCTACACGATCGACCGTGAAACCCCTGGCGAGGGTCTTCAGAAGGCGACGAAGGAAGAGCTTGACCATATCGCCGATCTTGTCCGAGCAGCGGGAATTGAGGTGACCGTGAGCTATTGACCACCACGGACGCATCAAAAAAGGGTTGAGATCCTTGCGGTTCACAACCCTTTCTCTTTATCGACAAACAGAATTCCTCAGTCTGCGCTGTACCGGTTTGTCTTCAGCGCCTCAATGCGATCCTCGATCGAGGGATGACTCGCAAAGAGCGACGCCGGACCGCCGGCTATGCCGAATCCCTTCAGCGAACCGGCCAGCTCCTCGGTTTCGAGACCGCCAAGTCGGCGCAGAGCATCGATCATCGGATTGGCTCCGCCCATGATGCGCGCCGCACCCGCATCAGCGTGAAATTCACGCCAACGGCTAAAGTAAGCGACCACCATCGAGGCCAATAGTCCAAGCGCAATGTCGAGCACCATCGACGTGATGTAGTAGCCCGCGCCAGGACGATCGTCCTCGTTGCGAAGGATCTGACGATCCACAACCCAGCCAATGACGCGGGAGAAAAAGACGACGAACGTGTTCATGACGCCCTGCAGGAGAGTCATCGTCACCATATCGCCGTTTTTCACGTGCGAAATTTCATGTGCGATGACAGCTTCGACCTCGTCGGGCGACATTGTCGCAAGAAGCCCCGTCGATACGGCAACAAGCGAACTCGACTGAGAGGCGCCGGTTGCAAAAGCATTGGGAGAGCCGTCATAGATGCCAACTTCAGGCATCGGCAAGCCCACAGCCTGCGACTGACGACGCACCACATCGACGAGATAAGCCTCGGCTCGATCCGATGGCGCCTGCGGATCGATCGTCCGCACGCCCATCGACATCTTGGCCATTGACTTCGAAAGCAGTAGAGAAATGATGGAGCCAGCGAAGCCGACAACCATGGAATACACGAACAACGTGCTCAACTTGAGGCCGCCAGGACCGGCCATGCCGCCGAACTGCACGCCGAAAAGCACCTGCACCAGGGTGAGCACCACCGAGAGCATGATGAACACGGCCAGGTTGGCCAAAATCAGAAGGCTGATACGCTTGATCATTGTTTTTCTGAATAAATACAAAGCTGTCTGCCTCACTAAATGGGCAGAAGCTTATTTTATGCGTTCGACTTCACGGCTCACGTAAAAGCTTCGCCGCATTTGTAACGAATCTCGATCCTCAGAGACTCCGAATCGGATAGGAGAGGGCTTTCCGCCACAGCGCACCGTGCGGATTGGCTGCGGGCGGTTATCAACAACCAAAAACGGCCCAGCGGCTGCTGATGCCGAGGGCCGTTGGCGGCTTGCTCAGTAGACTCTTACTTCAGAAGATCCGGATCAGCCGGACGGCCGAACCATTTCTCGTGGATCTTGTCGAACGTGCCGTCTGCCTTGATCTGCTTGAGCGCGGCATTCATTTCCTCGCAGAGCGCTTTGTTCTTTTTCGATACCACCATTGCAAACATGTCTGCCGAGGCCATCACCGGCAGATGCACCGTCTTCGACGCCATGTTCTTGTTCTGCGTGAGGATGTAGTCGGTAACAGGCTTATCGTTGATGACGGCGTCGCAGTTGCCTCCAATCAAATTCAAAATAGCTTCGCCGGCGTTGTTGAAGGTGCTCACCTCAGCTCCCTCAATCTTGCGCGCAAACGACATGGATGTTGTCCCAAGCTGCACGCTGATTTTCTTGCCCTTCAAATCGTCGAAGCTCTTGATGGAGCCTTCATTGCCCTTGACGGTAAGAATCGTAAGCCCAGACTTATAGAAGGGCATCGTGAAGAGAACCTTCCTTGCACGCTCAGGCGTAACAGAAAAACCAGAAGCGCCCACATCGTACGTGCCTGAAAGAATGGCGGGGATGATGGCATCAAAGCCAAGCTGTTCGAGCTGAAGTTCCTTGCCCATCGCCTGAGCCATGGCCTTCACCACATCCACTTCAAAACCCTGCATGGCGCCAGTCTGGCTGTTGACGAATTCAAAGGGCGGGAAAACAGCGTTCGTCGCTACGCGGAGCGTTCCGGCAGCTTGAACAGCCGTGGCGCCGAAAAGAAAAGCCGAGGCCATCCCCGCAAAAAGCATTCGCCGAGAAATCTTATCAATCATCTTCGAGCTCCGTATCATCAAGTAGTTGGCTGTTGAGAATCTGTTTTGTGTACCGACGTCGAGAAAAGACGGGCCTTTTGATCCCGCTTTTCTCTCACCCATTACGAGCTTTTTGCTCTGAGGCCCAACTGCATCAAAACCGCAATTCAAACCTCTCGATCCAAGAAATTTCAGCTGCCCCGCTTCGACTCTTCGAGTCTTCGCGGCGGGAAGCTGTCCCAAGCACCGCATCCGAGGCAATGCCAGGCAAAATTCGATGCAAGGAAGCCGCAGTGACGGCACTGGTAGCGGGCAAGCCGCCGGGCGTGACGCTTGAGAAGTCCGGAAAGGAGCTTCAAATCCGCATCGTCGGGCGCCGCCTTAAGCTTGAGTTCCATCAAGGCGCTGAACGCCGAAAGACTCGGCTGGCGTTGCAGCATCTGCCGTGCCGCAGTCGTTGCCGCTTCAGCACCATCCCATGCCGCAATGCGGGAAAGCGCCGCTTCAAAAGCATCAACGGAGTCCGAGCGAGCAATCGTGTCGCGAAGGAGATTTTCTGCTCCTGCAGCATCCCCGAGCTTGTATACGGCATCCGCAAGCTCTCCGATGATCAGAGACGAGTGCTCTGGGTAATCCTGCGCCACTTCACGCCACCAGCGCACTGCGCCTTCAAGATTGCCCTGCAAGGCGGCAGACCTTCCTGCAAGAATGGGAGCTCGCGGCGTAGCTCGTTGCATGACAGCAAGCGTAATTTCTGCGTCAGCCGCCTCAAAGTCCTTGCGCTTCATGGCGATTTCGGCCTTCTCGCAATGGAAATGCGCAATTTCAGCCGAATGGTTTTCACCGGCCTTCGCTTCAAGACGCTCGGCAGTATCTACAGCCGCCTGCCATTCGTGTTCAGTGACGTAGATCTCCAGCAGTCGGTGAAGCGCCGCGAGATGCTCGCTAGGGACTTCTGAGAGTCGCCGGAAAGCCGCTTCGGCCCGGTCGAAAAGCCCCGCCTGAATGTAGTCCTCTGCGAGCTCGCGCAGCGCTGCAGTGCGCTCAGCATCGTTGAGCTCTGCGCGGTTGTATATATGGCGGTGCAGTCGAATCGCCCGCTCAAAGTCGCCGCGGGCACGGAAGAGATTTCCCAAAACGTGGTGAAGCTCGATCTGCTGAGGATCCAGCTTCACGGCTTCAACGAAGGCGTCGATCGCCTTGTCAGATTCACCAGACAGAAGCAGGGAAACGCCCCGCGAGTAGGTCTGAGGGAGCTCGGCACCACCTGCCCGCTGCTTCGCGTCGAAACCTCGGCAGAGCCAACCAGCCGCAAAGAGTGCGGGAAGGACGATCAGGTGCCAAAACTCAAAATTCATACCCTTCTCCGGTCGCCTCGTTGCAAATTCAGCCCCGTTGCCCCGACGGCAAGTAAGAGCCGCAGGAAACACGGGAAAAAGTTAAACCGCTGAATTCTAGTGCCTCGCGGATCTTTATGCAGAAAAAAGCCGCAACTCTTTTGGAGCTGCGGCTTTTATTTCGGGATGCTCCTTTGAGAGGGCATTCACCGGGCGCGGCGATCAGTCGTCGGCTTTCTTGCTCGCATCTACTCGCTCACGCAGGCTCTTTCCCGCCTTGAAGAAGACGGTGTAGCGCGGGCGGACGGATACGGGAGAACCGTCCTGAGGATTGCGTCCAATGCGTTCGGGACGATACTTCAGCCCGAAGGAGCCGAAGCCCCGAATCTCGATGCGGTCGCCGTCCACAAGGGCCTGAGCTATAGCATCGATGATCACGTTGCCGCCGAGAACGCAATCTCGCTCACGGAACGAAGTAAAACGCCGGGAGAGCTCTTCAATCAGCTCGGACTTCGTTTTTGTCCGTTCTGACTCGAAGAGCGCTCCTTTGAGCTCGGATTTGGTCATGGTGTCACCCATGGTCTCCTCCATAAGCTCAGATTACTTCTGTTCCAGCTTCGCCTTCAGAAGCGCGCCGAGGTTCGTAGTGCCCGTCGAGGCGCCAGCATCGGCGTTAAGACGATCGAGAGCATCACGAGCTTCCGCGGCATCCTTCGCCTTGATCGAAAGCTGAATGTTGCGGTTCTTGCGATCGATGTTCGTGATGAGCGCTTCGACCTCGTCGCCTTCCTTAAGGACGGTCGACGCATCTTCCACGCGTTCGGCGGAGATTTCGCTCGCGCGCAGGTAACCTTCAACATCGTTGCCGAGGTCGATCACGGCGCCCTTGGCATCGACGGACTTCACCGTGCCCTTAACGACCGTGTTCTTTTCGTGCGTGCTCGTGAACGTGCTGAACGGATCGCCGCCAAGCTGCTTGATGCCGAGGCTGATGCGTTCACGCTCCGTGTCGATTCCGAGGACGATGGCTTCGACTTCGTCGCCCTTCTTGAACTGGCGGACAGCTTCTTCGCCGGATTCGTTCCAGGAGATGTCCGACAGGTGCACCAGACCGTCGATGCCGCCGGGCAGACCGATGAACACGCCGAAGTCGGTGATCGACTTCACCTGGCCGCTCACCTTGTCGCCGCGATTGTGCGTCTGGGCAAATTCTTCCCAAGGATTCGGCTTGCACTGCTTCATGCCGAGGCTGATACGGCGGCGATCTTCGTCGATGTCAAGAACCATGACTTCGACTTCTTCGCCGAGCGTGACGATCTTGCGCGGATCGACGTTCTTGTTCGTCCAATCCATTTCGGAAACGTGAACAAGGCCTTCGATGCCGGCTTCGACTTCGACAAAAGCGCCGTAGTCCGTGATGTTCGTGACCTTGCCGAAGAGGCGCGTGCCCTTCGGATAGCGGCGGGAAATGCCGATCCACGGATCTTCGCCGAGCTGCTTGAGGCCGAGCGAAACGCGGCACTTTTCACGGTCAAACTTGAGAACCTTGGCTTCAATTTCCTGACCAACCTGAACGACTTCGCTCGGATGGCGGACGCGGCGCCAGGCCAGATCCGTAATGTGAAGAAGACCGTCGATACCGCCGAGGTCAACGAAGGCACCGTAGTCCGTGATGTTCTTCACGATGCCCTTGACGACCATGCCTTCCTGGAGCGTTTCAAGGAGCTTGGCACGTTCTTCGCCCATCGCGGCTTCGACGACAGCGCGGCGGGAGACCACCACGTTGTTGCGCTTGCGGTCGAGCTTGATGACCTTAAATTCGAAGGTCTTGCCTTCGTAGGGCGTCGTATCCTTGACGGGACGCGTATCCACCAGAGAGCCGGGAAGGAACGCGCGGATGCCGTTCGTCATGACGGTGAGACCGCCCTTGACCTTGCCCGTCACCGTACCCGTCACGAGTTCGCCGCTTTCGAGGGCCTGCTCGAGGTTCATCCAGGCGGCCAGACGCTTGGCCTTGTCGCGGCTGAGAATCGTGTCGCCATAACCGTTTTCAACGGCTTCGATGGCCACGGAGACAAAGTCGCCGGGCTGGACGGTCACTTCGCCGCGATCATCCTTGAACTCGTCGATGGGCACATAAGCTTCGCTCTTCAGGCCTGCGTTGACAACGACGAAGTTGTAGTCGACGCGGACGACTTCAGCGGTGATGACTTCACCCTGACGCATTTCCTGATTGGCAAGGCTCTGCTCAAAAAGCTCGGCAAAGGATTCGGGCTTGTTGGTTTCGTTGGACATTGTGAAAAGAAAACTAGGGATGCACACCCAGAAGTCGCCGGCGTCGCACGCTGCGGTCTTGAGGGCGGAGTTGGTTGATAAAAAGCTTCATCCCCGAAGGGACAAAACGGAAATCCGCATCTTACAACAACTTAGCGGCACTCGTCCCACCACTCGAGGACTTTTCCGACGACCTCTTCAATGCCCATCGCAGAGGTATCGAGCAGTCGGGCATCGTCGGCCGGCTTGAGCGGAGCGGAAGCGCGCTCACGATCCCGCCTATCTCGCGCTTCAAGATCCGCAGTCAACATATTGAGGTCAGCCTTCTCGCCGCGCTCAAGGAGTTGGCGGTAACGACGCTCAGCGCGCACACGCGCGGAAGCCGTCATGAAGACCTTAAGCGGCGCTTCGGGGAAAACGACCGTCCCCATGTCCCGACCATCGGCCACAAGTCCGGGAGCTCGAGCGGCGCGGCGCTGAAGCTCAAAGAGAGCCCGGCGCACTCCGGGCACCGCCGCGACCTTCGATGTTGCGGCACTCACCGCCTCGGAGCGAATTGCCTGCGTAACATCCTCCCCGTCAAGCAGGATCCGACCGGCTTCAAAAACAGGGGCAAGCCGAGATGCCGTAAATTCAAGCGCCTGTGCGTCGTCAAGCGAAATGCCGGCCTTGAGCGCCGCAAGCGTGGCAAGTCGATAGAGCGCGCCGCTGTCGAGGTAGTGGAATCCGAGCGCCTTCGCAACGCGTCCGGCGATTGTGCCCTTGCCGCTCGCGGCCGGGCCGTCAATGGCAATGACAGGAATATTGCTGTGTTTCATAACGAGCCTTAGGTTTGCATCTTCATCGCCCGCGAGACTGCGCGGGGCTTGACCTTTTCCTGGCCAAGGTGCGGCCAGCATACTCGCGCAGATACTCGGCAAGCCGTTCGGCGCCCTTCATGGGCATGCTGTTGTAGAGAGAAGCCCGGATTCCGCCTACCGACCGGTGACCGGCAAGATTGATCAGCCCCCGACGGGCGGCTCCGGCAAGAAATTCGCCCGTCGCCTCTTCGTCCGCCAATCGGAACACCACGTTCATGCGGCTGCGCGACTCGGGCTCGACAGGCAGCGCATAAACATCTCTCAGTTCATCGAGCGTCGAATAGATGATCGACGATCGAGCAAGCGCACGACTGTTCATTTCTTCAAGTCCGCCCTCGGCCTCAATCCATTCGGCCATAAGAGCGGCGACGTAAATGGCGAAAATGGGCGGTGTATTGGGCGTGCTCCCGGTGCGCGAGTACACGCTGAAATTCATGAGAGTCGGGACATTCGGGGCCGCCAAGCCTAAAAGGTCGCGTCGAATGATGACGACCGAAAGACCTGCAATTCCAAAATTCTTCTGCGCGCAGGCCCAGATCAGACCGAAGCGGCTCACATCGACCGGACGAGAGAGGAAGTTGCTCGACATGTCCGCCACGAGAGGAACGCGCTCCGGAGCCTTCGGCGGATCCCGAAATTCCACCCCGTGAACCGTTTCGTTATCGCAGTAGTAGAGGTATGCCGCCTCGGGCAGGCACTCGTACTCGTCTGGTCTCGGCGCATGCGTGCCGTTGCCGGCAAAGGCTGTCTGCACTCGGCCGATGCGAAGCGCCTCGCGCTGCGCATTCCGACTCCACGATCCCGTCACAATATAGCTTGCGATGGCTCCAGCTCCGAAGAGATTCATCGGAACCATGGCGAACTGCAGCCGTCCGCCTCCCTGACAGAAGAGAATGTCGTAATCCTTCGGAACGGCGAGAAGTCGTCGAATTCGATCTCTCAAACCGCCGAGAATTGCCTCGAATTCAGGCGTGCGGTGCCCAAGTTCGAAAACGGAAACGGTCGACCCGCAGTAATCGAAAGCCTCTTCACGGATTCGCCGAAGCACGGCTTCCGGCATCATGGCCGGACCCGCCCCAAAGTTAATCAGCCGCTCCCGCATCGTCACCTCCGAGTGAGGGCAAGCACCCGTGCACTTGCCCTCCGCTTGAGAACCGACATCCATTTATTCCGCATCGTCCGAATCGGACTCGAGCGCCACTTCGGATTCAAGCGCCTCGACATCTGCGCCGTCGTCATCCTCCACGTGAAGTTCTTCCACCTCGTCCGAACTGATCGGCACCCGACGCACGGAAGCGAGCGTCTCTCCCTCAAGCCGAATAAGACGGACGCCCTGAGCCGAGCGGCTGTATTCGGGAACTTGCGAAGCGCGAGTGCGGATGAGCTTCCCGCCCGTTGAAAGCAAAAGGATGTCGTCATCGGGCGAAACAAGCGCCGCCGCAACAACGTGGCCATTCCGCTCGCTTGTGGCAATCGAAGCAATGCCTTGAACGCCGCGTCCATGCGTACTGTATTCCGAAATCGGCGTACGCTTGCCGTAACCGTGTTCGGTAGCCGTCAGAATTGACTTTGCAGGATCATCGACCGCCACGAGCGAAATCACGGACTGCCCCTCCTTGAGACGCATGCCGCGAACCCCATGCGACATGCGTCCCATCGGGCGAACCTCTCGCTCGTTGAAGCGGGCGCACTTGCCCGCATCGCTAAAGAGCATGATGTCGAATGTGCCGTCGGTCACGGTGACGCCAACAAGCGTTTCTCCTTCATCGAGGGTCACGGCGTAGATGCCTTTCGTGCGCGCGTTGCGGAAGGCCGAAAGTGGAGTCTTCTTCACCGTCCCCCGATTCGTCGCCATGAAGACGAAATGCTCATCGTCATACCCCTGAATCGGGAGGATAAACGTGATGCGCTCCTCTTCTTCAAGCGGCAAGAGGTTGACGATCGGACGCCCTCGCGAATTCGACTTTCCTTCGGGCAGCTCGAAGACATCAATTGGGTAAACCCTGCCCGACGTCGTAAAGCAGAGAATGATGTCATGCGTATTGGCGATGAAGATTTCCTCAATTTCATCGTCTTTCGTCGTCGCCTGAACGTTACGGCCCTTGCCGCCACGAATCTGGGCCTCGTAGTCGGAAAGCTCCTGACTCTTCACGTAGCCGTCGCGCGTAAGCGTAACGACCATGTCACGACGGGCAATAAGGTCGCGCTTGTCGAAATTCGGATCGCCCAAAGGATCAACAACAGAGCGTCGTTCGTCGCCAAACTCCTCTCGAATCGCCTTGAGTTCGTCGGCAATGATGGCGCTTACTCGGGCAGGTTTCGCAAGGATGTCCAGGTAGTCGAGAATCTTGTTGATCTCCGTGCGGTAGTCGTCAACGACCTTTTCACGCTCAAGCCCCGTAAGGCGGCGCAAATTCATGGCCAGAATGCTGTCGACCTGAGCATGGGTAAGGTAGTAGAGACCGTCTTCACGAAGACCGCGATCGGGCTCCATCGTTTCGGGATAGACCTGATGGCCGGCGGCTGCAGCGCGCCGAGTGATTTCTCCTGAGAAGCCAAGCGGCCAACCGCGGCCGTAGAGTGCCTCATGCGCCTCTTTAACCGTTCGCGAGCTACGGATGAGCCGGATGAATTCGTCGAGATTGTCCAGCGCGATGGCCAAACCTTCCAGAATGTGCCCGGCATCCCGGGAGCGGCGAAGGCGGAAGACCGTGCGGCGAGTGACAACCTCACGGCGGTGCGCAAGGAAGAAATCGATCAGCTGCTTCAAATTGAGAAGCAAGGGCTGACCGTCTACGAGCGCCACCATGTTCATCCCGAAGCTTTCCTGCATCTGGGTCTGCTTGTAGAGATTGTTGAGCACAACCTCCGGCATGGCATCCGCGCGGAGATCGATCGCGATTCGGATCGTACTGCTCGATTCGTCCCGCATCTCCGAAATGCCTTCGAGCTTCTTTTCGCGCCAGAGTTCGTGCATGCGCTCGTACATGACTCGCTTATTCACCATGTACGGAATCTCGTCGACCACAATGCGGGTCCGCCCCTTACCGAACTCTTCGAAGTGCGTCTTCGCGCGCATGACAACGCGTCCGCGCCCCGTGCGGTATCCCTGATGAACTCCGTGGATGCCGAAGATGATCCCCCCTGTCGGAAAATCGGGCGCGGGCATGAAGTGAATCAGCTCGTCGACCGTGCAGTGGGGATGCGAGAGCGCGTGAAGGCAGGCGTCGATCGTCTCGCGCAGATTGTGAGGCGGAATGTTCGTGGCCATGCCGACCGCAATGCCTGAAGACCCATTGATAAGCAATTGAGGCAGGCGCGTCGGCAGCACAGCGGGTTCTTTTTCGGAATTGTCGAAGTTCGGCACAAAGTCGACGGTGTCTTCGTCGATGTCGGCAAGCATTTCGCTTGCAATCTTCTGAAAGCGAACTTCCGTGTATCGCATGGCGGCCGCGCTGTCGCCGTCGATCGAACCGAAATTGCCCTGCCCGTAAATAAGCGGATAGCGCAGCGAAAAATCCTGCGCCATGCGGACAATCGTCTGATAGACCGCAGCGTCCCCGTGCGGGTGGTACTTACCGATCACTTCCCCAACGATGCGGGCAGCTTTCTTCGTCGGTCTGTTGTGCGTATTGCCGATTTCGTTCATCGCATAAAGCACACGACGATGAACGGGCTTCAGACCGTCCCTCACATCGGGAAGCGCACGACCAACAATGACGCTCATGGCATAGTCGAGATAAGACCGGCGCATCTCGGTTTCGAGTGAAACCGGAAGAAGTTCTCTGGCGATAGAGTCGCCCGAAGTGGGAGACCGCGGCGCGTCGTCGTCCATCAACGCTTCTTCATCGACCGGGGGATTCTTCTGTTGATCGTCCATACTTTTCTCTTTGCGATGAGTTCATTCGAACCGCCTTCAAAAGGCTGCGGCACCTCAGTACAGCGCGCATCCGCAAGCGGTCTGCAAACTGGCTATTCTATCAGCTTGATCTCTTTCAACCCGATGCCGGACGAGCTCCGAGCCGCACCCAACCAGGCAACTCATGCGCAAAGTCGACACCCTCATCGAATCCCGCTGGATCCTCCCGATCGTCCCGAAAGGAACGGTTCTTCATCATCACGCAATCGCCGTTGAGAACGGCCGCATCATTGATGTGCTTCCCGCTGCAGAAGCTCAGGCCCGCTATGAGGCGATTGAGCGCGTTGAACTTCCCAACTCGATCGTCATGCCGGGCTTCGTCAATCTTCATGCCCATGCGGCAATGAATCTCGTCCGCGGCCTCGGTGCTGACCTGCCCCTGATGGATTGGCTTACCCAGAAGATTTGGCCTGCCGAAGGAAAGCTCATGAGTCCGGATTTTGTACGTGAAGGCTCCTACCTGGCCGGACTTGAAATGGCCGCCGGCGGCATTACCACCGCCTCCGACCACTATTTCTTCCCCGAGGACGCCGCATCGGGCTTGCGGGAAGCCGGCCTGCGCTGCGCCGTTGCGGGCATCGTGATTGGCTTCCCTTCCGCCTGGGCGAAGAGCGACGAGGAATACCTTGAGAAGGCCGAAGCCTTCATTGAAGCCCACAGGAACGATGCCTGGGTTCGCCCGACAATCGGCCCTCATGCACCGTACACGGTGAGCGATCACTCTCTTGAAAAGTGCGCGGAGATTTCCGATCGATTCGACGTACCCATTCACATGCATGTCAACGAAACGGCAGTCGAAGTGAGCGAGTCGCTCCGCGACCACGGCATGCGGCCGATCGAGCGCCTGAAGCGCTTGGGACTTCTGAATTCCAAACTCGTGGCCGTGCACAGCGTTCATGCCAACGCATCGGACATCGCCGCCATGGCGGAGGCTGGTGCCTCGATGTGCCATTGCCCCTGCTCCAATCTGAAGCTTGCTTCTGGTTTTGCTCCAATCGCCGAGTTTTTCAAGGCGGGCGTCAACGTCGGCATCGGCACGGACGGCGCGGCGAGCAACGACAAACTCGACATGCTCGGCGAAACCCGCCTCGCTGCCATGCTGGCCAAAGCGGTGGCCTCCGACACGACAGCCGCCCCTGTGCACGACATGCTTGAGGCCGCAACGCTCGGAGGTGCTCGCGCCCTCCATTGGGACGATGAGATTGGCTCGATCGAAGCGGGCAAATTCGCCGACGTGATCGCGCTGGATCTCTCGGGTGTCGAATGCCTTCCCGTTCAGGATCCAGCTGCTCAGCTCCTCTATGCAGCCGACCGCACTTGCGTGACGCACACTTGGACAGCCGGCCGGCTTATTTATTCTCGCGGCGATTCGCCAGCGATTGCCTCGCAGTGCGAAAAAGCCCTCAAGATTGCTCGCAAGTGGCAGAATAGGATCTGAGGACTTTGCTTTATCTGCAGGCGTTCCCAACTTTGAGGGCTTTGCAAAGGGGCCAAAATCCTCTATACAATAGTTGTCCCTCCGAGCTTCGAGATTGAAAGCTTGGGTTCAGGGCTTTAGGTATTTGGATGACCTTTCGGTGCTGTCTTCCTTAGGGCGCACAACAATAAATCGTCCATTCTCAATCTTGAGGAAATAAAAACATGAAGACTTCCGCGAAGATTGCCAGCCTCGCCGCTGCGCTTTTGCTCGCCGCTTCTGGCGCCTCCATCGCCGCCGAACCGGTTAATCCGTACGTTCACTCTTCTTCGGGTCAGGTCGTGAAGACCGCCTACAACCTCTGCGTGCGCACGGGCTTCTGGACCCCGGCCTACGCTGAAGCTCTTGGCGCGTCTGGCGACGGTTGCGCCTGTGATGCCGACATTCTCGACGCCGCCGCCTGCAAGGCCGTCGAAACCTCCACGGCCGCCGAAAAGGTGACGTTCTCGGCAGACATGCTCTTCGCCTACAACCGCTCCGTCCTCTCGGATGAAGGCAAGGCGGTTCTCGACGACCTCGTCTCCCGCATCGCAGGCGTTGACCTCGAAGTGATCCTTTCGACGGGTTATGCCGACCGCATCGGTTCGGACCAGTTCAACCAGCGTCTTTCGCTCAAGCGTGCTGAAGCCGTCAAGGCCTACCTTGTGTCGAAGGGCGTGGACGCTACGCTCATCCAGACGGAAGGCAAGGGCGAATCCGACCCGGTCGTGAACTGCCCGAATCCGTCCAGCAATGGTCAGATCAAGAACTTCCGCGAACTGGTTCGTTGCCTTGCCCCGAACCGTCGCGCGGTTGTTGAAGTCGTCGGCACCCGTCCTGCGGAATAACTCCAAAGGTGCGGGAACACCGCGATATCGATGACGAAGACCCCCGTCCCCCGACGGGGGTTTCTTTTACCCACACAATTTGAAGCCGACATCCTCCCTGGATGCGAGGGCTTGTTCGCCTTCTTCCTTATGACCCGCTGGATTTTTTTCGATCTGGACGGCACTCTTGCCGATACCGCCCCCGATTTGATCGCCGCCGCCAATAAAATGCGCACGGACCGCGGCATGTCCGCCATCCCCGAAGCCCAGCTTCGTCCGCTTGCAGGACACGGCACCCGCTCACTCGTCCTTGCGGCACTCGGCGTTAGAGACGACCAACCCGAATTCGCCGCTATGCGTTCGGAATTTCTCGCAAACTACGCGGCCGCGACCGTCGTTCGGACGCAACTTTTTCCGGGCATTGCCTCACTTCTTCAAGCCCTTAAAGATTCAGGCCTCCGTCAAGCCATCGTTACCAACAAGCCCGAAGCACTCGCTCACCGCGTTGTCGATGGTCTTGCCATGCAGCATAGTGTCGAATTCGTGCTTGGATGCGACTCGCCGGGCTGCACCTTTAAGCCGAAGCCCGACTCGATTCTGAAAGGACTAGAAATAGCCGGAATCGGACTGCAGGACGCACTTTACGTTGGAGACGAGTCTTCCGACGTGCTGGCCGCCCACGCCGCCGGTATTCCATGCGCTCTGGTTCGATGGGGCTATCGTCAAACCCCGCTCGAACCGCTCGGCCCAGACTTCATCGCTGAAAATCCCGAGCACCTTCTGCAATGGTGCAAGAATTTCAAGCATGCCTAGTCCCAATCCGCTATGATGTGTGTCCGACATTTCGGGGGCGCCTTGGTTTCGACGGGGACGCGGACGCCGAATGGAGCATGTCGAGGTGCAGTCACCTCGTAAATCCGCTGCAAACAAACAAACGCCAACAATAAGCGTATCGCTCTCGCCGCTTAATGCCGCGAGATGCTGCACCGGCTTGACTCTGGGCCGGGCTGGGCAACCAGCAGCAGCATCATTTCACAGAGCCTAGACAGTCCGACTGGCGCCGGCGGCCTGTTGAAATAGAGGCGTCTGGTCTTCAACCGGCCCGCCGATTGGCAGGGTTGAAGATAAGACTCAAATGATTCGGCTACGCATGTAGAACCATCGGAAAAAGGTTTCCGGACGCGGGTTCAACTCCCGCCGCCTCCACCAAATTGCAAGAGCCCGCTCGATTGAATCGATGCGGGCTCTTTTTCCGTTTCCGAAACATACAGGCAATAAAAAAGCTCGCCTTTTCCCTTTCCACCAGGCGAGCCTTTCTTGAAAGTGGTGCCGGAGAAGAGAATCGAACTCCCGACCTTCGCATTACGAATGCGCTGCTCTACCAGCTGAGCTACTCCGGCTTCCATTTCGTTTCTCTGATCGATAGCGATCAGAGGAGAGGAATTATGCACTTGCTTACGCGATAAAGCAACTGCTTTTTACAAATTGTTACATCGGCAAGGATCTCGAGTTTCCTCGCTCCCGTCAAAAGGCGCGTTTCAGCCGTCACTGTATCCAGTATCATGAAACGCTTGATCAACTGCCCTGAATTTTGATAGGGCTTCCCTGCATCTTCCCTTCCTGTTGCTCTTTTGCCGTGAGTCCGCATTCCATCCAGTTTGAAGCTTGCCTACCCGATCCTCAAAGCACTGACCGATTGGGAGGCGCTCTTGCAGAGGCGCTTCTCGGAGCTTGCGCTGCATTCCGCAAAGAAGGACTTGCCGTACGCCTCATCGGAGACCTCGGCGCAGGAAAAACATCGCTCGTGCGGGCGCTCCTTCGCGCTCTTAGCTACGAGGGCCCGGTGAAAAGTCCCACTTTCTCGTTGCTCGAAAGCTACGACGTGCGGGGCCTGAAGCTTCACCACTTCGACTTTTACCGCTTCGAGGACCCGATGGAATTCATGGATGCGGGCTTCCGAGAGCTCTTTGGCGCAGGAGCAGTCTGCCTCACTGAATGGAGCGATCGCGCCGAACCGTACTTGCCACCCGCAGACCTTGAAATTCGAATCCGTATAGACGGCTTTGGGCGCCGAGCCGAAGTGTCGAGCTCGACCGAAGCAGGGTCAGCTGTCGCCGCCATCTGGGTAAAAACATGGAACTCAACCGCCGACGCCTGATTGCCTGCGCAGGCGGCACGCTTGTCTTCGCTCTGGCGCCCTGGGAAATTGCGCACGGGGCAAAAATGGTGGCTGTTCGCATGTGGCCGGCCGAGGAATACACGCGCGTCACCATTGAAACCGACATTCCCCTCAAGTTCAAACACTTTTTCGTACGTTCCTCAACGCCAATTCGATTCGTCATCGACATCGAAGGCTTGACCCTCACGGAGACACTCCGACAGCAGATTGCCGCCGTCAAGCCCGAGGATCCCTATATCGAAGCCATGCGCATCGGTCAGTACAAGCCGGGCGTTGTGCGCCTCGTCATGGATCTGAAGACGGAAGTGAAACCCGAGGTCTTTCTGCTGAAGCCTTTTGCCAACTACCAATATCGGCTCGTCTTCGACATCTATCCAGTACACCCGCGTGACGAGGTGAGCCGCATTCTGGCCGAACTTGAGTTGAGTCCCGACAAGGAATCCAACACCGATCCCGACCCTCTCGCGGCCATGCTCTCCCAGCTAGGCCGCGAATCCGGCGAAAAAAAGACGCCCACTCCTTCAAAGCCCTCAAAGCAACCAGACGAACCCAAGTCCAGCAAGAAGGACCAACCGTCCCCCCAGTCCCGCAAAATCACAATCGTCGTTGATCCGGGGCACGGAGGCGAAGACCCCGGAGCGATCGGACGCCGGAAAACCATGGAAAAAACGGTGGTTCTGCAAATCGGTCGCAGGCTTGCGCGCCTCATCAACGCGCAGCCGAACATGCGGGCGGTGATGACGCGCAACTCAGATCACTTCGTAAGCCTCGGCGGCCGCGTGGCAATTGCCCGCCGCGTACGTGCGCACATGCTTGTAAGCATTCATGCAGACGCTTGGGTGAAGAGTACCGCTCGAGGATCGAGCGTCTTTGCGCTCTCGCAACGCGGAGCTACTTCATCGGCCGCCCGCTGGCTGGCTAAAAGTCAGAATGAATCGGATTTGATCGGGGGCGTCAACATCGCCAACGTTGACAAAACGCTCGCACGGGTCATTGTGGATATGACCTCCAGCTGGACAATTGGCTACAGTCTGAGCTTAGGCAGCTCCGTGCTTGGCGAACTTAAAAAGATCAATCGACTGCATAAATCCAAGGTTGAACAAGCCGGTTTCGCAGTGCTGAAAGGCCAAGGCATCCCTTCCATTCTGGTTGAGACCGCTTTCATCTCCAACCCTCAGGAGGAACGACTCCTGCGAAGCGCGGCACATCAGCAGAAGCTCGCGCAGGCCATCCTGACGGGCATCAAAAAGCAGCTTGCGGCCGATCCTTCCATTCTCAGGGATTAGGCCAGTCGTGCGATATCATTACGCCATGCGTGCGGGCGGACGACTGGCCGCATGATTCCTGCGTGCGAGCTCCAAAATCGGACGCCTGCGTCTGCGCGGGAGCCTGCGCCGCAAGCCCTCCCCACAGAGAGTTTTTCTTGCCCGAAGCCGCGGCTTTCGAGGCGCTTATCCTTCTCGGAGTTCTCACATGGCTCTTGTCTCCATGCGCCAGCTGCTCGATCATGCAGCTGAAAACGGTTACGGCGTCCCCGCCTTCAACGTCAACAACCTTGAACAGGTTCAGGCCATCATGGCGGCCGCTCAGGAAGTGGGCGCTCCCGTCATCATGCAGGCCTCGGCAGGCGCCCGCAAGTATGCCGGCGGAGATTTCCTGCGCAAGCTGATCGAAGCGGCCGTCGAAGCCTATCCTGACGTTCCCGTGTGCATGCACCAGGATCACGGCCAGAGCCCGGCCGTCTGTCAGGGAGCAATCCGCCTTGGCTTCACGTCTGTCATGATGGACGGATCGCTCATGAGCGACGGCAAAACGATTTCAACCTACGAATACAACCTCGACGTCACAAGGCGCGTGGTGGAAATGGCGCACTGCATCGGCGTTTCGGTTGAAGGCGAACTGGGTTGTCTCGGCTCGCTTGAAACGATGCGCGGCGACAAGGAAGACGGCCACGGCACGGATGCGACCATGACCCGCGAACAGCTCCTTACGGATCCGGACCAAGCGGCAGACTTCGTACGCGAAACCCAGATCGACGCGCTCGCTATCGCGATCGGCACCTCTCACGGTGCCTACAAGTTCACCCGTCGCCCGACCGGTGAAATCCTTTCGATCGACCGAGTGAAGGAAATTCACGAACGCCTCCCCAACACGCATCTGGTCATGCACGGCTCCTCGTCTGTTCCCCAGGAATACCTGGCTGAGATCCGCGAGTTCGGCGGCAACATGCGCGAAACATACGGCGTCCCCGTCGAAGAAATTCAGAAAGCGATCAAGCATGGCGTACGCAAAGTGAACATTGACACCGACATCCGCCTCGCCATGACGGCTGCCGTGCGCCGCTATCTGGTCGAAAATCCTTCTGGATTCGACCCGCGCGCCTACCTCAAGGCCGCGCGCGCCGCGGCTCAGGCACTTTGCAAGCAGCGTTACCTGGAATTCGGCTGCGAAGGTCAGGGTGCCAAGATCAAGCCGATCGCCCTTGACAAAATTGCGGCCCGCTACGCGGATGGCACGCTTCGTCAAAACGTGCGCTAATCCGCTCCAGAAGGCCTGAGTTCATTCCAACGCGGCAAGCCAGCTCTTGCCGCGTTTTTGCTCCTCATTCTTATGACCGCCCCCGTAAAAAGCGCTGCAGATCTGAAGGGGAAGCGCGGCCTTCGCCGCCTCCTGAATGCCACCCGATACTCCTGGCAGGGCCTCAAAGCCGCTTTCCAAAATGAAGCCGCTTTCCGCGAAGAATGCCTTTGCGCCGTCGTTCTCATCCCTGTTGCATTTTTCCTTCCCATCTCGGTTCTCGAAAAGCTTGTTCTCGTTCAGAGCATCCTTTTCGTCCTCCTGACGGAAATTCTTAATTCTGCAATTGAGGCTGCCGTCGATCGGTTTGGCCCGGAAATTCACCCGCTTGTGGGACGGGCCAAAGATATGGGAAGCGCCGCCGTCATGATTGCGCTGGCGGCAGCTGCCCTTTCCTGGATTCTCATCACCGGCCCCATCTTGTTTGCCATACTCGACTAAAATCATGAGATGCTTTCATGACTGCCTCAAATCCTTCCGCCTTTGTGCGGCCCAGGCGAGTTCATGAATTCTCTCTTCGGTTTACAAAGCATCATCAAAACCTCCACTCACCATTTGGGAGAACACCATGTCCGGTCTTTCAAAGACTCAAATCACGTCGCTGCCGCAGATCTACAGCGGGAAAGTGCGTGACGTCTACGCCGTCGGCGACGACAAGCTTCTCATCGTCGCATCCGACCGCATTTCGGCCTTTGACGTCATCCTCGGCGATCCGATCCCGGGCAAGGGCAAAGTCCTGACGGCCCTCACGAACTTCTGGTTCGAGAAGCTCAAGGACGTGATCCCGAATCACTTAACGGGCATTGATCCGAAGACAGTTGTCAAGCCCGAAGAAATCTCGCAGGTTGAAGGCCGTGCTGTGGTCTCCAAGCGACTCAAGCCGATTCTCATCGAATGCGTGGCGCGCGGCTACATCATTGGCGGCGGCTGGAAGGAATACTGCGAACACGGTTCTGTCTGCGGCGTCAAGCTGCCTGCCGGCCTTAAGATGGCTCAAAAACTGCCCGAACCGATTTTCTCGCCCGCGGCCAAGGCTGAGGTCGGCGTGCATGATGAGAACATCACGTTCGAAAAAGTGGTGGAGCTCTACGGCAGGGAAGTTGCCGAGACCATCCGCACCGCGACGCTCGAACTCTACAAGCGCGCCAGCGAATATGCCGCCACCCGCGGCATCATCATCGCCGACACGAAGTTTGAGTTCGGTCTTGACGAGGACGGCCGAGTGCTTCTCATGGATGAAGTTCTCACCCCTGATTCAAGCCGCTTCTGGCCTGCTGATGAGTACGAAGTCGGCACCTCGCCGAAGAGCTTCGACAAGCAGTTCATCCGCGACTGGCTTGAATCGCAGCCCTGGGATAAAACTCCGCCCGCGCCGAAGGTTCCTGCAGACATCATTGAGAAGACTGCGGACAAATATCGCGAGGCGTTGCGCCGCCTGACGGGCACCGACATCGCGTAACTACTCCGCCGCTTCACTCAGAGGCCGGTCGCGGGAAAAGAGTGCTCTGCAAAGAGCTGTCTCCGTTTCCGCCCGGCCTTTGTGCGATATTTCTCTGTACGACTCCAACTCTCCGGAGACAGTTTTCATGTCTGAAGCAGTTCAATCTCCCAAAGTCGGCATCGTGATGGGCAGCAATTCCGACTGGGATGTCATGAAGCATGCTGCGGTGATGCTGAAAGAGTTCGGCATCCCCTTCGAGGCTCGTGTCGTGAGCGCTCACCGCATGCCCGACGAAATGTTCGAATACGCCGAAACAGCGGCTTCCCGCGGGCTGCGTGTCATCATTGCTGGTGCAGGCGGCGCCGCCCACCTTCCCGGCATGCTTGCTGCAAAGTGCATCGTGCCCGTCTGCGGCGTCCCCGTTCCCTCAAAATATCTCCGCGGCGTCGACAGTCTGCACTCGATCGTTCAGATGCCCAAAGGCGTGCCCGTCGCAACCTTTGCCATCGGCGAGGCTGGCGCAGCCAATGCCGCCATCTATGCCGCTCAAATTCTCGCTGGAACGGATGAAGAAATCGCACGGCGTCTCACTAACTTTCGCGTAGCGCAAAATGCCAAGGCTCGTGCCATGACGCTCCCCATCGACGAGCTCTGAACCATGACGGAAACGATTGAAACCTTGCTCCCCGGAGAAACGCTCGGATTGCTCGGCGGCGGTCAGCTCGGCCGCATGTTCGCCCAAGCAGCCGCGCAGATGGGCTATCACGTTCTCGTGCTAGAACCTTCAAACCCGAGCCCTGCTGGCGAGGTCTCCTGCGCCCAGATTGCCGCTGCTTATGACGACACGACCGCGCTCGACGAAATGTCGCGCGCAGTGCGCGCCGTTACGACAGAGTTTGAGAACGTCCCCGCCACGAGCTTGGAACATCTCGCTCGCCTCGGAGTTCGAACGGCTCCGCATGCCGACGCGGTCGCCGTCACGCAGGACCGCAACCGCGAAAAGGCCTTCGCTGAATCTGCCGGCGTCCCAACGGCTCCGCACGCAGGAATCTGCGCCGAATCTGACTGGGAAAACGTCACTGAAGATCTCTTCCCCGGCATTCTCAAGACCGCTCGTCTTGGCTACGACGGCAAGGGGCAGGTGCGCGTCGACTCCAAGGCGGACGCAAGGAAGGCTTGGGAGGCTCTCGATCGCACGGACTGCATTCTTGAAAAGCGGCTCAATCTCGCCAAAGAAATTTCAGTGATCGTCTGCCGAAACCAAGCGGGCAGTCGAGCCGTTTTCCCTGTCGCAGAAAATCATCACAGAAATGGCATTCTTGCGTACACGGTTTTACCTGCCCGCATCTCGCCCGAAATCGCCAAGATGGCGCAACGATATGCCGAACGCATCGTCGACGCCTTCGGCTATGTAGGCGTTCTCTGCCTCGAGTTCTTCGTGCTCGAGGATGGCTCCATTGTGCTTAATGAAATGGCGCCGCGCCCCCACAACTCTGGACACGCCACCATCGAAGCGTGCGTCTCAAGCCAATACGACCAGCAGGTTCGTGCGATGACTGGCCTGCCGCTCGGGAGCACCGCCCTCAAGACGCCGGCTGTCATGCTGAATCTTTTGGGCGACCTCTGGTTTGACGAAGCCGGTCACTACCGCACTCCCGACTGGGCGGCGCTTTGCTCCATCCCGGGGCTCAAGCTCCACCTGTACGGCAAAGAGCAGGCGCGGCACGCCCGCAAGATGGGGCACGCTACCGTAGTCGGCCAAACTCTGGAAGAGGCGCTCGAACGCGCGAAGGCTGCCGCTGAGATGCTTTCTCTTCCTTTCGCAGGCGAACTTTGATGACTCCTCCCGTTGACGAAGCCGCCATTCGCAAAGCGGTGAAGATTCTAGGATCGGGCGGCCTCGTCGCCATTCCGACCGAAACCGTTTACGGCCTGGCTGCCGACGCTGACAACCGCAGCGCCGTTGAAGCTACTTTCCGCGTAAAAGGCCGCCCAACGAACCATCCGCTCATCGTCCACATCTGCGGCCCTGAGGCAATCGATGCTTGGGCCGAAAACGTGCCGCCCGAGGCGCGGATGCTTGCGCGCGCCTTCTGGCCCGGACCGCTCACCATGGTGCTCAAGAAGAAACCCCGATGCGGGTTTTTCGTTACCGGCGGACAAGACACGGTAGCACTGCGTTGCCCGTCCCACCCTTGGGCGCACGCACTTCTTAAAGCCTTTGCGGGACCAAACTTCCGGGGTTTGACGGCGCCATCCTGCAACACTTTCGGACGCATCAGCCCGTCAAGGGCCGAACACGTTGTCGAAGATCTCGGCGTTAAGCCCGAAGGAAAGCTCGACTTCATTCTAGATGGCGGCCCTTGTGAATTCGGGATCGAATCGACCATGATCAATCTCTCCGGAGGAACGCCTTCAATCCTGCGTCATGGCGTCATCACTCGTGAGGCGATTGAGGCCGTACTCGGCACTGCGGTGCCGGACGCGGGCGGCGATGCGCCACGCGCTTCTGGACGGCTTAAGAGTCACTATGCACCGAAAACGAAGCTCGAAGTCCTCCCCCGGGACCATTTTCTCGAGCGTGCGCAGGAACTCTCGTCCAAGGGAATGCGCATTAGTGTGATGGCTGAACGCCTGCTTCTCGATGCCCTGTCTGCTGCAGGCATACCGACGGTGATGGCGATTGAAGCTCCAATGCACGCCCTCGAATACGGCGCCGCGCTTTACGAGAACCTGCATCAACTGGATCATTCCGCCGCAGACCGACTCCTCGCACAGGCCGTTCCCAATACTGCCGATTGGGCCGCCGTCGCCGATCGACTCGGACGTGCTTCCGCTTGAAAAGGCGAGTTCCATGGACGCTGTTGACAGACCAATCGGCATTTTTGATTCGGGCTTCGGGGGACTCTCCGTTGCACGGGTCATTCGTGCACGCCTGCCTCAGGAAAATTTCATCTACGCAGCCGACTGTGGTCATGCCCCCTGGGGCACACGCCCGGACGATTATGTTCGCCGTCGCGCCGAACATCTCGCCCACTTTCTGCTCTCGCAAAACGTCAAGGCCATTGTCGTGGCCTGTCATACCGCTTCCGCCGTTGTCGGCGACGATCTTGCCGCGCAACTTCCTGTGCCCGTCATACGGATTGCACCCCCAGTCCGTGAAGCACTCGCCGCAAGTCGAGTCCACTGCATCGGCGTTATGGCCACATCCAAAACCGTTACGAGCAAGTCCTACCTCCAAATCAAGTCGGAAGCGCTCTCGTCCTATCCCAACGCCAGAATCGTCGATCAAGGCTGCCCTGGCCTTATGGAATGCGTCGAACGGGGTGAACTCAATACGCCGGCAACCCGAAACCTCATTCGACGCTATTTGATGCCGATTCTCGAGGCTGGCGCCGATAGGATTGTTCTCGGATGCACCCACTATCCATTCCTCACCGAGATTCTGCGCCAAGAAATCGGAAATGGCGTTGAAATCATTGATCCTGCCCCCATTGCAGCCGAGTCGCTGCATCGCGTTCTAACTGAGAAGCGACTCTTCAATTCCACGGCCGCTGCAGGGAGAACGATCTTCTACGTCGACGACCTCAATCCTCAACGCCAACACGTGCTCTCGGCGCTCATTTCTCGCGAGGCCAACGCGCGCAAGTTGCCTTAAAGCAGAAGCTATCGCCTTGAGGAACTAGGCCTCCACTGCTCGAATACGTGCTCAGCTACAGATCGCATTGTGATCGGCGCACACCCCTCGGCTTTGTTGTTTGCCACCATATAACTCTCACAATCACTGCGCGCCGCGCGCACTAGGACCGAAGCAAGGAGTGAACGCGTCACCGGGTCAGGTGACTGGATGCGGTCGAAGGGAGCCCAATGACGTCGAGCAACATCAAAAAACTGATGAGCCGCCAACGACCATCGAATGACAACGGGGTGCCGAATCTGCCAATCGCCTTCCAGAGTTCGATTCCCCGTCTCATAAAATTTAACGGCTTCGATTTGTCGACGCACGCCCGGCATCGTTGGATGAATACCCATCACATAGACAACTCCAAGGCTGCGTAGCTGCGTAAGCATCCTCGGCGTCACCAATTCGTAGTTGCGGAATTCTGCACAAAGAAGTCTCCCTGAGGGATTCAGATCTTGGAGCTCTGCAAAAAAACGCGCGATTGCCTCGACAATTCGAGTCCTCTCCGTTTCCTGCCGCATGACGCTTCGCTGAAAGGGAGAAAACTGAAAGACCAGCGGGCCCGTCTTTTCTCCGAGCCCCATGACGGCAGGACGCAGGAAATGACTCGCGGCCAGTTCTGCATTGAGGAAGTGCGGGTTCTGGCCCTTAGCTCGACCGTTTTCTGCGCGTACGTAAGGATCCGTAATGTTTCGGGGCGCCTTCACCAAAAAACGAAAGTCTTCCGGAACCTGCTTGGCAAAGGCTTCGAACTGCCGACGCGTCAACGGTCGATAGAAGTTCCGATCAAGCCCCACCGTTCGCAGCAACGGATTCGCCGAATATGCAGCAAGCCCCTCTTGGGCAAGACGGCGTGAACCGCTCGAAGCCGAGTACACGATGCCTCGCCACCCGGGGAAGGCCCAAGAGGAGGTGCCTAGACGGATTGTTCGAGGGATCGCCGAAACCAGCTCCGAAAGCTTCGAGTCGGGCGGCATGGGCTTCGGCAGAGCATCCTCAAGAGGGACGTCGTCAAAAAGCGGTTCTTCACCATTTTTGAAACTAGAGTTGACGCGTGCGGCCATCTGCATCCATCACATCAGAATCATTTGTCGCACTAGAAAGTCTACGTGAATATCCGTAGAATTCGCGCATCTTTACTAATTTCCGCTTTTCCTGCTGATTCCCGTGTTGCTCCCTAAGAAGCCCCTTTCACTGTTTCGTGACATCGAACTCCTCGACACGCCGCTTAACGGACCGGTGTGGATTGTGGACGACGATGAGGTTCGGGCTTCCCTTGCCTTCGCACTCAGCCCGAAGTTTGAAACGCACACTTTTTCATCCGCTCAGGAATTCTTAAGCAAAACCAGCCTCGACTGTGCAGGCTGCCTCATTCTTGAGACGCAGATCAATGGCGCGAACAGCTTCGACATTCAGCAAGAATTGAATCAACGGGTGAGCCCGATCGCCGTTATTTTCCTCTCGCGCCGAGCCAGCATTTCGATGGTTGTCAAAGCCATGCAGAACGGTGCAGTGAGTTTTCTTGAAAAACCCGTCGATCCTGATTTGCTATCCCAAACGGTTGAAAAAGCGCTTCGGGAATCCCAACGTCGCCTTAAGCGGTTACGCCTTTGCCAGCTTCTCGGCACCCTCTCCACTCGCGAACGAGAAATTTTCGATTTGGTCGGGCAGGGATTTCGGAATTCCGACATCGCCTCCAAGCTCTTTCTGTCAGAACGAACTGTCGAGGTTCATCGCGCCCACATCACCCGAAAGCTTGGGAACGGAGCCCCCATACGGCTCCTATACGAACTCTGTCGCACGAACGGAGACCTTGAACTTCTTCCCTCGAAGAATAGCCATCCTAAGCGCTTCCAGCGCTAGTCCGATCAAGCAGATGGACCTTCCCTTAAGCAGGCGATCGGTGGATTTACAGCCATAGCCGCCGTGAGCTCCCACAATAAAACGGGCGCGCCCATGGGCGCGCCCGCCGTCTAAGAGCTTAAGAGCTCGTCATTCTCACATCGAGAACGCCTTTTTCAGATCAATCGTAAGCGCTCGGTATCCCGTCGTATTCAAGAACCGAATTTCAAACGACGGCTCCTTTGCACCCCGCTTGAATTCCGTCAAAACAGGCGCTCGAAGCCCATTCTTATCCTGCGACCCGATGGATGCCCAGTAGACCAAAACCGAATCCTTGTCCTTCTGATACTCCACCGACGAAGTCACCGGACTATAGAGCTCATGCCCGCGATTCTTGCCGTACTCCCAGATCTGCTCAACCGTCATCTTCTTCTGATCGATGCGGTAAAAAACCGCACGGCTGTACTTCTCTTCGGGATTTTCCGGCTGGCGGAATGCTCGTCCATCCCCGTTGTCGAATACCGAAAGCGTCAGAATGTCGCCCTTGCTGAGCTCCTCAACCTTCCACCCGGTATGCTGGGTCCACGTCCAGTCAAAATCGCTGTTCTCGCAAATGCCCGTGCGGCATGTTAGAGGCTTGCCGTTGGCATCCACCGGCGTGAGCACTTTGTCGCGATAGGCCTTGCTCCATCCATTCGGCGCAGAAAGAATCCATCGAACCTTCTTGTCGCGCCCAATCTTGATGACGGCAGACTGATGTCGAGACGAGATGATGATGGAGTCATCCTGAGCGTCGTAGCAGATCGAGTTGACATGCGCCCAATTGCGCCCTGCACCTGTCCCTGTGATGTCTCCGAACTTGTTCTGCGCATCCAGCTTGGCGATCTGCTCAGCAGTCAATGTCTTGCCAGCCAGGTCTGCATCGATGTTTAGGCAGACGGCGCCCTGATCAATCGACTTCAGAACGATATTGCGGTTCGGATCCAAAATTTCAAAGAGCCGCCATTCATCAACGACACGGCCGATCTCGTCAACCTCAATGATGACGTCGCGGACCGTGTGCACGCGGGTGTTGTCGGCTCGACGCAGATCTGCCGAAGAGACGCGCAGGAAATAATGCCCATTCGGGCCGATGGCCATAGCATGGCTGAAATCTGCATAGTTCGCGGGCAACTGGCGGTCAAAAATCTGCCGCCCCATCAGATCGAACTTGACGTAGCGCTGCCCGTAGCCCCATGAAAGCGCACCGTCGGGGTTTTGGTGAAAACCCATCATGATGCCAGCGCGATAAATGGTTCGCGGATCAAAAATAGGCTTCGGATCCATGTACCAACGAACTTCGCCCTTCGTATCGATGATGGCGTTCTGCGGATAGTTGTTCCACTCCAGAGCCCCGCCGATCGGATTATTCCAGGTCGCGCGAGCACTCTTCGGCGAAGCCTGCATCAGATTATTAATGAAGTAGAGCCGGTCACCAAATTCCTTCGGAGCAGGTTTGCGGATCTCCGTCTCAAACGTCTTCACAGGCCGCCCGTTTTGAATTGCTGGCTCAAGTGCGACGGCGGGCGCCCAAATTTTATAAGTTTCCTGCAGATCCTCAGCCTTGCCGAGGAAGATGCGACGGTAGGAAACTTCAACGGTATTCAAATAGTCCGGATAAAGGCCGAAAACGGGAATTCCGCCGTGCGTACGAAGCGTTTCGCCACCTACGTCGTAAGCAATCTCCTGGCCGTTTTTCTTCGGCACGATACGCACGTGCGCCCGCTCAAGCACATAGCCGCCGTTGAGAATGACCGCCGTAAGCGGAGCGATTTCGTACGGATTGGAGATGATCTCTCCGAGCTTGCCTTGCGGCTTAAATTTCACTTCCGTGCCGCTCGATCCTCCAATCGCATAAGCCGGGACGGAAACCCCAGCACTCAACATAGCGGCGAAAGATGCTGCCGCCGATAAAAACGTTCGCTTTTGCATGGTTGATCCTCTAATGAAAGGCTCCCCGATGACGTCGCGCCATCGTGAAATCCGCCGATTCCAGCTGTTGCCTATATTAATGAGGGCCCAACCATGGTGGGATTGGGAATAGCGAGTGAAGCTAAAACACGTGCGGCAAGCTCTTGATCCAACAGTGCGTCCTTTAGAATGAAGCTTTAAATCTTTGCCGGCCGCTCGCCGCTCCGTTGCGGACGAGCTCTGCCGCATTCCATTAGGTCGTTTTCTCATGGTACTCAACTCTTTAACGGCGCTTTCTCCGCTTGACGGACGCTATTCGCGGCAGTGCGACATACTCCGCGACATCTTTTCCGAATTTGCTTTGATGCACTGCCGCGTGCAGGTTGAAGTGGAATGGCTTATCGGCCTTTCCGAAGCTGGGTTCCCGGAATTGCCCGAACTCAGCGATCACGCCCGCGATTTTCTGCGTAGCCTCGTGAAGAACTTCTCACTTGAGGACTGCGAAGCAATCAAGGAAATCGAGCGCACGACGAATCACGATGTGAAGGCCGTCGAATACTGGATCAAACGTCAAGTTGAGCATGACGAAGAGCTGCGCACGGCTGCCGAATTCGTCCACTTCGCCTGCACGAGTGAAGACATCAACAACACGAGCCACGCGCTGATGCTCACCCGCGGCCGAGCCGTTCTCCTCCAAAAGCTCGAAGAGGTGCATTCCAAAATTGCCGAACTGGCGAAGTTGTGGGCGGAAATCCCGATGCTTTCCCGCACTCATGGACAAACGGCCTCCCCGACGACCGTCGGCAAGGAGTTCGCCAACGTCGCCGTCCGTCTCTCCCGAGTTATTGAAGCCATCCATAACGTCAAGATTCTTGCCAAGATGAATGGTGCGGTCGGCAACTACAACGCGCACCTCATCGCCTATCCCAGCTTTGATTGGGAGGCTTTTTCGCGCCGCATTGTCGAGGAGCGTCTTGGGCTCAACTTCAACACTCATACGATTCAGATCGAACCGCATGACTACATGGCGGAGCTCTTTCAAGAAATTTCTAGAGCCAACACGGTTCTCATCGATTTCGATCGAGACGTTTGGGGCTACATTTCCATGCATTTCTTCAAGCAGAAGCTAAAGGAAGGCGAAGTGGGCTCCTCCACCATGCCTCATAAGGTGAATCCGATTGATTTTGAAAACTCGGAAGGGAACCTTGGCATTGCAAACGCCTTCCTCGGTCATCTTGCAGGCAAATTGCCCATCTCCCGCTGGCAGCGAGACCTGACGGACTCGACCGTACTTCGCAATCTCGGCGTGGCGTTCGGCTACGCCATCGTCGGCTACGGCGCGCTGATGCGTGGTTTGGGCAAGCTCGAGGTCAACGAGCATCGCATTGCCGAAGACCTTGACCATGCATGGGAAGTTCTCGCCGAAGCCGTGCAGACGGTCATGCGCCGCTACGGCGTTCCGCACCCGTACGAGCAACTGAAGGCTCTGACGCGCGGCAAAGAAGGAATTACGGCCGAATCGATGCGAGCCTTCATTTCGACGCTGGATATCCCCGCCGACGCTAAGGCTCGACTTATGGATCTGACGCCAAGCACTTACATCGGCAAAGCCGTCGAGCTCGCCAAACGCTGCTAGCATTCGACATTTCATCCCAACTCGTTCGGACATTTGGAACAATCGATGTTCGAACGGTTGGGAAAATTTTTAGCCTTTGATTCGAATCAACGGAGATTTCACCGAATTTACAATTGGAAGAATATGATTACAAACCTGACTCCAGTCCGTTTTTCCAATTCGGCGAAGTCCATCGAAGACCCCGACTCCGCGTAGCTGACGCACACGACGAAGACCGTCGATAAAGCGGATGTCTCCCCAACAAAAGGTTCCCTAAATGGAAAAGAACAGCAAATGGTATCTTGCCGGCATCTGCCTGATCGGCGTCGTGATCGGCATTATCTTCGTCGGCGTGCTGACGAGCGTCGTGCACTGGGCCGGCTCCGTGAAGTTCTGCGGTGAATTCTGCCACTCCATGGATCTCACCTACGCCGCCTATAAGAAGGGCGACCATTTCCGCACTGCGTCTGGCGGCACGGCCGGTTGCTCGGACTGCCACTTGAAGAATCATTCGAACGAACACGTTGGCCCGATCGACTACGTCGCTCTTCTGCTCGACAAGGCTCATGCTGGTTCCGTCTCGCTGATTGGCCAGATCCAGGGTTCGCTCTCGACGCATGAAAAGCAGCTCGAAAAGCGCGAAGAAATGGCCAACGCCGTCCATCAGCAGATGATCGATCGCAACTTCTCGGCCTGCCGTGGCTGCCACGACGTGGAAAAGATGTACAACCCGGCCAAGCCCATGGTTCAGCAGATCCATCGCGGCATGGGGCCCGAAGCTGAGAAGCGCGTCGACTGCCTCTCCTGCCACCCGACGGCCGGCCACAACTACGGCTACGTAATCTCCTTCACTCAGGAAAAGGCCGAGTAATTCGAACCGGATTCAGTTGATCGAATTTTCCCAGTCCCGCGCCGCGCAGCGACGCGGGATTTTTTTGTTCGGAAAGTGGTGCATTGATCGTTCTAAAATTTCAGGACTGCATGCACTTACTGTCGGCACAATCATGCTCGACAGTTCTATGGAAGATTCCCCATGGCACAAAAGACGATTTACCGATCTGACTACCGAGCTCCGTCGCATCTCATCGACGAAGTGCGGCTCGAATTCGATCTTGACGCTGAGAGCACGGCCGTTAAGAACACCATGTCGGTCCGTCCAAACCCAAACGCAAAGGGCGAGACGGACGTTCTTTTTCTCAATGGTGAAGATCTCACGCTCGTCAGCATTTCGCTTGACGGTGTTGAACTTTCCGAGGACCACTACACTGTGCGCCCGGATGGGATTGAAATTTCAGGAATCCGCAAGCCTGTAAAGCTCACAGTGGTAAACCGCTTCAGTCCTAAAGCAAACACGGCGCTCTCCGGCATTTACGCCTCAGGCACCTCGCTCATGAGCCAATGCGAAGCTGAGGGGTTCCGCCGGATCACGTACTTCCCGGACCGTCCCGACATTCTGGCCAAATACACCACCGTCATCCGAGGACCGCGCGATGTCTATCCGGTCATGCTCTCGAACGGCAATCTGACGAATGAAGCGGACTTGGGCGACGGCCGTCGAGAACTCACGTTCGAAGATCCGTTCCCGAAACCCTGCTACCTCTTTGCGCTCGTAGCTGGACATCTTGTCTGCCGCGAAGAAAAATTCCCGTTGAAGGACGGTCGAACGGCTCGACTCTCGGTTTGGGTTGATCCTCAGGATGAGGATAAGACTCAGCACACCCTCGAAAGTCTCAAGAAAGCGATTCGATGGGACGAAGAACGCTGGGGGCTGGAACTTGACCTCGACGACTTCAAGATCGTCGCCACAAACGACTTCAATTTCGGCGCAATGGAAAATAAGGGGCTCAACATCTTCAACGCCCGCTGCGCCCTCGCCAATCCGAAGGTTGCCACGGATGCCGACTACCTTCGCGTCGAATCGGTTGTTGGACATGAGTACTTTCACAACTGGACCGGCGACCGCGTGACGCTTCGCGACTGGTTCCAGCTTACGCTGAAAGAAGGTCTGACGGTCTTCCGTGACCAGGAATTCTCGGCCGACATGCTCGGCACGCCCTCGGCCCGAGCGGTGCAACGTATCCGCGACGTGCAAGTCCTGCGTGCCGCTCAGTTTGCAGAAGATGCCGGTCCAATGGCTCATCCAATCCGCCCTGAAAGCTATCAGGAAATCGGCAACTTCTATACGACAACCGTTTATGAAAAAGGAGCGGAAGTAATCCGCATGCTGCAGACGCTCCTCGGCCGCGACACTTTCCGCAAAGGGTTCGACCTCTACATTCAAAAAAATGACGGACATGCCGTCGACTGCGAAGCCTTTCTCAGTGCCATGGAAGAGGCCAGTGGGCGGGATCTCTCGCAGTTCCGCCGCTGGTACAGCCAGGCAGGTACTCCGCAAGTGAGCGTCTCCGGCCGCTGGGATGAGGAGAAGCAAACCTTCACGCTCACAGCCGAGCAGTCGACGCCGCCCACGCCGGGCCAACCTGTGAAAAAACCCCTCCTGATTCCTTTCCCCGTTGCGCTCCTTGACGGCAAAGGTCAGGAGATGCCCGTCCAGCTTCTTGGCGAAGAGCAGCCCCCTTCCGCCGGCACGCGCATGCTCGAATTTTCGAAGTCCCATGAAGAATGGATCTTCCAAAATGTGCCCGAGAAGCCTGTGCTTTCACTCAACCGCGGCTTTGCGGCGCCGATCGTTTTAAAGACGAACTATGGCGAGGAGGAACTCGCTTTCCTTGCCGCGCACGATCTGGATCCATTCAACCGCTGGGATGCCCTTAACGCCCTCCTCATTCGTGCCGTCCGAGATCAGACTCAGGCCATTCTCTCGCACCGCACGCCTGAGACGAATCTGCAACTCATGGAAGCTGTCGCAGCCGTCCTGAAGGATGAATCGCTCTCTCCGGCTTTTAAGGCCGTAGCCCTTGAAATGCCGAGCGAGAAGGTTGTCGCGGACACGCTTCCGCTCATTGATCCGCAGGCCGTTCATCTCGCCTGGCAATCCGTTCGAGCCGAAATTGGACGCCGACACCTGACCGCTTTCCTTGATGCCGCAGCCCAAAATGTGACCCCTGGGGAATACGAACCGACGGCTGAAGCTGCCGGCAAGCGTGCCCTGAAGAACCTTTCGCTCGAATATGCGCATGCCGCTGGAAATCCGCGTGCAGCGATACTCCTCAAAGATCAGTTCGCCGAAGCCAACAACCTCACCGATCGCATCGCCGCCCTCCGCTCTATGGTGAATTCGGTGACGCCTGCCAAACAGGACATGTCTGTAGAGGCCCTTCAGGCTTGGTGGAAGGAGCCGCTTCTTCTCAACAAGTGGCTGCAAATCCAGTCGACTGCTGCGAGTTTTGCCGGTGAGCCCCCCGTGATTGAGCGCGTCCGAGAACTTAAGCAGGCCAATTTTTTCTCCATTCGCAATCCGAACAACGTTTATTCACTGCTTTTGGCTTTCTTCACGCAGAACCCAGCCGAATTTCATCGCCCAGACGGCTCCGGCTACCGTCTCTGGGTCGAAACCGTGCTGGAGCTCAATCAGCTCAATCCTCAGGTTGCCGCCCGCGTCGCACGAGCGCTTGAAAATTGGCGCCGCTTCACCCCGAAGCTTGCGAAATTGCAGTTCGAAGCGCTCAACGCAGTCTACGAGCACAAAGATGAACTCTCTGCAAGCGTCGCCGAAGTGATCGGCAAGGCGCTTCACAATCCCGTTTGACTCTTACTTCCAAGGAGCAATGAAGTGACACCCTTTTCCCTTCAGCAGTATCTCTCGCTCGAACAGCGCGAACATGGTCTTGACCCGGCGCTTGCGCGTCTGATTTTCGGCATTTCGGACGCGTGTGCGATGATCGGCTCCAAAGTCCGCTCAGGCGCGCTTGCTGGCGTGCTTGGACTTGCCGGAACGGAAAACGTGCAAGGAGAAGACCAGAAGAAGCTCGACGTCATCAGCAACGATATTTTCGTGGAAGCCGTGGCGCGCACAGCCTCAGTGAGCGGTATGGTGAGCGAAGAAGTAGACCATGTCATCCGTGTGCCGGACGAACTCCCCGTCGGGCCATACCTTATCTGCTTCGATCCGCTTGACGGTTCGAGCAACATCGACATCAACGTGTCGATCGGTTCAATCTTCTCAATTCTTCCAGCCCCCAGGATCACTCACGATGTGAGTGATGCCGACTTTCTGCAGCCTGGCCGCAATATTCTCGCGGCTGGCTACTGCATTTACGGGCCGCAGACCCAGCTTGTGCTGACTCTCGGCCGCTCCCTCGTGATGTTTACCCGTGACCCCGCTACAGGCACCTTCCGCCTGACGCGCGAAGAAGTCAAGGTGAGCGAGAGCGCCAAGGAATTCGCCATCAACATGTCGAACCAACGGTTCTGGGAACCCGCCGTTCAGCGCTACGTCAGCGAACTTCTGCAGGGGGCAGAAGGACCGCGTGCGAAGAACTACAACATGCGCTGGATAGCGGCGATGGTTGCCGAAGTGCATCGCATTCTGCAGCGTGGCGGCATCTTCATGTATCCTCGCGATAGCCGTAATCCTGATCGCCCCGGCAAGCTTCGTCTCATGTATGAGGCTGCTCCGATGGCCAAGATCATGGAGACCGCTGGAGGTGCTGCCACGAATGGCCTCCAGCCCATTCTTGACATCGTTCCGCAGGGGATCCATGAACGCGTAGCCGTCTTCCTTGGCGCAAAAGAAGAAGTAACTCGAGTGACCGAGTACCATAAGGCAAAGTAACCGGCATCGCCTCGATCGGATAGATCGGGAAGAGTTTCAGCCCATACACCGCCCACCGTGCGAGCACACGGTGGGCGGTTTTGATCCTGAAGAGGCCGACATCTTCCGGGCACGTCCAGCCCAATTCCCAGAGGGCGCGTATTTTTAAGCATTCGCCCTGCGCTGCGTGCCAATACGCCTGGCTGGAGTTGGTTTTCCTTTGGACGCACTTGACTTCCAAAGATCTCTTGCATCTTCCAGCATCATTTCCAGCTGATCTGGCAAATGCACATGGCGCAGGATTCGACCGCATTCCAGCTGAGTTTGAGCCACTTTTGCATGTGGCTTTGAATCTCCGAAGAAGCTTGCTCGCACATTTGCGTACTTGCAGATTGCCGCAAGTCGGGCCCGAAGAACCTCAACTCAAGATTCTTCACGCGTCAGGTCTTTGTCCTTTGTTCGTTAAGCTTCGGTAACGACTTCCCTTTGACGGAGAGTTTCAAGTCACAGAGCCGCCTTCCTGCTCCTGCAAAAAACATCCCCTCTTCGCCATGCCGTACGTGAATCCGCTGCCCCTCAGCAGCAACATCAAAGGCTCCGCGCAACTGCGCACACCCTGCTTTAATGGGATGCCGTCCAAGAAGAAGTCTGGTCGCTTTATCTCGCTAAAAGACTATCGCCATATGGCGTCTGCATATGGGGGAGGCTGCAGTTGCCATCCGCCTATCGGGACTCTCGCCTGTTGAACGAACACACGCGAGCGTAAGGCCGATTTCCGAAGAAACTCTGCCTATTTTTTCGGCACCCCCGATCTTGAAAGTCAAAGAATAGCGAACTTAAAAGCCTCTATTGGGGAAAATACCATCAAACCTCTTAGAAGGTTTGATAAATCCATATTTCCCTTATTTTTCAGATTGTTAGGTATACCCCAACTGCCGTTTTATAAAACCGAACAACTGGGTTTTACTGGGTTAAATTGAGGTTTTTCCTATTACTTTCAATGGTTTCGAAATGTTTCCGCCCAATATCTAAGGAGTTTGACAAATATCAATGCGATGCGCGTCTAAACCCAATAGCATAGTTTCCGAACCGAAAAGGTTCAGATCCGAGCAAAATCATCACGCGGGTCTCCTCAATCAATACAGGGGTCCATGATGTCCGTCTATAACGTTGGTATTCGTCGCACTCGCCACATTATGTGCTTCGCGAAGCGTACCTGCTTCAGCTTCTGCCGTTTCGACGCCGACGCCGCACGTTAATCCCCTCCGAATTCCGTCGGAGTTGGTGATTCTTCCTTGTTGAGCCAATTCCGGCAGTGTCCCGACACCCTCCATCTGTAGGGCTGTCAAATCCGCAGCCAATTTGTTGAATCGTTTTTACGGTCGATTTTTCGTCCGGTGAGATCGGTGTGTCTTTACATCGGTAGAGACTTGGCTTGCCCTGCGCAGCACAACAAAGTGGCTGATTTTAGGTTGCTTCAGAATGACCTTCGAAACACTTGTTTCGAAATCTCGATCATCTCTGTTGCATTCTTTAACTAACCAAGCGAGTCTCTAAAAGATGCGAAAGCTTCAAATTGCCGCTACGCCTGATACCCTGTCGACCTTCAAGTGCGAACGCACTGTTGTTGACTTTGACCACGCCGATCTTACGGAAGTGTCCGCTGTCGTCATGACGGCCGAAGAGGCCACCTCCGGCAAGCTCGAGAAGGTCGAAGCCACGGCGTTCGGCATCCCCGTCATTGTCGTGAATGACGGCACGCAGCTCCCCGCCGAACTCGTCGGCAAGGTCGTTAGCGTGATCGACCGCAAGGCGACGGACGCCGGCCTCTACGGCCGCCAGATCGACAAGGCCGCCAAGAAGTACGAAGAAAAGATGCTCCCCCCGTTCTTCGGAGCCCTTGAAGACTACTGCAAGGTGGGCTATGCGCAGTTTGACTGCCCGGGCCATCAGGGCGGTGCGTTCTTCCGTCGTCATCCCGCCGGCCGCGAGTTCTACAACTTCTTCGGCGAAAACCTTTTCCGCTCCGACCTCTGCAACGCTGACGTGGCGATGGGCGACCTTCTGATTCACGAAGGCGCTCCCTGCGCTGCTCAGCAGGCCGCTGCCAAGGTCTACAACGCCGACAAGACGTACTTTGTTCTGAACGGCACGTCCGCTTCGAACAAGGTTGTTCTGAACGCCCTCCTTGCCCCGGGCGATCTCGTTCTGTTCGACCGCAACAACCACAAGTCGAACGCCCACGGTGCCCTGCTTCAGGCTGGCGCTACGCCGGTCTATCTCGAAACGGCTCGTAACGGCTACGGCTTCATCGGCGGCATCGACGAACACTGCTTTGATGAAAAGTACCTTCGCGACCTCGTCCGCGAAGTGGCTCCGAACCGCGCCGATGAAAAGCGCCCGTTCCGCCTCGCCATCATTCAGCTCGGCACGTACGACGGCACGATCTACAACGCCCGTCAGGTCGTTGACCGCATCGGCCACCTCTGCGATTACATCCTGTTCGACTCCGCCTGGGTTGGCTACGAACAGTTCATCCCGATGATGAAGGATTGCTCGCCGCTGCTCCTCGAGCTCGGTCCGGATGATCCCGGCATCTTCGTCACGCAGTCCGTGCACAAGCAGCAGGCCGGCTTCTCGCAGACCTCGCAGATTCACAAGAAGGACAGCCACATCAAGGGCCAGAAGCGCTATTGCCCGCATAAGCGCCTCAACAACGCCTTCATGATGCACGCTTCCACGTCGCCGTTCTACGCTCTCTTCGCCGCGCTTGACGTCAACGCCAAGATGCACGAAGGTGAAAGCGGCCGTCGCCTGTGGGCTGACTGCGTCCGCGTCGTCATTGACGCCCGCAAGCTTCTCCTGAAGACCTGCAAGTACATCAAGCCGTTTATCCCGGCTGAAATCGATGGCAAGCCCTGGGAAAGCTATCCGACCGAACAGATCGCGCAGGAACTTCGCTTCTTCGCGTTCGAGCCGGGTGCTGAATGGCACAACTTCGAAGGCTACGGCAAGAACCAGTACTTCGTTGACCCGTGCAAGTTCCTCCTGACGACCCCGGGCATCAACGTCCATACGGGTCAGTATGCTGACTTCGGCGTCCCCGCCACGATTCTCGCGAACTTCCTCCGTGAAAACGGCGTCGTTCCGGAAAAGTGCGACCTGAACTCCATCCTGTTCCTGATGACCCCGGCGGAAGATCCGGCCAAGATGGAACACCTGATCACGCAGATCGCTCGCTTCGAAGCCTACCTCGATGCCGACGCTCCGCTGAGCGAAGTTCTCCCGTCCGTGTACCACTCGAACGAAGAACGCTATCAGGGCTACACGATCCGTCAGCTCTGCCAGGAAATGCACGACTACTACAAGTCGAACAACGTCAAGCAGCTCCAGAAGGAAATGTTCCGCAAGGCGCACTTCCCGAAGGTTGCCCTGCTTCCGTCCGTGGCGAACTTCGAATTCATCCGCGGCAACTGCGAACTCGTTCCGCTTGAAAAGGCTGCAGGCCGCGTCGCGGTTGAAGGCGCTCTGCCCTACCCGCCGGGCGTTCTCTGCATCCAGCCGGGTGAAGTTTGGGGTGACTCGGTTCAGAAGTACTTCCTCGTTCTCGAAGAAGGCATCAACCGCTTCCCGGGCTTCGCTCCCGAAATTCAGGGCGTTTACATCCAGCTCGATCCGGACGGCCGCAAGCGTGCCTACGGCTACGTGCTGACCGAAGAACGCCTGAAGGAACTTACCAAGTAACCTCGGTTAACTGAGATCGGGTTCGGTCTTCGGACCGAACCCGGGAACAGAACCCGACCGGATAAAAAAATCTTAGGAGGCACCTAATGTCTTCCAACAACAGCAAAATGAGCGTCACGCAGCTGACGCTTTTGACTGCCCTCAACATGATGGGCTCCGGCATCATCATGCTGCCGACGAAGCTCGCCCAGGTGGGCACCTTCTCTGTCGTGTCCTGGCTCGTGACGGCTACGGGTTCCACGGCTATGGCCTACGCTTTCGCCAAGTGCGGCATGTTCTCTAAGAACAAGGGCGGCATGGGCGGCTACGCTGAATACGTCTTCGGCAAGGCCGGCTCCTTCATGGCGAACTACACCTACTCCGTTTCTCTGCTGATCGCCAACATCGCCATCGCTCTGTCGGCCGTCGGCTACGGCGTTGCCTTCGTCGGCGCGGAACTCTCCCCCGTCGAAACCTGCATCGCCACGATCGCCACGCTCTGGATCTGCACGGTCCTCAACTTCAAGGGCGCGAGCATCACGGGTCTCATTTCGAACTTCACCTGCTGGGGCGTGATCATCCCGATCGCCTTTATCTCCACCTGCGGCTGGTTCTGGTTCAGCGGCGACATGTATGTCAATTCGTGGAACCCGCACAACATTCCGGTGTTTGATGCGGTGAGCGCCTCCATCTCGATGACGCTGTGGGCCTTCCTTGGCTTGGAATCGGCTTGCGCCAACTCCGAAGCCGTTGAAAACCCCGAAAAGAACGTGCCGCGCGCCGTGATGGCTGCCACGATCGGCGTTGCCATCATCTACATCGCTTCGACGAACGTTGCCGCCGGCATCGTTGAAAATGAAGCGCTGGTCAACTCCACGGCTCCGTTCGGTCTCGTCTTCTCCACGATCCTCGGCGGCTGGGCTGGCAAGCTGGTCATGGGCCTGATGGTTCTCTCCTGCTCGGGCTCGCTCCTCTCCTGGCAGTTCACGATCGCCCGTGTGTTCAAGTCCTCGGCTGACGAAGGCTACTTCCCGCACTGGTTCTCCATCGTGACGAAGGACGATGCTCCTGTGGTCGGCATGACGATCATCACGGTCATCCAGTCGCTCATGTCCCTCATGACGATCAGCCCGTCCCTCTACAAGCAGTTCAACACGCTGGTCGACCTCGCCGTTGTGACGAACATCATGCCTTACCTGCTCTCGATGGGTGCTGTTGCCGTCATGATGAAGCGTGAAAAGTGCCCGGCCAATCAGGTTGGCGTCATCAAGTTCGCCGCCATGGTTGGTAGCATCTACAGCCTCTATGCTCTCTACGCCGCCGGCTTCGAAGCCATGATGTACGGCTCGCTCGTGACGTTCTTGGGCTGGACGCTCTACGGCATTGCTGCCGACCATCTCGAAAAGAAGCCTGCCGCCTAATATTGGCTAGCTTCTAACGATGAAAGAGATGCCGGTGTTGAGCCGGCATCTCTTTTGCAATGTCGGGTAGGATGGATCAGAAATACTGCCTTAGCTCCGACTCCACTACCTTGACATTGCCTCACAAATCAATCGCCGGATAATTCCGGCATCAAGGATGCAACGATGCTCGCGAGCTTTCTCTACGGTCTCGGCGCCTGCCTCATCTGGGGAACGGTGTATGTTGTCCCCATTCTGCTGCCAGAAAGCTCTCCGCTGCTCATCGCCCTCTCCCGCTACGCGATCTTTGGCTTCTTCTCTGTTCTCATTCTCTACAAAGATCGTCACTCGCTCTCGAGCATGAGTCGAAGCGACTGGATCCTCGCACTCCTCCTCGGCGTCGTTGGAAATCTGCTGTACTACTGGATTCTTTCTGAGGCTGTAGTGCGAATCGGAGCTTCGCTCGCGGGTGTTTTTTCCTCCCTCATTCCACTTACATCGACTCTGACAGCCAATCTCACAAGTGCAAAACGAGTTCCCTGGAAGCGCATACTTACTCCGCTCGCTGCCATCTTTTTTGGACTTGCACTCTTAAATGCTGAAGCAATACTGCACATAGAATCTGCTCTCGGTTCCAGCGCCATTTTCGACTTCGTCATTGGATGCGGCTTTGCCGTCGCGTCGGTCGTCATCTGGACCTGGTACCCGCTCAGCAACGCGCGCTGGCTGACACAACACCGCAACGTGCCCCTTTCTCTGTGGACTGCGGCACAGGGTTCAATCCTGTTGCCGGTCTCAGCTCTGGGACTCGGCGCTTTATCCGCTACGGGCAGCTTTTCCTTTATGGATCTCAGCGGAGAATTCATCTTCTGGATGTTCTTCCTCGGCGTCATCAGCTCTTGGGTTGGAAATCTCCTCTGGAACCGAATGAGCCAGGGACTCCCTCGTGTATTAATCGGTCAGATGCTCGTATTTGAAACCCTTTCTGCCGTCATGTACTCCTGCTTCATCTCCGGGAGCCTCCCGAGCGCAACGTCATGCTTCGGCATTTTCATGGTACTCGCAGGGGTTTCGATTTCACTGCGACTCTTCGAGCACGAAACTAAAGCTCCGAAAGCGCCGAGCCAGCAGAAAATTCACTCCAACCGCGCCTGCTGAATTCACTCTCAGGCCGTAACCGCGTCTATTCCCCTGTTTTACGGAGGTATGTGAAATGAAGTCGAATTCAGTCGCCAGCACAAAAAACTTCGAGCTCCGTGCGCCTTCAAACATGTCTGAAGAGGAGATTCTTGCGCTCATCGACGACACGCCTTTCGCCGTGCTCTCTACCTGCGATGCTGAGGGCATTCCTTACGGTGTTCCCGTGACGACGTTGCGGATGGGGCGCTCCATCTATTTTCACGGCAGCCGCGCTCGGATGAGCCGCAAGCTGGTGAACCTTTCGCTCAAACCCTTCGCCTCACTTTGCTGGGTTGGTGAAAATCAGATCGTCGAAAAGAATGTAAATGTTCGCTTCGCATCTGCTGTGGCAGCCGGTCCCGTCTGCCGTATCGAGGAAAATAAGGAAGAATTGGATCGCTTCATCCGCTTCATGTTCGATCGCCGCGCGCCATCTCTGAGCAATGAAGAACGCGTTGCATACGTTGAATCCAACCCGACGCCCGCCGTCTGGCGTTTAGACATTGAGCAACTCACGGGTCGTTTCAATCCAGGCGACATCTAAACGCCCTTCGAGAGGAAAGGCAGCCGGTTTCCTCGCATGTCCGGCCGCCTTTCCACCTCAAAGCTTGCTCCTCAATTATTCTTCGAGAGCCTTCAGATCAGCAGGCTTGCCAAACCACTTCTCGTGGATCTTGTTGTAAGTTCCGTTCGCCTTGATGGCAGCCAGCGCAGCGTTCAAGCGCTTCTGAATCTCGGGCTTGTCTTTTCCAACAATCATCGCCATCTTGCTCTTGCCTTCGGTCACAGGCAGGCGTTCCACCTTTTTTCCAAGCCCGGGACGAATGACCAGCATGTAGTCCGTCGCCGCCGCTGAATTGATGACCGCATCTGCGTTGCCGCCCAACATGTTGAGCATGGCGTCCGACGCGTTGTCGAATGTCGTGACCTGAGCGTCCGGGATCGTCTTGGCGCGATCGTAGCTAATCGAGCCGATCTGAACGGAAATGCGCTTTCCCTTGAGATCCTCGAAGGATTTGATGCCTTCAGGATTGCCTTTCGGCACAATGATCGTGATGCCGGAAACGTAGAAGGGATCCACAAAAAGCACCTTCTTCGCACGCTCAGGCGTCATCGCGAGACCTGAGGCAGCCATGTCAACCGCCCCCGTCACCACAGCGGGAAGAATCCCGTCGAATTTGTACATTGTCACTTCGGGCTCAAACCCAGCCTCCTTGCACATAGCGAGCGCAAGTTCCACCTCAAATCCTTCAAGCTTGCCTGTTTTCGAGTCGAGATACTCGAAAGGCGGGAACGTTCCCTCGGAAGCGATGCGAATGGTCTCGGCATAAACGGCTTGAGCCGTCGAGATAAGCGCAGCGCAGGCACAGAAGATGCCTAATTTCATAGTCTTGAGGTTCATGATTTTTCCTTCTTTTCGTGGTTGGACTGCATCTAAAAATTCAGGAACCGATACCTGGTCGATGGTCTGATCGGCTTCGGTGCATTCAATCTATCGAATCGAAGAAGTTGACGTCAGGGTTCTGCCTCGTCGACGAACATGATTCTTGCGCAAAACCGCATGCCTCTCTGCTGAAGTCCTTAATAATTGATGTTTTTGAACTTTTTTATCTATTCCGTCCATTTCTCATGCCTTTTTGTCGACCAAATCTCGACTCCTGAGGGAAACGCCCTAATTCCATTGACAAGCGGAAATTGCACTTCACTTCCCGAATAAGCAGGAGGCTGCTCAACGGTATGCTTCACAAACGAGCTTGATCTGACCACAAAAAAGGACTCCCATATGGACTTCACAGCGCTTGAAGCTGACCTGTGCCGGTGGCGCCGCCACGTGCATGAACATCCCGAGCTCAGCTATCAAGAATTTCAAACGGCGGCGTACGTGGAGTCAGAACTTCGGGCAATGGGAATTCAGGAAATCGAAGCCCCGACCCCGACAAGCCGAACCGCCGTAATTCGCGGGGAGCTCGCAGACAGCCGCCCAACAAGAACATTTGCCATCCGCGCCGACATGGATGCGCTTCCCGTCGAGGAGGCCGAAGGGTTGCCGTTCCGATCGCTTAACTCAGGCGTCTCGCATGCCTGCGGTCATGATGCGCACGTTGCCATGCTGCTCGGCACGGCGAAGATGCTCTGGGCGAAGCGGGCTTTATTCGCAGGCGCCGTGAAGCTCATCTTCCAGCATGCGGAAGAGAAGAGCCCCGGCGGGGCCGTCGAGCTCGTGAAGGCCGGAGTCCTGGAGGGGGTCGACGCCTGCATGGGGCTTCACGTCATGAACGGACGCACGGGCCACATCGATGTGTGCGTCTCACCGACGGCCAGTTCGTCCGCAGATGGCGTGTGGATCGAAGTGGCCGGGTGTGGAACGCACGCCTCGGTTCCTCAGGGCGGAGTCGATCCGATCCTCGTTGGTGCGGAAATCGTCTCCGCGCTCCACACGATCGTTTCACGATCCATTGCGCCCGACCGCTTTGCCGTCGTTTCGCCGACGATCTTCCAAGGCGGAAGCGTCATCAATGTGATTCCTCACAGCGCCACAATCGCTGCGAGCATCCGTGCAAAAACAGCCTCCGACCGACGCCTCATCAAGGAACGCGTCGAGACGATTGCGAGGGGAATCGCCTCTGCGCACGGTGCGCACGTTTCCTTCCGCTGGGAAGAAGGATGCCCGGCCGTCGTGCAGGATCCGGGCATGGCAGAGCGTGCGCTTCGCGTCGCCAAAACGATCGTCCCGCCTGATCACGTGCACGCAGGCGCCGGAATGAGCGGCTCGGAGGACTTCTCGTACTTCTCGGAACAAGTTCCTTCGGTCTACGTCATCCTCGGAGGGGGCGACGTTTCCGAAGGATATCCCTATCAGAATCATCATCCGGCGTTCCGCTTCAATGAGTCTGTGCTACTCATCGGAACCCAGATGGAAACAGCCATGGCGCTCGACTTTCTCAGAGACTAAAGCGGCAGAGAAAGCACGCGCTCCATCGTGAGGAAGGGACGGCGTTCACGACACGCCGTCCCTTCTTCCATTCGAAATCTGATCAGCTTTGCACTGCGTCAGAAAAGATCTCCAAAAATCTCCTTTTTCTTTTCCGTCTCCTGCTTTTCTTCGGCAGGGGCCGGAAGCGTCTCCGCCACCTTGCGGTCAAGAGCACCGATCTGGGCGGTCATTTCACTTTTGATCGCCGCTTCGAGCGCTCGTTCGGCTTCAAGCACTTCTGCGAACTTGGCGTCGACTTCGGCTTGGCGCGTCGAAAGACGATCGGCGATTTCGTCGAATCGCGCATTGATGAGCTTGTCGAGCGCATCGAAGTGTTCGTTGATGCGGCGCGACGCCTCGACGAGGCGGTTTTTGTCCGCTTCCTCGGCTGCCTGATGAGCGCGGCGCGCATCCTTCGAGGCAGCGCGCAGCTCCATCATGACGCTCGCCTGCTGGCAAACGGTGTAGATGACAAGCAGGAGCACAACCGCAGCAAAGGCGGCGACGACGATGACGCCGAGCGGCGCCTGAACTTCTCGGAAGACAAGGTTTACCGTGACCACGCGCGCGAGCTCTCCCCAATTGATGATGAGAAAGACGGCCATGACCACCAAAACGAGCATCATGCTCAGGGTGCGGATTTTCAATTCGTTCTCCTAAATCGAGATTGGATTCCGGCTCGCGAAGCCCGGTCCGTTCGAACGGACCGCAACTTTCTTCAGAGCGATTATCTCAAAACGGCGATGGTTCGGGCATTCAAAGACTCCCGCCTGCCGAAGGCGATAATATCAAGCGTGCGCGCCTTCACTTCTTTCGGCCGGTCTGACGGCGCCCTGCGTTTTGCCGAATCCTCGAAAAGGTTTTACTGATGAAGTTCGATCCCCGCTTTCCGAATTTGACGATCGTCGATCACCCTCTCGTGCAGCACAAGCTTACTTTGATGCGCGACAAGCGCACGAGCACGAAGGATTTCCGCGGCCTTCTGCAGGAAATCGCCATGCTGATGGGCTATGAGCTCACGCGCGACTTTCCGCTCAGCACTCAAGAAATTGAAACGCCTCTCGCAAAGTTTGACGCCCCCGTCATGTCCGGCAAGAAATGCGTCATCGTTCCCGTGCTGCGCGCCGGACTCGGCATGACGGACGGCCTTCTTATGTTGATGCCCTCGGCCCGTGTGGGCCACATCGGGCTCTACCGCGACGAAAACCACCGCCCGGTTGAATATCTCGTGAAGTTGCCCGACCTGCAGGGCCGCACATTCATCATTGTCGACCCGATGGTGGCAACCGGCTATTCGGGCGCCCACGCCGTCGACGTGCTGAAAAAGCGCGGTGTTCCGGGTGAAAACATCCGCTTCATGGCTCTTGTCGCTGCGCCCGAAGGCATTCAGGTCATGAAAGATTTGCACCCGGAGGTGCAGATTTACGTGGCGGCGCTCGATGATCATCTCGATGAGAATGCATACATCGTCCCCGGACTTGGAGATGCAGGCGACCGCATCTTCGGAACGAAATAATCCAAGCTGAATCGCGTCGGGGTGCGGAGGCACCCCGTTTTTTCGAGCAGCCGCCTTTCAGACATCGTTTATTGGTGTTTACCCCATGTTTCAATAAAAATACGTACGACTTTCAGGTCAATCATCCGTATATACGCGTAAAAATAAGGAAAATCGCGGGGAAACCCGAGCTATGCATTTGATTAAAATCAAGTCAAGGCGCGCTCGAAGCACGCATCATTACCCCACGCGGAGAGGCGCGTTTCTTCTGACATTTGCCTCTCAGCCGAAACTCTTTTTCCCGGTGCGCATCAAAGCGCATTCGACCTTTTCCTCACGGGGACTCACATGCTTGATTCTGAAAAGTACGCTCACACCCCGAGCGCAACCGACAATGTTTGGGGCGTCGGCCTCAAGGACCTGCGCGGCAGCTCGCGCACGGCGTGGCTTGATGTCGGCCAGTCCGTCACCGGCCTGATCCTCGGGATCTTCCTCTTCTGCCACATGGCGTTCACGAGCTCGATTCAGCTCGGCAAGGACGTCTTCTGGAATTTGATCGCTTTTTCCGGTGGGTATTTCGTCGACGGCGAAGAGCATCTTTGGCTCCACGTCCTCTTCGTGGGCTTCATCTTCCTTTGCGTCGTCATCCATATGTTCTGCGCCCTTCGCCGCTTCCCGACGACCTGGAAGCAGCTCCGCGACATCCGTGCGCACAGCAAGATGCTTCACCATCCTGACACGACGCTTTGGATGGTGCAGCTCGTGACGGCTTTCCTCCTCTTCCTCCTCGTCTTCCCGCATCTTATGAGCATGCTCACGAACCCGGGCATGTTCGATCCGAACCTGATCGGCGTGCATACGTACCACAACGGCATGCTCTACACGTTCATCTTCCTCGTGGTGACGGAACTCCACGGCATGATCGGCCTTTACCGCCTGGCCGTGAAGTGGGACATCTTCGCGAAGAATCCCGAAACGGGAATCATTGATCAGCGCCAGGGCGACCGCGCCGGACTGCGCAAGGGCATGCTCATCGTCGCCGTGCTGATGATCGTCTGCGGCACGCTCACGCTGCTGCGCAATTACGCGATCGGCGCCGAACAGGTGGAAAACAACGCCGAAGCTCAGCGTTACGAAATCCCGGCTGAACTGAACTGGTGGAAGTAATTCCAACCCGTTTCCGCTAAGCCTTGCTCCTGAGGCCGCCTGAATGTTCAGGCGGCCTTTTTTGTCTCGTCCTCGCCTAGCCGAGCATACGCGCTGCGCGGTCGAGCCATTCTCTGGCAGGCGCGGATATGCGGCTGCGAATGGCCTCGCTGGCTTGAGCATTGAAGCGATTCAAGGCATCTCGCATCTCGCCGAAGGGCTCGGGCAGAAGCCTGACGTCAACCGGCAAGCGCGTGAGCGCACGGAAACGCAGGAAGCGTCCAAGCGGCGTTTCTTCGGCGCGTTCGACAACAACGAGATTTTCAACGCGCACGCCCCAGGCACCCGGTCGATAGATGCCGGGCTCATCCGAAATCACATTGCCCGGACGCAGACGGTAGCGCAGCGCCCGAGGAGAAATGCTCACAGGCCCCTCATGAACGTTGAGGACATAGCCGACGCCATGACCGGTGCCATGGCCGAAATCTGCGCCCTCGCGCCAAAGATCCATGCGGGCGGCGGCGTCTACATGCGCGCCAGTGGCCCAATCCGGGAAGACAAGATTAAGGAGCCGCAGCATGCCGCGCGTGACCGCCGCCGCATCACGACGCATGGCCTCCGTCGGCATTCCGACGGGCGTCATGCGGGTGATGTCGGTCGTGCCGCACGTGTAGTGCGCACCAGAATCGATGAGCAGCATGCCGTTGCCGACAAGTTCGGCGCCTCCCTTCTCAGGGGGTTGGTAATGAGGAAGCGCAGCATTGGGACCGAAAGCCGCAATCGTCGCAAAGCTCTCTCCCAAGAACTCCGGGTCCTTAGCCCGCCAAGCATGGAGCATTTCAACCGCATCGGACTCGAACAGCCGCTCACCGCCGGCCAACCGGCGGTCCAGTTCTGCATAGAATTCCGCGAGCGCCGCACCGTCGCGAAGCATCGCCTCCTCAAATCCCTCGATCTCACTTGAGGTTTTGACAGCCTTCATGGTCGAAGGGGGAGTTGCTTCTTCATGCCGCGCGGCTGATGACGCAATGCGTCGACAAAGAGCGAACGACACCGCTTGCGGGTCAAACCAAAGAAAACCTCGGGCGTCCATGCGTGCAAGCTCGCGATCAAGCGCTTCCGGCGGCTCAATCGAAACGCCGTCGAGTGCGAGGACTGAACGATCGGTCTCCGAAATGCGGTCTTGATCCACATAGAGAACGGCTCGATCTTCAAAGACGACGGCATCGGCTTCGAAGACGGGATTGTAGGGAATGTCTTCTCCGCGCAGGTTGAACGTCCACGCAATGTCGTCCAGAGCAGAAAGAAGGAGCCGGCTCGACCCGGCTTCCTTCATTGCAGAGCGGATGCGGGCGAGTCGGCTCGATGTCGTCTCGCCTGGACGCTTCATGCGCGCGACGGGCCCCCATACAGGTTTCGGCCGATCCGCCCAAATGTCGTTCCAGTCGAACTCATGCGGCTCAAGCGCGAGCCCCGCCTCATCGAACTCCCGTTCCCAGGCCTCGAAATCAAACGCTGAAACCATACGGGGATCAACGAAAACTCGTCCGCGTCGAGGTGAGTGTGCGCTGAACCAGTCGGCGAAGACCACTCCGTCGGGAAGCTCTCCGGTCTGGTGCAAAACTTCAAACTCGCTCGAAAGTTCTCGATAAGCCTGCTCCCAATAGCGGCTGTCGGTATAGAGCGCCGCCGCGTCGATTGAAACGAGAAGCGTTCCTGCGCTTCCCGTGAAGCCCGACAACGCTTCCCGCACGGCCCATTCCGCACGAATGTACTCGTTCAAGTGGGGATCCGCCGTGGGAACAATCGCCGCCACGGCGCCGCTTTCGACCAAGGCGCGGCGCATCCGCGCAAGACATTCTTTAAAAGCCATCTGCCGCTCATTTCCATCAGAAAAGCTTGCGGATCTTGAGCGTCACGGGGAATCCCACGTGATTGTCGCTCTCGATGTCTTCGCCAATATCGAGCGAAACGATGCGCCAGCCTGCATCCCGCAGCTCGTCAATCTTCGCCGAAACGCCCAAATCCGAACATGCAAAAGGAATCTCCTTGAAACGCTGCAGCACCGTCACGGGCGCTTCGCTCGTGCAGACCATTTCGGCATGATGCGGCGCGTCGAGAAGCGGATCGTGAGAGCGACGCGCCTCCTCGCGCCAATCGCTTGAGGTGTTCTTCTCAACCGTGCCGCAGCCTGAAACAGCCAAAAGAGCGGCGATGACAACCGCCCCAATCTTTGCATGCCTCTTCATATTCACCCCTTATGATCAACCCGCACCTTCGGCGCCCGTCGGCTTCTTTCCACCGGCTCCGCGGCTGCGGGCGCGGCCGCCTCGACCGGATTTGCTGCGATTCTTGGCGCTCTTGCCCGAAGGCTTTCGCCCGTTGGGCTTCACAAACCCCGGAGGAGCGCTCGCGCCGTAGACAGTGGCGAATCCGTATTCGTTGTTTGAAGCCGGCATCGACTGAGGAAGGCTCAGCGTTTGCGTGCCGGAATAAGCGCTCTGCCCCGACCAAAGACCCGCCGAAGTCATCAACGGATCAGGTTGGCGCGAATGCTTCGGACGATAGTGAATGGAATTTCCAAAGTTGTCTTCATCGATCTCGCCCTGACGATTCGCTTGCGGTCGCTTCGTCGCGCCGTCCACGTGCCGGCGACTCTTTTTGCGGCGGCGTTTTTCATTCGGCTTCTTTTCAGCAGGCGCGGGCGCCGCATGATTCGAAGCATTTTCTGCGGCCGGAGATTCGGTCAAAGATTTCTCCCCTTCGCCCATGACTTTAGCCGCCGATTCGACTGCACTCGCCGAGGCTTTCTTCGGCTGAGTGCGACCGCGGCGGAGGTAGCCCGTCATGGCATGCCGCGACTTCTTCAATTCAGCGGGCCGGATGGCTTCTCCCTCAACGACCTGCGGCGCCGTCAAAACATCGGCGGACGCAGCCGAAAGCATGGGGTCCAGGGGCTGTTCGATGCGCTTCGCCTTAGCGGAACGCTTGCCGCCGTGCTTCGCAGTCTTCTGCGGCTTGCCTTGAGCCGACTTCGCCTTTTTCCCGGGGCGGAGGGAGAGCATGCCTTCTTCAACGCGAGGTGCGCCTTTTCGAGCGTTCTTGCTCGAACGCCGCCGCTTGCCGACCGTTTGGTGCGTGAGCGGCAGATCGGACGCCATCGTCCGGCGTTCCCTTTCGAGCGCCGCGCGGCGCTCAAGCGTGCTTGATGACAGGGGCTCCGTAATCGTCGTTACGGGCAGATTTCCGGGTTCTGCCGTGCGCGGTATGTAGCCGGCACGAATCGTGAGCGTCCTGCGCTTCGGAGCCGCCTCTTCGGATGCGGCTTCCGCAGTGGGCTCATCTTCCGAGTCACGCGCTTCGGAATGCGCCTGCTCAGAAAGCGGGCTCTCCTCCTCGCCGGACTCGAGCTGCGCCGTTTGGAATTCGACCGGCAGCCTCGACTCGAGCCATGGCGCCCCGTCGACTTCATAGGCGGGAGTTTCCGCATCCGAAGCTGCATCCAGAAAATCGAACGACGCATCGGACCCGACGTCGAATCGGCCGTCTTCCTGTTTTGCTTCAGAAGAATCGGTCAAGGCGCCGAAATCCGCCCCCACCCAAGCTTCGGCCTCTTTCACGGGCCGCGCCTTTCCATGCACGAAGCGTACGTCGGTGCCCTGATTCGTTTCACTCAGAGGAATCCCCGTCGAACGCCAGTCGTAGGAAGAATGCCATACGCCCACCTCTTCGAGAGGCCGCGAGGGCTCGACCGTTTTTTCGAGGGGCTGCGCTTCGGCGGCAACAGCACCGAAGCGCAGAGAACTGGTTTCGATCCGCTCCTTCGGAAGATCGATTTCAAGTCCCAAAGGATTGCTCACCCGCCATCGCCGCTTCAGCACTGGCTCCATGAAGGCCGCCATTTCCTCAAAGACTCGCAGATCCGTATCGTTGAGAAAGCTGTAGACCCGAATGGGACGCGACGCATCTTCCGCAGGACGGCTCGCCACCGAGAGGTATTCTCCGTATAGCGACAGCTTGGCCGGAAAAACCCAGTGCACGACCGCATCAAAGCTCCAATCGGAGAGGTGCTGCACCGCTTCATAGGTTCCGACCAAAATGCGCGGTGCGTCAGGAGAATGGAAAAGCGCCGTCAGTCGGCTCACCTCCTCGGGTGAACGGCGCAGCTGAGAGCGAAAGGCTTCTGCCGGCTCGATGTCCTGTCGAATCCTGGCTGCAAGGCGCTGGGTTTCCGTTCCGTTTGACGTGCGGATGAAAATCCGCTTCAAAGATGCGTCCTTCAATATTTCCCGCACAAGCTGCATGCGGCGGCGGGGTGTGGTGGCCAGAAAGTATTCCTCGACCTCCGGCGATCCAATTTTTTCGCCTATGAGAATGCCGAGCTCAGTCTTGAGGGAAGCATGCAGATTCCATTCGATGTTGGCTTGATACCGAGCGGCAGTGGCCCACACGCGGAAGCTTTTTGGCAGAAGATGGATGAACTCCTTAAAGCCGATCGACGTCTTTCCTTCGAAAAACATCTCGCTGTTGAGGAGCACCACCAAAACCCGACGGTCCACTTTGAGCCCGCCTCGTGCCAGCTGACGGTTGAAGGCTTGAAGCGTGCCCACCGCCACATCGCAGGCATCAAGCTTCGCAGAGCGTTCGTCCAGAAGGAGCGATAGCGTGAGGTCGGTTCCCTCGAGGCAGCTGCCGAAGACGAGTGCCGCTTCACGGGCCAAATCCCCTTCAGGCGCGAGCACGAGAAGGCGGGCTCCATCATGAGGCTCCGTCCCCGCTCGCTCGGCGGCAAGCCGCAAGATCTCGCGGTCGGCCGCCGGACCGCATCCCGAAACAAAAATGTTCTCGCGACCGTTCAATACTTCTCTGAGGCGCTCGGCGACGACGGAGGCCGAAAGTTCCGTTTGCATCAAAACCGTTGAGTCGTTGTTCACGATAAAACGCAGAAAGATGCCGTCCGTCCGAAATCGGCGCCCCTGTGGAAAAAAGAAGGCGCACGAACCGGCAAAGACGGCCAGTCAATTCTTGAAGGATCCGCTCGAGAAAGCGGCGAAGGACGACTCAAACAGCAAATGCAGCCGGCCGTCCGTTTAGACCCTGCAACAGGATCCGCATATGTAGAGATTGGGCGCCTGCGGGATCGAAACGCGCACCCGTCGAAGGGGAGTTCGGAACCGCTACGGCGGCCTCAGCCAGCTTCCCGGAACGGGACGGCCGAGGCCCAGCGTTTGGATTTTACTCTAGCGCGACGAAAAATCCATGTTTCATTTGTCGAAGCCGCGCGGAAAAACGCCGTGCGCTCTCAGCAACTCGGCCGCCTCAAAGACCGGAAGCCCCATAATGCCCGTAAAGCTGCCTTCAATGCGTTCGACGAAAATGCCTGCCAGCCCCTGAATGCCGTACCCTCCCGCCTTGTCGTACGGTTCGCCCGTGCGCGCGTAGGCGATCGCCTCTTCGAGAGATATCTTCCTGAAATGCACCTGAGAACACTGAAGCCGATCCTGTCGGTCCTCCCATGTGCGCCCGACGACAACGGCCGTACGCACGTCATGCGCTCTTCCTGAAAGCGCAAGAAGGAAACGAACGGCTTCGGCCTCATCCCGAGGCTTTCCCAAGATGTTCTCTCCAAGGCTCACCGTGGTGTCGGCGACGAGCACTGGCGCATCCGCTGCGCCGGCACCCAGAGCCGACTTTAAAGCAATCCCTTCACGAAACTTCTCGAGCGCTGTTCGCATCACGTAAGTTTCGGGAGATTCCTTCTCGAGCACCTCCTCGTCCCCAGGGAAATACCCCATGGGTTCCTTCGACTTTTCCAGCACCCGAACGTCGTAGCCGAGGCCTTCAAGGATCGACTTGCGGCGAGGGCTTTTGCTGGCAAGGTAAAGCGTATGGTTTGACATCGAGGGTTCCTTTACGCGCGGTGGTACGGGTGCCCGGCCAAGATCGACCACGAGCGGTAAACCTGCTCGGCGAGGAGAACGCGTGCAAGTGCATGCGGCAGCGTCATGGAAGAAAGTCGAATCAGCGTTTGCGCGCGCGCCTTCACTTCGGGCGCCAGGCCGTCCGGACCGCCAATCACGAACACAAGACGATCGCCTGCTCGGCCATGATCGGCGATGAAGCTCGCGAACTCGCCCGTCGTGAAGTCCCGGCCGTGTTCGTCGAGCACGACGACTTTGTCGTCGCGCTCAAGTGCATCGAGAATGCGGCCGCCCTCAGCCGCCATCAGCTGCGCCGGGGTCTTCCCGTGGCGCGGTTCGGTGCGGATCTCCTTCAGTTCGACCGTAAAGCCACGGGGAAACCTGGCAAGATATCCGCGCACGGCCTCCGCAGCCCAATCGGCTATATGCTGTCCGACCGCGAGAATCAAGATGCGCATTCCGATCACTCGGCTGATTCAGGAGCGTGCGCGCGGTGCGGCATGAGGCGCGAAGCGCATTCTTCGTTCGCCTGCAGGAAAACTTCGCGCCCGCCCCAAATCTCCTCAAGGTTGTAGTACTCGCGCACGGCGGGCTGAAGCACGTGGCAGACGACACTGCCGCAGTCAACGAGCACCCATTCGCCCGTATCCTGACCCTCCATGCCGATGACGTCGCCCCCTGCCGCCTTCACCGAGCTCGAGACCGAAAAGGCGAGAGCACGGGTTTGGCGGTTCGAGGTGCCCGAAGCAATGACGACGCGCTCGAACTGATCGGTGATTTTTTCCGTGTTGAAAACCTTGATGTCCTTGGCTTTAACATCTTCAAGAGCCTGGACGACGATGCGGGTGAGTTCTTCTGTGTTCATGAATGAATGGTGCTTGATGTTGGAAAAGTCGGGAAAAGGCGCTTCGGCGACGAAAGCCGCCCATCTCAAAGTGTCGAACGCGCGCGTCTGACGCCATAGATCTCCTCGGAAACGATGTATTCAGCCACGTCGGCTGTCATCCACCCTTCAAGAAGCTGCATGGCCCGAGGAAGCGGCTCAAGCGCAAGCGTGCGCCGAATGAGGCTCGAACTGGCACGATGTGCCGGCATCGAAAAAAAAGCAATGCGCCCCGACGGCTCCTCCGTCAGAGATTCGGCAGGCGCGATCCTCCGCTCAGCCCAGCGTTCCACGTCGGGCGTCGAACGGATCGGCGCTCCCGAACGCGAGGCAACTGCGAGATCAGCGTACTCAACGAGTTCTCGCCAGCGCACCCATGTGTGGAGATTCGCCCACTGATCGCCCCCCATGATGAGGACGAGCGGAATGCTCCCACCCATGCCCTCGCGCAGCTGAGCGAGCGTCTCGATCGTGTAGGTCGGCCCCTCTCGCAGGAGCTCCGTTCGGTCGATTCCGAATCGGGGATCGCATTTTACAGCAAGCTCGAGCATCGCCAAGCGCCGGACGGCAGGCGTCACCTCGTCCTTTTGCCACGGCGAGCCCGCCGGCATGAATCGAACGGAGGCGAGGCCCAGCGAATCGGCTGCGGCTCGGGCGATCGCCACGTGCCCGGCATGTACCGGGTCGAACGTGCCCCCCAAGATCCCAATGCCTCGAATGTCCTGCGTCATGGGTTTTTCACGAGAGAGATGAACGCCCGATCGACGCGGCCAGCGGTGAAATGCGCCGCCAGCCAATTGAGTTCTAGCTCCTGAAGGCCGCGGGCGTTCCGAAGCCACCGTTGGCTGAACCAGTATGACCAGCCGTCGGCGGCCGTGTAGGAAGGCTTGCCAACAAAACCGTCCACCTCGTCGACAGTCATCCCGAGACCGATCTTGCCGAGACGAATCGGAAGACTGCGGGCGGGCAGCGGCCTGCAGACCGAGGCGCCGTCCGCATCGGAATCCTCAGCGTATTCGACCTGCGCTTCGGTAAGGCGCCCCGATTCGGACGAAACGGCCCAGACGCGCATAGCCCGACCGGCTTCAGTGCCGCCAAGGCAAAGATAGTCGCGAGCAAAGGCTCCGCGTCCCTCCCGCAGCTGAAGGGCGCCCGTGCGTTCTCCCACAAGAGCGAGCGGTGTTGCGAAAAGTTCAAACGCGTCCCGTCCGATTCTTAATTCCATGCCGCGAGGCGATGAAAGCGTCGCGGGCGCATCAAGGAGCGAGGCCGGATAAGCAAATGGCTCGAGAGCTGAGGCTGCGGCGCAGAAACCGAGTGCGGCAGCCAAAACGGCGGTCTTGAAGAATCTGTTCATGACCTCACATTAGCACAGCCGTCAGGAAAACCGACGCCGCTTGAGCGGCGTCGGTGGCGATTTTCGAACGAAAGAAGGCGCTTAACGTCCGATCGCGCGGTAGCCGATGTCGGAACGCATCTGCATGCCGTCGAACTCGACGCCGCGCGCCGCTTCATACGCAGCCTGCTGAGCTTGGACGATGGACTCGCCAAGTCCAACCGCACAGAGAACGCGGCCGCCCGAAACCACCATGAGCCCCGCGTCGTCAAACTTGGTGCCGGCGTGGAAGACGCGGCTCGTCGGAGTGTTTTCCGGCAGCTTTTCAATAACGGCGCCCTTTTCAGGCTTCATGGGATAGCCGCGAGCCGCAAGCACGACGCCCAGAGCCGGACGACGATCCCATTCGATCTCAACTTCGTCCAGCCGACCGTCAACGGCCGCCTCCACGATGCTTGCGAAGTCATTGCGGATGCGCATCATGATCGGCTGCGTTTCCGGGTCGCCCATGCGGCAGTTGAATTCGAGCGTGCGCACATCGGCCGTGCCGTCGGGACGCGTCTTGATCATGAGGCCGGCATAAAGGAAGCCCGTATAGCGGATGCCTTCCTTCGCCATGCCCTCGACGGTCGGACGAATGATTTCGCGCATGACCTGAGCATGAATGTCGGGAGTGACGACGGGCGCGGGCGAATAGGCGCCCATGCCGCCCGTGTTGGGGCCTTCGTCACGGTCGAGAAGACGCTTGTGATCCTGCGACGTCGCCATCGGGAGAATGTGCTCACCGTCCACCATTACGATGAAGGAAGCTTCCTCCCCCTCCAGGTAATCCTCGATGACGACGCGCGCACCGGCCCGACCGAACTGATGCCCTTCGAGCATGGAGTCGACCGCCGCGATCGCCTCCTCTTCGGTCATGGCGACGACGACGCCTTTGCCGGCCGCAAGCCCGTCGGCCTTCACGACGATGGGCGCTCCCTTGCGGCGAATATAGGCACGGGCCGACTCCGGATCCTCAAACGTTTCGTAATCGGCCGTCGGGATCTGATGACGCTTCATGAAAGCCTTGGCAAAATCTTTCGAGCTTTCAAGCTGCGCGGCAGCGCGGGTCGGGCCGAAAATCTTGAGCCCGGCACTGCGGAAAGCGTCCACGACGCCAGCGGCAAGCGGCGCCTCGGGGCCGACGACTGTCAGGGCAACATCGTTTTGACGAGCAAATTCGACGAGCTCGTCGATTGCCGTCACAGCCACGTTTTCAAGCCCTTCGGTCAGCGCCGTACCGGCATTGCCCGGCGCCACGTAGACCTTCTCAACGCGTTCGCTCTGAGAAAGCCGCCAGGCGAGCGCATGCTCGCGGCCGCCGCTGCCGATCACCAGAATTTTCATTGTCCGTACCTCAAAAGCCGCGACGCTGCGCGGTGAAAGTGGTTGAGTGAAATGGATGCGTCTCGAGCGCCCTCGCAGATAGGGCCCCGCGCTGACGCTATTTTAAAGACCGCACGAAAAAGCCGCCCGAAGAAGGGCGGCTTTTATGAGCGCTTCAATCTCAGTCGATCTCACTCAGCCTCATCAAAAGAGGCCGTGGTGTAAACCTGCTGGACGTCGTCAAGTTCTTCGAGCGCATCGATCAGCCGCTGCATCTTCGCGGCATCCTCGCCCTCAAGCTTCGTTTCATTGAGGGGCTTATACGTGATTTCAGCAAACTCAGGCTTCAAGCCGGCCGCCTCGAAGGCCTGACTCACCGCTTCAAACTGAGCGGGTTCGCAGGTCACTTCGATCGAACCGTCCTCATCGGTGAGAATGTCGTCGGCGCCCGCCTCGAGAGCGATTTCCATCAGCTGATCTTCCGTGGTCGCGCCCGGCGCGAAGAAGAACTGACCAACATGCTTGAAGAGGAACGAGACCGAACCTTCCGTGCCCATGTTGCCGCCGTTGCGCGAAAGCACGTGACGAACGTCTGCCACAGTGCGCACGCGGTTGTCCGTCGTGCAGTCGATAATGAGCGCGGCGCCACCAATGCCGTACCCTTCATAGCGGACGTCTTCGTAGCTCACCCCTTCGAGCTGCCCCGTTCCCTTCAGAATGGCGTTCTGAATCGTGTCCTTCGGCACATTGCCCGCCCGCGCCTTCACGAGCGCGAGACGCAGACGCGAGTTGCCGTCTGGATCGCCGCCACCGATGCGAGCAGCCACGATGATTTCACGAACCAGCTTTGTCCAAAGGTTGGAGCGCTTGGCGTCCTGACGACCCTTGCGATGCTGAATGTTGGCCCACTTGGAATGACCCGACATTTTGGAATCCTTCTGATTGAGTTACCGCTTCGTACGGGTCCGCCCGACGCGCAGCACGCATCCTCGGGCCCATGCGGCCGGAAATGAATCGAGAGATTTTAACGCCATGAATGCGGGCTCTGGCGAATTTCCCAGCTGTTTCGAGAGAAATCCCCCATTTTTTCCCGAGGAAAAGAATGCGCCACTGTCATTTTCCCCCTCTCTGAGAGTATATTTTTTCGTACCTCAACCACGGCTTCTCCGCGTCGAACCGCGACCGCCGTCCATGAATCGGAAGAAAGCGAATCGACCGCCGGGGAAGATCAACGAAATGAGCAGTCAGTCCCCCGATCCTTTTTCGCCGAATCACCGCCGCACAGACCCGATGGAGTTGCGAGACCGCCACCTGCCCACCGTTCTCGTCATAGATGACTACCCGCTCTTTCGCAAGGGCATCTGCAGCGTGCTCGGCACCAGTGGCGACTTTGAAGTGATCGGCCAAACCGGGAGCGCACGCATTGCGCTTGGACTCCTTGACTTGAAGCCCGACATCGCGGTGATCGACCTCGAAGCCAAGACCTTCAACGCGCTCAACCTGCTGCGGGAAGTCAAGCGCCGACTTCCCGCCTGCCGCTGCGTCGTGATGATGACAAGCGCAAACAATCCGAACCTCCTGATGGCTGCGCTTCGTCTCGACGCGAACGGCTACCTTCTGCGGACGGTGCCGCTCGACGAATTTCTCCGGCAGATGCACCAGCTCGCCGCAGGCGGCATGGCGGCTTCTGAAAAGCTCACCTCGGTTCTCGCCGAGTCGCTGCGCGAAGGCGCTCAGCACTCCGCGGCAGACATGGATGTCGCGCAGACGCTCACGCGGCGGGAGTTCGACGTGCTCTGCTGCGTTGCGGCCGGCCTCTCCAACCGAGAAATCGCCGCACAGCTCGGCATTACAGACGGCACCGTCAAAGTGCATGTAAAGCACCTCTTGAAAAAGCTCGCGTTCCGCTCCCGCGTCGAAGCCGCCATCTGGGCCTCGGAGCGCGGCTACCGCCTTTCTGAGAGTGAAATTTCGGAAAAGGCGGCCGCGCGGTGACACAATTTGTTACATGACTTTGCCTGCCGTTTACGTCAGGGGTTTCCCTCTGCGCATTGGCGCTTTTATCCTTTCTAATTCAAGAACTGTCGGCCGCGTCCCGAAGCCGCGGCCCTTTCGTGATCCGAACTCGAATTTCGCACATGCAACGCCGCGCGCTTCTCTTCGCCTTTTCAACCCTTTCCGCCATGGCCGCAGCCGGCTGCAAGCCGAAGGGCTCCGCCTCCGCTGAGCCCGCGCCGCTCGAAGTTGACATCGTCCGCGTCTCTCTAGCGGACGAGCCCCGTTGGATCGAAATGATCGGTCAAGCCGAGGGCGGCGGCGAGGTTGAAGTAAAGTCCCAAACGGACGGCATCCTCAAGACGCAGCGCTACCGCGAAGGAGACTTCGTCAAGGCGGGCGACGTCATGTTTGAAATTGAGAGCGACGTCTACCGCGCAAGATTCAACGCGGCGGCTGCCGCTCGCCGGCGCTCAGCCGATGAGCTCCGTCAGGCAGAGCGGGAGCTGAAACGAGCCGAAGGGCTCTTCCGATCGGGTTCCGGCAGCCGAAAGGCGCTTGACGACGCCCGCAGCGCCCGCAATCAGGCGAAGCACCAGCTCGACGAGGCTCGCGCCGATGAAGCCGACGCCAAGATTGCGTTGGAATGGACGAAGGTGAAGGCGCCGGCTTCGGGCTACGCTTCGAAGGCGCTCGTCAATCCGGGAACTCTCGTGTCGGCCGACAGCACGGTTCTTGCCTCCGTCACTCAGCACGACGACGTGCGCGTCGTCTTTGCGCCATCAGACCGGGATCTCGAAGGGGCTGAGCTTTCGCTTAACAACGCCGTGCGCATCTTCCGCAAGGACGGCGCCGAGCTCTCGGCCAAGCTCGACTACCTCGCCCAATCCATCGACTATGACGTCGGCACCCGGACGATGCGCGCAAAAATCGCGGCTGGTTCAGGGGTCCTTCCCGGTCAATTTGTCCGCGTGCGCCTGATGGTGGGCGTAGACCGCCAAGCCTGCCGCGTTCCGCAGAAAGCAATTCTCCAGCTCCCTGATGGAACGTACTGCGTCTACATTGCCAAAGACGGCCGCGCCGAGCGCCGTCCCGTCACCGTCGGCCTCTGGGAAGGACGCGACTGGATCGTGCTCTCTGGTCTGAAAACGGGCGATGCCGTCATCACCAACCAGCTCCTGCGGCTGCGCGACGGCGCTCGAATTTCAGTTCCCGACGCACAAAGCACCCCGACCGAGTCGTCCGCATCCTGAGCTGAGGATCCGCCATGCTGAGTCAGTTCTGCATCCGCCGGCCGATCTTTGCGACAGTTCTCTCGCTCATCATCATCCTTGCCGGCCTGGTAGCCCTCCGCGTGCTGCCTCTCTCCCAATACCCGAACATCACGCCGCCGACGGTGCGCATTTCGGCAACGTACGACGGGGCGGATTCCGAGACGATTTCCCGCACGGTCGCCGCGCCGATCGAAGATCAGCTCTCCGGCATCGAAGGATTGCTCTACTACACGACGAGCATCCGCAGCAACGGCGACATGTCGATCGCCTGCGTCTTCGATGTCGGCGTCAACGCGAACGACGCGATGCTCGAAATCAACAACCGCGTACGCACGGCCGAGCGTCGTTTGCCCGACACCGTCCGCGAACAAGGCGTCTCGGTGAGAAAGCGCACTGACGAAGACCTTCTCATGCTGGCGCTCTGGTCGCCCGACGGATCGATGTCGGCAACTGAGATGGCCGACTATGCCAGCCTCAATATCGTCGATGAACTCAAGCGCCTCCCTGGCATCGGCGACGTGAATGTTTTCGGCAATGTGCAGTCGGCGATGCGCATCTGGCTCGACCCGGAGAAAATGGGCAAGCTCGGCGTCACGACCAAGGACGTCGAGAACGCTGTAGACGACCAAAACGCCCAGCGCTCAGCCGGGCGAGTAGGCTCTGCGCCAACGCTCCCCGATCAGCAGCTCTACTACACGATCACGACACCCGGTCAGCTCCTCACTCCAGAAGAATTCGGCAACATCGTCGTGCGCGACGACGGTCCGACGGGACTCGTGCGCATCCGCGACGTCGCCACAACGGAAGTAGGCAAGCGTTCCTACGAATTCCGAGTGGACCTAAACGGACAGCCGGGCGTCAACATTGGCGTTTATCTGCAGACGGGAGCGAACGCCATGGCAGCCGCCGAAGCCGTCAAGGCCCGCATCTCCGAGCTCGCAAAGCATTTCCCGAAGGGGAAGCTTGACTATTTGACGACGAACGACACGACGATCTTCGTCGAAGCATCCCTCAATGAGGTCTACCACACGCTTTTTGAAGCGGGCGTGCTGGTGCTCATCGTTGTCTTCGTCTTCCTGCAAAGTCTGCGCGCAACCCTTATTCCGATGCTTGCCGTGCCGGTTTCGCTCATCGGCACCATGGCCGGCCTTTGGCTTTTCGGCTTCTCGCTCAATACGCTCACGCTTTTCGCGATGACGCTTTCCATCGGGATCGTGGTTGACGACGCCATCGTGGTGCTTGAAAACATCGAGCGCATCATGCGCACGGAAGGCCTTTCGCCCTTCGAAGCCTCGCAAAAGGCGATGAAGGAAGTTTCAGGGGCGCTCGTCGCCATCGTGCTCGTTCTCTCCGCCGTCTTCATTCCCGTTGCTTTTCTCGGCGGCATCGCCGGCGAGCTGTACCGACAGTTCGCAGTGACTGTGGCTGTGTCCGTGACGATCTCTGGATTTGTTGCGCTGACGCTGACGCCGGCTCTCTGCGCGCTCATTCTCAAACCCGTTGAATCTGACGAACGCCACATCTTTTTCCGTCGCTTCAATCAAGCTTTGGCCTGGTTCACGATGCATTTCCTTCAAGTCGTGCGGGCTGCCTTGAAGCACCGCGTCGCCTCGGCTCTGATCCTCGTGGCCGTTTGCATTGGCTGCTGGCAGATGCTCGAGCGCACGCCAACCTCCTTCATTCCGAAGGAAGACCAGGGCATCGTGCGCATGGCGATGACGCTTCCCGAGGGAAGCGCCTTTCCTCGAACCGAAGCCGTGGGATCGGAATTTCTCGGCAAAATCCAAAAAATGGATGCTGTCCAAACGGTCGTCACCATGATGGGCTTCGACACCATGTCTTCGGACATCCGAGCCAATACGGCGACATTCATCATCCAGCTTAAGAACTGGGCTGAGCGAACGGACTCCGCCGACGACATTCAGCGTCGTCTGCAGAAGATGGTGAACGAACATCCGGAGACCCGCGGTGTGGCGGTGACGCCGGCGCCGATTCCGGGACTGGGCTCCTCTAACGGCTTCTCCGGCTACGTCACTTCGCACGGCAACGACGATCCGCGGGTCCTTCAGGAGGTGGTCGACACCTTCATGGACGAACTCGCCAAGCGCCCGGAAATTACCGGATTGCGGAGCTTCCTCGTTTCGGACAGTCCGGAACTTCTCCTTCGGGTCGATGAGAATCGAGCGTATGCGCTCGGCGTCTCCGTCACTGACGTTTACGACACCATTTCCGCCTTCTTCGGAAGTCTTTACATCAACGACTTCACGCGCAACGGCAAGACCTACCGAGTCGTCATGCAGGCGCAGCCCCAATTCCGCGCAACGCCGCAAGATTTGGGTCAAGCCTACGTACGCTCGTCAAGAACCGGGAAGATGATTCCTCTCTCGACCTTGATCAGCATTGAGCGCGTCTCAGGCGCTGAATCGCTCGGTCGCATGAACGGCTATCTTGGTTCACAGTTCATGGGCGCAGCCGTACAGGGCGTGTCATCGGGTGAAGCGATCCGCATCGTAGAGGAAACGGCCTCAAACGTCCTTCCCGAAGGCTACCAGGTGGAATGGACCGGTCAGACCTACCATGAAAAGCGCATCGGCGCTTCTTCGGCAACGGCTTTCGGCTTCGGAGTTCTCGTCATGTTTCTCATTTTGGCGGCGCTCTACGAGCGCTGGTCGCTTCCGATTGCCGTCGTGCTGGCCATCCCCTACGCCTTCCTTGGCGCCATGGTTGCGGTCTGGGTTCGTGGGGGCGTCAACGACATTTATTTTCAGATCGGCCTTCTTGTGCTGATTGGACTTACGGCCAAGAACGCAATTCTCATCGTGGAGTTCGCCGCGATCAAGATGGAGGAAGGAAAAGGCCCCTTCGAAGCCGCTATTGAAGCGGCAGGGCTGCGCTTCCGCCCAATTCTCATGACGTCGCTCGCTTTCGTGCTTGGCGTCGTTCCGCTTCTGCTTGCGACCGGCGCGGGCGCATCCGCCCGCCACTCGATGGGCACGGGCGTTTTCGGCGGCATGCTCGCCGCCACCTTCATCTCCACCATTTTCGTTCCGGTATTCTTCACCTGGTTCGCGAAGAAATCGAAGAAACGTTCCTGAGCAAAGTGTCAAAAAAACCGGAGATCTCCAATAACGGAGGCTCCGGTTTTTGTTTGGCTATCGAAAAAATTCGCCTTATTTGAAGAGATTCTTCATGCGGTCGAAAAAGCTCGTCGTCTTCGGATTATGCTTGTCTCCGCCCGCCTTAATGGAACTCTCAAAATCGCGAAGCAGCTGTTTTTGCTTCGAAGTGAGATTCACCGGAGTTTCAATGCTGATGTGCAGGAAAAGATCGCCCGGATCGCGGGTGCGCATGTTGACGATTCCCTTGCCGCGCAGACGGAAGGTCTTCCCACCCTGCGTGCCTTCGGGAATCGTGATGCGGCTCTTTCCGTCCAATGTCGGCACTTCGACCTCGCCGCCAAGCGCCGCCGTGACGAACGAAATGGGCAAGTCCATGTGCAGGTCGTCGCCATCGCGCTCGAAAACGTCGTTCGGCTTGATGCGGATCTGCACGTAGAGGTCTCCCGGAGCGCCGCCATTGACGCCGGGCTCGCCTTTGCCGCTCAATCGGATGCGCTGCCCGTCATCGATGCCGGCTGGAATGCTCACTTCAAGCACTCTGGCAGTGCGCTTGTACCCCGACCCCTGGCAGTCAGGACACGGATCACTCACAACCTGTCCCGTTCCCTGACAGTGCGGACAAGTCTGCTGCACGTGGAAGATGCCGTTCGAAACGCGCACCGTGCCGGTGCCTCCGCAAGTCGGACAGCTCTTACGATGCGTGCCGGGCCGACAACCCGTGCCGTGGCAAGTGGAGCAAGAGTCCCACGCCGGAACGCGAATGTCCATCTTCCGTCCGTGCGCGGCGTCTTCAAGCGAAATCTCAAGCTCAAAGCGGATGTCGTTGCCGCGAATCGGCTGCGGGCCTTGAGGACCGCGCGGTCCGCGGCCGCCGCCAAACAAGTCGGCAAAGATGTCGCCGAAGGCGCTCTGAAAATCTCCGCCGCCCATGTTGCCGAAGCCGCCGAATCCCCCGAAACCCCCGCCGGCGCCGCCCGCAGCCGAGGGATCCACGCCGGCCTTGCCGAAGCGGTCGTAAGCGGCACGCTTCTGCTCATCGGAAAGAACGGCATAGGCTTCGCCGATCTGCTTGAACTTTTCTTCCGCCGTTTTGTCGCCGGGATTGCGGTCCGGATGGTACTTCATCGCCAGGCGCCGATACGCCTTCTTGATGTCGTCCTGAGAAGCTCCGCGCTCGACGCCAAGGATCTCGTAATACGATTGTTCGGCCATTTGCCCCTTCCGTCAGGAAGCTCGAAAGCTTCCAAACAAAATCCAAGAAAGGGCCGGCTTCGATTTCGCGAGCCGACCCTAATTGAACACACGCCCATCGGGCGATGGACGGAGTCTCTCGGCCTCCGTCATGCCTGTACGGGAATTACTTCTTCACTTCCGTGAAGTCGGCGTCAACCACGTCGTCGTCCTTGCCGGACTTGGACTGGTTGGCCTGCTGTCCCGCCTGAGCCTGCTGCTCAGCAGCGGCCTTGTTCATTTTTTCGCCGATCTTCTGCGCGGCGCTCATAAGACGCTCCACAGCCTGGTCGATGGCGGCCTTGTCGTCGCCCTTGACCTTTTCCTGAACCGTCTTAATCGCGTCTTCGCAAGCAGCGCGGTCAGCGCTGTCGACCTTGTCGCCGAACTCCTTCAGCGTCTTTTCGACCTGATTGACTGCGGCGTCGGCCGTGTTGCGCGACTGTGCAAGTTCGAAGCGGCGATGATCCTCTTCCTTATTGGCTTCGGCATCGGCCACCATGCGCTTGATTTCATCCTCGGAAAGGCCCGAGCTCGCCTTGATGGTGATGTTGTTTTCCTTACCGGTCGCCTTATCCTTCGCGGAAACGTGCAGGATGCCGTTTGCGTCGATGTCGAAGGTCACTTCAATCTGCGGCAGTCCGCGCGGAGACGGCGGAATGCCTTCAAGATTGAACTCGCCGAGGAGCTTGTTCGACGCCGCCATCTGATGCTCGCCCTGATAGACCTTGATCGTCACGGCCGGCTGATTGTCTTCGGCCGTCGAGAAGATCTGCGCATGCTTCGTCGGAATCGTCGTGTTGCGCTTGATCATCGGGGTCATCACGCCGCCGAGCGTTTCAATGCCGAGCGTGAGCGGCGTCACGTCGAGAAGGAGCACGTCGCGGCGCTCGCCCGTCAACACGGAGCCCTGAATTGCGGCGCCGATGGCCACGGCTTCATCGGGGTTGACGTCCTTGCGGGGCTCCTTGCCGAAGAATTCACGCACCACAGCCTGCACGCGCGGCATGCGGGACTGACCGCCGACGAGAATCACGTCCGTGATGTCTGAAGTGCTTGCCTTCGCATCGCGCAGAGCCTTCGAGACCGGCTCGATCGTGCGCTGGACAAGGTCTTCAACCAAGCTTTCAAACTTGGCGCGGGTGATGCTCATGTTGAGGTGCTTCGGACCCGTAGCGTCAGCCGTAATGTACGGCAGGTTGATTTCCGTTTCCTGACGGCTCGAGAGCTCAATCTTGGCCTTTTCCGCGGCGTCCTTAAGGCGCTGCAGCGCAAGAACGTCCTTCGAGAGATCGGCGCCAGTGTCCTTGCGGAATTCCGTAATGATGTAGTCGACGAGCCGCTGATCGAAGTCCTCGCCGCCGAGGAACGTGTCGCCGTTCGTCGAAAGCACTTCAAACTGCTTGTCGCCGTCGACATTCGCGATGTCGATGATCGAAATGTCGAAGGTGCCGCCGCCCAGGTCGTACACGGCGATCTTGCGGTCACGCTCGCCAGCCTTGTCAAGACCGAAAGCAAGAGCCGCGGCGGTCGGTTCGTTGATGATGCGCTTCACCTCGAGACCCGCGATGCGGCCCGCATCCTTCGTCGCCTGACGCTGACTGTCGTTGAAGTAGGCCGGCACCGTAATCACGGCTTCCGTTACGGGCTCGCCAAGATAGTCCTCGGCGGTCTTCTTCATCTTGCGCAGAACTTCCGCGCTGACCTGCTGAGGAGCAAGCTTCTTGCCGCCGACTTCCACCCACGCGTCACCGTTGTCGGCACGCACGATGCTGAAGGGCATCAAGTCAAGATCCTTCTGCACTTCGGCGTCATCAAAGCGGCGGCCGATCAGGCGCTTCACCGCAAAGAGCGTGTTCTTCGGATTCGTGACGGCCTGACGCTTAGCCGGCGCGCCGACGAGAATCTCACCATTTTCAAGGTAAGCCACGATCGATGGCGTCGTGCGGGCGCCTTCGCTGTTCTCAATCACCTTGACGTGATCGCCTTCCATGACGGCGACGGCGGAGTTCGTCGTACCCAAGTCGATGCCGATGATCTTTGCCATGTTCTGTTTCATCCTCTAAATGCGGTCGCGACTTCCAAACACATGCCCTGCGGCACCAAGAACGTCGGAAGTACGAACCGAAATGGTCCGGGAAGCCGCTTCGCTGCAGGCTCCCTCTGATCTTTAATCCCTATATGGGGATGGTCTTCAAAATTTCAAGCCGAACCCAAGAAAAACGCCTCCAAGGCGCTGCTAGCCTGAAGGCGTCGAGATCGAAAGTCCGTTGCTTCAACTCTGAGCTACGCTCACCATCGCCGGGCGAAGCACGCGATCAGCGATGAGCCAACCTCTCTGAAAGACTTCCACGACGGATCCCGCCGAGGCGCCTTCGGGCGCAGGCACCATGGCGATCGCCTGGTGCTGATGAGGATTAAAGGGCTCCCCCTTCGGGTCGATGGGCTTCATGCCGGAGACGTCAAGCGCATGAATCATCTGGCGATAGATCGTTTCCAGACCGTCGAGCATGGGGCTCGACTCCTCCTTGCGCGCCGCTTCAAGCGCCTTCTCCAAGCTATCGACCACAGGGAGCAGGTTCTGCGCGAACTTCTCGACGCCGTACTTGCGGGCCTTCTGCACCTCTTCGATCGAACGGCGCCGCGTATTTTCGAGCTCGGCCATCGCACGGACATAGAGGTCGTAATGCTCGACCACCTTCGCTTCGGAGCGAGCGAGTTCGGCCTGAAGCTCTTCAACCGAGAGCGGCTTTTCGAGTTCGGGATCGGGCGCCGCATCAGACGCGCCAACATCGGCCGCCTTCTGCTCCGCTTGGGGCTGAGCGACTTCGACATCTTCCGAACGTTCGGGCTTCGTCTCGTCCTTGTCCACTTGCGTCATTCTTTTTTACTCCTCACTGAGGCTTTCCGTCGTTCCGGCAGCCTGAAAATCTTGCTCGTGCCTAATATATGGGGGCGCTGCGGCCGATTTTCAAGATGACCTCACCAACCTGCGAGCGTCTCCCGCAGAATCGTCTCGTAGGCGTCGATTGCCGCGTCTGATGCGTTGAGGGCCGGAATATATCGGAAGCGTCCATCGGGACAAATCGCCCTGAAAGCACGCCGAAGCTCGTCGTCAATTTCTTCAATCTTTTCGAGACAGTCAGCGGCGAAACCGGGGCAAATGACGTCGATGGAGTCGAGGCCATCCCTCACGAGCGCTTCGAGCTTCTCGAGCGTGTAGGGCTGGAGCCACTCCTCACGTCCAAAGCGGCTCTGGAAGCCGAGAGCCCATTGTCCCGGCGAAAGCCCCAAGCGCTCGGCGAGCGCCTGAGCCGTTTCCCGGCAGTAGGCTTCGTAACGGTCGCCGTGCAGAAGCGCCCCTTTCTTTGGCAGACCGTGAAAACTCATGAGAAGCTTTCCACCCGCTTCGACCACGGAGCCGTGCCGTTCCCAATAGTTTTGGATGCGCTCTGCGAGCGCATCGATGTAAGCCGGATGCTGGTGGTACCCGGTTATGGTGCGCAGAGCTGGAACGGCGCGCTGACGCTTCATCCAATCGAAGACCGCATCAAAGCACGCCGCCGTCGTCTGCGGCGCATATTGCGCAAAGAGCGGCATGACGCAAAGCCGCTCGACGCCTTCTGCTCGCAGCCGATTCAGCACTTCATCGACGGAGGGTGATCCGTACCGCATCGCCCAAGCAACGGCGACATCATCGAACCGTTCGGCAAGACGCTCGGCCGTACGCTTCGTGTGAACGATGAGCGGGGAGCCGTCCTCACGCCAGACGAGCCGGTAGCGCGCCGCTGATTTTGCCGGGCGCACGCGCAGAATGATGCCGTGGAGGATTGGCATCCATTTCCAACGCGGCAGTTCGATGACGCGCGGATCGGAAAGAAATTCTTCAAGGTAGCGCCGAACGGACCCCGCCTCCGGCGCATCAGGAGAGCCGGTATTGATGAGGAGCACCGCAGTGCGGACCGCCGCACTCTCTTTTCGGGAAATGTGTCTCATGGGAAATTTCGCGTTCTTCGTTCTTGCGTTCAGGCTGCGCTCGGCGAGCGATCCGCCGCAAAGTGCGGATTTTGCCTAAGAATTCTTAAGCCGTAATTTCCCTTTGACACTTTAGCCCAAGCGAAGCTGCATCCGCCGGTGCAGATAGAGCACGGCTCCGCCGAGAAGACTCATCCAGAATTTGCCGAGAACCTGCCCGAAAAGAAAATCCAGCGACCCAAAGGCAAGCGAGAGAAAAATGGCGCTGTCGACCATCGAACCCACGAGTCCGGAAAGAATCACGGCAGCGGAAGGATGACGTCCACGCATCGGCGTGTAGACGGCGAAGTCGGCGAGTTCTGAAAAGAGAAAAGCCACCGTCGAGCCGAGCACGACGGAAGGTTCGGCCAAGAGCGCGGAAATGAACGCGCCCGCAGCGATGGCGACGAGCGTCCAAACGTTGCCGAGAAGGTTCTGCACCGCATCCCGCAAAACAAGCGCCAAGCCCGCGAGAAGCACGGCCGACGGCGACATGACGCCCGGCCATACAGGAATGAGGCAAGGACCGTTGGGTTCGCAGACGAGTCCCACATGAGTGACGGCCCAATTGCCTGCCGGAATTGTGAGAACGAAGAGTATGAGAGAAACAAAACCTGCCGCGGACAGGCTGACTCCAGCTGATTGCTGTCGATTCATGCGCATCTCCTGCCGCGGTCGGCGCAGTTAGCCGATGCGGCGACGAGTGTTGAGGTGCCGACACCCCTGCAGACGGTTCAGCTGCCGGTGTCGAAAAATCGCATCACGCGCTGGGGCAGGTAGTTGATGTCCCCAGGGAATCCTCCTGTCGGGAAGCCCACATGCCCACCCTCTTCCGGATACTCTGCGACGACCGAATCGCTCAGTTCTGAAGCGCCAGGAAGCGCCCAAGCGGGAAGAAACGGATCGTTCTTCGCATTGAGAAGAAGGAGCGGAACACGCACGTTCGGGAGCACGGCCTTGGCCGATGACTTCTGCCAATATGCCATCGCCGAAGAAAACCCGAACATCGGCGCTGTGAACGCTTGGTCGAAATCATACATGGTTTTGCATCGCCGAACCGCCTCGACGTCGATGAGATCCGGCCAGCGCGCCGCCTTTTCAAGAAGCTTTTCTTTGAGCGTCTCCAAAAACATGTTGCTGTAGAGGATGTTCACGCCCTTGCTGATTCTTTCGCTCCCGGCCACAAGATCGATGGGCGCGCAGATCGATACGGCGGCGTCGACAAAGCGGCTCGCCTCTGAACCGTAATCTCCGAGGCACTTCGCAAGCTGATTCCCCCCGAGACTCACGCCGACGGCATAAATCCGCGACTTCGGCCAGCGCTTGCGTACGGTTCGCAGCACCCAGCTGTTGTCAGCCGTATCTCCTGCGTTGTAGGCGCGCGGAAGTCGATTCATGATCCCGCAGGTGCGAAAATGCGCGACGACGCCCCGCCAGCCCCGATCAGCACAGGCCGCCATGAGCGCTTCGGCGTAGTGGCTGCGGCTGCTGCCCTCCAGACCATGAAAATGAACCAGTACGGGCGCCTCCGAATCGAGCGGCTCGGGTTCAGCCCAATCCCAAGCCACAATGTCCGCGTCGGGCGTTTCAACGATTTCCCGGCGATACGACACCTTCGGGCGAGGAGAAAGCCGCGCAGGTATGACGGTTTGAAGATGACCGCCGGGACACCACGAAGGTGCCCGGTAATCTGACTGAGAAAGCGGCATGCATCGATCCTTTTGTTTCTTTCAAGCAACGGTCATTCTAGGCGCGGCTCTGCTTCAACAATTCAGGCTCTTCAAAAACTTCATGCCAGAGGCTGCGCACCGCCTTGATCTCGGTCTCTAGTCCCTCACGCTCGAGCCGTACAGGGAGACCATCGCCGGCATTGAGCCTCACTTCATGCTGCAAAAGCCGATAGTGCCGGTAAGCTCTAACCGCATCATCGGCTGTCTCTTTTCCGATCAAGCCAATGCGCGCACACATTTCAAGAAGCAAGATGTTGCCAAAATTGTTGAGGAGCTCTGGATGCTGGTTCGCGTGAGCGAGCACGAGATATTGAACTGCGAACTCCACGTCAACCATGCCGCCCCGATCATGCTTCACATCGAAAAGGACCGTGCGGTTTGGATGCCCATCCAGCATTCTCTGCCGCATCTCAAGAATGCTCCGCCGCAGTTCCTCCGCGTTCCTCGGCATCGACAAAATCGCAGCCCGCTCGTCTTCAAAGCGCCTGCCCAGACTCGGATCACCCGCCACGAAGCGGGCGCGCGTGAGGGCTTGATGCTCCCAAACCCAAGCGCCATTTGCTCCCACGTTGCGCTCATAGTTGGAAAACATGTCGAAGGAGCTGACGATGAGGCCGTTTTCGCCATTCGGCCGCAACCGCAGATCGATGTCGAAAAGCTTGCCCGAAGACGTCTGTAGCGTCAGCCAGCTCATCATTCGCCTGACCAGCCGGCTGTAGACCGCATCCGCGTTTGGACTATCGTCATCGTAGAGAAAAACAAGGTCAAGGTCGCTTGCATAACCCAACTCCTTGCCTCCGAGCTTCCCATATCCAATGACGGCAAACTTGGGCAGCCCTTCGGGACGTCCCGGCAAACGGTTCCAGGCCAGCTCAAGCGCAAGCTCTACAGCGGCGTCGGCAAGTGCGGAAAGCTGATCAGCGAGTCTCTCAACCGAGAACCGCCCGTCGAGATCGGCCACTACCAGACGAAAGATCGCCGCATGGTGCGCGTCGCGAAGCAGATTCATCTGCCTTTCCTGGTCGTCCTTCGAAGCTTCCAGAAGCCGCGAAAGCGAATCCTTCCATTTTGACCAATCGACTGGCGTGAAGTCGTTCATTTCCTCCATGCGCGCATCAATCAGCTCGTCGAGCACGATTGGGTGCCGAGTCAGGTAGTCCGCGCACCAGCGGCTTGCGCTCAAAATCCGCCCTACGCGGGCGGCGGCCTTAGGGTACTCATAAAGAAGCGACACGTAAGTGCTACGTCCTTGAATCGCCTCAAGAAGCCGCAGATAGCGCGAAAGCTCCTCGGAAGAAGAAGCTAGCCTTGCTCCCTTCTCCCGACACCAAACTGGGCACTCCTGCGCGACAAACTGCACGAGCTTGCGCATCCGCCTGCGAGCATCCTCGGAAGAACCAAGCGCCCGACGCCCCCCAACCAAATTCAAAATGCGAGCGGCGAGCTCATCGGCCGCGTCGTCATACCCAAGTTCAAGAAGCTTCTCGATGAGTGCCGCTTTGGAATCCGGCGTGCCGCTTGCCCAACCAATCGGCCAGGACTGTTCATTTGTTTCCGACTTGTCCTCATTGACGTGGAAGACGCTGTCGAAACCCCTCGCCACTTCCTCACGCACACGCTCGAACTCGCTCCAAAGCATTTCAGGGCTGAGATCTAGAAGACCAGCCGCCCGTTCAAGCACATCTCCCGAGCGAGGCAGCCACTGTGTCTGCGCGTCGTCCACGTACTGGAGCGCGTGCTCAAGATTGCGCAGGAACCGGTAGTCTCGTGCAAGCGCGGCTGCAAGCTCTGCATCCAACGCGCCAGCATCAAGGAGCGCCGGCAGCATCTCGAGAGTTTCACGCCCACGAAGCGAAACGTCACGTCCCCCGCGGATCACCTGCAGCGTCTGAACCAGAAACTCGATCTCACGGATGCCGCCGCGTCCCAGTTTGACGTTCGCTCCGTCTTGTGCCCGAGCATGTTCTCGGCGGTCTGTTTCTGCTCGCACAAGCCGATGGAGCTTCATGAGCGAAGAAATCGCATCGAAGTCAAGGTACTTCCGATAAACGAAGGGCTGCACAAGCGCACGGATCTCCGCACATTGCCGCGCGAAGGCTGCCTCACCGGCAAAGACGGGGCCGTTGACGATGCGGCCCTTCAGCCAGGCAAAACGCTCCCAATCTCGCCCCTGAGAGTAGAGATACTCCTCGAGCATGCCGCTCGAAGCGACAATCGGCCCGGAGTCACCGTTCGGCCTCAGACGCATGTCGACTCGGAAGACGAATCCGGGTCCCTCGGGGTCATTAAGGGCAGGAATAATGCGCCGAGCAAGCCGCGTGAAGAATTCTTCGTTCGAGATCGAACGACCGCCCTCCGACGCTTTCGTCATGCCGTCGTCGCCGTAGAGGAAAACGAGGTCGATATCGGATGAAACGTTAAGTTCCCGACCGCCGAGCTTACCCATGCCAACCACGAGAAGATCCTGCGGTTCCCCATCACCGTTTACTGGCATGCCGTACCGAGAAGCAAGCTCTTGAGAGTGAACGCACACTACGCGATTCACGGCCACTTCGGCGAAATCGCTCATCACCTCGACAACTTCATCGTAACCGCACGCCCCTGAGGCATTCCGACCGATCAAATTAAGCAGTATGTCTCGACGAAGGACCCGCAGCTTCAAACCGAGATCGGTCGAATCGGCCGCCGGCTCGAGGCGCGACTCCATCGCTCCTCGCGTCCAGCGCTCTCGACACAGCGCCTTAAACTCGTCTACCCTTTTGCTCTCCGTTGCTTGCCGGTGCATGGCAAGCATGGAACGCTGAACGAACCGGGAAAGCTCAAAAATCTTCTGCAATTGCGGCAAGGCGGCGCCTCCCAAGGTCAACGGCTCCGAAATCCTTCACAATATGGGGAACCGATCTCAAAAATTTTAACGATGCCGTCCTGACATCCCTCCCCCCATTCATGAATTTCTTCGTCCGGCGCTACAGCGCCTATGTCAAAAAGGGACTCCGTTCTGACGGCCAACTTAAGCCGCTCGGCTGGGCGTTGCGCATCCTGCTCGTGCTTTATTTCGTTGCTGGCGGCTTGGTTCTGGGGGCACGTTGGTTCGTCACCACCCAGCTCGATCACTATCGCGAAGACTTAGACGCTGTCATCAGCTCGGCTGCGGGCGTATCGTTCCAAAGTCGAAGTCTTAACGCCGGCTTCCGCGGCGTTTGGCCTGTAGTGACGCTCGTGGATGTCTCCATTGCGCGACCGGACGGGCCCGTATCTCTTAGGCTTCCCGAAATCCGGGCGGAATTTTCATGGTCGTCGCTTCTTCACCTCGAGCCGAGATTTCGAACACTCGTTATTTCGAAGCCGCATCTCACCATCCGGCGCCTCGCAGAAAAGCGCTTCGACGTTGCGGGCTTCACGATTGACGTCCCCGAAAGCAACGACTCGGACGAGGAACGAGGCGTGAACGCCGAACAGCGGTTCACAGCCTGGCTCCTCGCTCAAGAGCAAGTCGTCATCCGAGAAGGCGCCTTCACCTATATAGACGAAACGCGAGAAAAGCAGCTTCCCGTAGAGATTAGAGAGACGGAAGCAATTTTCGAACAAAATCTCCTCGACTGGCGCGCCGCCGTTGCCGGCACAGTCACTGAAAAACAAGGCCGGCGAAAGTTCGAGCTGAAGTCTCGCATTGAGAAGCACTTTTTGTCCAAGGAGGACAATCCGCTTTCCTGGAAAGGAGAAGCGTATGCTCACTTCGATCGGATCAATGTTGCTCGTCTGGCTAAGAGCGCAGATCTGCAACGCTTCATTTCGTCAGGATTCGGCGCCGCCCGCCTCTGGGTCGCCTTCGACCGCGGCAGAATCACCTCCGTGACAAGCGATGTTGCGCTTAGTCACGTCCGACTGCCTTCGCGAGGAGATCTCGAACCTCTTTCGCTTTCTCGCTTGCGCGGACGCATTTCCTACGTCTCGGACGCGCCGGGCGAGCATCGACTGCACGCCGAAAATCTAAACTTCAGGCTCGCAGATGGAACCCGTTTTGGCCCTTCCAACCTTGGATTCGAATGCACGTCGGGCACCAACGGCTCGCCCCGAGCCTGTTCCTTCACGGCATCGGAAATCCGCATCGGCACCCTTTTGGATCTTGCCCCTTCGCTCCCCATTCCGAACAACGCACGGAGAATGCTGGGCAAACGGGACGCCGCGGGTACATTCAGCCAGGTGACGGCAAGCTTCAACGGCGACCCGAAGGATCCGACAAACTGGGTCTTCAACCTCGGGTTCCGCGGGCTGACGCTCTCGCCTGACGAAAGCGGGGGGCCATCATTCCGGAATCTTTCCGGTGAACTCTCGACCGCAGGACCGGGGCGATTCTCCCTTAAGCTCGAAAGTCGATTCGCCGGCCTCAGCTTCCCCGGCATCTTCCGCCACCCAAACATGAACTTCGACAGGCTGGAAGGACAAGTCGACATTCAGTTTGAACCGCAGCTACGACTCACATTCCGAGACGTCGTCGCTGTTAACCGCGACGCCCACGTGACGGGCTCCGGTTCCTGGATTGCTACGGGAGGACCAGGCACGCTCGACATCGCGGGGAAAATTCTTTCGGCCAACGGCGCTGCCGTTCACAAATATCTTCCACTAGCCGTCGGCGATCCGGCTCTCGACTACGTCGAATCCGCCGTCATCGCCGGACGCTCGAGCCGGGGAACCTTTGTGGTTCGGGGACCTCTCGCAGAATTTCCTTGGCAAGGCTTTGATCCGAAACAGGCGCTTTTCCGAATTGAGGCCGACGTCGAAGGCGGGCGACTCGACTTTATGCCTTCGCACCGACGCATTGGGTCAGGCCGTTTCCAGCAGGCTGAATACTGGCCCGTTTTAAACGGCATCTCAGCGCATCTGCGCTTTGAGGGCAACGGCATGTTCATCACAGGGCACTCGGGCACCTCTGAGGGTCTCAAGGCTCGAAACGTCCGTGTCGATATCCGCAACTTTTCGGCAGATCCTCCAGAGCTGAGGGTGCAGGGTGACATCTCAGGCGACCTTTCCAATGCGCTCCGCTATCTGCGGCACACCCCGATGCTCCGTTCGATCTGGAACGACGCCTTCGACGCATCCGAAGGACGCGGTCCTGTTGAAACGGCGCTCAGCCTTGTCGTCCCTCTTGAAGATGACCCCCACGTGCGCTACTCCGTACGTTCCCACATATCGAAGGGCGCCTTCCGATATGCCGATCGACTGCCCTGGATCCAAGAACTTTCGGGCGAACTGCTCGTGACGGAACGGGGAGTCTCCACGCCGAATGCCTTTGAAGGCAAAACCTCTGGCGGACCCGTAAAAGTTTCTGCACGAACAGCAAACGGCATCGTTGAACTTCACGCTTCAGGAATTTTGGTGAGCGCTGATCTGCCGGTGCTCTGCCTCGGACCGAACGTTCGCATGCCGATCTTTGACGAGCTTTCGGGGACCTCGCCCTTTGAAGCAACAATCCGTATCCCGCTTTCAGATGGTGGTCCTATCCGAGTTTCCGCTCGATCTGACCTCAAGGGCTTATCGAGCCATCTGCCTGCACCGCTCGCCAAGAATGCAGGCGATGCGCTTCCGAGCAGCCTCGAACTCGCCTTCACGCACTCGGGATTGCAGCAGATCTTTTTCGACATGACCCAGACGGGCGTCGTCGACCTCGATCTTTCCAAGCCCATTCCAAAAGGATTCCTTGCAGTCGGGACGGCGCGAAGGGCCAATTCGGAAGGCGTTGAAGCCGACATCGAACTGCCTCGGTTTGACCCGAACTACTGGAACCACCTTCTCACTGCAGAGAGGGTGAACCCGAATCTGCAAACATCAGCTAGCGCATCTTCGAATCCAGAATCGAATTTCTTCGACGCCCTCATGACCGCTTTTCGCAAGGGCCGCATCAAAACCGAAGTCCTGACCGCTTACGGAAAAGAGTTCAAGCATGTCGAAGCCAACGTCTACAGTCAGGGGCCTCATTGGCTGGCAAGCATCCAATCGGAGGATATCTCCGGCACAGTCGAATTCGAAGAAGCTCAGGACGAGGCTCCCTTAAGCCTCACGATGAAACTGCAGCGGCTGCACATCCCAGATACGGCGGCCGAGGACCTTGACGGCCTCATTCGCCCGCATCATGTCGACCGCAGGAGAAAATTGCCGAATCTGTCGCTTCGCATCGACGATCTGAAGATCGGCACGCGCCGCATCGGTAAAGTTGAGTTGATGGCCGGCTATAAGTTTCCGAAAACATCGATTGGCCCCTGGGAAATTCAAAGGCTCTCCATCTTCAACGTAGGCGGCTCGCTCCACGGCACAGGTCGTTGGGTCCCCGACGATCTCGGCGGAAAAACCACCATTCACCTGCGCGGTGAAGTTGAGGATGCAGGCCGGACGCTGCACAGTCTCGACATTCGCGAGGTCGTCCGTCGGGCGCCCGGCAGCTTCTCTGCAGAACTTTCCTGGAAGGGGCCCATCACCGAATTCAACACTGAGACGCTTTGCGGCAACATTCGACTTGACGCGCAGCGCGGCTCGCTTCTTCAGGTCGAGCCCGGCGCGGGGCGCATCCTAAGCCTCCTCTCGATGCAGCACCTTCTGCGGCGTTTGCAGCTCGACTTCCGCGATGTCGTAAGCCGGGGCTTCGACTTTGACGCGATTCACTCCTCGGGAACGCTCACAGACGGCATCTTCCATACCGAAAAAACAACGATCGTTGGAAGCAGCGCGGCCATTGTTATCGGCGGCAACATCGACTTCGTCCGCGACACGCTTGACCTCAAAGCCCTCGTCCTTCCGAGCATCAACGCCGAAGGCGCCTCACTCGCATTAGCCGTTGCCAATCCAGCCATAGGCATTTCAACCCTCATCGCCCAGTGGATGCTGAAGGATCAGATTTCCGAACTTTTCAGCACCGAATATGTCGTGAGCGGCACCTTCGCTGAACCGACGCTGGAAAAGGTCGACATCCACCATGACGCGAAGACCGCACCGAAAAACTAAAATCTGTTCCAAACAAAATTATCAGTAAGGATCCCTCATGCGCATTTCCGCCTGCCAGATGACGTCCGGATTGGACGCCGAACAGAACGTGCTTCGAGCGCTCAATCTAATTGCTGCATCCGCCGAGTCGGGCGCCGAACTCGTCGTGCTGCCCGAGCACTTTGCTCAGTTGCACTGTGACGAATTTCCGTTGCTTTCCATTGCTGAGAACTTTGAAGATGGCCCGATTCAGGAAAGCATCCGCTTGGCGGCAATCCGCCACCAGCTTTGGATTTGCGCCGGCTCGATTCCCATCCGAAGCTCGGACCCTTCGCGTTTTTACAACAGCACCATCGTGTACAACCCAAAGGGCGACGTCGCCGCCCGCTACGACCGCATGCATCTCTTCCGCTACCGCCGCGGCTCCGACGAATCCTACGATGAATCCCGCGCCGTGGTGCCTGGAAAACATCCGATCAGCTTCCGTCTCACTACCTGGGATGGGCTTGACGTGCATATCGGCCTCTCTCTGGGATTCGACCTGCGCTTTCCCGAACTTTTCCGATGCTACGCGCCAGTCGACATGATTCTGCTGCCTGCCGTTTTCACGGAGACGACGGGCCGTGCTCACTGGTCGACACTGCTTTCAGCCCGTGCGATCGAAAATGAATGCTATGTGGTAGCTGCGGCTCAGACGGGACAGCATGAATGCGGACGACGCACTTGGGGACACAGCCGCGTCGTGGATCCCTGGGGCAACATCGCAAGCGAACTGCCGACGGGAGAAGGCATCGTTATCGCCGATTTCGACGAGACGCTCGTCAGTTCTGTGCGCAGGATGCTGCCGGTCCTCGAAAACCGAGTTCTTCGCTGAGCGCGCCTAGCCCCCTCGTATAATGAGCTGAATTTAAGATCCGACAAAACGCAGGCAAAAGAAGTGCTGGAATCTTTCAAACTGATGACGCCGATCCTCTGGCTCACCAGGCTTTTGGTCGGCGCATATCCTCATTGGCAGGGATGCGCGCCATCGTCCCGGCAACGCATTTACTTTGCCAATCACACCAGCCATCTGGACACCATCGTCATCTGGGCGTCGCTGCCCCAGCAGTTGCGCCGCAAGGTTCGCCCTGTCGCCGCGAAGGACTACTGGGAGAAAGGGTTCCTGCGCCGCAGAATCGCGCTCGAAGAACTCAACGTCGTCCTGGTCGACCGCCGAAGAACTGAGCACGCCAACCCGCTCGATCCTCTGAGGGCAGCCCTGCAAGAAGGGTCTTCGCTCATCATTTTCCCAGAAGGAACTAGGCGCCCGCAGCCTCTGCCGAGCACATTCAAGTCGGGACTCTGGCGACTGATGGTGGAGTTCCCCGAGGTGGAGCTTATTCCCGTTTACATCGAGAATCTCCACCGAGCCATGCCCAAGGGCGTATTGATTCCGGTTCCCACCGTCTGCTCCGTGCGCTTCGGCGCACCGTTGCCGCACGATCCGAGTGATCTGAAGGAAGACTTCCTCAATCGCGCCCGCAACGCCGTTATTTCGCTTGCTCAACCATGAGACTCGGATTTACTTATCAGGAAGCCTACATCATCCTGCTGGTGGGCCTGTCGCTCCTTACCGCGATCGGTACCGGATACGGCAGCTGGGCGCTGCACCGCAGCGCCACGCCTGCGCACCGCAATCGACTGCTGGCCATCAACTCACGCGTGCGAATGGCATGGTGGCTCATCGTGATATTCACGATCGCCTTTTTGTTCGGACACGCAACTCTTCTCATCCTCTTTGCGCTCATCAGTTTTTTTCTTCTGCGCGAATTTATTGCAATTACGCCGACAAAACCATCGGATCACTACGCGCTGGTTCTCGCCTTCTACATTGCGATTCCAGTGCAGTATCTGGCTATCGGCTTCGACCAGCCGACGATCTTCACGCTTTTCATCCCCGTTTATCTTTTCCTTGCGCTTCCCGTCCTCATGGCGCTTTCACGCGACACCGACCGCTACCTTGAACGCGTCGCCAAAGTGCAATGGGGGTTGATGCTCTGCATTTTCTGTGTGAGCCATGCTCCAGCAATCGCCACCCTCGATCTGACACGCTACAACTCGACCGGGCCCCTCTTGATGCTTTTCTATTTGCTCGTCATCTACGTCTCCGACCTGAGCGGCGTCGTGGCGAGCGCCATACTCGGACGCAAGATCCTCCGATTCAACACCAACCGCACGGTGCTCGGCACAACCATAGGCTGCGTGTGCGGCATTTTGGCCGCCGCCTGCATGTATTGGATCACGCCGTTCCGTTTCTGGCAGGCGCTCCTGATGGCGCTTGCTACTGTTATTTCCGGCGTCATCGGCGACCTCGTTTTCAACTGCGTGCGCCTCAGCATGGGCGCCGAGCGCAGTCTTGCAGACGAAGGCGACATCTACATGACGCGCGGTCTGCTCGCCCGTCTTGCACCGCTTACCTTCTCGGCTCCGGTCTTCTATCACCTGACCACGATTTTCTTCATTACGTACAAAGACGCATTCTGATCCCCGATCAGTGCGTCCTGTATCGAGCGGGACGAAGATAAGCAAAAGCCGCGACACCCCATCGGGTCGCGGCTTTTTTACACATGCAGTTCGAGCGAACGCCCGAGACGCTCAGCGCCGGCGCTGCTGCGCCATCGGAGGACGACCTTCGATATGGCGGAACGTGATGCGGCCCTTCGTCAAGTCGTAGGGAGAGAGCTCGAGGGATACGCGGTCGCCCGCCAGAATTCGGATGTGATGCTTGCGCATCTTGCCGTTGGTGTAAGCGATGAGCTCATGACCATTGTCGAGCTTCACGCGGTAGCGGGCGTCCGGGAGCACTTCCAGGACCTGACCCGTCATCTCGATGAGGTCTTCCTTTGCCATTTATATGTCGTATAGGTGATTGAAGAGGTTCGAATTGTATCACCAAAACCATTGGCTCCTTAAGGCATGAGCAATCAATCCTCGCTAATATTATTGGAATTGCACCTGCCAGCTTGGCCTTGCAGGTGCTCCGAATTCTGCGAATCACGCGACTGTCCAGGCCATCAGGCCGAATCAGTCGGGAGAGATTGTTAAATGAAGACCGTTCTTGTTCTCTATTACAGCCGCTTCGGCCATACTGCCCGCATCGCCCGCCGCATTTGGGAAACTGTGATTGCCGAAGGCAATCAGGCTGACCTCATGTGCGTGATGGAAGCGGACCGTGAGGGCGTGGACTGGAACAAATACGATCTCGTGATCGCCGGCTGTCCAGTGATCTATGGCAAGTTCAGCCGCCAGTTCGTCGGCTTCGTCAACAAGTACAAGGCCGTGCTCGATGCCAAGGCCAACAGCTTCTTCTGCTCGTCCGTGGTTGCCCGCACGCCTGCGAAAGCTACGCCTGAAGGCAATGTTTACTGCCGCAAGTTCCTCGCGAACAACCCTTGGAAACCGAAGGATGCAAAGTGCTTCGCCGGTAAGGTTGACTACCCGAACTGGTCCTGGTACGACGTCAAGGCAATCCAGATGATCATGAAGATGACGAAGGGGCCGACCGATCCGACAGCCGTCATCGACTACACCGACTGGGCGCAGGTTGAAGAGTACGCTCGTCATTGTTTGGAACTGACGGCCTAACCGACATTAACTCAGTAACTCAGCGAGGCTCGCTGGAGAAAAAACGACGCATCCGAAAAGTTCGCTTTTTCGGGGTGTCGTTTTTCTTTTTTATTGCGCTAAGATGAGCCCGCTTCTTTTCACGGAACTACGTTTTTCACATGACGGAATCGAACGATCGTCCCTGGCTGGCAGCCTATCCAGCCGGCATCCCCTTCGACATTGATCCTTCCACCTATCCGAGCCTGCCCTCGATCCTTGATCAGGCCGCCGAACGTCATCCGGATCACCCGGCCTACGTCAATCTAGGCGTCGCGTTGACTTACCGCGAAGCGGCTGACCTTACAAAGCACTTTGCCGCCTACCTGCAGTCACTTGGTCTTGAGCCCGGCGACCGCGTGGCGATCATGATGCCGAACCTTCTACAGTACGTCGTGACGCTTTTCGCCGTAATGCGAGCGGGCTTCATCGTGGTCAACATCAATCCGCTCTACACTTCGCGCGAAGTGCACCAGACGCTCCGCGACTCCGGCGCTAAGGCTGCGGTCATCATTGAAAATTTTGCTCGGACTTTTGAACGCGCGCTCCCCGACACAAGCTGCAAGCACGTGGTGGTGACGGCCGTGGGAGATCTTTTCCCATTCGTGAAACGAACCCTCGTCAACTTCGTTGTGAAACGCGTCAAGAAGATGATTCCTGCCTACCAGCTGCCGCAGGCTGTCAGCTTCCGCGAAGCACTCGAGATCGGTCGCCGCACCGGCTTCCGTCCTCACGAGATCAACGCCGAAGACATTGCGCTTCTGCAGTACACGGGCGGTACGACCGGCATCGCCAAGGGCGCCGAGCTTACGCACCGCAATGTCATTTCGAATATTCTTCAAGTCAACGCCTGGATTTCCCAAACATTCAAGGAAGGTGAAGAAGTTGTGCTCACGGCGCTGCCGCTCTACCACATCTTCTCGCTCACGGCGACGCTCGTCTTTACCAAGTGGGCCTCGACCATGGTGCTCATCACCAATCCTCGAGACGTCGACGGACTGGCCAAAGAGTGCGTGAAGTGGAACTTTTCCGTCATCATCGGCGTCAATACGCTTTTCGCAGCCATGCTCCGCAACCCGATCTTCTGCGGGCACAAGTTCACCCGCCTCAAGATGACGGCCGGCGGTGGTACTCAGGTGCAGAAAGCCGTAGCCGAAAAATGGAAGGCACAGACGGGCTGCAACATCCTTGAAGCATACGGTCTCACGGAATGCAGCCCCGGCGTCTGCGGCAACATTCCGAATGCGCCTTGGGACGGCTCGGTCGGTGTGCCGCTTCCCTCCACGCGCGTCTCGATCCGAGGCGAAGGCTTCCGCGATCTTGGCTGCTGCCCGGACGGCGCTGATCCTCAGCCCTATACGGGCGAAATCTGCGTTCAGGGTCCGCAGGTGATGCGCGGATACTGGAAGCGGCCTGAAGAAACGGCTCACGTCATGCGCGACGGTTGGCTTCGCACCGGCGACGTCGGCGTAATGAATGAAAGGGGCGTCGTGACAATCACTGACCGCAAGAAAGACATGATCCTTGTTTCGGGCTTCAACGTTTACCCGAATGAAGTGGAAAATGTCATCGCCTCAATGCCGGGCGTCCTCGAAGTCGGCGTGGTTGGGGTACCCTCCGCAAAGTCTGGGGAAACGGTGAAGGCGGTCATTGTCCGCAAGGATCCAACGCTCACCGTTGATGATGTGAAGAAATACTGCCGCACGCAACTTACGGGCTACAAGATCCCCCACGTCATTGTCTTTGCCGACTCGCTTCCCAAGACCGCCGTTGGGAAAATTCTCCGCAGAGAGTTGAAAGACATTCAATAACGGCAAAACATCTAATCCTCTTCTCAGAAGCGGAGGCGGCCGACGGCCGCCTCCGCTTCATTCATTCATCACAGCGGATCACTTGCCGTCAATTCAACCCGCAGATTTTCCGCCTCCACCACGTCCCCCGGACGAAGTTTCCGTCCGCGTCGCAGCTCCACTTCTCCATTCACCCTGAACTCGCCCTCAGCGATGCGCATCTTCGCTTCTCCCCCAGTTGCCGCAATGCCGAGCGCTTTCACCAGCGCGTCGAGCGTGATGTGAGAACCTCGAATTTCGAATTTTTTCATGCCAACCATCTCCAAAACCCTTAGTATTGCAAACCTTTCTCCGCCAACCCTTCGACAACTATTTTCTCGTCCCTGAGCTGGCTCTGAATTCTGCCGATGCGGAGTTGCGTTCCGCATCGACGTCCTTGATCGGACAAGACTTATGCTAGCGTCCATTGCAATTATTCTCGGCTTTCAAATCGCAGGCGAAATCATCAGCCGCGTCGCGCATCTTCCGGTGCCTGGACCAGTGCTCGGCATGGTGCTCATGCTTTTGGCTTCATTCGCCCAGGATCGCATCATCGGCACGATCCGCCCGACGGCTGGATTTCTGCTTTCGAACCTTTCGCTCCTTTTTGTTCCGGCGGGGGTAGGCATCATGCGCCACGGCGAGCGGTTTTTGAACGAAGGAGCGGCCATCATGGCCACCATCGTGCTGTCGACGCTCATCGCCATGGCGGCCTCAGCTTACGTCATTCTCGGCGTCATGAAGCTCATGAAAATTTCTGACGAGGAGTCGTAATGAACGAACTGCTTTCTTCTCTCTATGCCAACCCGGCCTTTTGGCTGCTTTTGACGCTCGCCATATTCATCCTCGGACAGAAGATTTTTTTTGCCGCACGCTTTAACCCTCTTCTCAGTCCCATCATCATCACGGTGGCAAGCCTCATTGCTTTGCTGAAGACGCTTAACGTCCCCTACGAGACGTATTTCTCAGGAGCAGGCTTCATTCATTTTCTGCTTGGCCCTGCCACGGTAGCGCTTGCAGTCCCGCTTTACGAGCAACGCCGCAATCTTGCCAAACTTTGGCTGCCACTTCTCTGCGGCCTCTTTGCCGGTTGCGTTGCCGCCATTTTCTCAGTCATCGCGATCGGCTGGATGCTCGGATTAAGCTCGGAAACCATTTTGTCCATGGTGCCGAAGTCCGTAACGACGCCGATTGCCATGGGCATTTCCGAAAACATCGGCGGCATGCCGGATCTCACCGCCGCGCTCGTCGTCATCACCGGCATCCTCGGCTCAATCATCGGACGTCCCTTCTTCAACATCCTCAAGATCCGCTCAGAACCTGTTGTCGGCGTTAGCCTTGGCATTGCCGCCCACGGCATGGGAACGGGCGCAGCCTTCCAGATCAGCAACCGCGCAGGCGCTTTCGGCGGCCTCGGCATGGGTCTCAGCGGCATCATCTCCGCCTTTCTTGCGCCACTCTTGGCTGGGCCGCTCATGCGCCTGCTCGGCCTCTGAAGTTTGCGCCTTCAGCTGATTCCGATCATTGCCGATCCGATTGCCTCCACGGCATCGGCAGTGCGTCGCCAAGCGCACTGCCCCACGCTCTGCCCTGCGGGCCACGCTGAAAGGTCGCTTCGTCCGCAGCGCTTAGCTGCAGCAAGAAGTGGCTCGAAAACTGCGGCAGGCAACGGATAGCCCCCCAGCGCTGTGGAGCCGGCTTCCCGAAGCGCATCGTACAGCGGCGACCGGAGGATGCGAGCTGTACGCCCCGAAAACAGATCGGTGAGCACCGAATCACTCGGCGACGCGTATCGGACACGATCACGATAAGCGTCGGGCGCAAGAGACTCTTCTGTTGCAGCAAGCGCAGTTCCGAGCATGACGGCCGATGCGCCCATGCAAGCCAGCCCCATCGCTTGCTCAGGCGATGCAATGCCTCCAGCAGCGATGATCGGCAGGCGCGTTGCCCTCGCTGCCTGAGGAACAAGGGAGCAAAGTCCCGTCATCGCTCTTGCGTCATCTTCAAAGTTTTCGCGCGGTCCGCCGGCTTCACTGCCCTGACAGATCACAGCCTCCACGCCCGATGAGCGTTGCACCTTCGCCTCCCGAAGAGTTGTTGCCGCACCCAAAAGCCGAATGCCGCGAGCCTCCAGGGCCTCGCCGTAGATTTCGCGCCACCCCCCGCAAAGCGCGATGGCGGCGGCGGGTCGAGCCTCGAGAAGTGCCTCAAACTGTTCGTCAAAGCGCTCGGGGCTCGTGGGCAGCCGGGTTTCGTAATAGGCAGGATCTGCTGGCAAGCCCAATTCGTCAAGCACTGCACTCATCATTTCGACCGTGCGCCGCACGGCCGAGAGATTCATGGGTGTGCGCGGCGGAATTTCGAGCGCCACGGCGAAAGGACGATCGGTTTCGTCACGAATCTTTCGGACCCCTTCAAGAAGTTCAGCACCCGTCAGCCTCTGTCCGGCAAGCACGCCAAGGCCGCCTGCGCGGCAAACTGCGGTTGCCATCACGGCATCCGACCATGAACGCATTGGTGCATTCAAAACCGGCCGTTGTATCCCAATCCGCGCACAGAACTCCCTCGGACTGCACTGCATGCGATTACCTCGACATCAAAAGATATTTTCCGTAGCTCAAGCACTTTCCACCTCGAGCGAGGCGTCCGAAACCTGCTTGCCGTGAACGATGAATTTTATAATTTCAATCCTCTTACTTTCACAAGCGGTCATTTGAATGAGCAAAGGCACAGTGGTGGTCGGTCTTTCGGGCGGCGTAGATTCTTCCGTGAGCGCCTACCTCCTCAAACAGCAAGGCTATGAAGTCATCGGCCTTTTCATGAAAAACTGGGAGGACGACGACGACAGCGAATATTGCTCTTCGCGTCAGGACTTCATCGATGCCACAGCCGTCGCAGACTTAATCGGAATCGACATCGAAGCGGTCAATTTCGCCAAGGAATACAAAGAGCGCGTTTTTGCAGATTTCCTTCGGGAGTACTCTGCGGGACGCACGCCTAACCCAGACGTGCTCTGCAATGCAGAAATCAAATTTCGCGCTTTTCTAGACCATGCCATGGAGATGGGGGCTGACTGGATTGCCACCGGCCACTACGCGCGAGTTCGCCGCACTGAAAATGGGACAGAGCTCCTGCGCGGCGTTGATCCTGGCAAAGACCAAAGTTACTTTTTGCACCGTCTCACTCAGGAGCAGATTTCCCGAGTGCTCTTCCCTGTAGGAGGGCTCTACAAGCGCGATGTTCGTCGCATTGCCTCGGAGATCGGTCTGCCGAATGCCGCCAAGAAGGATTCCACCGGAATCTGCTTCATCGGCGAGCGCCCCTTCCGGGAATTTCTTAACCGCTATCTCCCAACACATCCGGGGCCCATTCGCACACCTGACGGCCGGGTAGTCGGAAAGCACATTGGACTTTCCTTCTACACGCTTGGCCAACGCAAAGGCATCGGCGTAGGCGGCATGCATGATTCCACGGGCGAGCCTTGGTTCGTTGCAAAGAAAGACCTTCAAAGCAACACCCTCTGGATCTGTCAGGGGCATGACCATCCTTGGCTTCTCTCCAACCGCATAACTGCCGTGCACCCCTCATGGATTGCAGGAAAGGCGCCAGACCTCTCGAGCAGCTACACGGTGAAGACGCGTTACCGTCAAGCAGACGGCGGCTGCCAAATCGTTGAAGCAACCCCCCTCCTTTTCACCCTAGAGTCCGATTCGCCCCAGTGGGCAGCAACGCCAGGGCAAAGTGCCGTGATCTATTCGGGAGACGTGTGTCTCGGAGGCGGCTTCATCGACCGCGTTGAATAACCGTTTTGATCGGGAAGGGAGTCCCTTAATGGCTCCTTTCCACGCCGCTCTGCCCAAGCACCTTGGGCTTTCATGCGCACCATTCTGCAATCAACTATTTTCGAGTGCAGACGGAGCCTTTCTCGCAACCGTGTTGTTGAGCGGTGTCCCCATCGGCACGTCATCGGAAAGTTTGAGTCGCCGGTAAAGGGTCTACGCTCTTCTCGGCAATCCGTGCGAATGCCCATAGATTGCAACGACCGACACGCCCTCGCTGCTGTTGCTGTCGCGATCTCCGCTTATAAACTTGAACTCCGCCTTTCGGCCTCAGGTTGCTTACTGCAACATCCGCTGAACCCATGCTGTCTTCTCATCAGCAATCTTGCGACGACTCACTGGATATCCTCAGGTCATCCTCGTCGACAGACTTCCTCCTTATAAACAACCGCACACGGTTTTCACTCAAAGAAGAAGGCCGACCCCACATCAAAGGATCGGCCTTTCAGCATTGAGAACGAATGCAACTAAGACGACGAGCTGTCACCCTTCTGCTGAAGCTGACGGATGACTGCATCATGCTCGGCCTGCTTGCGACGAGCAACAAAATGCCCCACGATGATCACAATGAGCGCGCAGGCAACACTTGACGGATAGTGCGCGGTGAAGCTGAATTCCGGCCAGTGCGTTTGCACGTAGCCGTCCGACACGAGCATGCCGCCAGCGATCCAGCCGAGAAGGCCGCCGCCAAAATAGATGATGATCGGGAAGCGATCGAGCAGGCGAAGCACCACCTGGCTGCCGAACACGATGAAAGGCACGGAAACAAGCAGCCCAAAAATAATGAGCAGCGTCTGATGAGCCTCGTGAGCCTGTTGCGCCGCGCCTGCGATCGCGATCACGTTGTCGAAAGACATGACGAAGTCCGCCACGATGATCGTCTTGATCGCGCCGAGTAGACGAGAGCTGCCTTCGATGTTCTCATGAGAGTCGTAATCAGGGATCAGGAGCTTCACGCCGATCCAAATAAGCAACAGCGCCCCAGCCACTTTAAGAAATGGCAAATCGAGCAACAGCACGGCAAACGTGATAAGAATCACGCGAAGAGCAATAGCCCCAGCCGTACCCCAGAAGATGCCTTTATTGCGCTGTTCATGCGGCAGGTTTCTGCAAGCCATGGCGATTACCACGGCATTGTCGCCACCCAAAAGAACATCGATCATGATGATCTGGCCGACCGCACCCCAATGCAAGTTAACCAGAAGGTCCCAAATGTATTCCACGCCAGTCTCCGGATTGTGGGCTTTATGTTTTTGAGGGAGTTACAAGTTTAACGAGTCCTCGGCCCGATTGCCTCTCTTTTCCGGAGGCTTCACTCTTCGTCAGAGTCTTCGACCTCCCCGCGGATAACACGCTGAATGCTCGTAAAGCTAAACCCGCGGTACGCCAGGTAGCGGATTTGTCTTTCCCGCTCACTGTAATCCTTTGGGAGCTCGTCGAAACGACGACGCCAAATGCGATAGGCGCGAACCTCTTCGGGAACTTCAATCTCGGCCACAGCCTTTCGCGCGATTGCGGAGTCAATTCCCCTCATTCGCAACTCTCTCTCGATGCGGGCGTTGCCCATGCGCGAAGAGACAGATCGAGCCTTCACGCACGCATAGCGCTCATCGCTCAAATAGCCGAGCTGTTCCATACGGTCAAGCACGGCATCGAGCATTTCGAGCGTCTCACCTTCTTCGAGTTTGCGCGCAAATTTGCGCCGCAGTTCCTTGCGGCCATATTCACGCAATGCAAGCGCCCCGACAATGCGGGCTGTGAGCGAAACCTTCTTTTTCGGGCGTGCGCCGCGCCTCTGACGCTTCAAAAGTCCCGGGTCGTTGCACGTATCGGCGTTCACCTCTACGAAAAGCCCATCATCACGCGTACGGCTCAACTCACCTTGAATATCCCCTACCGAACGAATCATGCGGGGTGCGGGAAAAGGCTCACGAGCCGTTGCCTCCGGACGCATCGAATCCGAAGGAGCCGCCCCCTCGATCGGTGAAGGTTTCGGGGGCAACGATTCAGGCTCAGGCACGGGCAAGGGCGGCGTACCGAAATTCCAGGCGTCGGGACCCGGCATCAAAGGCTCAAGCTCGACTCCCGGGATCAAGTCGTCGAAGAGCGACGGCTGCAATGCCTCCTGCGACGGCTCTCGAGCCTTACCCTCTTTTGGATCTGGCGCCGGCTCAAGCGGCTCCAGATCCTTTTCGTCAAAAATCACTTCCAACGGAAGCGCCTCCGATTAGAGTTCCGGATCATCAAGCATCGGCACGTCGTCCGACATGCTGACAGCATCGATCTCCGCATCTTCATCCTCCGAAGAGAAGCTCTTCAAATGAACCCCCTTCAGTTCGCGGATTTTCTTTTCGATTTCGTCGCAGACTTCGGGATTGTTCTTCAGGTACTCACGTACGTTTTCCTTACCCTGTCCAAGACGCTTTCCATCGAATGAATACCAAGCGCCCGACTTATCGAGTACGTTGAGCTCGCTGCCAATATCGATCACTTCACCGATGTGGGAAATGCCTTCGCCGTAGAGAATGTCGAAGACTGCCTTCTTAAAGGGAGGCGCCACCTTGTTCTTCACCACCTTCACGCTCGTTTCGTTACCGATCACTTCGTCGTTCTTCTTCAACGCGCCGCCACGACGGATATCGAGACGCACGGAGCTGTAGAACTTGAGCGCGTTACCGCCCGTGGTCGTTTCCGGATTGCCGTAGCCGCCGATCTTCATGCGAATCTGATTGATGAAGATCACCATCGACTTCGTGCGCGTGATGCTCGATGTGAGCTTGCGCAACGCCTGGGACATCAGGCGAGCCTGAAGCCCAGGAAGGGCATCGCCCATTTCACCCTCGATTTCATTTCGCGGCGTAAGCGCAGCCACCGAATCGACGACGATCAGATCTACGGAACCCGACCGCACGAGCGCATCCACGATTTCAAGAGCTTGCTCTCCCGAATCAGGCTGACTGAGCAAAAGTTCCTTCAGGTCGACTCCGAGTCGGGCAGCGTACTGGACGTCAAGCGCGTGCTCTGCATCGATGAAGGCGCACGTGCCGCCGGTCTTCTGCATCTGCGCAACAACCGACAGCGCAAGCGTCGTTTTGCCGGAGGATTCCGGCCCGAAGATTTCTATGATTCGTCCGCGCGGAAGCCCACCGACGCCGAGCGCCAGATCGAGACCCAGCGAACCCGTGGACACTGTTTCGATGTCCTGAACGCCAGTCGTGTCATCCATGCGCATGATGGCGCCCTTACCAAACTGTTTTTCAATGTTGGCGAGCGCCGCCTTCAACGCCTTCTTACGCTCCTCTCCCTCAAGACGTTCAACAGGAGCAGTTCGTTTGTTGCTTTTGGCGGCCATTTTTTCTTTTCCAAGTCAGGCGGACAGGATCATTTTTTGAACAATAATCCGTAAAACACCCATATTTCACAAATTTCTATCAATCAACATTTCTCATTTCTGAGCATGCAACTGAACATTAACATGTTGACTCCGTTTCTGCAACAGTATCATTTGTTGGGGTTTACACTAACCAATCTAGCTCATTTTTGAATTATCGAATCTCTAGTATCAGAGTTCTAATAACTGGCCCTTGACAGACGAACCGTTTTTTGCCAAAATTTGCAACCTCGGTTGCGAATTCCTCGGAGATTCGGCTTCGGCTCGATAGATCAGGGGTCGTTAGCTCAGGTGGTAGAGCAGCGGACTTTTAATCCGTTGGTCGTGGGTTCGAGTCCCGCACGACCCACCATTCGGGAAAACGCAGCATGGGAACGTAGCTCAGTTGGTAGAGCAGCGGACTCTTAATCCGTCGGTCCAGGGTTCGAATCCCTGCGTTCCCACCAGATACTCTTGAAGCCGTGTTTTCACGGCTTTGGGAACGTAGCTCAGTTGGTAGAGCAGCGGACTCTTAATCCGTCGGTCCAGGGTTCGAATCCCTGCGTTCCCACCAGTTTCAAACCCGTCGGCTCTTGCCGGCGGGTTTTTTCTTAATGAGAACTATTTGAGCGCATGAATTAGACACGGTTCAACGCTGAGCGCGGGTAGACTGTCGAATTCATTACGCACAGTCATCAGGCAGCCCTGCAGAATGATTCAGCTCGACCACATCACTCAAACCTACGTCACCCCGCAGGGCGACGTTTTCCAAGCGCTCAAGGACGTGTCGTTGCACATCCGTCCCGGCGAAATTTTTGGCATCATCGGGCGTTCTGGCGCTGGCAAGAGCACGCTCGTACGCTGCATCAACCTTCTCAATCGCCCAACGCACGGCACTGTGAAGGTCAACGGCCAATCGCTCACGGAGCTTTCCGACGAAAAGCTGCGGGAAGTCCGCCGCTCGATCGGCATGATTTTCCAGCACTTCAATCTGCTCAGCTCCCGCACGGTTTACGAAAACATTGCCCTTCCTCTCGAGCTTACCGGGACGCCCAAAGCGGAAATCCGAGACAAGATCTTGCCGCTCATCGAGCTAGTGGGGCTATCGGAGCACGCGGACAAATACCCATCGCAGCTTTCGGGGGGACAGAAACAGCGGGTTGGCATCGCGCGTGCGCTCGCCAACGATCCGAAAGTCCTCCTCTCAGACGAAGCGACCTCAGCACTCGACCCCGAAACTACGGTGGCCACTCTGGGGCTGCTGAAAAGAATCAACCTCAAGCTCGGCGTCACGATTGTGCTGATCACGCATGAAATGAACGTTGTCAAGCAGATCTGCGACCGTGTGGCCGTCATGAACAAAGGCGAAGTGGTCGAAGAGGGTTCTGTGATCGACATCTTTTCACAGCCTCGCCATGAAACAACGAAGGCCCTCATCGGCAACGTTATCGCCAAAGACCTTCCTAACACGGTCATCAGCATTGTGGAGGAAGCCCGGCGGCAACGTGGCCGCGACGAGGAAGTGCACCTGTTGCGTCTTTCCTTTGTCGGCAGCGACGTCACACGGCCCGTCATTTCGGAGTGCTCCCGGGAATTTGGAATCGACCTCAATATCCTGCGCGGCACCGTAGACGCCATGCAGGGTCGAACCGTGGGCTCGCTCACCGTCTTCGTCGAAGCTGCCCGCCCGGTTTATGAAAATGCTGTCCGTTTCATGAAGGAACGAGGCGTCATTGTGGAGGAACTCACCGATGCTCAGTAATTTGGTTCCGCTTATCTTCGACTCCTTCGTCGAAACCCTTATCATGGTGGCGGTGTCAAGCGTGATCGGAACCGCACTTGGTCTTCCGCTTGGCATCCTGCTTTTCGTCACAGATCCGAAGGGATTCCTGCCGATGCCCGCTCTCAACGTATCGCTCGGCGCCGTCGTGAATGCGTTGCGTTCAATTCCCTTCATCATCCTGCTTGTGGCGATCATTCCGTTCACCCGGCTCGTCGTCGGCAGCTCCATCGGGACGGCAGCGGCAATAGTGCCGCTCACGATTTCCGTGGCTCCATTCATTGCCCGTATCGTGGAAACGAGTCTGCGTGAGGTCGACAAAGGCCTCGTAGAAGCTGCTCAGGCCATGGGCGCAACAAACATGCAGATCATCACCAAGGTGCTGTTGCCCGAAGCCATGCCCGGCATCCTTGCCGGCCTCACGATTGCCGTCATCAGCCTCATCGGCTACTCCGCCATGGCAGGCGTTGTCGGTGGCGGCGGTCTCGGCGACCTTGGCATCCGATACGGCTACCAGCGCTTCATGCCTGAAGTCATGTGGCCCGTCGTCATCATTCTCATCATTCTCGTTCAAGGCTTGCAGTCGATCGGCGACCGCCTCGTGCGCAAGCTGTCGCACCGTTGAGTTTTTATCCTCGCACCATGGAAGGTAAAAAAGAACTGTCTCCCGAAGAAATTGATGCGCTCAAGAAGCGCCACATCCGGAGCTTCGTCCTGCGCCGCGGCCACATTTCGAATGCACAGAAGCGCGCTCTAGACGAACTCCTGCCAAGGTATCGCGTGGACTATGCGGTCGAACCGCTAGATCCCGTTGCCACCTTCGGCCGCGCCGCCCCGCTGGTGCTTGAAATCGGCTGCGGCATGGGCGAAACCACCGCCGCCATCGCCGAGGCCCATCCTGAAGTCAACTTTCTCGGTTGCGAGGTCTTCGCCGCCGGCGTCGGTGCGCTTGCAAAGCGTCTTGACGAAATGGCGCTCGAAAATGTGCGCATCGTCCAACACGACGCCGTCGAAGTTGTACGCGACATGCTGACTCCAAATTTGCTCGACGGCGTTCACATCTATTTTCCGGATCCATGGCGAAAAGCCCGGCATCACAAACGCCGACTCGTCGCACAGCCCTTCATCGGCCTTCTCGCATCGCGAATCCGTCCGGGCGGATATTTGCATTGCGCGACCGACTGGGAAAATTACGCCGAACAGATGTTAGAAGTGCTCGAAGGCGAACCACTCCTTCGCAATCTTCACGGCACGGGCTACAGCCCGATCATGGGGAATCCCCTCTGCAGCCGCCCCTGCACGAAGTTCCAGACACGCGGAGAAAAGCTCGGCCATGGCATCTGGGACCTGGTCTACATCCGCCGGTAAGCTCTTTTTAGGCACCTTCACGAAAACGGGCTCGTCCATTGCCAGACGAGCCCGTTTTTTTTTCTTCCTATGCGCCTTCGAAACTCCACCTAGAGATCTCGCCAGCCGACGACCCCCGTAGCAGAAAGCACAAGAATCAATATTCCAAAAAGGATACGGTACCAACCGAATCCTCTAAAGTCGTGGCCAGAAACAAAGCGGAGAAGCCAGTGCACGACAAGAAGCGCACTTACGAAGGAAACCGCCGTTCCAAGCACGAACCCCGACGCATTGTCGAGCGCGAGACTGTCCCAAGACTTCCAAAGATCGTACGCGGTAGCTCCGAAAATTGTCGGGATGGAAAGGAAAAAAGAAAATTCGGTCGCAGCCTTGCGAGAAAGGCCTATCACCATTCCACCAATGATTGTGGCTCCGGAACGGCTTGTGCCTGGAATCATCGCAAAACATTGCATGAAGCCCACCAGAAGCGCGTCCTTCCACGACATATCGTCCATGGTTTCAACACGAGCCGGTCGAGCGCCTTCCCGCACGCGGCTCTCAACCCACAAGATAATGAATCCCCCGACAACGAGCGCGGCGGCGACCGTGATGGGATTGAAAAGATATTGTTTGATGGCTCCCGCAACAAGCACGCCAATCAAGGCGGCCGGCAGAAATGCGACGACGGTATTGACGGCAAGGCGCCTTTCCTTGCGGTCGGTGAAGAAGCCTCGAAGAATCGAGCAGATGCGGCGCCGGTAGTACCAACAAACGGCCAAAATAGCACCCGCTTGAATTGCGACTACAAAGGTATCTGCGCCAGGAGTCTCAGCAAAACCTACCGCTTCCGACGCAATGATGAGGTGCCCCGTCGAACTGATAGGAAGAAATTCCGTCAGCCCTTCTACGATGCCGAGAACAACGGCCTGCAAACAATAAACCAAATCCACAGCGCGGCCCCTCCGCATTCATCACAAGGAGCCATTATCGCGAAAGACGCTCGCACATGCCGAGAGTCGAAGCACTTTCTTCCTTTCCAATGTGCTCAACCTGCAGGATGCGTGCAGTTTTTCTATCATCAGCCTGCAAACAATCCTATGGAGATCCTCGAATGTCCTCTCTTGAAGCCCGTCTGATCGACAATGCTGAAGTAGAAGAGCTTCAGAATCGAATTGACTCTCTTGACAATGAAGACGCCATGGATGCCGGCGTTATGGACGGTTTCCTCACGGCCATGGCCATAAATCCCGGAAGCTCCTCGGATGAGGACGTGCTCCCCTTCATTTTCAGTGATCAAGGCGATCCCAGTGCCATACCGGACGACGCAAGGCTCCTTGAGCTCATCGGGCTGCGCCGCAAAGAAATTCAGGCAGCACTCAATGCCAAAGGCGGCCTCGACCCCATCATCTTCCCGCTTGTCGACGATGACGGCAACACCATTGAAGACGAAGAAGGCATTGAAGCGATCGTACCTTGGTCGATCGGCTTCCGAATTGGGTGCGGCCTCTGGCCGGAATCGGCCTTTGAATCCGATGCGGTCTCCCGCTCGCTCGTTCCGATCCTGCGGCCGCTCACGCTGATCGACGACGATGAAACCGAAGCCGACAAGGGCCTTGAAGAAATTCTCGCCACTCCTGGTGCAAAACCTGCGGCCAAGAATCTCACCGATGCGCTTTACGATCTCGTTGAAGCTGTCTTCGAACTCAAGGCCGTGCTGCGTCCGAACGAACCCGCCAGGCGCGCCACTCCCAAGATCGGCCGAAATGATCCGTGCCCCTGCGGTAGCGGCAAAAAGTTCAAGCAGTGCTGCGGGAAGGCAGACTGACGACTCCCGGCCGCTGAGGGCGGTTTCGAATGCTAGCGTTTGAAAGACTCGTCCGCGACGAAGCGCGCCGGCGATAGTCGGCGCGCCATGGACTTCGGAAGATCTGCCGGCACTCCTGCCATCTTCGCCGCCACAAGTTTGGCGGCAGTACGTCCCCATGTCATGCCACGGGAACCCAACGCGAACAATCCCCAAAGTCCCGGCTCCTTGGGAATTGCCTTGACTTCGGGACGCCCATGAAAGCGCGGAAGCTGCCTCGCGGGCATGGCTCCAGCGGCAGGCAGACGGTCGCGGGTCACCGCTCTCATTCCCTCATAGAACCCTTCAGGTCGCCACTCCGGCGGCCTCCGAAGCAACTTCGACCAAGCCGCTCGATTGTGCTCATGAGCCATTTCGGGCGAGAGCATCGTCTCGCGGTCAGGCTCATATGTCGCTCCGATTCCGTCAAACCCCTCGATGTGAATGCCATAGCCGCTCCCTGTAAGTGCAACGCGCATGTCCGAGAGGCTGTCTTCACGGAGAATTGAGATTCGGCCGTAAAGGCCGCTCATTGCATAGCGGCACTGCTCATCATCAATCGCAGAAGGCGAATTCAGCCCTGCGGCTAGCAATGCAGCAGGCGCTTCGGCAAGCACGGCGCCCATCGGATGCACGGCCTGCCAGACGCCGCTCGAAGATCGCCGGAGATGGATGCAGGTCTGAGTGAGCACAGGAGCGCAAGCTTCTCCAAGGAGCGCATGAATGAGCCGCGCAGGGCGAATCAAGCCGGCTCGGGGATAAAACCATCCGCCGCGCCGCAGCTCAAGTCCCGTGAGGCGCTCTCCTTCAGCGGCATCCACGTACCGAGCGAAATTTTCCGCCATGGAGAAAGGCTCGCCCTTGAGAGCTGCATTGCGCATGAGCTGTTCCTCCTCATCATCCGCTGCGGCATCCATGACGCCGCATGGCTCAAATGCGGAAGGGAAACTCTCCAAGAGCTCCATCATTTCGATCCAACCCTGACGGGTCAATTGAAAGAGCGGATTATCGTCTCGTTGCCAATGTGGATGGGTAATCGCAGCGCAGAGAGCCGAAGCACCACTTCCCGGAACAGGACCAGCCTCAAATACGATAGGTCGGATGCCCCGCTTCGAGCATTCGTAAGCGGCGAGCGCTCCTGCAATCCCCGCGCCTGCGATGATGACTGCCTCTGGCGCAGGCACCGGTTCGGCGCGTTTGCGGCCCCGAACGAGTCGACTGCGGCCTTCGCCGATGCTCTCCCAACGAGAACTAAGCCGGCAATTCTCGAAACAAAAGAGCTCAGACCCAGCATGCAGCCGCCGCTCCCAAAAAGGAACATCCTGCGCATCGGCCGCTAAAAAATCAATCTCTCCCTCGATTTCTCCTGCGAGCGCGCGAGGCTCTCCACAGACGACAAGCACGGTGCCCGCGGATTTTTCAAAAGATTGAAATCCTGGCTGAAACCCAAACGGCGACAAACCAAGCGCCGTCTGAAGCCGCACGAAGCCCGCCGCGTTATCCTCGTGGTTGAAGACAACAACAAGACGACGCCGACTTCGGTCGGATGAATGAAACCACCTCAAGGCGGCATCGACCGCCTCCCGACGGGGCGTGCACAGGAAGAAGCTTGTCACTCCCATCTGACAGTCATCTGCCTCGGATACGCTCCGTACGGAGCCAAATCAGTCTGACAACCGTGCCGGATGCGTATCCCATGCAAAGCGGTTAATGCTTGAGCGGCTTAAAGCGCAGGCGCTTCGGGCGAGCCGCCTCTTCGCCGAGACGTCGGATCTTATCGGCTTCGTACTCGTGGTAGTTCCCGTCGAAGAAGACCACGTGAGAATCCCCTTCGAAAGCGAGAATGTGCGTCGCGATGCGGTCAAGGAACCAGCGGTCGTGCGACGTGACGAAAGCGCAGCCTGCGAACTCGAGGAGCGCTTCCTCAAGCGCGCGAAGCGTTTCCACATCAAGGTCGTTCGACGGTTCGTCGAGAAGCAGCACGTTGCCGCCTGCAAGGAGAGTCTTCGCCAAATGGAGACGACCGCGTTCGCCCCCCGAAAGCGTTCCGACGAGCTTTTGCTGGTCAGCGCCCTTGAAATTGAATCGGCTGAGGTAAGCGCGGCTTTGCATGGTGAACTTCCCGACCTGCAGCACGTCCTGTCCGCCCGACACCGCCTGAAATGCGGTCTGATCATTCGGAAGGGAATCGCGCATCTGACTCACGGCCGCAAGGCGCACTGTCGACCCGATCTTGATCTCCCCAGAATCCGGCTTCTCCTTTCCTTCGATCATCTTGAAGAGCGTCGACTTGCCGGCGCCGTTTGGCCCGATCACGCCAACAATCGCTCCAGGCGGGACTGTGAAGGATAAATCGTCGATGAGAAGACGATCGCCGAATCCCTTGCTCACGTGCGAAAACTCGATCACATTGTTGCCAAGACGCTCCGCCACAGGAATAAAGATCTCGTTCGTCTCATTTCGCTGCTGGTATTCGACGCTCGAAAGCTCCTCAAACCGAGCAAGGCGCGCCTTCGACTTTGCCTGACGGCCCTTCGGATTCTGACGAACCCATTCCAGTTCGTGCTTGATCGCCTTTGCGCGAGCATCCTGCTGACGCTTCTCGATCTCAAGGCGCTTTTCCTTTTGCTCAAGCCAAGAGGAATAGTTGCCCTTCCAGGGGATACCTTCGCCGCGATCAAGTTCGAGAATCCATTCAGCTGCGTTATCAAGGAAGTAGCGGTCGTGCGTCACCGCCACAACTGTTCCGGGGAAACGGTGAAGGAACTGTTCGAGCCACTCCACCGACTCCGCGTCGAGATGGTTGGTCGGCTCGTCAAGAAGCAGCATGTCGGGACGAGAAAGCAGGAGTCGGCAAAGCGCCACGCGGCGCTTTTCTCCGCCTGAAAGATGCTCAATCTTGGCATCCCAAGGCGGCAACCGCAAAGCATCGGCGGCAATTTCCATCTGAGTATCAGCATTCGTACCCGCTGCTGCGATGATGGCCTCCAGTCGAGCCTGCTCGGCCGCAAGGGCATCGAAATCCGCATCGGGTTCGGCATAAGCCGCATAAACGGCGTCGAGCTTTGCCTGAGCTTGCATCACCTCGCCCATTCCTTCTTCGACCACCTGCCGAACGGTCTGAGTCGGGTCGAGCACCGGTTCCTGAGGCAAGTACCCGATCTTGATTCCGGGCATAGGAACTGCCTCGCCCTCATGATCCTGATCGACCCCCGCCATGATCTTGAGGAGCGTCGACTTCCCTGCACCGTTCAAACCGAGCACGCCGATTTTGGCACCGGGAAAGAAGGAGAGCGAAATATCCCTAAGAATCTGTCGCTTGGGCGGCACCACCTTGCCCACGCGGTTCATCGTGAAGACGTACTGAGCCATACTTGATCTGAAGTGGGTGGAAAAAAGATTGCAAACTAAAGCGCGCAACGGCGCACAGGAGAAAATACACGCATCCCGCACTCAAACGGATGCCGCTCTAGAGATGCGTCGAGTTCAAGCGAACGGCCATCCCGAATGGGATGGGCATGATACTCAATCAGGAGGAACGACGCCTCCGACGACGCTTTCTCAAACCAAAATAACCTCGGAAAATCCAAAACTTTCGCAGTCGGTCAATCCGTTCGAGCTCGGCCTCGCGTTCGGCACCCATAGCTTCGGGTCTGTACTTGCGCCACTTTTTGAGCACGCCCGACATGTCGACATCTTCAAGAATTCGGCGCAACCATCCGGGCATCCACGCGGTTGAGAGCGAAGCCTGAAAATCGATGAGCCCTGGCGAGCCATCTTCTCGGACCATGATGTTGCCCGTTCCGCGAGTGTCCAGATGCACGACCCGAGCCGCATGAATGCGATGGAGGAGCGCCTCGAGTGCCTCCAGATAAGCCGGCGAGATGAGGGTCTTGTCCGCTCGACTTAGGCTTGAACCATCTATGAATTCCACGGCGATGGCGTCTCGGTCGATGCGGAACGCCTTCTGAGCCACGCCGTCAATTCCCTGAAGCCGCCTCAAGATCGAGAGCTCGTGACCGAGAAGCCAGGGCGCGAGAAGACGTCGCACATACCACGGACGAGATGAAAAGTCCTTGACCGTCCAACTTTCGCCGTCAAGATCCACCCGGCTCACCACCGCATTGGCGAAATGACCGTTGCGAAGCAACTGGATTTTGGCTCGACTTAAATCCGAGCGCTTGAACATAGAAGTCGTGTGGGCTGCGTCCGACAAATTGCCGCTCCGTATCCTCTTCTAGGCCGGCGCGTTGGAGAGATTTCCCGCTCCAACGCATCCTGAGCGCTGTTAGGGCATGACAATGCCGCTGCCCCCCGCCGTTTCGGGGGGAGCCTGGAAGCCGGGCATGCCCGGCGTAACGATGCGATTGGCGGCTTCGCGGCGCATTTCACGCAGACGCTCGACCATATCTTCAACGCCCTTCTTCGAGGCGGATTCATAGTTGGCGACAACTTCCCGGAGCGTTTCGCCAGGAATATCGAAATTAACCGGCATCGGACCATAGGCAGTCATCACCTGCGCTTCGCCAACGTAAAGCGGTTTTCGGCCGGCATCAGGCTCACCTTCATCCGTAATCGGACGAAGCACGCGGATGACACCGATTCGGCGGTCGGTGATGACCTCTTCCTTCCAAAGGTTCGAAGCATCCATTTTGGTGTCGAGGGAATCGACGGGAGACTCGTTCTCAGCAGACATGGGATTCATTCCAAGCAAGGCAAATGACGGGCGACTTTCGCCCGAATCTTAAAGAGCGGATCTTAGCAAACCGACCGCCTGTGACTAGCGGAAGACCATCACAGGGAAACGGGAGTGCGTCAGAACCTTTTGCGTTTCCGAGCCGAGAAGCACAGCAGCAATGCCCTTGCGGCCGTGGCTTGCCATGAAGATGATGTCGCAGGCATTCTTTTCGGCTTGCTCGATGATCGCCTCGGCAGGCGAGAAGCTCTTCACCATCAACGTCTTCGACTCCACGCCCACGTCGTCGCAAATCTTCGAAGCCTGAACCAGACGTTCTTCAGCCTCGGCCGTCACCCGCTCATCGTACTGTTCGATCGACTCGGGGCGATACTCAGCAAGATTCGTGTAGGAGTAGGGTTCGATGACCGTCATCACCACGAGGGTCGCTCCAAGAGGCTTCGCAAATTTGGCGGCTCCTTCTACAGCCTTGACGGAACGATCCGAGCCGTCGGTCGGAACGAGGATGCGCTTGTACATGATTCAATCCTTTTTCTAAGAAGCTTCCGAAAAGCCGGGCATTCGGTCGTTCGAACCGCCGTAGCTGGCCGGACGGATCAAGGGCCGAAACCCCCTGCCGGCTCGGGAGCCGAGTCTCCGAACCGAGGCCCGCGCTTCCATTTTAGGCGCGCCGCGCTCCCTGCGCGATGGCCTCAATGACGATTGATGCCAAGCGCAGACCCACAGTCGCTGTCACGACCATGCCTGCACCGAAGACTTTGCTGCCGTCGGGGCCTTCAGCGTACCGAGGTTGCTCGTCGGATCCGACGCACAAGATGCCGAAGGCTTTCGGCCGGCTGGGCGAGGCCGAGGGAAATCCGTAATCGCGCCGAAGCCGAGCCCGAAGGCCAGCCGCCAGTCGGTCGCCCCTGAAAAAGGCAAGGTCTTCCACCTTCACGCACTCCGGTCGACGACGGGCCCCGGCGCCACCCGAGGAAACGACAGGAATTCCGCGGCGTCGAGCGGCGGCCACAAGCGCCGCCTTGCCTCCGAGATCGTCGATGCAATCGACGACCCAGTCGACCCCATCCAGAACGATCTCCTCGACATTGCGCTTCGTGATGAAGCGATTTTCCTGACGCACAACGATCGAGTTCGAGATGCAGGCGATGCGTTCGGCCATAAGCTCTACCTTCTGACGACCATAGTTGCCGACGAGCGCGTGAAGCTGCCGATTAACATTGCTCGGATCGGCTCGATCGCCGTCAACAAGCGTAAGCGCACCGACTCCCGTTCGGGCAAGTGCCTCAACGCACCAGCTGCCAACCCCGCCCACACCGGCGACAAGCACATGTGCCGCCTTGAGCCGCGCAAGCCCGTCTTCACCATAGAGACGAACCACTCCAATCCAATCAGCATTGGCTTCCAACATGCCAAAACCCCACATCGATTTCTTCGAAATTGACTGACAATGCGCCAAACTTTCAAAGTTTGGTTTTCAATATTTTCCTACTTGAGAATCAAATCGTCAGAAAGTAAATTTGCGTTTTATAACTCTTGCTTGCCGACAAGCGAATAATTAATTTTCTCGATTTTTTCCATCGACTGAACAAAATCTGGGATACATTATTCCTAAGGCCCCAGCAAGTTCAAACTTCAACGCAGTGTCGTTTCACGAATGTTGGGACAACGTTCCACAGAAACCCGGAGGTGAATCCATGCGCATTTTGATCCCGATCGATGGGAGCACGAACTCTTTGAGCGCCCTCATGTTCGTATCTACCCGCAAGACCCTGCTCGGCAGCAATCCTACCATCGAGCTCATGAACGTCCAGCTTCCGTTGCCCGCCCGTGCGAGCCGCCTTGTCGGTCAGGACGCTCTCACTCGCTACTACGAGGATGAAGCCGAAAAAGTGTTCGTTCCGGCCCGCACCATCCTTGAACGCGTCGGCTTCCACGCAACCGAATCCTTTGTTGTGGGCGAAGCGGCTCCAAGCATTGCTCAGGCTGCTGAGAAGCTCGGCACCGACCTCATCGTCATGGGTTCCCGCGGCCAAAGCGCGCTGCGCGGCCTTTTCTTCGGCTCCGTGTCGAACGGCGTTCTTGCTCAGTCTCGCTGCCCCGTGCTTATTGTCCGCAACAAGCTTCCGCCCATGACGGACGCCCTTCGCGTCGGCATCGCGGTCGACGGCTCGAAGTTTGGGCGCGCGGCCGTGCGGTATGCATTGCGCCACCTCTCGCTCTTTGGCGCCGGCGCGCAGTTCTATCTCATCAATGTGGTGAGCGACTACGCCGGGGCAGTCATGCCGGACATGGCCGGCATGGCGCTTCCGGCTCTCTCCGAAGAGGAAGTGCTTGAACTCCAGAAGGACGAATTCAACGAGGCGGTTGAACCGCTCCGTCCGCTTTTCTCGAAGGCGGCGATTAAGCCGAAGGAAGTCTGCCTTGTCGGCAACCCCGGCGATGAAATTTCTGCTTTTGCCAAGAAGAAGAAGCTCGACATCATCGTCATGGGTTCGCATGGTTATGGTCGATTCAAGGCCGCAATCATGGGCTCGACCGCAACCCGCATTGCTGCGACGGGCGACGTTCCGCTGCTCATCATCCGTCACGCCTAAGGCGTGCGTAGCGTAAAGGCGGCCAACGATACCGCCTTCACGCGATGCTTCTGCTAAGATTTTCGGCCTCACCAGACCCGGATTCGGCCGATCCGCCTCACCGGCGGATCGGCCTTTCTGCGGATGATGCAACCAAGAAGGATTTTTTCATGCCCCATGAATCGCACCCGCTGCGCGTCGCCATCGGCGCTCCAAAGGCGGAGTTACCCCGCATCGAAAAAGTACTCACTGAACACGGCGAATTCGAAGTTGTAGGGCAGGCGATCGGTCCACAGGAGCTCGAGCGAATCTTCTCAATGGACGGAGAAAATGTGGACGTTCTGGTCACCGACATCCAGCTCTCGGGCGAAGACGTCATTCCAAGCCTTGAAAGAATTCATGCTCAGCATCCCGACGTCGACATTCTCGTCTACACGCTGCACTCGAACGAATCTTCCGTAATCCGCGCCATCCTGGCGGGCGCGACGGGCTACATCCTGAAGGGCGACATCGGAGACATTTCGACGAGCATCCGACTTATCCGCGGAGGCGGTTCGCCTGTCTCCCCCACGGTCGCGCGCAGCGTCCTTAGAGCCATCCACTCAAAAACGATTCAGCCGCGCGTGAAGACTCCGCGCGTCCCACAGGCTGCCAACAAACGCACGCTCCTGTCCGATCGGGAAACTGAAATTCTCATACTGATGGGCAAAGGCATCGCTTTCGCCGACATCGGCAAAATCCTCGCCATTTCCCCCCATACCGTGACGGCACACATTAAAAAAATCTACCGCAAACTTCAGGTGCATTCGCGCGGCGAAGCCGTCTACGAAGCCTCCTGCATGGGCATTCTCCAACAGCGTCTTCGCTGACCGATACAATCGGCAACGAAGCCCTCGGCGCTACACGCCCGAAAACAGCAATAATAGGTTGCCGCCACGGTTTTGACTTCCGCCCAGGCAATCCGTCCTTCGTCAACACCCCTGCCGGAAGAAGGGGTGAGTGCGCGTCGATTTCCTATGAAGCTTCGCAAGTTCGCTCAACGCACAGCATCGTTTGCCGCCGTCCTGTCGCTTGTCGCCACGTCCACACTCGCCCTTTGCGCACCTTCGCAGACGGCGCTCGACCTGAACCTACCGAATTTGGGCTCTACTGCCGACTCGGAACTTTCTCCACTGCAGGAGCAAAAGCTCGGAGAGCAGCTCATGACGCAGGTTCGGAGCGATTCAAGCTTTCTTTCTGATCCGGAGCTTACGGAATTTCTCAATCACTTGGGCTACACGCTCGTGAGCCGTGCCAAGACGAACACGTACAGCTTCCATTTCTTCCCAATTCGTGATTCGTCGCTCAACGCTTTCGCGTTGCCCGGTGGCTTCATTGCGGTGCACACCGGCACCATCATCGCCGCGAAGAATGAAAGCGAACTTGCCGGCGTCATGGCTCATGAAATCGGCCATGTCGCTCAACGGCACATAGCCCGTATGATCGAGAGTCAGCAGGGGAACCTCGCGCTCACCCTCGGGTCAATTCTCCTCGCCATTCTTGCCGCGCGCGCTGGCGGCAATTCCGGCGGCCATGCCGCTGCTGCCATTGCCATGGGCTCGCAGGCCGCCATGATTCAGTCGCAGCTCAACTACTCGCAGGATGCCGAGCGCGAAGCTGATCGTGTGGGGCTGCAGACGCTCTACAGCGCCGGATTCGATCCGAAAGGCATGGAAGGGTTCTTTGCGCGTCTTCAAGCGAACAACCACTTCTATGAATCGGCAGCCCCCGCCTATCTTTCGACCCATCCGCTCACGGTCGAGCGTATGGCCGACATGGAGAACCGAACGCGCCAGCTGCCCACACGGATGCACCGAGACGATCCCGACTTCCGGCTCATCCAACTGCGTGCCGAAGTGCTCCAAGAAACGACGATCGACGGCCGGCAACGTCTGCTTCGCGAGTTTGGCCGTCGGCTGAAGTCAGCCAAGGGCAAAGAAGTGTACGCGCTCCAGTACGGCATCTCGGTCGTTCAGGGAGAACTTGGAAACCGCGGCGCTGCTCGCCGTGCAGCCGAGGCTTCAATAAAGTATGACGCGAATTCGGCCATTCTGACGCGCAACCTCATTCGAACGCGCTTCGACGCAGCCCAAACGCAGGCCGAAAAAGAGAAAATCCTTGGCGATGCCCGCGCCGCCGCATCCCGTTTCCCGCTCTCCGCCATGATGCAGAGCAACGTGATCGATCTTCTCTACGCGCTTGGCCGCCACGAAGAAATCATCCGAACACTCAGGAGCGGATCTGCACTTTCAGATGCCGATCCGGACTATCACGCACTTCTTGCCCGCTCTTATGAAGCTCTCGGCAAGCGCAGCCTCCAGTACCAGCACACGGGAGAGATGTATGCGCTTCTCGGCGCCACGGAAGCGGCCGTTTATCAGTATTCACTCGCACAGAAAGCCAATGACGGCGACTTCTATACCATGAGTGAAATCGATGCGAGGCTGAGGGAGCTCCGCGCCCAACATGAACAGGAGCTGAAGGATCGAAACGGTTGAACGCCCTTGATGTTTTGATATCCTCATAGGCTTTCAAATCGCTTTTTCCGGACGCGCATCCGCCTCCAAAGCGTGCGAGAATACTCCGCCAGGCCGAACGCTATCGCTCGGCTTTTCCCTTTTTTTCATGCTGAAGGACGTTCGCTATCACTGCGGCGTCCCGCGCGGCGCTCACCAGTGCCGCCTCACGGAACGTTCAAAATGGCCCTTGAAGACTACATGATCATTGCCGAGCCCACCGACGACCTCATTGAGACGGATGCCGTCGTCGTCGGAGCCGGTCCCGTCGGGCTCTTTCAGGTTTTCGAGCTCGGTCTGCTCGAAATCAAATGCCACGTCGTCGACTCGCTCAAGACGGTCGGCGGTCAGTGCATGGAACTCTATCCCACAAAGCCCATCTACGACATTCCTGCCGTCCCCGTCTGCTCTTCCTACGAGCTGACGGAAAACCTGCTCAAGCAAAATCATCACTTCAAGCCCGTATTTCATCTTGGCGAAACGGTCGACAAGGTGGAAAAGCAGGAAGACGGCCGCTTCTACGTCGAGACGAGCGCAGGCACGCGCTTCATGACGAAGGTCGTCATCATCGCGGCAGGCGTCGGCTCCTTCCAGCCTCGCCCCCTGCGTGTTCCTGGCATTGAAAAATTTGAAGGCTCGCAGCTCCACTACAGCTGCAAAGACCCCTCGATTTTTGCAGGCAAGAACGTCGTCATCCTCGGCGGAGGCGACTCCGCCCTCGACTGGACGCTCAACCTGGTCGGCAAAGCCGAAAGCGTCGTGCTTGTGCACCGCCGCGACGGCTTCCGCGCTCAGGCCGCATCGGTGTCCAAGATGAAGGAACTCTGCGAAAACTGGGAAATGCAATTCGAAGTGGGGCAAGTGACGAACTTCTCCGAAAAGGACGGCCGCCTCACGGAAGTGCACGTCACAGGCGCCGACGGCGTCACCCGCCGCATTCCTCTCGACCACCTGCTCGTTTTCTTCGGTCTTCAGCCAAAGCTCGGTCCTATCGAAAATTGGGGGCTCAAGCTGGAGCGCCGTCAGATCGTCGTCGATACCGCTCGCTTCGAGTCCAGCGTCCCTGGGATCTTTGCCGTCGGCGACATCAACACCTATCCGGGCAAAAAGAAGCTCATCCTCTCAGGCTTCCACGAATGCGCGCTCGCTGCCTTTGCTGCCTGCGACTACGTCTTCCCGGAAAAGCGCGTTTTCCTGCAATACACGACAACCTCGCCGAAGCTGCACAAAGTGCTCGGCGTTGAAATGCCGAAATTCGACGACTAACCCCTCGCTCCAAAAACGCCAGCACGTGTTGGAAGACAGGCGCCGGTCCGTAGGACCGTGCGCCTTTTTCGTCGGGAGCGCGCTCACTCCCGTCTCCCGGAGGCCGCTCAGCGCCGTGCAGCGGCTCTCCGCTCAAATCATTCTGCCTCCTGTGCGAACTCGGCAGATCACTTCCTCTCGAGAGGGCGCACCGGCGGCATCTTCGCCGAATAGTCTTTGCCGAGCAGCGCTACTGCGCCTGCCGCGCGGAGCGCCATTTCGCGGAAGATCTGAGCCGAAGCGCTTTCGGGCGCCTGCGCCACACGCGGAATGCCAGCATCTGCCGCCTGCCGTACGTTTGGATCAATCGGAAGGCGTCCGAGAACGGGCACGCCGTACTCGCGGCTCATGTTGTCCGCGCCGCCTTCGCCGAAAATCGGCGTCGCCTTGCCGCAGCAGGGACAAACGAAGACAGACATGTTCTCGACGATGCCCAAAATCGGCACCCCCACTTTCTGGAACATTCTGAGCCCTTTCTTCGCGTCAATGAGCGCAATGTCCTGTGGTGTCGTTACCATCAACGCCCCCGTAACGGGCACGGTCTGAGCAAGCGTGAGCTGAATGTCGCCTGTTCCCGGCGGCATGTCGACTACAAGGTAGTCGAGATCACGCCAATTGGTAAGCTTCAGGAGCTGCTGCAGCGCACCCGCAGCCATGGGGCCGCGCCAAATCATCGGATCATCTTCTTTGACGAGGAACCCGATCGAATTGACCTGAAGGCCGAGCGACTCCACCGGCTCCATTGTCTTGCCGTCCTTGGAGTCTGGCGCTTCATGAACGCCAAGCATTGTCGGCTGCGAGGGACCGTAGATATCCGCATCGAGAATACCCACGTTGGCGCCTTCATGCATCAGCGCAAGCGCCAGGTTCGCCGCGACGGTCGACTTGCCTACGCCTCCCTTGCCGGATGCGACCGCGATAATGTTCTTCACTCCGGGGAGCACCTTGAGCGTGCCCTGCACCTTGTGAGCGATGATCTCCTGCTCGACCTTCACGACAGCCTTGATGCCCGCTGCCGAGAGCGCAGCCTCTGCTTCAGCCGCCCGCTTCCCGCCCTCAACTCGGGCAGGGTATCCGAGACGGAGCGTCACGTTGAGCATTCCGTCTGCCTGAAGGTCGACAGCCCTAATCATTTTGGCCGTCTTAAAGTCGACGCCAAGAATTGGGTCGACGAGCCGCTCGAGAACGGCTTCCGCGTTCTGCACAATGTTCGTCATCTCATTCATCCTTTCGCCGCAGTCTGCTCAATGCTCTGCGACACATCACTTCAGCGCCGAGTTGGGAAGACATGCACGCACCGCGGCGCCCGAATCATGCGAAAATGCTTGAGTTTTGTTTTTCCACGAGCGGACGAGACAATGCCTCGACTCCGCAGCAGACTTCACCAACACCATGAGCAAACGCACACTCTTCGTGACCACCGCCCTTCCATATGCGAACGGCGCTTTCCATATGGGTCACATTATGGAATACATCCAGGCCGACATTTGGGTTCGTCACGAACGAATGTCCGGCAACTGTGTGCACTTTGTGGGCGCGGATGACGTTCACGGCGCTCCAATCATGATCGCTGCGCAGAAGCGCGGCGTGACGCCCCAGGCCTTCGTTTCAGAAATTGCAGCGGGCCGCAAGCAGTATCTCGATGGATTCCATATCAGCTTCGACCATTGGGGCTCAACAGACTCCGAAGAAAACCACGAACTCAGCCGTGAAATCTATCGCCGGCTGAAGGATGCCGGGCTTATTTACACCAAAGAAATCGAGCAGTTCTACGACACGGTGAAGGGCATGTTCCTCGCCGACCGCTTCATCAAGGGCACCTGCCCTCGCTGCGGTGCGCCCGATCAGTACGGAGACAACTGTGAAGTCTGTTCGGCCGTCTATTCACCCACCGAGGTGGTGAATCCTTACTCCACGCTGTCTGGTTCGACGCCGGTTCTGAAGAAGTCCACGCACTACTTCTTCAAGCTCTCCGATCCAGCCTGCGTCGAATTTCTTCGCAGCTGGACGACCGGCAAGGGCAAGGACGGCACGGCAACGGTTCAGGATGAAGTGCTCGCCAAGGACCGCGAATGGCTCGGCGTTGACGGCCATCTTGCCGACTGGGACATTTCCCGCGATGCGCCATATTTCGGCATTGAAATTCCGGACGCTCCTGGCAAATATTTCTACGTGTGGCTTGACGCGCCGATCGGCTATCTCGCTTCGCTCAAGTCCTACTGCCGCAAGAAGGGGCTCGACTTTGAAGCGATCCTGGCTTCGCCTGAAACCGAGCAGATCCATTTCATCGGCAAGGACATCATCTACTTCCACACGCTCTTCTGGCCGGCGATGCTTCACTTTGCCGGCAAGCCCTTCCGTGTTCCCGACCATGTGAACGCGCACGGGTTCATGACCGTGAACGGCGAGAAGATGTCGAAGAGCCGCGGCACGGGCATCTCGCCCCTGCAGTACCTCGAACTCGGCATGAACGCCGAGTGGCTGCGCTACTACCTGGCCGCCAAGATGAACCCGCGCGTTGAGGACGTCGACTTCACGAAGACCGACTTCGCGCAACGCGTCAATTCGGACCTGATCGGCAAGTACGTCAACATTGCAAGCCGCGCGGCGGGCTTCATCGTGAAGCGCTTCGAAGGCGCAGTGCTCGACTCTGCCATGCAGGACCCGCTTCTCGCGAAAATCCGCTCTCGCGCACCTGAAGTTCAGAATTATTACGAGGTGCGCGACTATGCCCGCGCGACCCGCCTCATCATGGAACTCGCCGACGCCATCAACGAATACGTCGACCAGCAGAAACCCTGGGAGCTTGCCAAGTCGCGGGACGCCGCCGAAAAGCTGCACCATGTCTGCTCAGTGGCGCTCGAGGGCTTCCGTCTCCTCACCCTTTACCTGAAGCCGGTGCTTCCCGCCACTGCAGAACGCGTTGAAAAGTTTCTCGGCATCGAGCCGCAGACCTGGGCCTCTGTCGATGCCCCCCTCACGAGCGCACATGCAATTCAGCCCTTCAAGCACCTCATGCAGCGAGTCGATATGGACAAGCAGTTGAACGTGCTTGTCCCTGAAAAGAAGCCCGAACCCGTCGAGGCGCCCGTGCTTCCCGGCGGCGAGGCCGTTGCAGCCGAATGCACGATCGACGATTTTGCGAAGACCGATCTGCGCGTTGCGAAAGTTGTGAAGTGCGAGGAGGTTGAGGGATCGACGAAGCTTCTGCGTCTTACGCTCGACATCGGCGAAGGCCGCACGCGCAACGTCTTCTCCGGCATTAAGAGCGCCTACAAGCCTCAGGACCTTGAAGGCCGCCTTGTGATCATGATTGCGAATCTTGCACCTCGCAAGATGCGCTTCGGCATTTCCGAGGGGATGCTCCTAAGCGCCTCGCACGCTACGGACAAGTCCAAGGGACTCTTCGTTCTTTCTCCCGATTGCGGTGCGGTTCCTGGCATGCGCATTCATTGAGTCGACTGACCTCTCGCAAACCCCAACCCAAGACGCCGTTCACGGAACGGCGTCTTTTTTCTACAATGACGGGCTCTCGTTTCCCCTCCAAATGCTTCCGTCATGAGCTTCAAGCAGCATGCCGGCGAACTTCTGCACCACGTGCCGCTCGCCCGTTTCTCTCCGATCTTCTTCCAAAGCCTACGCAGCTACAACACCCATCTGCTTGGCCGCGACATTTCCTCCGGCCTCACCGTCGGCATGGTGGCTTTGCCTCTGGCCATGGCGTTCGGCATCGCCTCGGGAGTGCCGCCTGAAGCCGGCCTTTATACGGCAATCATTGCCGGTTTTCTCATCTCCCTGCTCGGCGGATGTCGTGTACAGATCGGTGGCCCGGCTGGCGCCTTCGTCGTCATCATTTACGGAATCATCGCGCAATACGGCCTATCCAACCTCATGATTGCCACGATCGGCTCGGGGATCATTCTCTTTCTCATGGGTCTCTTCAAGATCGGCGGCTTCATCAAGTTCATTCCGATTTCGATCGTGATCGGTTTTACGAACGGCATTGCGGTCATGATCGGTTTGCAGCAGGCAAAGGATTTTCTCGGGCTGACCGTGAGCAAAATGCCGGCTGACTTTTTCGGCATGATCGGCGCCGTCGTAGAACATATTCATACCTTCAATCCCTGGGCTTTCGCCATTGCTGTCGTGAGTCTTCTCATCGTTAAGTTCTGGCCGAAAAGCTATGCGATGAACGGCCCGCAGTGGAAAAAATGGATGGCTCACCTTCCAGGAACTGTCGTTGTCCTTGTCCTTTCGACCCTCTTGGTTGGCGTCTTCGGACTCCCCGTAGAAACGATCGGCACGAAATTCGGCGGCATTCCCCAAGGGTTGCCTTCATTCGAGCTCCCTCACTTCGAGTGGCAGTCTGCCAAGCAGCTCCTCGGCTCCATGCTGACGCTTGCTGTGCTTGGCTCGATCGAGAGTCTTCTTTGCGCACGCGTCGCCGACACCATGACGGACGACCGACATAACCCGAACCAAGAGCTGATGGGGCAAGGCGTCGCCAACATGATCGTGCCCTTCTTCGGGGGGATTCCGGCAACGGGCACAATCGCCCGCACGGTCACCAACATCAAGTCGGGGGCGGCATCACCCGTATCTGGAATGGTTCATGCCGTCACGCTCCTCGTCGTTATTCTCGCCGCGGCGCCGCTCGCCTCCAACATTCCGCTTTCAGCCCTCGCTGCGATTCTCGTCTTCGTTGCCTGGAACATGGGCAATTGGAAGGAATTTGCGCGCTTGCGCAAGATGACCTTCGCCTATGCGGCGACGCTCCTGGCAACCTTCCTGCTTACCGTCATTTTTGACCTGACGGTAGCTGTTGAAATCGGTCTTGTCTTCGCCTGCGTCTTCTTCCTCTTCCGCATGAATAACATCACGGTGGTGGAACCAGCCACGCTCCCCTACAACATTCCCTCGACCGTAGAAGCATGGCACATCCGCGGAGCCCTCTTTTTCGGCTCAATCGACAAGCTTGAGTACGTGACGGATCCCCAGCGGCTCTCGGCGCCAGATGCCGCACGCATCGTCATTCTTGACTTTGCAGACCTCGTCAACATCGACAGTTCGGCCATGTCCGTCATTGAGGGCTTCGTGCGAGCATTGCACCGCCGCACGCACGAGCTCATCATTGCGGGTGCATCCGGCCATACTCTAAAAATGTTGAAACGCACGGGTGTTGCCGAGGAACTCGGCGAAAATCTCGTCCCCGACATGGAATTCGCCGTTGCGCGCGCAGCTGCCGTGCAACGCGAAATTGACGAACTCGGCGACGAGTATTGGAAAATTCACCGCTGAGCCACCTGCCCCGCACCCCCGTTCCCGGAGGAGCTGCGGGTTGCTGCTTCCGAAATCCCCGTAACGTAGATTTCGGAATACGGCTCGGCCTGACGGAGCGTCACCAGCGCTTCCTTGGCGAGCTCAAGAAGCGCCAAGTACCAAACGGCAACGCTTTCCCGCGTCGACTCGCCGCGGATGATTCCGCTCCAGGTGAGGCTTCCCTCTTCAGCCATGCGTTTCAACACGCGCGTCATATGTTCGCGCACGGAAAGCGTCTGTCTGGCAATGCGGTGATGCGCTGAAAGCCTTGCGCGGGCTGCAACGTCGAGCCATGCCTCGGCGACATCAATGGGCGCAACAACAGGCTTGGCCGGTTCGAGGCGCTCAAGGGGAAGCCCCGCCGTTCGAAAGAAGTCGCGTCCCTCTCGAGCAAGGCCATCAATCGCCCGAGCGCGTCTTCTTGTTTCTTCATAAGCGCGAAGCCGCGCCAAAAGTTCCGCTCGGGGATCTTCCGGTTCTTCTCCAGCCTCGGGCGCAGGAGCCGGAAGAAGCATCCTGCTTTTAATCCGCATGAGTGTTGCGGCCATCACCAGATAAGCTGCCGCAAGTTCCAGGTTGCTTCGTCGAATCGCCTCCACGTAGGCCAGATATTGTTCGGTCAACGCCGCCATGGGAATATCCATGACGTCGAATTTCTGACTCCGAATGAGGTAGAGAAGAAGGTCGAGAGGTCCCTCAAAACGCTCAAGAAAGACCCGAAGCGCTTCGGGCGGAATATAGAGTCCTTCCGGACAAGCATCGAGCGGCGCTCCGTTTAGACGGGCGAAGGGCCGCTCGGCAAGCGAGGCAGTCGATGTTTCCATGGACGAAGAGCGAGCGCGGCAAGCCGCGCCCGCTTTGGTCATCAGCCTCGCGGCTCGTACATGGAAGCGGCAACCGCCGCTTCAAGATCGTCAGGACGCGGATTGGTGGCAAGGCCGTTCGCATAGGCGCACTCAGCCACGGCTGCGCCGATCACGGCCGATACGCGGCGAATGTCCGCGAGAGGCGGATAGAGCGACCCCTGAGCGAGATCCTCTTCGCTGACAAGCTCGGAAAGCCGGCGGGCTGCCGCGAGAAACATGGTGTTCGGCATGCAGGTGGCGCCTGCAAATACCGCACCGAGTCCGAGCGCCGGGAAAACGTAGCTGTTGTTGCCCTGGCGAGGAACAAAAGTACGGCCTCCGAATTGGACCGGAGCAAAAGGAGATCCAGATGCGAAGAGAGCCCGGCCATTCGTGCCTCGATAGGCCTCCTCAGCCGTGCATTCGGCCTTTGAAGTCGGATTGGAAAGTGCGAAGATGATGGGACGCTCATTGAGCGAAGCCATTTCGGCAAGCACTTCCGAACTGAAGGCCTTTGCCTGCGCGGCCACGCCGATAATGCCGGTCGGCTTGACGAGACGCACCGCCGTGAGGAAGTCGTCCGCTTCAGGCAAATCGTGTGCAAAGGGCAGCTTGTGCGCAGCCAGATTTTCGCGGTTCTTCGTCACGAGTCCCTTCGAATCGAAAAGCACGCAGTGCTTGAGCGCCTCTTCACGCGGCATGCCGGCTTCAACCATGGCGTCCGCAATAAGATTCGCAATGCCCGTTGCCGCCTCGCCTGCGCCGAAGAAGAGGAACTTCTGCTCCAAAAGATCGGCTTGAAGGACTCGCATCGCCGAGTAAACTCCAGCAAGCGTTACGGCGGCCGTTCCCTGAATGTCGTCGTTGAAGCAAAGCACTTGGTTGCGATAGCGCTCAAGAAGGCGGAAGGCATTCCGATTGCCGAAGTCTTCAAACTGAATGAGCACCTTCGGCCAGCGACGGCGCGCTTCGGTGATGAACTCATCGATCAGCGCATCGTAAGCGGGGCCCGTCTCTCGGCGACGACGAAGGCCGAGGTATAGCGGGTCGGCAAGATATTCCTCGTTGTTCGTGCCGACGTCGATCACGACGGGAAGCGTTCGGTTCGGGTGGATGCCGGCGCACGCCGTGTAAAGCGAGAGCTTGCCGATGGGAATGCCCATGCCGTTGAGCCCCTGATCGCCCAAGCCGAGAATCCGCTCGCCGTCCGTAACGACAATCACGTCGACCGTTTCCTGCGGGCAGTGGTCAATGAGCTCTCCCACATGCCCAGCATCTTCGATCGAAACGAAAAGACCGCGCGGATAGCGGAAGACCCTGCTGAAATTCTGACAAAATTCCCCCACCGTCGGCGTGTACACAATCGGCATGTACTCGTCGGTGTGATCGATGAGGAGCCGAAAGTAGAGGTCCTGATCGGTGTAGTGCAGACTGTCGAGCATGAGCGCCTTGTCGAGCGGACGCTCGAAGCGAGACAGCATGCTGCGGTAGCGTTCAACCTGCTCCTGCACGGAATTCACGGCGGGCGGCAGAAGCCCGTTCAGCCCGAGTTGAGCTCGCTCTTCAGCGTCGAACGCGACGCCGCGGTTGCAACGCGGACAGTGGAAGACACGCGCTCCACTCTTCTTGCATGAAGTCATTCAATAACCTCTATCCTTTCGCCGCCGCATCTTGACGGGCGGCGAATGCTGCGGCCGACCTGCCTGGGGTGCACGTGACGGCCGCCATCAACGATCAAGCCGGCGGAGTTCCTGCGCCGGCTCGCCCCTATCCCATCACTTTGACTTTTTGGCGCTCGCCCTTTGGATCTCGTCAAGACGCTTTTGCGCCGTCTCCGCCGAGCTGGTCTTCGGGTACTGCTTGATCACCTTGCGGAGCGTCGCCTTGGCAGCATTGACGCTGCCGCTCGCAGCCTGCGAGGAAGCCACCAGGAGCATCGCGTCGGGCGCGAGAACGCTCTTCGGATACTCACGCAACAGCTGGTTCTGCGTACTGATGGCCGTCTTGTACTGTTCCGCGGCAAAGGCGCTCGACCCAAGCCAGTAAAGCGCATCGGGACGATACGGCGATTGCGGCCAGTCCTTCACAAAGCTGCGGAAGCTTGTCAAAGCCTCCTTGAAGCGCCCATCCTGCAAGAGGGACGACGCATCTTCATAAGCTTTCTTCTCGCGGGGATCCACCTGATGCGTTTCGCCATGGATCACCACAACCTGCGGCTCAAAAGCGCCAACACGCTCGTCGAGCGAAGAGAAGAGTTCTCTTGTCGAGCGCTTTTCGACCGACATTGAATTGGTAAGCTCCTCGACGCGGCCAGTGAGCTGACGATTGCGTTCCTTGAGCGCGTTGATTTCTGTCATGAGCTGCATCTGTGCAGCCTGAATCTGGCGAACCGTTTCGCGCAAATCCAGAATGGCGCGCCGCGCATCATCGTCGGCAAAGGCGTGCGCGGTCGTCATCGTCGTAAAACCCAAAGCCGCACAGAGAATCCAAGCGACGGGTTTGCGGCAAAAATGTTGAGTCATAAAGATTGTTCGTCTCGACTAGGAAAAGAAAAGCGCTCGAGAACCAGTCCGAGCGCTTTTGACGAGCATCGTCTTAGTTCTTCGAATCCGATTGCTGATAAACGATGTCCGCTCGGCGGTTCTGAGCCCAAGCCTCTTCAGTCGACCCCGTGGCAACGGGTTTTTCCTTGCCAAAGGAGATGGCCTCCACTCGGTCGGGATTAACGCCGAGAAGCTGCATGCGCTGACGAACAGCTTCGGAGCGCTTCTGTCCAAGCGCAAGATTGTATTCTCTGCCGCCGCGTTCATCGGTATTGCCCTGCACGACGACGCTGGCCTCAGGATGATCGACAAGCCAACGAGCATGCGCTTCCACAACGGGCGCGTACTCGGACGCAACGTCATAGGAGTCGAAGGCAAAGTAGATGGAGCGCTGCGAGAGCGGATTGCTCGGATCCTCAAACGGATTAACCGCCTCAGAGGCGAGCGTTCCTGATTTCGCGCCTTCATCCAGGGAGACCGAAGAGCAACCGGCGAGAAGACCGATGGCCGCCAGCGCTGCTGCGAAAAGCTTAAGAGAGTGGTTCATGATGGATGTTCCGGAAAAATTCAAGCATTAATCAACTCAGCACGGGTCCCCAAGCGGGTTCGCGGATGTTCCCCTGCCCCCGAAGCCGTGTGGTCAAGCGGGAGTCTGCGGAACAGGCTCCCAGAATGCCGCGCCCGTTTTCTTCGGTGGCGTAGACGAGGAACCGACCGTTCGGCGCAAAGGAAGGGGACTCGTCGCGCTCTGTATTCGTGACGAGCAGATCTTGCCCCGTCGCCAAATCCAGAATCGCGGTGCGGAATTTATTTTCAATTCTCGAAATATAGGCTAAACGACGACCATCGGGGCTCACATCTGGACTGATTGCGTAGTTCGACCCGAAGGTAACGCGTTCGGCCTGACTGCCCGTCACGCGCTGGCGGTATATCTGCGGAGATCCGCCTCGGTCGCTGGTGAAATAAATCCACTCGCCGTCCTTTGAGAAGACCGGTTCGGTGTCAATGCCGTAACTGTGCGTGAAGCGGCGCAACCCCGTGCCATCAGCACGCGTGAGATAAATCTGGGTAAGCCCATCCTTCGAAAGCGCAACGGCAAGCTGCTGGCCGTCGGGACTGAAGGCAGGCGCCGAGTTGTTGCCCCTGTAGCGGGCCACAGGCATGCGCACTCCCGAAGCGAGCTCATGCACGTAGACGATCGCCTTGCGCTGCTCGAAGCTCACATAGGCAAGACGGCGGCCGTCCGGCGACCACGCGGGCGAAATGATGGACTCGGCGGAACGAAGCGCAGCAGCGGCATTTGCGCCGTCGCTGTCAGCAACAACGAGCTCATACTGGCGGCGTCCGAGCTGAGCGACGTATGCAATCTGAGAAGCAAACATCGGCCCCTCGCCCGTCAGTTTCGTGTAGATGCGGTCGGAGCAGCGGTGTGCTGCCATGCGGATGAGTCCATTGCTCGACTGATATCCGACCGAATCAATCGGCTCGCCCGTTGTCGTGTCGAACATGAACAGACGCACATCCGCGCGGCCGCCCGTAGTGCGGACCTGTCCGTCCACATAGACCGAAGCGCCCGCTTTGGCGGCGGCAAGGATGTTCTGCACGGGCTTCTCGACAGGCTCTTCGGCAGCTGGAGCAGGCAAATCTACGAGCCGGAAAGCACCCGAACGACGCAGATCTGCACAGATGATTGCCGCCACGTCCTCACCGGTCTCAGTGCCGCCGAAAGGCCGCACCGCGATTGGAAGCTGGTTGGCGCCGACACCTGTAATTTCAATCTTGAGATCGGCCCAGGCCGGGCGAACCGCAACCAAACCGCCCGCCATCAGACCGGCCCCCAAAACGCGGCGGCGGCTCCAAAGCAGTTGTTCTTCGTTCACGATCGAAAATCCCATGGAAAATAATGGGCCGCACACTTGCTGCGCGCGGGTCGAAGCTTGATTGTAGCCGAGCCGTATTTCGGCTCGGCTACAGCCAAACGGCTCATCCGGCTTAGTGGCGGAAGTGGCGCTCTCCCGTGAAGACCATAGCGACGCCGCGCTCGTTAGCGGCATCAATCACTTCCTGATCTCGGATCGAGCCGCCCGGCTGGATGACGGCAACCGCACCGGCATCCACAACGACATCAAGGCCGTCGCGGAAGGGGAAGAAGGCATCGGAAGCCGCCACGGCGCCTTCGAGGGAGAGTCCCGCTTCTTCAGCTTTGATGGCTGCGATGCGGGCCGAATCCACGCGGCTCATCTGCCCCGCACCCACGCCGAGCGTCATGCCGTCTCGGGCATAAACGATCGTATTCGACTTCACAAAGCGGGCCACGTTCCAGGCAAAGAGCAAATCGGCGACCTGCCCGGGCGAGGGCTCGCGCTTCGTCACGCAGCGCAGCTGCTCGGCTCCGGCAAGCTGCAGATCGGGCGTCTGGACCAGGATGCCGCCGCCCACGCGCTTCAGGTCAAAGTCGTTGTGGGCGTTTCCAAGCGCGATGCGAAGAAGGCGAAGATTCTTCTTGCGGCCGAAAATTTCAAGCGCGCCTGCCGTGAAATCGGGGGCAATGATCACTTCCGCAAACTGCTGCGCCACAAGCTCGGCGCAAGCTTCCGTCACGGGCGTATTGAAAGCGAGAATGCCGCCGAAAGCCGACTTGCTGTCCGTCTGGAATGCCTTGGCATATGCCTTGGCGCAGTCTTCGGCTACAGCAACACCGCACGGATTCGCATGCTTGATAATCACGCAGGCGGGCGCGGCGAAGGAGCGCACGCACTCCCAGGCAGCATCGCTGTCGGCAATGTTGTTGTAGGAGAGTTCCTTGCCCTGAAGCTGTTCGTAGCCGGCGAGCAGACCCGGAGCCACGTGCGTTTCCCGATAGAAGGCCGCCTGCTGATGGGGATTTTCTCCGTAGCGAAGATCCTGCACCTTGACCCATTGGCGCGAGAGCACGTCAGGGAAGCCTTCGGACTTCTTGTCGGCGTTAAGACTCGTCAGGTAGTTCGTGATCATGCCGTCATAGCGGGCGGTATGAGCGAAGACCTTCTTGGCAAGCTTGAGGCGTGTTTCGGCACTCACGCCACCCTCGGCGCGGATTTCGGCGAGCACGGCCTCATAGTCAGCAGGGTCGACGACAACGGCGACGGATTCATGATTCTTCGCCGCGGCCCGAATCATCGTTGGACCGCCGATATCGATGTTTTCGATGGCTTCCTCGAACGTGCAGTCGGCCTTTGAAATCGTCTGCTCGAAAGGATAGAGATTGACGACGACGATGTCGATCGGGTCGATGCCATGTTCGGCGAGCGCCGCCATATGGGCGGGATCGGGACGACGCGCGAGAATGCCCGCGTGAATCTTCGGGTTGAGCGTCTTCACCCGGCCGTCGAGCATTTCGGGGAAGCCCGTGTAGTCCGCAACCTCCTCGACGGGAAGCCCTGCCGCAGACAGAAGCTTCGCCGTTCCGCCCGTCGAGAGCAAATGATATCCCGCCTCGGAAAGGCCTCGTGCGAATTCGACGATGCCCGTCTTGTCCGAAACGCTGAGAAGTGCTTGCTTACGCATGTCTTTATTTCCTAGTTGATGAAGAATTTCTAGCCTCGAGCAGGCCGTGTTCGAGGAGCTTCTTGCGAAGCGTATTGCGGTTGATGCCAAGCAGCTGCGCTGCAGCGCACTGATTGCCCGCGCAGCGATTCATGGCGTAAAGAAGAAGCGGCCGCTCCACGGCGCGGATGACGAGATCATGAAGCGGGTGGGGCGCACGACCGTCAAGTTGTTCGAAATAGCGGTCGAGTCGTCGCACGATCACAGCTTCGAGCTCATACGTCTCGCCGGCGAAGGCGCCGTCCTCGGACTCCGTTTTCGGCGTTGAGTCCGCTGGGGAAATCAATTCACTGAAGCTTTCAATCATGGCTCATCCGAGCGCGCGCAAAGAAGCCGCCCTTCGGCAAATAGGTTTTCCGCGAGGCGCATGGCTTCCTCGCGGTCCTCGGCGCGCAGCAGTCTCGGCAGACATTTCTCCGGATCTGGACTGTCGCGAAAATAGGCCGTCAAATGGCGCCGAATCAGCAATCCGCCTCGACGGCCTTCATAGTAGTCGAAATGCCGAATCATGTGCCTGCGGATGACCGCTTCTCGAACGTCGTGCGAAACGGCCGGAACTGGGTCTCCTCGCAATGCAGCCGCTACCTCTAGGAAAATCCAGGGGCGCCCAATCGCCGCGCGGCCGATCATGATGCCGTCGGCCCCCGTCTCCGAAAGCACATGCACTGCCTTCTCGGCAGAATCGATGTCGCCGTTCGCGATGACGGGAATCTTCACGGCCGCTTTCACTTCCCTAATCGTGTCGTATTCAGCTTCTCCAGAAAAACCATCCGCACGCGTTCGGCCGTGCACCACGATCATCGCGACACCGGCACTCTCGGCAATGCGAGCAATGACGGGAGCCCGCTTGTGGTCCCGATCCCAGCCCGTCCGAGTCTTCAGAGTGACGGGTATTCGAACCGCTTGCACCGCAGCTTCGAGAATGCGGCCAACAAGCGCCTCGTCCTTTAGGAGTGCGCTTCCGCATGCCGACTGGAGCACCTTTTTCGCCGGGCAGCCCATATTGATGTCCACCCAATCGGCTCCGGCCTCTTCAGCCGCTCGAGCTGCGTCGGCAATCGACTGAGGATCCGAACCGAGCAACTGCACCACGCGCGGACGAGTTTCGGCGGGCTCGACCCACCGCGTTTGACTCTTCTTGCGGCCGCGCAGATCCTCCCGGCTCGCCGTCATCTCCGCAACGGCGAAATTCGCGCCACACTCGCGGCAAGTTTCGCGGAAGGGCATGTCCGTCAAGCCCGCCATAGGCGCCAGCACGACGGGCGCCGTCATCTCAAAGGATCCGAGAATCACTTTCGCGCCTCAATCTCCCGCTCCACGCGATTTCGTTCTTCAATCGTGCCGACGTTATACCAGGCCCCGTCCCAACGCTCGCCCGTGACGCGCCCGGCGTCAATGATCTTCCAAAGCCACGGGAAGAGCTTGGCCTCGACGGCGGGGAGTCCTTCAAAAAGACTTGTTCGGTAGGCGGCCAAGCTTGAAAACGTCAGGCGCTCTCCCTCTCGCCCAATGCGCCCCGAAGGGGCAAGCGACATGTCTCCCTGAGGGTGGTAGCCGGGATTGGGCACTAGGACGAGATGCGCGTCAGCATTCGATTGGTCGAGCAGCCGGGCTCGCCCAAGAAGCCGGGCATAGTCGTAGTCCGTCACGATGTCTCCAGCCACCGCCAAAAAGGTCTTGCCGCCCTCGGCAAGATAGGGAAGCGCCTTCACGATGCCGCCTCTCGTCTCAAGCGCCTCTTCGGTCGAGTTGCCCTCAACCGAATATGTGATCCGCACGCCCCAGCGCGAACCGTCGCCGATAGCCCCCTGCAGAATCCTGGCCCCGTGCGCGGCGTTAAGCATGATCTCCGTCACGCCAGCCCGCCGCAGCGCCAAAATTTGCCGCACGACCATCGGGATGCCAAGCACGGGAACGAGAGGCTTGGGCATGAGCTGCGTAAGCGGACGCATGCGCTTGCCCGCGCCCGCACAGAACACTAGAGCTCGCATCAGAAGGTGTAGCCGACCTTTCGGCCGTTGCCTTCGAGATCATCAATGAGACGCATAAGTGGGGAGAGCTCGATGTAGCGCGAAGCCGTCTGTCGAACGTACGCAATGAACCGCGGCGTGTCGGCGAGGTACTTTGGCTTGCCATCGCGGTAGTTGAGACGAGAGAAAATCCCGAGGACCTTCAAATGCCGCTGCAATCCCATGTACTCCACGTCGCGGTAAAAGCGTGCAAAGTCGTTCGGAACTGGAATGCCCGCCTTTTTGGCCTTCTCCCAGTAGCGGATCGTCACGTCCAGCACGCTTGATTCATTCCAAGTGATGAACGCATCGCGCATAAGGGATGCGATGTCGTAGCTCACTGGTCCGTAAACTGCATCCTGGAAGTCAAGAATGCCGGGCATCGGATCGCAGACCATCAGGTTGCGCGGCATGAAGTCGCGATGAACGAAAACGCGTTCCTCCGCAAGATTATTTTCAAGAATCGCCTCAACGGTCATCTCCCACCACTCGCGGTGCTTCTCATCCCATTCGACGCCGCGGTGGCGCTTGACATACCACTCGGGAAACAGATCGATCTCCTGGCGCAAAAGTGCGCGGTCGTACTCGGGCAAGACGCCCGGTTTGGAAGACTTTTGCCACAGCACGAGCGCATCGGTTGCTCGATCCATCAGTTCGAACGCATTTGCCTCGCTGAGCACGTCAAGATAAGTCTCCCGCCCAAGATCGCTCATGATCGCAAATCCCTGCTCCAGGTCTGCCGCGTAAATCTTCGGGACGTTGAGACCTGCGGTGCGCATGAGTTCATCCACCCGAATGAAGGCCTCGGTATGCTCGTGCTCGGGCGGCGCATCCATGACAATGAAGGTATCGCCCTGTCCGTCTCTAGCACGAAAATAACGGCGGAAGCCCGCATCCGAGCTCGCGGGTTCGAGAGTCGATAGGTCAAGCCCAAACCGGGGGGATTCCTCTTCGAGCCAGGCACGAAGTGATGCATCACGAAGCGTCGTCATTTTCTCTCCGAATGCGCGCGAATCGGCGTCATCTCGTCGCGCTGCGATTGGGGTGTTTCAATTGCTCGGGATGGAAGCGCCCTCCGCATCCCTCGACCTTGCCCGCAAGGCGTCCGCTCACGGCAGTCCGCCTATTTTAGCGAGCCGCTTCACGGGGCTTCCTCAGAAGCCGCAGGTTTGACGGCCCATTTGTTAAAATTTGCCGATCGTGTCGTCAGCCTCAAGGTTCGACCTCCGCACGGAGGTTGGACTGGGGGTCGTTTTCCAGTGTTCTTTGCGTCGACCCCTATCCCCATCGGCGCCGCTTCGCCCTTCTTCTTTATGCGTACCTTCAGTCTCCGCAAAATTGCGCTCGGCGTCGTAGCCGCTGCGGCCAGCATGGCTGCCGCACCCACGGCTGTCTGGGCCGGCCCGATCAAGGTCGAACTCGACTCGGCCATGAAGCTCGAGCCGCAGCGGGCGACCTCCAACAACGATGCCGCAAGCTTCGTGTCGGCAGACGCCATTGAAGGCAACCCGGAAGAGGAGCTGCACCTGATCGGCAATGCTGAGATCCGCCGCGGCGGCTCGATTCTCAAAGCCGACCGCATCACCTACGTTCAGGCGACCGATGAAGTCACCGCTACGGGCAATGCTCGACTCTCACGCCTTGGTGCAAGCTTTTCCGGCCCATCGATGAAGTTCCGCATTTCCTCACGCTCCGGCTCGATGGAGAGCGCCGAGTGGGAGTACGCACCACGCTCTTTGCGCGGCTGCGCAAAGAACGTGAAGTTCCTTTCTGGAGACCGCACTTCGTTTGAAGACGTCACGGTCACCACCTGCAAGCGTGAAGACGAAGTCTGGTACATCAAGCTCAATGAGCTTGAAATCGATGAGTACGATCAGGTGGCGACCGGCACAGGCGCATCTCTCCACTTTAAGGACGTGCCGATTTTCGGCGCCCCATGGTTCCAGTTCCCCGTGAGCGGCGAACGTCGGTCGGGGCTGCTTACGCCGACCTACGGCGCGGGTTCCACGCGCGGCGTTGAACTTTACCTGCCCTACTACTTCAATCTAGCGCCGAATTACGACTACACGCTGACGCCACGCTTTATGTCGAAGCGCGGTGTCATGATCGGCAACGAGGCTCGACTGAAGCTCCCCCACTTTGAGGGCGAGATGACGTTCGACTACCTGCCGAACGACATTGAGACGGGTGACAGCCGGTACGGCATGCGCGTTGAGACGCAGTACCGCCGCGACAAGCTGAGCTTTGACATCGACTATAACCGCGTGTCGGACGACGATTACGTTTCCGACTTTTCCGGCAACATTCGCGAATCCTCTCAGGCCGTGTTGCCGCAGGAATACACGCTCAACTATCAAGAGACCTATTGGAGTGCCGGCCTCAAAGTAACGAAGCACCAAATGCTCGACATCGATGTAGACGACGACGTTCACCTCGTGCGCCCCTACGAGCGGGTGCCGCAGGTGACGCTTAACGGCTACAACGCGGACTTCCATGGGTTCGAGCTCTCCACAACGCTCGAAGCGACGCGATTCACACATCCGAAAATGGTCTCGGGCTCGCGTTTCGTCATCGATCAGACCGTCTCCTATCCGTTGCGGGGAGCCGGCTGGTTCTTCGTCCCGAAGGGCCAGTTGATCGGCGCTTGGTACGATCTCGACAACCTTTCGCGTCAGAACTCAAGCCCCGACGCGTACACGGAAAAGAATCCGAGCCGAATTTCACCCATCTTCAGCCTTGATGCCGGCCTCGTCTTCGAACGGGACTCGAGTTGGTTCGGGCGCGACGCTTTCCAGACGCTTGAACCTCGCGTCTATTACGCCTACTCGCCCTACCGCGACCAGTCTGACATACCGGTTTTCGATACGACGATTGCGGATCTCAATTTCGCGACGCTCTTCACCGAAAACTACTTCTCGGGCTATGACCGCACCTCAGAGGCAAACCAGCTGACCACGGCGCTATCGACGCGCTACATCGACAAGAGCACGGGTCTTGAGCTCTTCCGAGCCATGATCGGCGAGCGCCAGTACTTCACCGACCAGACGGTCCCGTTCCTCAACACGCAAGCTGAGCGTGAGTACTTCGACGTCGCTTCGAATAGCCTCGGAACCCGCACCTCGTCGCACAGCGACCTGCTCGCCAGCGTCGGCGCGCGCCTCACGCGCAGCATCTTCGCTTCGACGACGGCGCAGTACTCTTCAGCAGAGCACAAGTTTGTCAAGGTGCACGCCGGAGTCACCTGGTCGCCGAAACGCATGTCAACGGTCGGCCTTTTCTACCGCTACAACTACGAACCACAGGATCCGACCGACAACATTAAGCAGATCGACCTGGCGCTTCAGTGGCCGATTGCCGACAAGCTTTACGCCGTTTTCCGATACAACTACTCGCTCTACATGAAGAAGCCGATTGAAATGATCGGAGGTATTGAGTATTTGCACGACTGCTGGACGCTTCGGGCCGTGGCTCAACGCTACTCCACGCTCACAGACGGCAAGGAAACGAACTTCTTCCTGCAACTTGAACTCTACGGCCTCGGAAGCGTCGGTTCCAGCCCGATTTCCGAACTTGAACGCAACATCCGCGGTTATCAGCACCGCGAAACCATCCCGAGCACTCCGGGTCTTTACGACTACTATGAATAAGCACTTTTTACCCGTTCTGCGTCCCGCGGCGGCGCTTCTGTCCGGACTGGCCTCCTGCGCCGTTCTTGCGGCAAGCATCATGGATCAGGCGGCTCCTGCTCATGTCTATTCGGATCAGGCTCCATCCGCCGCAACAGAATCCCCCGAACCCGCGAAGGTTCCGCTTCAGGAGCACGCCGCAGGATCTGCGCTTGAAACGGATCTCGACCGCATCATTGCTGTCGTCAACAATGAAGTCATCACCGAACAGGAACTGATGCAGCGCGTGCACACCGTGGCGATCAACCTCCGCCGCCAGCAGATCGATCTGCCGCCCATGCAGCAGCTGCGGGCGCAAGTGCTCGAACGTCTCATCTCGGAGCGCACGATTTTGCAACGCGCCCGGGCTACCGGCATCCGTGTCGACGACCAAATGGTGAATGCCGCTATAGAGCAGATTGCGCGGCAAAACAATCTGACCATCGAAGAGCTGCGCCAACGCCTCGCCGCCGATGGCGTCGCATTCAACGCGTTCCGCAATGAGATCCGCGACGAAATCACGACCCAGCGTCTGCGCGAACGTGAAGTCGACGCCAAGATTGACATTCCTGAGAGTGAAGTCGATGCGTACTTGGCCGAAAAAGCTGGCTTCACCTCGAACGACACGACCGAATGGCACGTGGCCCACATTCTGCTGCCGATCAACCATCCTGACGACGAGTCGAAGATGGAAGCGGAAGCCGAAGCGATCGCCGAACGAGCTAGGGCGGGCGAAGACTTTTCGAAGCTCGTGGCCAGCTACTCGCGCTCAGACGACGCCCTCCAGGGTGGTGATCTCGGCTGGAAGACCCGCCAAGACCTTCCGACTGTTTTCTGGGACGTCATGAAGGACAACGCCCGCACGGGCGGCGTCTACATCGCCCATTCGAAACGCGCCGTGCATGTCGTCAAGATCCTCGGGCAGCGCGACGGCGTTGAGGCGAAGCTTTCTGGCGGTCCGGTCGTGCAGACGCATGCCCGCCACATCCTGATGTTCGTCAGCGACATTACGCCGGAAGCCGACGTGCTGCGCCGACTTCACGACATCAAGGCCCGCGTGAACGCTGGAGACGCGGACTTTGCCTCCATGGCCCGACTCCACTCGGTCGACACCACCGCCACCCGCGGGGGAGATCTCGGCTGGCTGCAGCCGGGAGACACGGTGCCCGAATTCGAGGCGGCCATGAACAGCCTCAAGCCGGGAGAAGTGTCCGAACCGATCAAGACGAACTACGGCTACCACCTCATTCAGGTCGTGGAACGTCGCACCGACAAGTCCGGCAACCCGCAACGCATGCGCGTCGAGGCCCGTCAGGCGCTTCGCCAGCGCAAGCTCGCAGAAGCAGCCTACAACTGGCAGCGTGAACTGCGCGACGAGGCCTACGTGGAAATCCGCGACCCCGATCTGCAGTAACCATGCGCCCGTCGACCAGGTCGACGGGCTCGTATTCCCCTCATGACGGCGCGGCCTTCGGCACGCGCCGCTTTTGAATCGAACACCGTGAAGCAAGAATGGCTTGAAGGGCACCACGCCCGCAAAAGATTTGGTCAGAATTTTCTGCACGATCGGCATTGGATTGGCCGGATCGTCTCCGCCATAGATCCGAAACCGGGCGACGCAATTGTGGAAATCGGCCCGGGGCAGGCGGCGCTCACGCGCGAAGTCGTCGCGCTTGCAGGGCGCGAGGCGGCCGTGGAAATCGACCGCGATCTCGCAGCGTTTCTGCGCACGCAGTTCTCGGCCGACGAGCTCGAGCTCATCGAGGCCGATGCACTCAAGCTCGACTGGAGAAGCGTTCTTCCGGGCAAGCGTCTTCGCATCATCGGCAACCTTCCATACAACATTTCCTCGCCTCTGCTTTTCGCCCTGATCGCGGCAGCCGATCGCGTAATCGATCAGCACTTCATGCTGCAAAAGGAAGTGGTGGACCGCATGACCGCGGCTCCAGGTTCCAAAACTTACGGACGGCTTTCCGTCATGCTGCAGCGCCGATACGTGATGCATAAGCTCTTCGACGTGCCGCCCGGAGCCTTCGTGCCCGCTCCGAAGGTCACCTCCTCGATCGTGCGCATGGTGCCCCGTGCAGCCGGCGAGATTCCTCCGGTCAATGAAGAGCTCTTTGCTCAGATCGTCGCCGCCGCCTTTCAGCAGCGCCGCAAGACGATTCGCAACGCCCTCAGCCGCTTGATGCCGCCCGAAGCGATCGAAGCGGCTGGAATCAGTCTCGGTGCCCGCCCCGAAGTTCTCTCGACGGCGGACTACGTTGCGCTCACCTGCGAGGCAGCTCGCATCGTCCCGCCTGCTCAGTCGTCGTAAAAAGGAAGGAGCTCCATCCTCACGGCGCGAAGCGCCTGGTGGCGGCGCTTCCAATCGGGAAGAATCGCCTCCACTTCCTTCCAAAAGGCTTGCGAATGATTGCCTTCGACCAGATGGGCCAATTCGTGGGCGGCCACATACTCGATGAGCGCATCGTCGATGAAGACGAGCCTCCAGCTCAGGTTGACGGTGGCTCGCGCAGCCGAAGCCGATCCCCAACGCGAGCGTGAGGATGAGAGCTTCCAAAACTTCACGGGCAGGCGCTTGGCACGAACCGCCATTTTGGCGTATGCGCGGTCAATGACGCTGCGGGCTTCGCGCTTGAGGAGCGCGTGCAGCTCCTTCTCTGCCTGCAACCCGTCGCGAGCCTTCAGCCATATTTCCCGACCCTCGGGAAAATTCAGCACCGCCCGAGTGCTTTTCCCCCAGCAAAGCCGCGCCTTGGCGCCCCGAAAAAGGACAAAGCCGCCGTCCTCGAGAAGGAGCGTTTGACCAAACGCGGCGCGAGCGGCATCAGCTTGAGCCTTGGCCCGTTCGATCCAATCTGCGCTTGCCCGAATGAAAGCCTCGATGCGCTCGACGGAAAGCCGCATCGGTGCGCGGGCCTCAAGTTCTCCCTGCGGCGTCATGACGAGCGACAGACGCCGTCTCGCGCGCGAGCGCACGAGACGATAGGGCACGAAGACCTCAGGCCGCTTCATGTTCGGCGTCAAGTCTCGCCACCTCGGCCTCAATCCAGGCTTCCACTTCAGCGCTCACGTCTTTCGGATCGCGCCCCTTCGTTTCGATGAGCGGCCCGACCGAAACGCGGATCACGCCGGGATGCTTCGCCACGCTGTTTTTTGGCCAGCAGTGCCCTGCGTTGTGAGCGATCGGCAGGATCGGCGTGCCGGTCGCACAGGCAAAGCGCGCTCCGCCCGTCTTGTAGCGAACATGCTCTCCCGGCGGGACGCGGGTGCCTTCCGGAAAGAGGCAGATCCACCAACCGCGCTCGAGGAATTCCGGCCCACGCCGCATGAAGTTTTCAAAGGCAGATCGTCCATTCGAGCGGTCGATCGCAAGCATTTCCATCGACCAAAGCGCCCAACCGAAAACCGGAATGCGGTTGAGCGAGCGCTTGTAGAGGAAGCACGCCGGGCGCTTCAAATAAGCGCCGAGCCAGAACGGGTCCCAAGCGGACTGATGCTTGCAGAGCACCACCGCGGGCCGATCCTCGGGCATGTTCTCGAGCCCAACCGCTTCCGAACGCACCCCGCAGATGATTTCAAGGAGCTTCAGGGCAAGCTTCGCCCAGGGGCGGCAGATCCGTTCGTAGCGGGTTTTGAGACTGAGAAAAGGCTTGGCAGCGATCAGCGCGATCGCAAGCCCGATGATGGAGACGGCCAGAAGCAGGTAGAAAATCCAACCGCGAATCGTGTCGATCAGTTTCATAGCGTTAAGAAAATGGCCTGCACGCTCGACTTGAGCGATGCAGGCCGATGTCGCGTAACCGGAAAATCTAGGACCCCGCTTAGGCGAGACGCGAGATTTCGGCGACGCGGTTCATGAGGATGAAGAGACGCTTCAGGAGCGACTGGCGGTTGCGGCGCAACGCCGGATCCTCAGCGTTCACCATCACATCTTCAAAGAAGCGGTCGACCGGCTCTCGCAGCGCCGCGAGCGAGACGAGCATCGCTTCGTAACGTCCCGACTCGAAGAGCGCCATCGACTGCGGCTCGATGACGAGCATCGCAGCCCAAAGGGCCTTTTCGCTCTGCTCGTTGAGGAGCGCTTCGTCCACGTCCGTGGAGACTTCGCCGTCAACCTTCTTGAGAATGTTGCCGATTCGCTTGTTGGCGGCGGCCAGCGCGGCCGCGGCCGGGAGAGCGCTGAAGGCGCGCACTGCGGCGAGGCGTTCGGGCAGCTCGTCGAGCTTTTCGGGATGAAGCGCAAGCACGGCGTCGACTTCCTGCGCCGAATAGCCCTTGTCGCGCAGCATCACGCGCAAACGGTCTCCAAAGAATTCAAGCAGTTCGGCGCGGCGGTCTTCGATCCCGGCGATCCCAGACTCGGCGGACCAAGCGGCGTCGACGAGCATGCGCAGCGTCGAGGGAAGCTTCTTTTCCATCAGCATGCGGAGCACGCCGAGGGCGTGGCGGCGAAGCGCGTACGGATCCTTTTCACCCGTCGGCATCTGGCCGATGCCGAAGAGCCCGACGAGCGTTTCGAGCTTGTCTGCAAGCGCGCAGGCAAGGCTCACGGGCGTCGACGGAAGCGCGTCGCCCGCGTAGCGGGGCTGGTAGTGCTCGCGGATGGCAAGCGCCACGTCGGCGGGTTCGCCGTCGTGCTGGGCGTAGTATTCGCCCATGATGCCCTGCAGTTCAGGGAATTCGCCCACCATGAGCGTACGAAGATCGGCCTTCGCGAGACGAGCGGCGCGTTCGGCGTGCGAGCGGTCGGCGCCGATCATCTCGGCAACTTCGCCGGCGAGCTTCTCAATGCGCAGCATCCGTTCGTACTGGCTGCCGAGCTTGTTATGGTAGACAACGTGGCGCAGGCCGTCGACGCGGCTCTCGAGCGAGTGCTGGCGGTCCTGATCGTAGAAGAACTTGGCGTCGGCAAGACGCGCGCGGACCACGCGGGCATTGCCGTGCGAAATCGCCTTCCCGCCGTCCTTGGCCTCGAGCTGCGAGACGAGCAGGAAGCGGTTCATGAGGCGGCCGTCCGCATCGCGAAGCGCAAAGTACTTCTGATTGAGCTGCATCGTGAGGATAAGGCACTCTTCGGGCACCTGAAGGAATTCCTCCTCGAACGTGCTCTCGTAGACCACGGGCCACTCGGTGAGCGCCGTCACTTCGTCGAGAAGATCCTCGGGCATGATCGGCGTGCCGCCCGCCTGACGGGCATGCTGCTTCAGAAGTTCAACGATCTTTTCGCGGCGGGCCGCAAAGCTCGGCTCGACGTGGGCGGCGCGCAGCACGCGCTCGTAGTCGTCGGCCGTCGGAATTTCAACGAGCCCCTGCGAATGGAAGCGGTGCCCCTGCGTCTCACGGCCGCTTTCAAGACCGAAAAGCTTGACGGGCACGACGTCGGCGCCGTAGAGCGCGCAGAGGTGGCGCACCGGACGCACGAAGGAAACCGTCGTCTCGCCGTCGGCGAGCTGATACGTCATGACCTTCGGGATCGGAAGATGCTTCACCGCGGACTCAAGCGCAGCCCGCAGTCCCTCTGCAAGCTCGACGCCCGGACGGATGCCTTCATAAACGAGCTGATCCTGCTTGCCGTCATTGACGCGCTTCAGTTCCGAAACCGGGCAGGAAATGCCGAGCGAAGCCATCTTCTTCGAGAGCGCGGGCGTCGCTTCACCCGATTCGGTAAGGCCGATGCGCGCCGGCACGAGCTTCTTTTCAAAGGCTTCTTCGGGGCTCTTCGGGAGCACGTCCGTGATGTGCACGCCCAAGCGGCGAGGAGCACCGTAGGCCGTCGTGCGGCTGTCGGCCGCAAGGAAGTGCGCGTCGCCGAGCGCGCGGGTCAGACCTTCGGCAAAAGCGGCCGAAAGCTTCTGGAGGGCCTTCGGCGGAAGTTCTTCAGTCTGAAGTTCAATAAGAAGATTCGTCATGTTTTCCACCCTGCACCTCAGTTCGCGGCCTTCTTGAGCATCGGGAAGCCGAGACGTTCGCGCGAGTCGTAGTAGCTCTGGGCGACGGCGCGAGAAATGTTTCGGATGCGGGCAATGTAGGCCGCGCGTTCCGTCACGGAGATGGCGCCGTGCGCGTCAAGCAAATTGAAGGTGTGTCCGGCCTTGAGCACCATTTCGTAGGCGGGAATGGCCAGATTGAGGTCCATGAGTCGCTTGGCCTCGGTTTCGAAGAAGTCGAACTGCTTGAGAAGCTTTTCACAGTCGCTCGCTTCGAAGTTGTAGACCGACTGTTCGACTTCATTCTGATGGAAGACGTCGCCGTAGGTGAGCTTGCGCTCCGTGCCGTCCGGATCGGTCCATGTCGTGTACACAAGATCGAAGACGTTGTCGCAGTTCTGCAGATACATCGTCAGACGTTCGAGACCATAGGTGATTTCACCCGTGATCGGCTTGCATTCGAGACCGCCCACCTGCTGGAAGTAGGTGAACTGCGTCACTTCCATGCCGTTCATCCAGATTTCCCAGCCGAGCCCCCAGGCGCCGAGCGTCGGGTTCTCCCAGTTGTCCTCCACGAAGCGGATGTCGTTCACTTCGGTGTCGACGCCGAGCGCGCGAAGCGAGCCCAGATAAAGGTCGACGATGTTCGTAGGCGCGGGCTTAAGCACGACCTGATACTGGTGGTGCTGATAAAGACGGTTCGGGTTTTCGCCGTAGCGGCCGTCATTTGGGCGGCGCGAAGGCTGAACGTACGCGGCGCGCCAAGGTTCCGGCCCGAGGGCTCGAAGGAAGGTGGCGGTGTGGGACGTCCCGGCGCCAACTTCAAGATCGATCGGCTGCAAGAGCGCGCAGCCCTGACGGTTCCAATATTCCTGCAGGCGCAGGATCACTTCCTGAAAAGTAATCATGGGTAGACGCAGCGCCTTTATTGGCGCCGTAAGGGTCATGAGGGCTTCCCGAAAGCCGACAGGCCTCGGGAATCAATAAGCTTCACATTATAGATCGAGGCTCGCGTGCTCTTCGATCCGCGGCACAGGCGGCGAGTCCGAGCAGGAATGCCAGCGTCAAAGCGGGAAGGTCTCCGAATCTCACGTACGGCGTAGGCGCGCCTAGGGCGGTGACGACGTCCGCATGCAGCACGCCCGACTCTGCGGCGGGCAGGAAAGCCAGAACCCTTCCTTTCGCGTCGATCAGAGCAGAAAGTCCCGTCGCAGAAGCGCTCGCTACGGGTCGGGCGGACTCCATCGCCCGCATTCTTGCGAGCTGCAGGTATTGCCCAAGGATCTTCGGCGAAAACCATCCGAGATTCGCACTCGCAACCAGAAAGTCCGGCCCTTCGGCTCCGCGCCAGAAGCTTCGGAGCACCTCGCCGTCAAGCGCTTCATAGCAGATCATCACGCCGAACTTTCGGTCCGCCGCTCGAAAAAGCGCCTGATCCATGCGTCCTTCGCTCAAGTCTGAAAGCGGAATCCCCATGAGATCGACGAACCAGCGGAACCCTTTGGGGACAAACTCACCGAAAGGCACGAGCTTGCGCTTGTCGACGCGACCGAACGAACGGCCGTCGGCGTAAAAGGCGGAATTGAACCACCGCCCGTCGTCTTCCCGCCAAAACCCAGAAAAGAGAACCGGCCCGCGGGCTGACTTCAAGAAGTGTTCGAGCGCGTGGGATGCAGATCTTGCGGCGGAAGCCAAATCTCCGGGAAGAATGCCTTCGGGCGTGAGCGCCAGATCCGTGCGGTCTTTTTCTGCCGAATCTCCCTCGAGAATCCTTGCGGCCTCTTCAATCCGATCGGCCGCAGATGTTTGGGTGAAGGCATCGACCACCGGCTGATTCGTCTGCAGTATGCGCATCGCCACCGTCGGCCCCGACGTCGACCAGGCACAAAATCTGCCCAATTGGCCGCCCCCCGCCGACATCACGGCCGCCGAAAGAAGGACTACGGATCCGAGGCGTCTGCCCTCGCGCCATGCATAAAACGCGCTTGAAACTGCGGCAAGAGAGAACAAATAGGCGACCGCCACGCCGATGGAACCCGCTACAGGAGCCCATCCAGCCCAGGGGAGATCCACGGCGGCAGCGCCCGGGTTGAGCCAGCCGAAGTCAAGTCCGCCGCCCGCACGAAGGTACTCGGCAAGGATCAGCGCCGAGGCGTAGGCGAAAGGGGCGAAGAGAGGCCGCCTCACTGCGCGGCGCGCCGCCGCCGCGGCTGCTGCGCCAAACGCTGAGCAGACCGCTGCGAGAAGTGCAAGTCCGACGGCTGCCGCCCACGTCGGCAGTCCGCCGTGCGCGTGCATCGACTCCATGGTCCAGGAGAGCCCGGCGCCGAACCAGCCGAGGCCGAAGCAGAACGCGATGAGCGCGGCTTCGCGGCATCGATGAGCGGCGACAATCAGCTGAAACTGCGCGAAAAGCGCGGCCGCGCCGAGCAGCCCCCAAAGGATGCCCGGCGAGAAGGCCTGTGAGAACAAAAGTCCGAGGACGAAGGCCGCCGGAAGCCGAAGCGTCCCGAGGCGAATCGCGCTCAAATCCGCTCCACCGAAAGAAGAAGCGCCTGCCGTTCGTCGGCGCTCAAGATCTTGAATCGGAAGCCTTTTTCCACGATTTCCTCACCCGCACGCGGCACGTGTTCGAAGCGGTCCGTGACGAGGCCTCCGATCGTCTCGCAGTAGGGGTCGTCCAAGTCCGACGCGAAAAACTCATTGAACTGGTCGATGGGCGTGAGCGCCTTCACCCGCCAGCCCGAGCCTTCGGGAAGGATGTTGCCCGCCTTGTCCTCGTGGTCGAACTCGTCGGAAATCTCACCCACAATCTGCTCGAGCACGTCTTCAATCGTGATGAGGCCCGAAATGCTCCCGAATTCATCGATGACGAGCGCCATGTGGGAACGGGTCGACTTGAAGTCGCGCAGGAGTACGTTGATGGGCTGGCTCTCGGGAATGAAGCGCGGCTGACGCAGCAACGTTTTCACGTCGAGCGTCGGATTGAGGCTGAGACGCAGAAGATCCTTTGCGTGCACGATGCCAAGCACGTTGTCGAGGTCGCCCTCAACCGCGGGAAAGCGGGAATGCCCCGATTCGATCGCCATGCGGATCCACGCGCTCGGCGGTTCGGCAAGGTCGACGGCAAGCACCTGCGCCCGGGGAACCATAAGATCTGATGCGCGCAGCTCCGCCACTTTGAGCGCCCCTTCCATCATGGAATAGGTGTCGGGGGCGAGCAGATTGCGCTGTCGAGCTTCACGGAGCACTCGGGTGAGATCCTCCCGATCGGTGAGCTCGTCGTCGTGGAAAGCCGCGGTGATGCGGTCAAAAAAGCCTCGCGGCTTCGTACTGGGGGGTTCGCTGGACATTGCTGCGAAAATAAAGAAGAACGCCTCTAAGAATACACGTTAATCGTGAACCATTCCGATGCGGTCGCTGTAAGGATTGGGAAATCCGAGCTTCTGCATGATTTCAGTTTCCCGAGCCTCCATCACCTCGGCCTCTTCCTCGTTGAGATGATCGTATCCATGCGCGTGCAGAACGCCGTGGATGAGAAGGTGCGCCAAATGTTCGCGCAGGGTCTTGTTCTGTTCCCGCGCTTCGCGCTCGAGCACAGGAATGCAAAGCGCGATGTCGGCCATCACGACGGGCTCGCGCGCGTAGTCGAACGTAAGCACGTTCGTCGCGTAGTCGCGGTGTCGGTAGGTGCTGTTCAGCATGCGGCCCTCCTCCTCGTCGACGAATCGGACGGTGATCTCCGCACCACGTTCGGAGGCCTCTCGCATCCAGCGGATCATCGTGCTGCGCGCGGGCAGACGGTTTGCAAAACGCGAAAGCTGCTGAAAATGAATGACGACGTCAGCGGACATCTTGAAGCTCCTCAACGATCCTGCTCTTGCGACTTGGCGGCTGCCTCGTACGCCTCGACGATGCGGGCCACGAGCGGATGTCGCACAACATCGCGGGAGTTGAAGTGCGTGAACGAGATGCCGCGCACGCCGGCGAGCACGCTCTGCGCGTGACGCAGACCGCTCAGAACCCCGCGCGGCAGGTCGATCTGCGTGATGTCGCCTGTAATCACCGCCTTCGATCCAAAGCCGATTCGGGTGAGGAACATCTTCATCTGCTCGGTAGTCGTATTCTGCGCTTCGTCAAGAATGACGAAGGCATTGTTGAGCGTGCGCCCGCGCATGTAGGCGAGCGGCGCCACCTCGATCGACTGCCGCTCCATCAGGCGCTGAGACTTGTCGAATCCCATGAGGTCGAAAAGCGCATCGTAAAGCGGACGCAGATAGGGATCGACCTTCTGGGCCAGATCACCCGGAAGAAAGCCCAACCGCTCTCCGGCCTCCACCGCGGGGCGAGCGAGCACGATGCGCTCGACGGCGCCGCGCTCAAACGCATCAACCGCAGCGGCTACGGCCAGATAGGTCTTCCCAGTGCCGGCCGGTCCGATCCCGAAGCTGATGTCGTGGCTCAGAATCGCCTGCAGATAGCGGCGCTGGTTGGGCGTGCGCCCCTGGAGTCCATGCCGTCGCGTCTTCAGTTCTATTCCGGCAACGGCCTCCCCGTTTTCAGCGTCGGCTCGGACGGCCGTTTCTTCAACGAAGTAGAGCTGCACGTCCTGAAGCGAAAGCTCCGCGCCCGTGCGGCGCACGCGTTCGAGAAGATGCTCGAGCGCGGCGAGCGCTCGATGCGAAGCGTCAAGCGGCCCGGCGATTCGAAACTGCGCGCCCCGGCGGGAAATCCGAACGCCGAGCGCTGTTTCGATCTGCCTGAGGTTCTCGTCAAGCGGTCCGCAAAGATGCGCGAGAACCGTATTGCCTGCATCCGCAGAGAATGAAAGGAACTTGTTCGTATTCGTCATGCCTATGCCGTCAAAAAATCCCCTCCCGGTCGCCGCTCATTCGACAAGCACGCCGCCGAGCGTATGCGGGTAGACGTCCGTGATCCGCACGTTGACCATGCGGTCAACGAGCTCGAGCGGTCCGGGAAAATTGACGATGCGGTTGTTGTCCGTGCGGGCGCTCAGCAGCCCTTCGCCGCGGCGCGCCGGCCCGACGACGAGAACGCGCTGAACGCTCTCGAGCATCGACTCGCTGATGGCCCGGGCGCACTGGTCGTTCGCAGACTGAAGCCGCTGCAGGCGCTCGAGCTTCTCCGAATAGCTTACGGGATCCGGCAACCGAGCGGCGGGCGTGCCGGGACGAGGACTGTAGATGAAGCTGTAGCTCGCATCGAACCCCACTTCTTCCTGAAGCCTGAGCGTTTCCTCGAATTCCGCCTCCGTCTCGCCCGGGAATCCAACGATGAAGTCCGTTGCGATCGAAATATCCGGACGAACCGCCCGTAGACGGCGGATGATCGACTTGTATTCGAGCGCCGTATAGCCGCGCTTCATCGCCGCGAGAATGCGGTCGCTGCCGGCCTGCACGGGCAGGTGCACGTGATTGACGAGCTTCGGCAGACGCGCATAGGCCTCGATCAATCGAGGCGTGAATTCACGAGGATGACTCGTCGTGTAGCGGATGCGCTCCAAACCCTCAATTTCGCTCAAGTACTCGAGGAGTAGCGCGAAGTCGGCCGTATCTCCCTCCGGAGTCTGCCCGCGGTAGGCGTTCACGTTCTGCCCGAGAAGCGTGATTTCCTTTACGCCCGCATCAACGAGCTGAACGGCTTCGACAAGCACATCCACCATGGGGCGCGAAATCTCTTCGCCGCGCGTATAAGGCACGACGCAATAGGAGCAGTATTTCGAGCAGCCTTCCATGATCGAAAGAAAGGCCGCCGCGCCCTCGGGTTGACGCTTCGGCAGGCAGTCGAACTTTTCAAGCTCCGGAAAGGACACGTCCACCTGAGGGCGTCCGGTGCGCACGCGCGCCTCCATCAGATCCGGAAGACGGTGCAGCGTCTGCGGTCCAAAAACAACGTCAACCCAGGGCGAGCGCTTCACGATGCCTTCGCCCTCTTGAGAAGCCACGCAGCCGCCGACGGCGATGATCTGCCCGGGGTGCGACTTTTTCGCTTCGCGCAGGCGGCCCAAGTCGGAAAAGACCTTCTCCTGGGCTTTTTCGCGGATCGAGCAGGTGTTGAGCACAACGACATCGGCCTCCTCGGGCGTCGAGACGGGCTCCGCGCCGAATCGTTCGCGCAGAAGATCCGCCATGCGGGAGGTGTCGTAGTCGTTCATTTGGCAGCCGAAGCTGCGGAGGTAAAACTTTTTCGCGTGCACGGTTTACATCCGGTGGCGTTAAGAAAAAGGCCCCGCTGCATCAGCGGGGCCTTGAAAACTGGTGGCGCATCACGGACTCGAACCGCGGACACAAGGATTATGATTCCTCTGCTCTAACCGACTGAGCTAATGCGCCGAGGAAGTGGATTATGGCCTATTTTAACGTCAGCGTCAAGAGACGCAACTCTTTTTGTTACATTTGCTTGCAAGTTTGGCGGACTGCCCAGAAATGATCCGTTGGACCGCAGCCTTGCCCCACCTGCAGATCGGCGCTGCCGCGAATGGCGCCAAGAACGTAGTTCTTGGCAGCGCGGGCGGCGGCAGGAACGCTCTCGCTCTGTGGGAGATGGGCCGCAAGCGCCGAAGAAAGCGTGCACCCGGTGCCATGAGTGTTTTTCGTCTGAATTCTGGGCGACTCGAGCCAGACCGCTTCGCTAGGGCCGAGCAGGCAGTCGGGCGCGCCCTCGGCTTCGAGATGCCCGCCCTTCAAATACACCCACGCGTCGGGCGCCATCAATGCGCGAAGCGCCTCGGCCGCGCCGCGCATATCCTCGCGCGAAGAAATCGCCGCACCGTCCAAAAGGACTGCTGCTTCGGGCAAGTTGGGCGTCATCACCGTGGCAAGCGGAATCAGTTCGCTTCTCAACGTTTCGAGCGCCGAGCGCTCGAGCAGCCGGTCGCCGCTCTTCGCAACCATGACAGGATCGAGCACGACGAACTTCGGGCGATAGCGGCGCAGCGCCTCGGCCACCACGCTGATCACCTCCGCATCATTGAGCATCCCGATTTTGACCGCATCGATCTCAACATCCGCCCAAAGCGTGTCAAGCTGCGCGCGCACGAACTCCTTCGGCACGGGCATCACGCCGTCAACCCCGCAGGTGTTCTGCGCGGTCAGCGCTGCGACCACGCCGCAGGCGTAGGCGCCGCAGGCGGAAATTGCCTTGACGTCGGCGAGCAGTCCCGCACCGCCCGAGGGGTCGATCCCCGCAATGCTCAGGACATTCGGGATTCGCGCTTTCTGGCCGTCTGCCATAGATCCTCCAAGACTTTCATCATTCGTGCGGTCGCACCCGACCACTCCTCAGCGAAAACCGTTGCATTCCGGGCCGCCGCTTCAAGCTCCGCCGGTTCGTCGATCCAGCGGCTGCACTGTTCGAGCGCCTCGTCGGCCGATGCACTCTGAACCATGGCGCCCGCCTTCAGGCCGTCCCTGATGATTTTTTCGAAATTAAAGATCGACGGGCCCACCACCACGGGGGTGCCCGCCATTGCGGGCTCAATGACGTTCTGCGACCCGTAGTCTCCGAAGGAGCCGCCCATCACCGTCATGGCGCCGAGCGCGCAGTAAAAGCTCATCTCACCCATGCTGTCGCCGAGAAGCACGTCAACATCGTCCGAAATCGCCTCAGGGGCAGAAATTGCCGAACGCCGGCAGACGTGCAGTCCCGCCTCGCGCAGGATGCCGTCGACTTCGTCGAAGCGCTGCGGATGACGAGGCACGAGCAGCACAAGCGCGCGGCGCAGAAGATCCCGGCGCTTGGCAAGGGCCGCCGCGAAATCGCGCTCTTCGCCGTCGCGGGTCGAGGCAATCAAAATCACAGGCTTCGGAATCGCAGTCTTCCAATCGAGGGCAGCCGCGGTCTGCGATGCATCGGGACGAATGTCGAACTTGACGCTTCCGCACACCGTAATGTTGCGCGCACCGAGACTTCTCAGCCGCTCTTCGTCCTCCTTGCTTTGCGCAAGCACGGCTGCAAAGGATTCGAAGGCGGGCCGCATGACGCCGATCACCTTTTCGGCCTGGCGGCGGCTTTTTTCGCTTTCGCGGGCGTTCGCAAGCACCACCGGAATGCCGAGCCGCTGCGCTTCGCGCATGACGTTGGGCCAGACTTCCGTTTCCATAATGACCCCAAGGGTCGGGCGCGTCTGGCGAAAAAACTTCTCTACGGCGTACGGCGCATCGTACGGGAGATAGCACTGACGAATTCGATCGGGAGCAAGCCGCACGAGACGCTCTCCCGCCTCACGCCCGGTCGGCGTCATGTGAGTGAGGAGCACGTCGCAGTCCGGCCAGGCCTTCAGCATCGACTCGAGGAGCGGCTTGGCCGCATTGGTTTCTCCGACGCTCACCGCGTGGATCCAGACGCGCGGCTTGTCCGAGCGCAGCGGATACGTCCCCCACGCAAAGCGCTCGTCCCAATATTCGCGATAGGCCGGCTGCTTGCGGGACCGCCACATCAGATAGAGGCTTGCCACCGGAAGCGCCACCATGGTGACGGCACGGTAAAGTCCCGGCGTCATTTTGATCATTCGCGCTCTCCTTTCATCCCGCGCACGCGCAGGATCGCTTCGTAAACTTCATGAACGGTCGGCATGCAGCCGACGCCGCCGAGCGAGCAAACGGGACCGTCGCCCACAAGCCGCAAGGTTGAGGTCGGAGTTGACACGAAAATGCCGACGCTCGGACGACCAAGCGCCGCCGCGAGATGAGCGAGCCCCGTATCAACGCCGACGACAACCTCGGCCTTCGCCAGCCCTGACGCCACGTTGGCAAGCGGCGCGCGCGGGGCGACTCGGGCCGATGGAATTTCCGCGGCAATCCGCTCGCAACGGCTCTTTTCCTCGGCACTTCCCCAGTAGAGCACGGGGGGCATGCCGTCCTCGACGAGACGCCGGCCCAAAGCCACCCAATTCGCTTCGGGCCAGAGCTTTTCATCGCGGCTCGTATTCACGGCGAAGGCCGAACTGCGGCCTTCAAGCGCGAGCGGCGGCTCTCCCTCCGCCCGCAGGCCGAAGACCGGCCGATCGGGATCGATCTCGTAGTCGAGCGCCTCGGCGGCCGCCATTCGGTATCGCTTGACGGCCCCGAGCGTTTCCGGCAGGTCCAGCTTGTGGGCGTAGGCAAGGCTTGCAAGCGGCTCACGGATCGTTCCCCACGTGTACCCGGTGGAAGGAACGCCAGTCCAGCGGGCCACCAGAGCCGTACGCATCAAACCCTGAATGTCGAGGACGACGTCGTAGCGCTCTGCGGCGAGTTCGGCCTTCACGCGCGCCATCTCCGAACGCACGGCGCCGGAAAGAAAATTCTTGCGCCAGCGACGGAAAGCGGTCGCATGAACCTTCTTCACGTTGGGCGCAAGCGTCGGAATGTCGCGAAAGCTTTCCTCGGCAACCCAGTGAAGCTCGGCCTCAGGCAAATGCTCGGCAATGTCGCGCGCGACCGGCAGGGCGTGAATAATGTCGCCCATGGAGGAAGACTTGATGATCAGTATCTTCACGGTCTTGTGCGTTCCTCAGTCCAAAATCGCGCTGAGATCTGCCCCCGCCTCGGCGCGTCGCGAGAGCTTCTTGCCGAGCTCGACCCCCGGCTGATCGAACGGATTGATGCCGAAGAGCGTGCCGAGCATCGTTGTTTTGTGCTCGTACATGGCCATCATGGCGCCGACTCGGCGTGGCGAGGCGGCATCAAGCTCGATCGTGTTGACTGCATTGAAGTAAGGGCCGTCGAGCTCGCGGCGAACCAGCACCTCGGCCTGCGCCCGGGCATTTGCGAGAAGCACCCGGAAATGCTCGGCGTAGCGATGACCCGGCAGACGGCTCCAAACAAGATCGATGCTCGTTCGGCCCGTGCCTTCCCGCAGCCACTGATAGAAGCTGTGCTGCGCCTCGTTTCCGTTCGCACCCCAAACGGCGAGTCCGGTCGCACCCTCGACGACGCTCCCGTCGGGGCGGCGCCGCTTGCCAAGCGACTCCATTTCGAGCTGCTGAAGCCACGGAACCATCACGCGGAAACGCTCGTCGTAGGGCAGAAGACTGTGCGAAGCCATGTCGAGGCGGGTGGAATTCCAGTATTCAAGCAGCGCCAAAATGGCCGGGAGATTCTCTTCGATAGGCGCCGCGAGCGAATGCCGATCCATTTCCCAGGCCCCCTGCAGGAGCTCGCGGAAAACTTCCGTGCCGAGCGCGATCATGAGCGGGAGGCCGATGGCGCCCCAGACCGAAAAGCGGCCGCCTACCCAATCCCAGATGTGGAAGAAATTCTGTTCAGGAAGACACATGATCTCGGCCGCGTGCGGATTTGCCGAAACGACCACCATGTGGCGTTCGCGGTCGGTGCCGACGATCCCATGATCGAGCAGCCACTGATCCACCGCCGCCGCGTTCACCTGCATCTCGCGCGTCGTGAAACTCTTCGAGCTGATGATGATCAGGGTCGACTGGGGACGGCAGTCGGCCAAAATGCGTTCAAGCAGAACGCCGTCCACGCTCGAGAGAAAGTGGAGGTGGATCGACGGTCGCGGCGGGCGGGCCGCATGCCAGATCGCGCGCGGTCCCATGTCGGAGCCGCCGATGCCGACATTGATGACGTCCGTGATGCGGTCGCCGCGGCATCCGCGCCAACGGCCGTTGCGCACGCGCTCGGCAAAGTCGAAGAGCCGGGCGCGCTCGGCGGCGACATCTTCGTAGAAGGGGGACTTCGCCGAGAAGGAACGGAGCGACATATGAAGTGCCGCCCGCTTTTCCGTCAAGTTGACGATTTCGCCCGCGGCCATCCGCCGGTGCTCCTCAAGAATGCGGCGCTCGCGGCCGAAGTCGACAAGCGCGTTGAAGTCGGACGCCGTCATGCGCTGACGACCGAAGTCGATTTTCAAGCCGCAGGCGGCCGCCGAGGCGTTCGGCATGTCGTCGCGCAGAAGCGGCATTTTCATGTTGATTGCTTCGTTGGACATCGAGTCAGTCTCTCGGCATGCTGAGGGAAGGATCCACGCGCTTCATCTCGGCGAGGAAAGCACTTCGGATTCGCTCGAGCGCTTCGGGCGTATCGCCCTCAAAGCGCACGACGACGACGGGCGTCGTGTTCGACGCACGGGCAAGCGCAAAACCGTCGGCCCACTCGACGCGCAGGCCGTCGACCTTGATCACGTCCTGAGCGTCAGGGAAGCGCGCGGCTTCGGCAAAATTCTTCACAAATTCATGATTGGCGCCTTCGGCCGTCGGAATCTGCAGCTCGGGCGTATTGACCGCATTGGGCAGATTCTCGAGCACGCTCGAGGGGTCGCCCTCAGCGGCGGACAGAATTTCGAGCAGGCGAAGCGCCGCGTAAAGACCATCATCGAACCCCGTCCAGCGTTCGTCGTTGAAGAAGAGATGGCCGGACATTTCCCCCGCAAAAGGCGCGCCCGTTTCGCGAAGCTTCGCCTTGACGAGACTGTGTCCCGTCGGGCTAATCGCCGGGCGTCCGCCGCAGCGACGAATCCAGTCGACGAGCTTGCGGGAGCACTTCACGTCGTAGACGATCTGCGCGTTTGGGTGCGTCTTCAGGATGGATTCCGCGAAAAGCATCATCAGGCGGTCAGGGTAAATGATCGAACCCGTGCGGGTGACGACGCCAAGGCGGTCTCCGTCGCCGTCGAGGGCAAACCCATAGTCGCAGTGCTCGGTGCGAACTGCGTCGGCGAGCGCCGTCAGATTCTTCGGCTTCGAGGGATCAGGATGATGATTGGGGAAATGTCCGTCGGGTTCGCAGAAAAGCGGAACCACGTCGACGGGAACGCGAGAAAGAAGCTTCAGCATGAGAGGTCCCGCAACCCCGTTTCCAGCATCGCACGCAACCTTGAGGCGACGACCTATCCGAGAGCCCCGGAGCGCGAGTTCGATGTAGGCATCCTCAACCGAGCGGCGCTCGATGGGACCGGGCGCCTCAGCGACAATCCAATCCTCCGCCTCAAGCCGAGCGCGGATCGCCTGAATGCCTTCGCCGAAGAGCGTCAGGCCCGCAACCATCATCTTGAGGCCGTTGTAATCGGGCGGATTGTGCGAACCTGTGACAGCGACGCCCGTGCCGCATCCGAAATGCTTCGTCGCGAAGTAGAGAACGGGCGTCGGAACGGCACCGATGTCGATCACCTTCACGCCCGTCGAGGCGATCCCGTCCATAAGCGCCGCGGCAAGCGCGGGTCCGGAAAGCCGGCCGTCTCGTGCGACGCAGAATTCTGAGACCCCCTTCTCAACCGCCATAGAACCGAGAACCCGGCCAACGCCCCGAACCACATCTTCCGTCAGCGTTTTGCCGACGATGCCTCGAATGTCGTAAGCCTTAAAAATGCTGGGATCCGCCTGCATGATTCTCCTTCTCCAAAGTCTTTGGGCCGCAGCGCGGCGAGTTTCCGCCCGCTCCGCGGTCCTGAATCTTTCCATTTTAAAAGGAAGCCCCCGTTTCCGCGCTGTTGCCGCGTGATTCAAGCCCGAAGCCGCTAAAATCGTTCCCAAACCCACTACGAACGAACCGGCGTCCGCCGGTCGCGACACATGGATAAAGAATCTCTTGCAAAAGCCCGCGTTCTTGTAACGGGCGACGCGATGCTCGACCGCTACTGGTTCGGCGACGCCGAACGCATCAGTCCGGAAGCTCCCGTGCCCGTTGTGCGCGTGGTCCGCAGCGAAGAGCGCCTCGGCGGCGCGGCCAACGTGGCCCGCAACATCGCGTGCCTTGGGGCCCGCTCCACGCTGCTCTCCGTCGTCGGCGACGACGAAGCCGGCCGATCGATCGAAGAACTCCTCGAGCGCGAAGGCATTCGAGCCGCGCTCGAACACGATGGTTCCGCAAGAACCACCGTCAAGCTGAGAGTCGTGGCTCGCCAGCAGCAGATGGTCCGCTGCGACTTCGAGGATCATCCCGCCGAAGAGGCGCTCCTCAAGCATCTCGACCGCTTCCACCAGCTTTTGACCGACACAGACGTGCTCGTCCTTTCCGACTACGGCAAGGGCGGCCTCTCCCACATCTCCGCCATGATCGACGCCGCCCGTGCATTGGGCACCCCAATCCTGATCGACCCGAAGGGCGACGACTACAGCCGCTACCGCGGAGCCACCGTTATTACGCCAAACCGCTCGGAGCTGAGGCAGGTTGTCGGTCAGTGGTCGGACGAAGCCGACCTACGGCGCCGTGCGCAAGAGCTGCGCCGCGATCTCGACTTGAAGTACCTTCTTCTCACCCGCTCCGAAGAAGGCATGACGCTCTACGGCGAGGATACGGAAGTTACCGTCGCCGCGCAGGCGCGTGAAGTCTTCGACGTGTCCGGCGCAGGCGACACCGTCATTGCGGTACTCGCCGCCATGCTTGCGACGGGGCTGCCGATCGAAGAGGCGGTGCGCATCGCAAACCGCGCCGGCGGCATCGTCGTCGGCAAGCTCGGCACGGCGGCCATCAGCTTCGACGAACTATTTCATTGACATCGAACGGACGCCCCGGAGGCGTCCGGCCGCTACAAGGGCGGCAAGGAGTTTCTGTGAGCATTCTCGTTACCGGCGCGGCCGGCTTCATCGGCTGCAACAATGTTCTCGCCCTCAACGAACGTGGCGTCACGGATGTGATTGCCGTCGACAATCTGGAAAAAGGTGAAAAGTTCCTGAACTTGGCGAAGTGCCGCATCATCGACTACTTTGACAAGCGCGACTTCATCGCGCGCGTGCGCGCGGGAACCGCCCCGAAGCCCGAAGCGATTTTCCACCAGGGCGCATGCTCGGACACGATGGAGCACAACGGCGTCTACATGATGGAGAACAACTACCGCTACACGCTCGACCTCTTCCGTTGGGCGCAGGAGCTGCGCATTCCCTTCATCTACGCCTCCTCGGCGGCCACATACGGCGCACACACGGAATTCGTCGAAGACCTGCGCTATGAAGGACCGCTCAACGTCTACGGCTATTCAAAGTATCTCTTCGACCAGGTGCTGCGCCGCGAAATGCCGCACCTGACGGCACCCGTGATCGGCCTGCGCTACTTCAACGTGTACGGCCCGCACGAACAACACAAGGGCCGCATGGCCTCGGTCGCCTTCCACCAGTACTTCCAGTACCGCCGCGACGGAAAGGTGAAGCTTTTCGAAGGGTGCCTCGGTTACGCCAACGGCGCTCAGATGCGGGACTTCGTCTACGTGGGAGACGTCTGCCGCGTTCTGATGCACTTCCTCGACCACCCGGTCTCCGGCGTCTACAACTGCGGCACGGGCCGCGCCCAGCCTTTCAACGACGTGGCGCTCTCCGTCGTGAACGCCTGCCGCGCGCACGAAGGCAAGGACCGCCTCAAAATCGACGAGGCTGTAGCCTCCGGCGAAATTGAATACATCCCCTTCCCCGAAGCGCTCAAGGGACGTTATCAGGCCTACACGCAGGCGAACCTCGAGAAGCTTCGCGCGTCAGGATGCGACATCCAGTTCCGCACGGTCGAAGAAGGCACGACGGAATATGTCGAAGCCCTCTACCAGGCGTATCCGACGGTGGAGTAACGACATGCAGCGGGCCGCCTTCTTGGATCGAGACGGAGTTCTCAATTTCGACGACGCCTATGTCCACAAAATCGAGGACTTTCGCTGGATTCCAGGCGCCCTCGAAGGGGCGCGGCGAATTCACGAAAGCGGCTTCGCGCTCATCATCGTGACAAACCAGTCTGGGATCGGCCGCGGCTACTACGCCGAAGAGGACTTCAAGCGCCTCACCGACTGGATGTCGCGTGAAATGGCCGAGGCCGGCGCGCCGCTCGCCGGCGTCTACTTCTGCCCGCACCATCCCACAAAGGCGTTTCCGCCCTACCTTCTCGACTGCGGGTGCCGCAAACCCGAACCGGGCATGCTGCTCAAGGCGGCTGAAGAGCTCGACCTCGACCTCTCGCATTCGGTCATCTTCGGCGACAAGCCGGGCGACTGCACGGCGGGAAAGCGCGCGGGATGCCCCGAGCGCGTTCTTCTCGGCACGAACGCCGACGAAGTTCCGGATCGTACGCCCGACGCCACCCGAGTCTATCGAGGGTTGGCGCAAGCAGCCGCCTCAGACTGGTGGGCTCAATTTTCCAAGTGAGACCGAAAGAGTCAAAAATGAAGGAAAAGCTTCCTCCGCCCGCTTTTGAACGCAAGATCTGCACCCTTGAAGAACTGGCCGACCGCGTGCGGGCGCTGCCGCGGCCGCTCGTCATGACGAACGGCGTCTTCGACATTTTGCACCGCGGCCACGTCACTTATCTCGCGCAAGCTCGAGCGCTCGGCGCGAGCCTTGTCGTTGCCGTCAACAGCGATGCCTCCGTGCGCATGCTCGGCAAAGGCCCTGATCGGCCCATCAACTGCGAAGCGGATCGCGCCGCAGTGCTCGCGGCGCTCGAATCGGTCGACCTCGTGGTGATCTTTGAAGAAAAAGTTCCGCTCAAGCCTGTGGCGGCCGCTCGCCCCGACATCTACGTGAAGGGCGGCGACTATCGGATCGAAGAGATCCCGGAAGCAAAACTTGCCGCCACTTGGGGCGGCAAGGCCGTGGCCGTCGCTTTCGAGCATGAACGCTCCACGACGGCTCTCCTGAGAAAAATCCGCAGTCTGTAATCTCAGTCGATGCGGAAGCCACGCTTACGCGCGTAATGCACGGTGGCATCGATGAAGCCCTGCTTGCTGCCGCAGTCGAAGCGCGTGCCGCTGTAGCGGTGCGCATAGGAGGGCACATCCTCGAGAGACGCCTCGATCGCGTCGGTGAGTTGGATTTCGCCGCCAACACCGGGCTTTACTTCGGCGAGATAACGGAAGATTTCCGGCTCGAAAACATAGCGGCCGATCACGGCGAGACGCGACGGCGCGACGCTCGGATCAGGCTTCTCGACGATCCCGCGCAGGCGGCTCGTCGCTTGGGCAGCGTCGTCTACGCTGACGATCCCGTACTTCTTCGTGTCCTCGGGAGCAACGTCCTGCACGGCGATGACCGAGCCACCTCCGGCGGCCCGGCGTGCTTCAATCAGCTGACCGATCGCCGAATGCTCCGCGTCGATCAGGTCGTCGGCAAGCATGACCGCAAAGGGGCTGTTTCCGACGGCCGGCTCCGCACACAGAACGGCATGTCCGAGGCCGAGCGGTTCGGGCTGGCGGATGTAGATGCAGCGAACGTCGCGCGGAAGAATGTTCTGAACAGCTTCGAGAAGGTCGAACTTGCCCTTGGTGCGCAGGTCGCGCTCCAACTCCGGATGCGCGTCGAAGTGATCTTCAATGGCGCGCTTGTTGCGGCCGGTCACGAAAATCAGCTCCTTCACGCCGGCCGCCACAGCTTCCTCCACGGCGTACTGAATCAGGGGCTTGTCGACGATGGGAAGCATCTCCTTCGGCATGGCCTTCGTGGCCGGCAAAAAACGCGTGCCGAGACCGTTGACGGGGAAAACTACTTTGCGAACGGGCTGCATGGAAAGTCTCTACGTGAATACGTGAAGCGGTGGGTGGGGCCGCACCTCTTGTGCGGCCGCGGATGCAGAAATCTAGCACGCGGCGCGCCTGCGCGCATCCTCCGTGCTTGTGCTAACTTCCCAAAACACGGCCGAAAATCTCTTGCCGACTCGGAGTCGAGCGGCGCGCGAACGGCGCTTTTGCACCACAACGATGATCTACCTCTTAGGCAATGCCCCCGTCCAGGCTTGGCTGAAGTCTCCCGACCTCAGGCGAGAAACCTGCGGCTCCCTTGTGCTTTATCTTCCGCCGAGTCCGAAGCGCGACGTCCTCATCCTCGCCATGAAGGACATCGACGAGCGGCTCGCCGCCGCCAAAAACTTCAAGCACGGGCAGAAAACCCGCGCGGCCTTCATCACGCTCCCCGACGGATCGGAATGCTTTGGGAAGTCCGTCCAGATTGCCAAAATGCGGTTGGAGAACCGCTTCCGCTATGTGGTCGCTCCGACGCGCGGCCTCTGGGCGGCGGCCGTCGCGCAAAGGCTTCGCGAAATCGGCGTGCCGACACCCGAAGTTTGGGGTGCAGGAGAACGTCGCCCTAGGCTTTTCCCGACCGTTTCCTATCTCTTTACGGAAATCCTCCGAGTGACCCAGCTCGACGTTTGGCTTCGGAATTCCGACGCGCTCATGGATGAAGCCGAACGGATCCTTCCCAGGCTCGGCCGCATGATCGGACGACTCCACGGCGGGCGCATCACACACAACGACCTCAAGCCCGAAAACGTCTACCTTTCGGCCGACGAGGAACCCGGCCTCTGGGACCTGGACCCGGCAAAAATCCACCGCGATGCCATCCCACTTGAAGCTCGAGCCTTCGAGTTCAGCCGCATCGTCGCAGGAATGCTTGCTGCAGCCGCCGTCAATCCTTCGGCCGCGGACGAGTTCTTCCGGCTTGACTGGATGCTCTCGCGCCTCATCGGAAAGGCCGAACCGGGGCTCGACGCCGCCGTCCGCAGAAGCCTTCTCAGCACGCTGAAGCCGAAGTATCTCGGCGCCGCGCGCGAGCGGTTCATGCGCCTCAATGCGCTAGATTTTTAGTCCAAGTTTCCCATGCCGCTCTCTGTCCGCATTGATCTTTCCCTTGCCGAACCCGTTTACGCCGTCGGCGACATTCAGGGCTGCCTCGAGAGCCTCACAGCTCTCCTCGAACAGCTGCCGCCTCAGGCGCCCCTCATTTTTCTCGGCGACATCGTCAACCGCGGTCCTGACTCGCTCGGCGCGCTTCGTTTCGTGCGCGCGCTCGGCTCTCGTGCACGCGTTGTGCTCGGCAATCACGACATGCATCTTCTCGCAGTGGCGGCAGGCGCCGGAAAGCTGCACCGCAAGGATACGATTGGCCCAATCCTCGAAGCCGAAGACCGAGACGAGCTCATCGACTGGCTGCGCGCTCAACCGCTCATGATCGAGGCGGCCGGCGTCGTCTTCGCCCACGCCGGCATTCCCCCAATGTGGGATTTGCCGCTCGCGCGCCGGCTCGCCCGCGAAGCCGAAACCGCGCTCTCCGGGCCTGACTGGACCTCGTGGCTGCAGGGCATGTACGGCGCCACGCAGTGGTCTTCCGGCCTTGAAGGCGCACCCCGAATGCGCGCCATTCTGAACGGCTTCACCCGAATGCGCTACGTCGATGCCCGCACGGGCGCCCTCGACTTTGACGAAAAGGGCGGGCCGACCGCCGCCCCGACGGGATTGATCCCATGGTTTAAGGATCCGCGCCGCAAAACGAAAGGAACCGTCGTCTGCTTCGGCCACTGGTCGACGCTCGGGCTCGTCAACCTCGCCGACGCCGTAGCCATCGACACGGGTTGTCTCTGGGGAGGGAAACTCACAGCCGTGCGCTTCCCCGATCGGCGGTTCTTTGAAGAGCCCTGCCCTTGCTGGGCGGACCCGCTCGCCTACGCTTCGCGTTGATGTTCGGCGCGCATGCGTCGGATCTCCTCGGCTCGCTCCGCAGTGGCGTCGGGCATGCCCATCGACTGCGCAACGAAGCGAGCCGTATCCGCGCAGACCTCGCGCCGATCCCGCCCTTCGGTCGCAACAGGCTCGCCGATGCTCACCTCAACGCCGAGACCCGGCGTGAAGACTATGCGCCGCAACACGCGAAAAAGGGACTCATGGGCGTACGAAGTTAGAGTCGTCGTTTCACCCCTGAGCGTGTAGCGCAGCGACACTGGAAGCACTTCGGCTCCGCAGCTGCATGCCGAAGAGAAAAGGTTCGGGTGAAATGGCAGAAGCCGGTCGCCGGGGCCTGTCGTGCCTTCCGGGAAGAAGAGGACGTTCCTTCCGGCTTCAAGCGCCGCACTCATCGCCTCGACCACCAGAACGATAGCCCTTCGATTGCCTCGATCGATGTAAATCGTATCGACCCCCGTCGTGATGGCCCCAAAAAGCGGCCAGCGCGCGATTTCGGCTTTGGCGACGAAACGAGAAGGCAAAACGGAATCGAGCACAAAGATGTCCGCAAACGATATGTGGTTCGCGCAGATCAGATAACCCTTTCCGCGCGAAGAGATTCCCGTGCTCCGGGAACCTTCGTCGGGCACACGGCCCTTGACGCGGACGCGTATGCCGAAGGCCATCGGAAGCCAAGCAGCGACCCGCCGAATCATCCTCCCCTTGGTCGAAGACGAAATGAATCGAAAGAGCACCAGCACCGCGAACAAAACGAAGCATACGAGGAGCCCGACCCAAATCAGACGAAACACTCCAACGACGAAACGCATGGCTTATTCCTCAGGCCTTTTGTCAAAGAACTGCTGCAGGATCAGGGCGGCAGCGGCGTCATCGATGTATTCCCGACCGCGCTCCACGGCCTTCGACGTGCCGCGCTCGTTCTCAAGATAAGCCGCTCGGAGATACCGCCCGCCAAGCTGCCGCGCGAACCGCTCGCAGCGGGCCGTCAGCGTGCTTGGCGTTCCGTCGGCGTGCATAGGCAGTCCGACCACAAAATAGACGGGCGCCCATTCCCTCACCAAGCGATCGACCGCCTTCCAGCGCGCATCGTTCGTCTGCGCGTGGATGATTTCAAGCGGCCTTGCCGTGCGCGTTAGCGTGTTGCCGATTGCCACGCCCGTTCGAGCCAGGCCGAAGTCAAAGCAAAGAACCGTACCGTTCTCGACGTCAGTCATATGCGAACAATTCCTCCCCCGTCGAATCGGGCGGATTCCCCGTCAGTTGGCGTATTCTAACGACTTCAGATCCCTCGTCCCGCTCTTAGGTCATGATCGAAAACGTGCTTGAAAAGCTCTGCCGTCTCTTTGAAGAGGGCGGCGCTCAATTCCGGGTCGTCCGCCATGAAGCGGCCGGCAAGTCGAGCCAATCCGTCGCCGAAATCCGCGGCACCGAACTTGGTCAAGGCGCTAAGGCGCTTTGCTGCACGGTGAAGGGCAACGGCGTCAAAAAGCATGTCCTTGCAGTGCTTCCCGCCGACATGCAGGCCGACCTCCACAAGGTGGCTGAAGCTTTCGGTGCGCGCCGCGCGTCCCTTGCAAGCCCCGATGAAGTGATGGAATTCACCGGATGCGTCTTCGGCGCGGTTCCTCCTGTGAGCTTTCATCCTGAACTCGAATTGGTCGCCGATCCGTCGCTTTTCACGCGCTACGACGAGCTCGCCTTCAACGCCGGACAGCTTGATGCCTCGATCATCATTCGAACGAAAGACTACCGACGGATCGTTCACCCGCGCGTTGTCGAATTTCTAAAGAGCGTCTAACCTCCCCGAGTCGTCACCCATGGACTTCAGCTCCTTCTTCCACAGTATGCTCGTCAATGCGCTCACGCCGATTACGCTCATTTCGGGCGTGGGTCTCATGATGCTCTGCATGACCGCACGATTCAACCATTCCACCGAGCGCATCCGTCAGCTCATCAAAAAGCGCGAGGAATCGGGACTTGAGAAAGAACCCGTCATCGACCGGGAAATTCGGCTCATCTACCGCCGCGCCTCCTATCTGCGCCGCGCGCTTCTCTTTCTGACGCTCTCGGCGGCAAGCTCCGGACTTCTCGTTGCCGTCAACGTCTTTTCGCACTTCACGGGCGCGAATCTTGTCGCCTTCAGCACGATCTGTCTTGTGGTGGCGTTGCTCCTCATTGTCATGTCGGCCGCCTGCTTTTCCTACGAAATCGGCCTTTCGCTGCACGCACTCGACATGGCCGTCACGCATCTGCTGCACGACTATCGCCGCGCCAAGGGAGACGCCTCATGATCAGCGTCACTGAATTCAACGAAGCCCTCGCCGCTTCCCTCACCCCAATCACGCTGATTTCCGGCGTCGGCCTGCTCATGATCTGCATGACGAACCGGTACAACCATGCTACGAACCGCATTCGTCTCCTCATGGCCAAGCGGGATACATCGCCCCAGCGCCTGGTGCCGGTGATCGACGAAGAGATTGAGATCATTTTCAACCGCGCCGCCACGCTACGCCGCGGACTGCTCTGCGTATCGATCTCCGCGCTGCTCTCGGCGCTCCTCGTTTCGGTAAGCGTTGCAGGGCGATTCCTCGGCGTGGACCTCTCCGCAATCGAAGGCATCATGCTCGTCACTGCAATCGCGCTCATCGTCGTCTCGGCGCTCCTCTTCTCTGCGGAAAACACCCAGGCGCTCCATGCGCTCAAGATTGCAATCGCGGCAACCATTCCTCCCGACGAGAGCGAAGACGAGCGCTCCCGGTCGTCCGATCACTCAGCATAGCCCCACTGGAAATAAACGCCGCTTCCCTCGTCCATAGTCCGCCCGAAGCTGAAAAAGATCGGTCCGACCAGGCTGTCGATTCCGAGCTGCAGAAATACGCTCTGATGCCACTTGTCGGACGCGTTGTCGAGCGATCTCGGCGCGTCGTCCGACCAAGCGCGTCCCGCTGCATAGCCGCCGCCGAACCACACCGGCTGGTGCAGAAGACTCGAGAGAAGCGGCACCTTGTGGTCAAGTCCAAGGCGGGCGTATTCAAGCCTTGAGCCCGACCAGCGGCCGTATGGCGCCCCGGGGAGCGTCGACGCGCCGCCGAGCCGGAAGACACCCGGACTCGAGGCTCGGCCGATGCGCGCCCGCCCCGTCGCGGTCCAGTCGCCCCAGCTCCAGGGCACAAGCATTTCGCCTTCATAGATGAAGGCCGAGTCGTTGTCGCCCATGTGTTCGCGATATCGACGGGCGGATCCCGCAAGTCGCACGCCCCGCGTCGGAAAGCTGACGCTGTCGAGCGTATCGATCAGCATGACGACACCGGCGAAAGGTGAAGAACCGCCGTCGTCGCCGTCATTTTGCGCTCGTCCGACGCGATCCTTCGTCCTTACGCTCGTCCAGCCGAACTCAAGTCCAGCGTAGCCAAGGCGCGAAAATTCCCGTGCCAGCAGCACGCTGCCCTCGATCGTCGTGTCCTGACGGGTTGCAACGGCATCTCCGTCCGCATAGAGATCGTTTTCGAGTCGGGTGATTTCCGCCGAAGGCATCACGAACCAGAAGGAGCCGACTCCGAGCGGCTGGTAGAGCTCGCTCCTCAAAAGCTGCGTCGCCCCAAACTGAACTTCATTTCTCCAGCGCCCTCCCCATTCGTTCAGATTGCCCCAGTCGTGCGCAAAGAGCAGGTTGAACGTACTGTCGTTGTCGAAGTCGGACTGGACGGATCCGCCGATGCGCACCATAGAGTCGCCGCGCTTTCGGCCTCTCGGCTCGATGACCAGCGTTTCCATGCCTCTCGGCCCAGGTTCAAACCGATAGTTCACAGTCTCAAATTCGCCTCCCGCCCATGCTTTGCGCATGGCGTCGTCAATCTCTCGGCGCTCCATCGTGCGGTTATCGGCGAGGCCGCTTTGCGGCAAAAGGCGCTCTGCCGCGGCTGACCGCCCGGCCACCCGTATTTCGCCGATCGAATGGCGGTCCGTGAGCTGGGCCGGCCGAATGCCGGCTTCGCGGCTTCGATTCCACGCCGCCCATTCGGCTTTCGGCCGCGCAAAGCGCCGTAAAACTTCTGCCGCCTTTTGGGCCGCCTCGCGGCCGCGATCGATAATCTGACGGCTTTCATTCAAGTCCGCGCTTGAAAATTCATGCAGGTCGGGGGTAATGAGAACGTCGGCATCCGTGAGCGACGCAATGGAACGCTTCACGTTTTGCTCCGTAAGAAGATTGACCATCTGGCCCATCACACCGAAGGCGGACTTCAATTCGCTGCGGTCGGCCAAGGGCGTGCCAACGTTGACGGCGATGACAACGTCGGCCCCCATCTGCCGCGCGAGGCTTACCGGAAGATTGTCGATGAGACCACCGTCGCACAAAAGCGCCTCTCCAAAGGGAACGGGCGCAAATGCCCCGGGTATCGACATGGAAGCACGCATGGCGAGACCGAGCGTGCATTCCTTCTGAAGCACGACCCGATCCCCCGTGACCAAGTCCGTTGCCACGGCGGCGAACGGCACAGCCAAATCTGACAGATCCTTGGTGCTGTCCACGCCAGACGTCTTTCGGTTGAGAAAAAGCGTGAGCTCTTCGCTCGGCACGAAGGCGCTCGGAAACTGCATGCCCTCCTCAGAAATCTCGACGCCGGCCGAGGTGAGACCTGAATAATCGTCCAGCTTCTCGTGCCAGGGAAGGATGGGACGCTCGGCACGCGGAGCCAGCATTTTCGACCAGTCGACCTCCAAAACCGTCTCCCGAAGCTCATCGACGGAGAATCCCGCCGCATACGCTCCGCCCACCATGGCGCCCATGGAAGTGCCCGCCACGACGTCTACCCGAACGCCCAATGATTCGAGCACCTCCAGCACGCCGACATGGGCAAATCCCCGCGCTCCCCCTCCAGAGAGCACTAGCCCCACACAGGGCCTTCCCTCCGCTCGGCACTGGGCGCGAACCTCATCGGGCGAGCGCGCCGCCACATTTAAGCTAAGTGCCGCCGCAGCGACGAGAAGTAGCACGCATTTCTTCGGCATGGACGATTCCTGAGTTCAGGCTACACTTCCGACATTGCACCGACTCTGCGGTCGGCAGTTCGTTTCACATTAAGGGGTTCGAATGCGGGTATTGCTCACGGGCGGCATGGGTTTCATCGGTTCTCACACGGCCGTCGTCCTTCTCGAGGCAGGTCATGAGGTTGTCCTGTACGACAATCTCTCCAATTCGGACGCAGCCGTCGTCGACCGAATCACCGAAATCGCCGGCCGCCGCCCCGTTTTCATTGAGGGAGACATTCGCGACGAGAACCTTCTCGTCGAAACCCTTTCAAGCCGCGCCATCGAAGCCGTCATTCACTTCGCCGGATTGAAGGCTGTGGGTGAGTCCGTCGAAAAACCCCTCGATTATTATGACAACAACCTTGCAGGAAGCATTTCACTATTCAAAGCGATGCGTTCCTGCGGCGTCAAAAAGCTCATTTTCAGTAGCTCCTCGACCGTCTACGGCGAACCGGCGCAGCTGCCGCTTACCGAGTCCTGTCCGACGCGCAAGGCCACCAATCCGTACGGACGAACAAAACTTCAAATCGAAGAGATGCTCTCCGACCTCGCCGTTGCGGATCCAAGTCTGAGCATCGTCTGTCTGCGCTACTTCAACCCCATCGGTGCACATCCCTCCGGATTGATCGGCGAGGACCCCAACGGCATCCCCAACAATCTCCTTCCTTATGTCGCTCGCGTGGCGAGCGGCAGGCTGCCCGAGCTGCACGTCTACGGCAACGACTACGCTACGCCCGACGGCACGGGTGTTCGAGACTACATCCACGTGATGGATCTGGCCGAAGGACATGCCAAAGCGCTTGAGTACGCCTCCCACTCGCGGGGCTGGACTGCCGTGAACCTTGGCTGCGGCCGCGGCTACAGCGTGCTCGAAGTCATTCACGCCTTCGAAAAGGCAAGCGGCAGAAAAATCCCTTATCGGCTGGAGCCTCGACGCAACGGCGACATCGCCGCCAACTGGTGCGATCCGTCTCTGGCCGCCCGACTTTTAGGATGGAAAGCTTCGCGCAACATCGACGACATGTGCCGCGACGCTTGGAACTTTGAATGTCGACAAAGCGCTCGGCAATCGCATTCAGAAACATCTTGTTGCAAATAACGCCAAAACCGTATTGAGAATTATTCTCATTTGGTGGACAATAGCGGTACAGAAACTCGGGCCTCGCAGACAAAGAGCCATGGGGTCGGCTCCAGCGAGAGGTCGAGCCGCAGAGGGGAAACTGCCAAACTCGACCGCGGGGCGCTCCTCCCCGCATCGCTCGATTTTCGGGTCTCCAACGGGCGAGCCCTTCGGGGCTCGCCCTTCTTTTTGCTTCAACCTTCACTAGAAATCTTTTGTTACGACAAAGGGAGAAAAAAACCACTCCGTTATTGAGAATCATTCTCGTTTATGAGACAATAACGGTACGGAAAGTCGGATTTCGCAAACGAAGAACCTTGGGGTCGGTTCCTGCGAGAGGTCGAGCTGCAGAGGGGAAACTGCCAGACTCGACCGCGGAGCACTCCTCTCCGCAGTCTCGACTTTCGGGTCTCCTGTGGGGCAAGCCTTCCAAAGCGCTTGCCCCTTTTTTTATGAAAGTCATCGACGGCAGTCCCGAGTGGGCGCAACGGCGCCACTCCCTGCGCATTAGCGCAGAAAGTACGGATGTGGCCGACGAGCACTCAAGCTCCGAAGCTAGCCCGGGACTACAGCACCGATCTCCCCTGCATCTTGTCTCCACGATGGCTAGTTTCTGTCGAGCAGCCTGTCAAACGGCTCTGACCAGCCGTTCAATGCGATGAATTTTCAGTGCGGCTCCGGCTTTTCTTGACACCTGCAGAATCCCCTGGAATCGCTTCGCAATGCGCGATCTGATCCTGCACCAGCTCGATCAATTTCTGCGTCCCAAATTTCTTCAGCCGATGCCCCAAATCGCCCAAGCGCTCAATGACGGCATCGATGCCTTCCAGATGATGAATCCGTGCATCGAGAACGGCTCGAGAGTTTTCCCGTGCACGTCGCTAAAGACGGATCCCGCTCGACGCCCCCAGGAAGTAGCGTGGCTTGTTGCAACCTTTTTTCCGGCGAGACAATTCGAGTCATGTGCGTTTTTGACTTCTGCACAGGCAACGCAAAGTTACTCACGCAGTTATCCATAGATTTAACTCTTACATTTCAAGTAGATAGAGTAAATTCGTCAGGTTATGCACATTTTCTTCGCCGCACATAGGTCAGCGAGCGAACACTCTCATACCTCGATCGCCAGCCCCATTGCTTCGCGCAAATACCTCGCCGTCGGCGTCGAACCTTTCGCGACCATCTCCGGCGTTCCCTGCGCCACCAAAACACCGCCTGCGTCTCCGACGCCCGGACCGAGCTCCACCAACCAATCGGCCTCCGCCATGATGGCAAGATTGTGCTCCACCACCAGAACAGTATGGCCTTCGTCGACGAGGCGCTCGAAAACGCCCATGAGCGCTTCAACCTCCGTCATGTGCAGACCGAGCGACGGCTCGTCGAAGATGTAGAGCGTTCGGCTCGGCGTCGCTCGAGCAATTTCGGCGGCAAGCTTCAGCCGCTGCGCCTCTCCTCCGGAAAGGGTGGCGACATTTTGACCGAGCTTGAGGTACCCAAGCCCGACGTCCACCAACCCCTGAAGACGGCGCACGATCAGTGAATGCGCCCTGAAGAGCCGCTGCGCCTCAAGGGCAGTCATATCGAGAACGTCCGCAATGGTATATCCCTTGAAGCGGACCTCCAGCGTTTCGCGGTTGTAGCGGCGGCCGCCGCAGACCTCGCAAACGGCATTCGCGTCCGGCAGAAAGTGCATCTCGATGCGACGAACGCCTTCTCCTCGGCAGATTTCACATCGCCCGCCCGGCAAATTGAAGCTGAAGCGCTTGGCCGTGTAGCCGCGCTCCCTAGCCTCGGCCGTTTCGGCAAACACGGCCCTTACCGCGTCAAAGGCGTCCACATAGGCAAGCGGAACGGAACGCGATGAGCGTCCAATCGGCGCCTGATCCACGTAGACCACACGGCTGAGCGCGTCGTCGCCCTCGATCGAATCGAAGGGAAGCGCATCGAGATCCGCACCGTTGAGCCGATCGGCCAGTGCTGGCCAGAGGGTTCCGCCGACAAGCGAGGACTTTCCGGATCCGGATAAGCCGACCATGACCGTAAGGCAGCCGATTGGAATCTCCAGATCAACCCGCTTCAGGTTGTGGCCGCAAGCGCCGAAAAGCTGAAGCTTTTCCGCATCCCGCACAGGACGGCGCTTTTTCCTGCGTCTCAGGCGCTCGCCGCGCAAGCAACGCCCGGTCGATGAGTCTGATTGACCGGCAAGCGCCTGCGGCGAACCTTCGGCAACGATCCGTCCTCCCTCGGATCCTGCCCCCGGCCCCAATTCGACGAGCACGTCGGCCTCCCGCATCACTGCCGGATTCTGCTCGACGACGAGAAGCGTGTTGCCGGCTTCGACAAGCCGCCTCAGCGCGGCAAGAAGGCGGTCGGCATCATGCGGGTGAAGACCCGAGGACGGTTCGTCCAAAACATAGAGCACGCCGGCGAGCTTCGAGCCGAGCTGCGAGGCGATGCGTACGCGCTGGAGCTCTCCACCCGAAAGCGAATTGGCTCGTCGGTCGAGCGAGAGATATCCAAGCCCCAATTCGCAGAGGCACCGCAGCCGATCCTCCAATCCGGATACGACTGGCCGAAGCCACTCTGGGCCGGAGTCTCGCCGCAGCGCACACACCCAGTCGAGGAGCCGGCCGACGGGCAAACGAACGGCATTCTGCATGGAAAGCGTCCGCTCCCCGCTGCCGACAAACACCCGCCGGGAAAGCATCGAGAGTCCCGTTCCTTCGCACTCGGGGCACGTTTGCTCGCTGAAGGCGCGCCTAGCCGCCGTCTCCCGCACCGAATCATCCGCCTCGCGCCATTCTGCAAGCGTAACGTTTCTGATGCCGGCAAACCCCGTAGCTTCGTCGCCGAACCAAAGCGCCCGGCGAATGTCGCTGGAAAGGCCCCGCCAGGGCTCGTCGAGATCGATTTTCAAAATCGCCGCCGCCCGCTCAAGCTGCGCGAAGCGGCCGGGATGATCGGCTCCCCAACCTTGAATCGCCCCTTCTCTTAAACTCTTTCCCGGATCACGCGTCATGCGTCTCAGATCCGGAAGAAGCGTGCGGCCGGTGCCGCGGCAAAGCGGACAGCTGCCGTCCAAATGATTCGGCGAAAAGAGCCTCGGCTCGAGCGGCGGCACAGAGAAGCCGCAAACCGGGCAAGCAGGCTTCATCGAAAAGACCCGCTCCCGATTCTGATCCATCAGGACAAGTAAGGCGCGGCCGGCGGCGAGTTCGGCAGTCAGCTGAAAGTCGCCTGCCAGACGCTCGCGCGCGTCGTCGCGGGCGCGGAGCCGATCGACGACAACGTCGAGGCGCCCTTTCCAGTCAGCCTGCCCGCCATGATCTTCGAGCCAATCTTCGCCGCGAACAACTTCGCCGTCGATTCGAAAGCGAGCGAAGCCTTTTGCAATCATGCCTCTGACAAATTCGGGCGCATCGAAAGCGCCGCTCTGCTCTATCGGCGCAAGCACCATAACTCGTTGGCCCGGCGCAATCTCGAGGGTCTCGTCGACCATGTCGGAGACGCTGTCCGCACGCAACGGCAGGCCGTGCGTCGGACAATGCGCCTCTCCGGCCCGAGCGTAGAGGAGGCGAAGATAGTCCGCCGCTTCCGTGAGGCTCCCTACGCTTGAGCGCGGACTTGCCTTCGAGCGAGTTTGCCTGATCGCCACTGCCGGAGACAGTCCCTCGATGCTGTCGACGTCGGGGCGTGCAGCCTGCTCCATGACAAGCCGCGCGCTCATCGAGAGGCTCTCAACATATCGCCGCTCAGCCTCGGCGTAGAGCGTGTCGAAGGCCAGCGAGCTTTTTCCGGCGCCGGACACGCCGGTGAGCACCGTCATGGCGCCCCGCGGCAAGTCGATGGAAAGATTCTTCAAGTTGTGCGTTCGTGCCCCGCGTATGCAGATCTTGGACATCGCCGACCTTAAGAAAGAAGAAAAAGAGGACTTTTATAAAGCAGACTCAAATCATCAAACATTGGGTTTTCGACCTCATGACCCCAACGACAATACCGGGCGGCGCCATGACAGCTGCCGAGCGCAAAGCGAGCCTGTCCCTGGCCAGCATTTTTGCGCTCCGCATGCTCGGCCTTTTCGTCATTTTGCCCGTCTTCGCCGTCTACGCGCACGAACTCCCGGGCGGCGACAACGACTTCTGGGTCGGCATTACGCTCGGCATTTACGGCCTCACGCAGGGCGTGCTTCAGATCCCGTTCGGCGCGGCATCAGACCGCTACGGGCGAAAGCCCGTCATTGCAGCAGGTCTTCTGCTTTTTGCAGTCGGAAGCTTCGCCGCAGCCGCCTCACACACGATTCACGGCGTCATGATCGGGCGCATGCTTCAAGGCGCAGGAGCTGTTTCGGCTGCTGTGACGGCGGCCATATCCGACCTTGTGCGGGACCGCGTGCTGATGAAGGCGATGGCGATGATCGGCTCCTCGATCGGCCTCACGTTTGCGCTTTCGCTCGTCATCTCTCCGCCACTCACCGAGTGGTGCGGCGTCGACGGCCTCTTCACGATCACCGGCATTCTGGCGCTTGCCGCCGTACTGGTTGTCTGGAAGATCGTCCCACCCATTGCGAAACCCCGGCAGAAGGAAAGCGGAGCAAAGCACGCCCGCTGGAGCGAAATCGTCTTTGATCCGCAGCTTCTTCGCCTGAATTTCGGCATTTTCTGCCTGCACGCGGCGCTCACTTCGATTTTCGTCGTCGTGCCCGGAACTCTCGCTCGGCTCGGGCTCGTGCCAGCCGAACATTGGAAGGTCTACCTCCCCGCCGTGCTGATCGGGTTCGCGCTCATGGCTCCGTTTCTCATTTTCGGCAACCGCCGCGGGTGCATCACGAAGATTTCGCGCTTCATGATCGCGCTGATGGCGCTCGTTCTCGCCGCCTGCGCCTACTGCACCACGTCCGTTCTTTCAACTGGAGTTCTGCTTGCGCTTTTCTTCACGGCCTTCAACGTGCTTGAAGCTACTCTCCCCGGCCTCATCTCGAAGGCTTCGCCTCCGGCAGACAAAGGATTCGCGCTCGGCGTCTACAACACGACCCAAAACATTGGTCTCTTCATCGGCGGCGCAGTCGGAGGGTGGATCAGTCAAACCTGCGGCGCCGCGTGGGTCTTCCTGGCCTCAACATTTGCTATCCTTCTTTGGCTTGCCTCAGCCTTCGGGCTGAAGGAACCGGCGCTCCAACCGCGAGAACCCGGCGAAGCAATTGATATTTAGGTGTTTTTAGACTTTTACAGGGATTTGAGATCATGGCTTCGGTCAATAAGGTCATCCTTCTGGGCAATCTCGGTCAGGACCCCGAGATTCGTTATGCGGGCGAGTCCAACCTTGCCATCGCCACCTTCAGCCTGGCGACGTCGCGCCGCTACCGCAACCGCGACGGCCAAACGGTTTCCGAAACCGAATGGCATCGCGTCGTGCTTTTCAACCGCCTGGCCGAAATCGCGAAGGACTACCTCCATAAAGGCAGCCCCGTCTACATCGAAGGCCGCCTGCGGACCCGTAAGTGGACGGATCAAAACGGCAACGACCGCTACACAACGGAAATCGTGGGCGAGGTCATGCAGCTTCTGAGCTCGCGCGCATCCGACCGGCATGACGGCGGCGACGGATTCGAATCCGCTCCGCGTCCAGCTCCCGCCCGCGCGCCTCAGCCGACACGTGCGGCTCAACCGAGCGCGGCGAGCGCTTCAATTGATCAGCTCGACGAAGACGTTCCCTTCTGAGCCAACTCCGCAAACCCTTGAAAATCGGCCCCGTGTCTGAGACACGGGGCCGATTCTTTTGGTGTTTATTCGTGTCGAACGGCTTCGATAGGATCAAGTCTGGCGGCACGCCGCGCAGGGAAAAATCCGAAAACGATGCCCGTAGCAGCCGACACAGAGAAGGCGAGGATGTTGATGCCGGGATTGAAGATAAACGGCACGTCCATCATCATGCATAGCACTTGAGAAGCCGCAAGCGCCGCGAGCACGCCGAGGAGCCCGCCGAGGCAGCCGAGCATGAGCGCCTCAATAAGAAACTGCATCAGCACTTCACGGCCGAGCGCTCCGATGGCAAGGCGAATGCCGATCTCGCGCGTGCGCTCCGTGACGGAAACAAGCATGATGTTCATGATGCCGATGCCGCCCACGAGAAGGCTCACCCCGGCGACGGCTCCGAGCAGCGTCGTCATGATCTTCGTCGTCGACGCAACCTTTGCCGCAATTTCCGCCGTATCCATGATCGTGAAGTTGTCGTCGTCATCGGCCGAAAGCGAACGACGCTCCCGCATGAGGTCTCGAATCGCCTCCTTGAGGCGCTCGCGGTCGGATGTCGGATCCATTCGGATCATCAGGGCCGATACTCTGGACTCGCCGAGGATGCGGCGTTGAACTGTCTTCAAGGGCATGACCACCAAATCGTCCTGGTCGCCACCCATGGCCGCCGTACCCTTCGTTTTGAGAAGTCCGACGATGCGGCAGGAAAAGCTTCCCGTGCGAAGATTTTCCCCGACGACGCCCGTTTCTCGGCCGAAAAGCTCTCGGGCGATCGTGCCGCCGATCACGCAGACGGCCGACCCGGAACGTTCCTCTCCCTCCTCAAAATAACGTCCTTCGGAGAGTTCGCGGTTGTCGATTTCGAAATAATTCGCATCCGTTCCGATGACGCTCGTCTGCCAATTCCGGCCGTTTGCAACTATGGTCATGGACTTCGACGTTTGGGGCGCTACGGCCACGACACCGACGAGCTGCGTCATGAGCGCTCGCGCATCCTCCGTCTTGAAGTCGGGCGCGCCCACCTTTTGTCCGGGCCCAAGCCTCATGCCGGGGCGCAGCATGATCTGGTTGTTGCCGAAAGATTCGATCTCCTCGCGGATCGCCGTCGTGGCGCCATTGCCGAGCGTTACCATGGTGATCACCGCCGCAACGCCGATGACAACCCCGAGAACTGTGAGAAGACTGCGCATGGGGTTGCGCCAAATCTGGCGGATCGCCAGCAAAAATGCGTTCCAAATCATGTAACTTTCCCCTTGAGGCCCTCGTCGTCGCTCACGAGCCGGCCGTCTCGGAAAATGATGTGCCGCCGCGCGTACTCCGCCATCGCCGGCTCGTGCGTCACGAGCGCCACGGTAATGCCGTCCTCCTGATTGAGCGTCTGCAGGAGCTCCATGATTTCCACGCTTCGAGCACTGTCAAGGCTCCCGGTCGGCTCATCGGCAAGTAGCAGCTTCGGACGAATCACGATCGCGCGGGCAATTGCCACGCGCTGCTGCTGCCCGCCCGAGAGTTCAGCCGGCGTATGGTGCTCCCACGCGGCAAGCCCGACGCGGTCGAGCGCCTCGCGGGCCATGGCGTGCCGTTCCTTGGCGGGCAACCCACGGTAAACGAGAGGAAGCTCAACGTTTTCAAGCGCCGTTGTGCGAGGCAGAAGATTGAAACCTTGGAAGACGAAGCCGAGATAGCGGCGACGCAGAAGCGCCCGCTGATCGTTCGTGAGGTTTTCGACGTGAACGCCTTGAAAGAGGTATTCGCCCCAGGTCGGTCGGTCGAGCGCTCCGATGATATTCATCGCTGTGGACTTGCCGGATCCCGACGGCCCCATGATGGCCACGAATTCTCCCTCGTCGATGCGCAGGTCAATGTCGTGCAGCGCGACAAAAGCCGCTTCGCCCGATCCGTACCGCTTCCCGATGCCTCGAAATTCGATGAGAGGCACCTTGGATACCGCCTCGTCCATAGTCCTACCCTTCTGTCAGCTTGCAGAATTCTTCTGATCCACAATCACGGCGTCGCCCTTGGCGACGTCGCCCGAGACGATTTCGGTGCGAGAGCCATCGGTGAGTCCCGTTGTCACCATCACGGGCTGCGGCTCGCCATCACGAAGCACGTAGATCGTGCGCTGGCGCTGTCCATGTCCTCCAACGTCCTTCACCGTCTTCTCGGCCGATCCGTGCGGCGAGCGGCGCGCCATCATGCTCGTGGCTTCCTCCTGCTGCTGCGCCCTCGGTCGAAAGCGCAGTGCGGCGTTCGGCACAAGGAGCACATCGTCCTTGTGCGCCGTCGAAATCGTGGCCGAAGCCGTCATCCCCGGACGTAACAACAGCTTCGAATTGTCGACGTTGAGGTAAGCCGTATAGGTCACCACGTTTTCCGTTTCCGTCGAACCGTAGGCCACCTTCTTCAACTTCGCCGGAAATCGGCGATCCGGATAGGCGCTCACCGTGAAGTAGGCGGGCTGCCCGGGCTGGACCACGCCGACATCGGCCTCGTCGACGTCGACCTGAAGTTCAAGCTCCCGCATGTCTGTTGCAAGCTTCAGAAGTTCCACTGCCTGCAAACTCGCCGCGACGGCATATCCCGGCTCGACCGAACGGGCGAGAACAACGCCGTCGATCGGCGACTTAATCTCGGCCTTGCTCAAATCCGTTTCGGCCATGTTGAGCGTCGCCTCCGCATCCTTGATCGAGGCCTTGGCAACCTGCACCGAAGCTTCGGCCGTCTTCACGGCTGCCTCCTGCTGGTCAAGTTCGGCACGCGAAGGCATTTTGCCCTGAGAGAGCTTATTGAGCTCCTTGAGGCGGCTGAAGCGAAGGCGCGCTTCGTTCAAGGTGGCCGTCGATTCGGCAAGCTTTGCCTCGGCGCTCGTCATGTTGGCACGGGCACTTGCGACCGACGCCTCAAGATTGCGCGTGTCGAGCTCAATCAGGACGTCGCCCGCCTTCACAACGTCGTTCACATCTACGTTCACCTTGCGCACGATCCCGGAGAGTTCCGAGCCGAGCGTGACAGTGCGCATCGGATTGAGCGTTCCGTCGGCCGAAACCGTCACGCTGATCGGACCTCGATCGGCCTGAGCGGTGACATACTGAATCGCAGGGCCACTGGAGCGGCCAAAAGCGAAGTAGCCGATCGCTGCCGCAGCGGCAATCACTGCGCACGCCCAAAAGGACTTCCGGAGATACCACGTCTTGCGGGGTTCATCGAGAAGCGCGGCCTGCGCGCTACGGTTGGAATTCTGGTGGTTGGTCTGCGTCATCACGCTTTTTCCTCGGAATTCGGTTCTGGATTCTCTGCTTCCTGACGGGCGGCGTTCTCCACCGCCCACCCTCCGCCGATGGCCCGGTAGAGCAGGATGTAATTGTTGGCGCGCTCAGCCCGATTGGAGAGCTCGCTCTCCTGACTCGACAGGAGCGAACGCTGCGTTGACAGCAGCATGGTGTAGTCACCGATTCCCGCCTCGTATTCTTGACGCGCAAGCATTTCGGCCGACCGCGCGTGAAGCACCGCGCTTCTCAAGTTTTCCTGACGACGCTCCGAGTGCGAGATGCCAGAGAGCGCATTGTCCGTCTCTTCGAGCGCATCGAGAAGCACGCCAACGTAGTTTGCCTGCGCGCGGTCGAGCGCCGCGGCGGCCTCTTCCTCACCGGCAATGAGGCTGCCCCAATTGAGAATCGGCACCGAAAGCGCGCCGATGAGCGAAGCGATGCCCGTACCCGAGGCGCCAAGCGCGCTCACGGTGGCTGCCTGCGTGCCGATCGACCCGGAGATCGAAAGCGACGGGAAAAAGCGGCTCTTGGCGCTCTTTAGGTCCATCACAGCAGCCGCGAGCGCGTGCTGAGCGCTACGAACGTCGGGCCGGCGCTCAAGCACTTGAGCAGGAAGGAGTGCCGCGCACCCTTCGGGGGGAGTGGGTATCTGCCCCGTCTCTTCGAGTCCGAGCTGATCGACGGGAAGCGCCGTGAGCTTTGCCAATGCATTTCGATATTCCACAATGCTGTGCTCGATCTGCGGAATGCGCGCTCTCGCGCTTGCAAGCTGCACAAGCGCGTCTTCGGCTTCGGAAGCCGACCCCGTGCCCGCTTCAAACTGCCAGCGGGAAGTTTGAGCTGTTTCCGCATAGTTGACGAGCATGGCGCGCACGACGCGCAACGACGCCTCAGCCGCCCTCAGATTCACGTAGGCTTGAGCCGTTTCGGCGGCGACAAGCTCGCGCACGTCGGACAGCGTCAACGTAAGCGCAGCGGCATTCTCTTCGGCCGCGCGGCGATCCCAATACTGTGTTCCGCCGAGACCGAAAGTCCACGCGCCCGACACGCCCGCATCGTAATCCGTTGACGTACGGTGATCGGCTCGGCGACGCGATGAGTTCCCGTTTACCTCAAACGAAGGCCAAAGCGCCGAATTCGCGGCGGTGAGGCTAGCGCGGGCCGAGCGCAGGTTGGCTTGGGCCGTCAACACGTCGGTGCTGGTGCTCCGCGCCCGCTCGATCAGCCGCACGAGGTCGGGATCACTCCACCGCGCCCAGAAATCCTTGAAGTCGGCGATTTCTCCCGCGGGGAGGCTCGAAGCCGACCAGGTCTCGGGCGCGGCCTGCGCGGCAATCCGAGCGGGATCGCTCACCGTCACGGCGCATCCGCCGAGCGCAAGCGCTGCGGCCGCCAGAGCCAACGTCATTCGGGACAAGGTTTTCATTCTTCTGATGTTCCACGCTTCGGGGCGACAGCCGCCCTTTTGGTTTCTATTGTGCCCGTTGCCCGCGTAAAGGCGCTGTTGCTGCGCGTAAAGATCGCGGAGCAGAACGTAACATTTTTGCAAACATCACGTTTGTTAAGATGAATCCATACCTCGAAAAGCCCGGGGACACCATGACGCTCACATCCAACCGCCGCATTCTCATCATCGACGACGACGTCGAGCTTTCGTCTCTTCTTGTCGATTACCTAACGCTCGAAGGATTCAGCGCTTCATCCGCAGCCGATGGAACCGAAGGTCTTGAGACGCTCGGCTCCGGGGATTTCGACCTCGTGGTTCTCGACGTCATGATGCCCGGCATCAGCGGCGTCGACGTCCTTCGACGAATTCGGCAGACAAGCTCGATTCCCGTACTGATGCTTACGGCAAAGGGGGATCCGGTCGACCGCATCGTCGGACTCGAGCTCGGTGCCGACGACTATGTCCCGAAACCCTGCCCTCCGAGAGAGCTCGTGGCGCGCATCCACGCGATTTTGCGCCGCACGCATCGCGAAACGCTCGCGAGCGAACCGATCGTGGTCGGACCGGTGACGATCGACCAGACCCAGCGTCGGGTGCAAACGAACAAAGGCGAGATCGGCCTCACGGGCACGGAATACGCTCTTTTTGAGCTCCTTGCGCGCCACGCCGGCAATCCTGTGCCGAAGGAAGAGTTGTACCAAAAGGCCCTCGGCCGTCCCATGGGCCCGAATGACCGCACGGTCGACGTGCATGTTTCATCCATTCGCAAGAAGCTTTCCTCGACGATTGGGTCCCAGCTCAAGATTGAGAGCGTCAGAGGCTTCGGCTATCGACTGACGGTCACGGACGCTTCAGTATGAAATTCCGGCTTCCGACGCCGACGAGCCTCTTCTGGAAGATTTTTGCGGGGCTTCTCACCGTCATTCTCGTGACGGCCGCAGCCGTTTGGGGGGCGGCCTACTATTCAAGCCGCCAGCAGGAAGTCGGTCAGCTTGACCTCCGCTGGACCGGCCAGAAAGCCGTCGAACTTGCACTCTCCATTCACCATTTTGGCGGAAGAGACGCGTTGATCGAATGGTTGAAGAGCGACGTCAATCGGCGCCCGACCGTCTACGTCATTTCCGACGACGGCAGCGAACTGAGCGGCCGCCCAATACCGAAACCTGCACTTTCGAGTCTGGAGCAAATCGGCAAAGCACGAACTGGCTCAGAGAACCCGATCAAGACGATCGAAATCGATGGACGCCCCCACCTCCTCATTGCCGCCCGTGAGGAGCTTCCTCCGCCTCGAGTAAATCCGCTCCCCTTCTTCCACATCCGCTTTCCGACCGACGTCGCGCTTGCCACATTGTTCGTGCTGACGCTTCTCGTCTCGACCGTGCTCGCGCTCTACTACACGCGGCCGCTGCGCCGTCTTGACGCCGCCATGCGCCGCTTCGCGCAAGGAGAATTTCATACGCGCGCAAGCCCCGGCATTGCCCCTGCCGATTCCGAGGTGGCTGCGCTTGCGCTCGTCTTCGACCAAATGGCCGAACACATCGAACAGCTCGTGAGGCGTCAGCGCCGGCTTTTTCACGACGTCAGCCATGAGGTTCGCAGTCCGCTTGCGCGCATTGCCGTGGCGGTCGATTTGGCTCGGCTAGACGAAAAGCGCACGAAGCAATGTCTTGAACGGATCGAGCGAGAGGTGGACGCCATCGACCGTCTCATCGAGGGGCTCCTCACCTATGCTCGCTACGACGAAGGCCCAACCCTTCAAAAGACGCGCATTTCCATGCGCCGCGTGCATCAAACCGTGCTCGAGATGCTTGCTTTCGAAGCCGAGCCGCGCCAGGTACGCGTGCTTGCCGAAGATCGGCTTTCCGGAGACGTCGGCATCTTCGCCAATGAAGATGCACTTTTGAGTGCCGTCTCCAACATCGCCAGAAATGCGCTGCGCCATAGTCCGAAAGGCGGCACGGTCCGCCTCAGACTGCAGGAATCGGGCGACTCCGTCGAATGGGCATGCGCCGACGAAGGCCCGGGCATCCCGGAAAATGAGCTCGAACAGATCTTTTCTCCCTTCGTGCGCGGCTCGAAGGAAAGCACCGGCACGGGCTTCGGGCTCGGTCTGGCCATCGCCCAAAGCGCGGTGCGCGCGCACGGCGGATTGATCCGGGCCAAAAATATTCAGCCTCACGGTCTGGAGGTGATCATTTCCATTCCAAAAACGCCCGCTCCGAAGCATTTCGGAAGCCCCGAAGAAGAAACTCGTCCTTGAAAGCAAAAGCGTCGGATTTTGTCTGCGCCCGCAAGCTCTCCTCACGAATGATCGAGTATGAATCTTCGGTCGCTCCTGCGCCAGCTTTGCCTTGCAGTTCTTCCACTCAAATCAAAGCCCGTCGGGGTTGCTCCCGCGCCGCAGCCGGTGAAGCGCACAATGGTCTGATCCGACAGGCTCGATCCTTCGGAAACGACAAACGCCGTGCCGGGAGAGCTTCGGGGCGCATGCCTCAAAAGCGTTCGTGCGGCCACAAAGGAGCATCAACATGAGCAACTACTCAACGGAAAATCTTCGTACCGTAGCATTGGTCGGTCACGGTTCGTGCGGGAAAACTACGCTGATTGAGGCCATGCTCTACCGCTCCGGCATGATCTCGGAACTCGGGACCGTCGAAAAAGGCAACACGATGTGCGACAACGACGCGCTTGAGAAGGAAGTGCAGCACTCCATCCGCCTTGCGGTCGCTCACATCGACACGGCCATGCCCGATCTGACGCCGGTGCGCATTCACGTCATTGACACCCCGGGCTACGCCGACTATCTCGGTCAGGATCTTTCGGCGCTCGACGCCGTCTCTTCGGTCGCAGCCGTGATTGACGCGACGAAAGGCCCCGAACTGCTGACGCTTCGCATGATGGAGGCCGCCAAGGAGCGCCACCTCTGCCGAATGATCGTCGTCAACAAGTTCGATGCGCCCGACGTCGACCTTGAGGCCCTGCTTGAAGAACTTCGCCGAGTCTGGGGCGACGGCGTGCTGCCCATCAACCTGCCCACAAAGAACCGCACGCGCGTCATCGACTGCTTCGACCGCGACACGGGCGAATCCGACATCATGAGCGTCGAGGACGTTCACCGCGCCTTCATTGAAAAAATCATCGAGCAGGACGACGCGATGCTCGAGAAATATCTCGAAGAAGGCAACGTGGACCCGCGCCTTCTCCATCCGCTCGTCACGAAGGCTCTGCGCGAAGGCCACGTCATTCCCGTCTGCTTCACGTCCGGGAAAAACCTCATCGGAATCCGCGACTTCATGAAGGTGATCATTCGCCACCTGCCGAGCCCTGCCGAAGCGAACGAGCCGCTCTTCCTCAATGCCGACGGCACGCCCTACAAGACGACTCCCGACCGCTCGCTGCCCGTCGTGGCGCAGGTCTTCAAGATCGTGAACGACCCCTACATCGGCAAGATCGGCATCTTCCGCGTGCACCAAGGCACCATCACGAAGGATTCCGTGCTCTACGTTGACGACGGCAAGAAGGCCGTCAAAGCAGCGCATCCGCTCATTCTTCAGGGCAAGAACACGTCCGAAACCGAATCGCTTTGCCCGGGCGACATCGGTGCGCTCGCCAAGATCGACGAAATGCGCTACGGCTCAGTTCTGCACGGCGATCCTGCGCTGAGCGGCGTGCATATGCGCCCGATCCGCTTCCCGAAGCCCATGTTCGGTCTGGCTGTGCGTCCCGCACGCCGCGGCGATGAAAGCCGCATGAGCGAGGTGCTCGCCAAGATGCTGTCCGAAGACCCGACGATGGAAGTGGACCACGACACCGTGCTCAATGAGACCGTCATTCGCGGCCTGACCGAAATGCACGTGCGCTCGATCCTGGCCCGCATGAAGACGAACTTCAAGCTCGAGGTTGAAACCTCGACGCCCTCGATTCCTTATCGGGAAACCATCTCCGCCAAGGCCGAAGGCCACGCCCGCCACAAGAAGCAGACGGGCGGTGCGGGCCAATTCGGCGAAGTCTATCTGCGCGTCGAGCCTCTCCCGAGAGGCGCAGGATTCGAGTTCGTCGATCAGGTGAAGGGGGGCGCCATTCCGTACAACCTGATCCCGGCCGTCGAAAAGGGCGTGCGTGAAGTGCTCGCCACGGGCTACGTCGCCGGCTACCCGATGCAGGACCTGCGCGTCATTGTCTACGACGGCAAGAGTCACCCCGTCGACTCGAAGGAAGTCGCCTTCGTTTCGGCCGGCCGCAAGGCGTTCCTCGATGCGCTCTCCAAGGCAAAGCCTCAGGTGCTCGAACCGATCGTGCGCATCACCGTGACGACGCCTGAAGCTTACATGGGCGACATCGCCGGCGACCTTGCGAGCCGGCGCGGCCAAGTCTCGAACACCGAGAGCCTGCCTGGAGGGTTGATGGAGGTCGAGGGCCTCGTGCCTCTCGCGGAACTTGACGGCTATGCGACGAGACTCCATGCGATGACGCAGGGTACGGGAGCTTGGAGCATGGATCTTGAAGACTACCAGCCGACGCCCATGCAGAAGCAGCAGGAACTTGCTGCGAAGTTCCAACGTCAGGACGAGGACGACTGACGTCTTTGAGGTTTCCCAGCACTAAGGCGGAAGCCGGCCGGATCGGTCGGCTTCCGCCTTCCTATTTATAATTTTGCATTTCCAAGATTCATTCGACGTCAGAATTTCGTCATGCCTATTTACGCTTACAAATGCACGTCCTGCGGCTTTGAAAAGGAATACCTGCAGAAGATGTCCGACAAGCCGCTCACCCAATGCCCGAAGTGCGGCAAAAGCACCTTCCGCAAAGAGCTTTCCGCTCCGGGGTTTGAATTGAAGGGCTCCGGCTGGGCCGCCACCGACTTCAACGGTGGACCCAAGGCAGTCGCTGCGTCCCATGTGAAGAAGTAGCCCAAAGTTGAGGATTACCCTTTCTGTCTTCGATTGGGGCGACGAGCGGCCTTTGTTGGCGCTAAACTTTCCATATCTTTGCGCCCTGATTTTGTGCGGGCTGAAGCAGTCCGCACGACGGTGCGGCGCGCCTTTTCATAGTTCGGTCTTTTCGACCGTCCTCTCTGGGAGCTTTTATGCGAACCGTCTACTCTGGCTTGGTCGATGAATCCTTCATCGGTCAGACTGTGACCCTCTACGGTTGGGCCCATCGTCGCCGCGATCACGGCGGCGTGATCTTTATCGACCTGCGCGACCGCGAGGGTCTCGTTCAAGTGGTGTGCGACCCCGATCGTCCGGACGTGTTCGCCACGGCCGACAAGTGCCGCAACGAGTACTGCCTCAAGGTGGTTGGCGTCGTTCGCGCCCGCCCCGAAGGCACGAAGAATCCGGATCTCACCTCGGGCGGCGTGGAAGTGCTTTGCCACGAGCTTGAAGTTCTCAATCCCTCGGCGACGCCTCCCTTCCACCTCGACGACGAAAACCTCTCGGAAACGACGCGCCTCACGTACCGCGTGCTCGACCTGCGTCGTCCGCAGATGCAGAAGAACCTGCGCACGCGCTACCGTGCGGCCATGGCCTTCCGCAAGTTCCTTGACGCCAACGGCTTTATCGACATTGAGACGCCGATGCTGACGCGCTCGACCCCTGAAGGCGCGCGCGACTATCTCGTCCCCTCGCGCGTTCAGGAAGGATGCTTCTACGCGTTGCCGCAGTCGCCGCAGCTCTTCAAGCAAATGCTGATGTGCGCGGGCTTCGACCGCTACTACCAGATCGTCAAGTGCTTCCGCGACGAAGACCTCCGCGCCGACCGTCAGCCTGAGTTCACGCAGGTCGATATCGAAACGTCCTTCCTCACGATGGATGAAATCCGCTCGCTGATGGAAAAGCTTGTGCGCACCGTCTTCAAGGAAGTGCTCGACGTCGATTTTGTCGATCCGTTCCCTGTCATGCTTTGGGACGAGGCCATGGCGCGCTTTGGCTCGGACAAGCCCGACCTGCGCGTGCACCTCGAACTGAAGGAAGTGACGGACATCGTTGCCGACTCCAAGTTCAAGGTCTTCTCGGGCGTCAAGTCGCTTCACAACGGTAAGGTTGTCGCCCTCTGCGTGCCCGGCGCCGCCTCCATGCCGCGCTCTGAAATCGACGGCTACACCGAATTCGTCAAGATCTACGGCGCGAAGGGTCTCGCCTACATCAAGGTCAACGAAATCGCCCGCGGCCGCGAAGGTCTCCAATCGCCGATCGTCAAGAACCTTTCGGACGAAGAGCTCAAGGGCATCCTTGAACGCACCGGCGCCAAGGACGGCGACGTGATCTTCTTCGGCGCCGACAAGGCCAAGATTGTTTGGGACAGCCTCGGCGCTCTCCGTCTGAAGATCGGCCACTCCGAATTCGGCAAGAAGAACGGCCTCTTCACGCCGGGCTGGCAGCCGCTTTGGGTTATCAAGTTCCCGATGTTCGAGTACTCGGAAGAAGACCAGCGCTGGGTCTCCTGCCACCATCCGTTCACCTGCCCTGTCGACGGCGACGAGGACAAGCTCCTTACGGATCCGGAACACTGCTACGCCAAGGCCTACGACTGCGTTCTCAACGGTTGGGAAATCGGAGGCGGCTCCATCCGAATCCACCGTGAAGAGGTTCAGGAAAAGGTCTTCGAAGCGCTCAAGATCGGTCCTGAAGAAGCCCGTCAGAAGTTCGGCTTCCTGCTCGACTCGCTCAAGTTCGGTGCGCCTCCCCACGGCGGCATCGCCTTCGGTCTCGACCGCATCGTAACGATGATGTGCGATGCGGACTCCATCCGCGACGTCATCGCCTTCCCGAAGACGCAGCGGGCGCAGTGTCTGCTCACGCACGCGCCCTCGGAAGTGGACGAAAAGCAGCTCCGCGAACTGCACATTCGTCTGCGCCGCGAACCGAAGAAGGAAGCGTAACCTTTCGCTTCGGCGCTTCCGCCGCACGAAGCGGCGGAAGCTTGCGCCCCGTGAAGCCGCTCCGCCTCACGGGGCTTGTTTTTCCAATCAATTCCTTTGAGAAGCTCCCATGCAAAGTCTCTGGATGCTGGCTGCCTCCTTTCTCTTTGCCGTTATGGCAGCCTGCACCAAAGCGGGCGCATCTGAGTTCGGCACGTTTGAACTGGTCTTTTATCGATCGCTCTTCGGCGTCATCTGCATTGCGTTTTGGGTTTGGAAGACTGGACGGAGTCTGCACACGCCGCTCCTCGGCGCGCACCTGCTGCGAAGCTTTCTCGGCACCTTCGCCATCACCGTCTGGTTCTTCGTCATCGGACTGCTCCCGCTCGGCACAGCCATGACGCTCAACTACACGAGTCCGCTCTACATGGCGGCCTTCATCACCATCGGCGCGCTACGACGACGCGAGTCGATTCGACCGGGACTTCTCGCTTCCATCGCATCAGGCTTCATTGGCCTGACGCTCGTCCTTCGTCCGGAATTCAGAGAAGGGGACGCCCTGCCCTGCTTGATCGGCCTGTCGGCGGGGTTCCTCGCTGCGCTCGCCTACGTGCAGGTAAAGCAGCTCACCCGCATGAACGAGCCCGAATGGCGCATCGTCTTCTATTTCACGCTTTTCGGCACGCTCTGGGGACTCGGCGGCCAGCTGATCGTCGATCGGCTCCATCCCATCACTATGAACAACATCCCGGCCCTTCTCGGACTGGGTCTTTCCGCTACGCTCGCACAGCTCTGCCTCACTCGGGCCTGGGGTGCGGGGAACATGCTCCTCACAAGCGCGCTTCAGTTTTCGGCCATCATCTTCGCGGCCGTGATCGGCTGGTGCTTCTTCGGCGACCCGATTCCGTTGCAGTCGGCCATTGGAATCGCCGTCATCATCGCTTCGGGCGTCGCCGCAACCGTTCTCACCAAGCGGAAGTCTTGATTCGACGGGAAAGCACGTCGTTCCAGTCCTCCCCTCTTCCCTCCGGAATGTGTACTTCGACCCGCAGTTCCGGATGGCTTCTTCGCAGCCTCGCAGCGAGCTCGTAAGCACCCGCCGCTCCTGCAAAAGAAGCATCGTTATCGCCGTAGATCTTGATGACTTCGACGCCAGCGGGAACAGCTTCAAAGTGATGAAACCCAGAGAGAGACAGTGCGGACCAAACCGGAAGTCCGGTGAGGCAGTGAACGGCCAAAGCCGTTTCCACGCCTTCGGCGAGGCACAGGATGGAGCTCGGAGGATACAGGCGAACGAACCCCTCGCCGAGACCGGATCCGTAGCGTTTCTTCGGCGTCGGAACCGGAGCCTTGTTCCCTTCCGCCGTCAGATAAATTCGATGCACCGCCACAGCCTCCCCGGCATCATTCACCACCAAAGCAAGCATGGCGGGCCATTCACCGATTTTCTTAAGCTCGCCGTCTTCACCTGCGACCCAATAGGGACACTTCGGCGTCCAGCGAAGCGCTTGGGGACGGTCGACGTCCGCAAGCGATCGGCGGCTTAAATAAAGGCGTGCGGGATTCGGCGAGTCCGATTCCCAAACCGGCATCGAGCTCTCCCAGAGCTCCCGAATTTTCCTCTGCTCGCGGTCACGCTTATCCTGCCGCGAAATTTGCCGGGAAGCCGTCCGAACGGAATGCTCGGCTACTTCCGGCAAACCAAGGTAGGCCGCGAGCCAACGGAGCGTCGCTCCGAAAGACTCACGGCGAAAGCGCTGAATCAGCGCTATACCGTCACCGTAGCCGCAACCGCGGCAGAACCATCTCCCGTCCGTGCGTTTGCGAAAAAAACTGAAGCGGTCGCGGCCGCCGCAGAGGGGACAAGGCCGCCCTTCTTTCTCAAGGTGAACCTCCGGGATTCCGGCCGCTTCGGCAATTTCTCGCCATCGCCCCTCCGCCGCTCTCTTGATGCGGGCAATTTGATCCTGTCCGTCGAGCATGAACGGCCTCCGAAGACTGCATTGAAATTCGGTCAGCCGTAACTATACAGACTTTATTGACGGGTGCTTCTCAAAGCCAATCGCCGTCCCGATCGCGCCAGGGATCCTGCGTGTAGCCAACTTCGGCCACAACGCCGTTTTCGTCAAACTGCACCCAGAAGGCCATGTAAAACAACCCTTCGTCGAGGAAGCGGTACATCCACGCGTCCTGATTCTTAAGCGCAAAGTGGAACTTTTCGGCGCAGGGACCGAAAAGGTTGAAGACGTCCTGCTTCGTCGTGCTTCCGATCTTGATGAGCGCAAAGTGGTCTCGGTCAAGTACGTTCTCTTTCGACTGAACGCGTCCCTGCGCGTCAAGCGTAATCCACCAAACTTGCTGAGACATCGGCTGCATGGAGTAAACGAGGCGCGTCGAACCGTCCTCGAGCGCAATTCGTGCGTCGGGCGCACCGAGGCTTGCCTCCACTTCGCTGCCCGGCGTTTGGAGATCGATCAAATCGGGATGTGCGCACCCCTGCACCAGAAAAGCTGCGGCAAGCAGCATGCCCGCCGTGCGCAATTTGTTCATCGACATCCGTCACCTCCCGCGAGCTTCTTTTTCGCCCGCTCATTGTGGACACGCTTATTGTGCGCTCAAAAAAGCTTCACGGCGTAGAGGAGGACTTCCCCCCCTGTTCCTCGTAGGGACACTCGAGCAGGTCGATGCGCTCCTTGAGAACCCGTTTGAAATCGCTCTTCGAAACGCCGAGCAGCACCGCATCCTCAAAGAAATCCTGCAAAAGCGACTCGACTTCCTTCCAATCGTCCTCGAGAACCCGATTCGACTCGGTGCAGGCGACGACGGAACCGTCGGCTCGATGCCAAACCATGGAGTTCGTTCCGCTCATCGCTTCACCTCGCGCGCGGGCTGCTCGCCGTAGTGCCTGAACTTGCGGAGCACCTCCCGCATTTCCTCCTCGTCGATCAGACGCGGCTCGCCCAAAGAACGAACGATCACGTATTGCCGAGCCAGATTTTCCACCTCGGCAGCAAGCGAAAGCGCCTTTTCGAGCGAAACTCCGCAAGCGAGCACGCCATGGTGCTCGAGAAGGCAGGCGTCTTTTTCTCTCAGCATTTCCGCGCCCGCCTTCGCGAGCTCGGGCGTTCCGAAACGGCGGTAGGGCGCTACATCGATCGATGCGCCGCCCGCCGCGGCCACCATGTAGTGAAAGGCGGGAATGGGAAGATTCTGGCAAGCAAGCGCCGTAGCGTACGCCGAATGGGTGTGGACGACCGCTTCGACGTCCGCACGCTCCAAATAAACGCGGGCGTGCATCTCCCACTCGGACGAGGGACGCAACCGGCCCACGGCGCTTGCGGCGTCGAGCGGCTCCTCGAGCGGCATGAAGACGAGATCCTCTGGCTCGAGCTCACCATAGGGAACCCCGGTCGGCGTGATCAGGTAGCCCTCCGACGCGCCTCGGCGGCACCGAGCCGAAACGTTTCCCGACTTGTTGACGTTGATCCCTCTTTCATTCATGCTGCGCGCCGTGCGGATCAGCTCGGCGCGCAGCTTCGCGTCATCCGTTCTCATGCGCTGAGGTCCTGATAAGCGGCTGCAAGCGCCGTCGGCGTAAAGACGCCCCGTTCGGTAATAATGCCCGTCACGAAGCGGTTGTGCGTCACGTCGAAAGCAGGATTGGCCGCCGCCTCTTCAAGCGGAGCGATCTGCACAACGGAAACCTTCCCGGAGCTGTCGATGCCCCGCACCGTCAGAAGTTCCGACGATGCACGATTCTCAATCGGAATCTCGCGCTTGCCGTCCACCATTTTCCAGTCGATGGTCGAATAGGGCGCCGCCGCGTAGAAGGGAATGTCGTTGTCCTTTGCGGCAAGCGCCTTCAGGTATGTTCCTATCTTGTTCGCGACGTCGCCGCGTCTCGTGATACGGTCGGCCCCCACGATGACGATGTCAACCTCGCCCTGCTGCATTAGTTCGCCGCCCGCATTGTCGGCGATGATGGTGTGAGGAACGCCGTGCTGGCCCAGCTCCCATGCCGTCAAAAGTCCTTGGTTGCGCGGACGGGTTTCGTCCACCCAGACATGCACTGGAATGCCGCGCTCAAATGCCGCATAGATGGGAGCAAGAGCAGTGCCGTAGTCGACAGTGGCAAGCCACCCGGCGTTGCAGTGCGTAAGGATGTTGACGGGGCGACGCAGCCTCGTGTAGAGCTCTGCAATGACCCCGACTCCCACCTCTCCGATGGCTCGGCACGTAGCGACGTCTTCCTGCGTCATCGCTTCGGCAAGCTTCACCGCCGCCTCAACCCGCATTCCGGGATCTCGAGGCAGCAGCGAGGCAAGCATGCGTTGCACGGCCCAGGACAGATTGACGGCCGTCGGCCGAGCATGAGCAATCACCTCGGCAGCCTTCAGAAGCGCCGCATTGCTCGAGTCCTCTCTCACAGCGAGGGCAACAGCCCAAGCCCCTGTGATGCCGATCAAGGGCGCCCCGCGCACGCGCATCTCGGCGATGGCCTCGACGCAGTCGCGCCAATCGGTGAGCGTGCGGCGCTCGAAACGATAAGGCAGAAGCGTCTGATCGATAATTTCAACCGCTCGGCCTCCGTCGATGGAGCGAATAGTGCGCGTGGGAATTCCGTTGACTTTCATGAGAAGACCTCTGTTGATGGCAGAAGACCGCACGAGCGGTGCCCTGCGGCCGCGCAAAATGCGTGGCCCTAGAAAGAGTCTATCAAGATCATCGGCGTGCTCTTTCGCCCAAGCAATTAAACTTCTCGGAAAACATTTCCCGCCCGATCCGCCATGCTTCCCGCATCTGTAGTCCGCGCACTCGAACCCCGGTCCATCGCCGTATTCGGCGCCAGCGACCGGCTTAATTCCTCCGGAGGCATCGCCTGGCGGAATCTCTCGGCGCATAGAGGCGGCGCTCAGATTTGGCCGGTTAATCCGAAGTACGCCTGGATCGGCGAAACGCCCTGCTTGAAAAGCACTGCAGAGATTCCACAGACGCTCGACCTTGCGATTCTAGCCTTGCCGCCCCAAAGGGCCTTGGCCGCACTCGACGGCATGCGTACTCGGCCGCCCGCCTTTGTCCTCACCGCGCCTGCAGAAGTTGACTTTGAATTCGATCATCGAACCCATCGGAAAATGCTCGGCATGTGCCGCTCCATGGGCACAAGATGGATTGGTCCCGAGTCCTTCGGCCTCTTTCTGCCGCAGCGTGGTCTCTGCGCCGGATTCAGCCGAATGTCCGTGCAGGAACATGACGGGCGCGTTGCGCTCATCGCCCAGTCCGGACTTTCCGCCGCCGCAGCGGCCGAATCGCTCGACGCCCTCGGCGTCGGACTCACCGCCGTCATTTCGACGGGGCTTGAAGCCGATCTCGACCTGTCCGCCTTTGTGGAGTATTTCGCGAAGGACCGCGACACACGTGTAATTGCCTTGGAGCTCGACTTCATCCGCAATCCCCGCCGTCTCTTCAGCACGATCCGCAACGCCAGCCTCCTCAAGCCCGTCGTCATTCGGCATTCCGGCGCAGGTGCCGGCCGTTCGGGAGAACGTCTGGCGTCGCTCCTCGCGTCGGCGCCCGCTTACGACGACGACGCCTTTACGGCATTTGCCGAGCAGGCAGGCGCGGTTCGCATGTTTCGATTTGAGGACTTCGTGGGCGCGGCGGCGGCTTTCGCCGCGGCTCGGCCGCCCGCCGGAAGGCGTACCGCGCTTCTCTCGAACGACCTCAGCCTGGCTTGCGCTGCCGCGGAAGCGCTTCGAAAAGAAGGACTTTCCCTCCCAGACCTTTCGGCCGAATCGCGAAGCGCCCCGCTCAAGCACTCCGGCCTAGCCGCGCCCGCCGTCAATCCAGTGCTCCTCAAACCGACAAGCACATCGGAAGATGTCGCTCGCGAAATCGATCGCTTGCTCCGCAGCCCGAATGTGGACGCCGTGATGTTTGCCTATGCGGACACGCCACTCTCACCGAACGACCCAGCATTCCGAAGGCTCGCCCATGGTTCGCTCCAGAGCTACAAGCCTCTTCTTGTCGGCGCGCTTGGCCGAAACGTCGGTTCCGACATCTTGCGTCAATTCCGCAGCGTCCCCGGCTGCAGAGCGGCACTCGTCGGCTCTCCGGCCACCGCCGCCGCCGCACTCGGAGCTCTCATTCAGGATGCAGATGTCAGAGAACGGCGTCGTGAAGCCCCGCTCGACCTTGACGCCGTCTTGAGTTCGGAGTCCGTTCAAGCCGTACGGCGCCTTTGCGCCGACGCTTCAGTGCACCTCAAGATTGAAATTGCCGACCCCGCACGCACTGAAATTCTGAATGCACTGCTCGGCACGGAATGGCGCTCCGAGATCGATCAATTGGCCGACCTTCGGCTGACGCTCTCGTGCGATCCCGGATTCGGTCCGATTCTGAAGCTTCAGGGCGCGGCAGGAAAAGTCTGCATGCTCCCTCCGATCGAAGCTCGAGAGATCGACCGTCTCGCATTGCGGATTGCACCCTCGGGAGCACTCGAGGCCGCCCGAAACCTTCTTCTCAGCCTCAGCGAAGCGGCTTCACGCATCCCGGAACTCCTCGGCATCACGCTTGCCCACGGCGAAGAACCTCGCCTCTACGTTCGCAGCGAACCGGCTGGACGGCTCCGGGCGCCCGTCATTCGTCCAGCCCCCGAGCAGAGGATCCCGCTTGAGAATGGATTCGTCATGCGGGCCATCCGAGCAGCGGACTACGCACAACTCCGAAGCTTCATTGAGAATCTTTCTGAGCGCAGCTTTTACTTGCGCTTTCACTCGGCCGCCAGACTCTCCGAAGAGCGCATCTCCTCGCTCGTTCGAATGGACTACGAACGAGAATGCGCTTGGGCCATTGAGGACGAAAACGGATGTTTCGCGGCCGTCGCCCGCTGGCACGTTGGGATCCTTGAGGACGAGGCCGAATTCGGGATCGTCGTACGCGACGACATGCGCCGCCGCGGCTTTGCCTCCCGGCTCATGCGCCGTCTGGAATCGGACGCCGCGATCGAAGGCTTCCAAGTGATTGCCGGCTACGTGCTTCCCGGAAACGACACCATGGATGCGCTCATGCAGAAGCTCGACTTCACGCTTGACCGCCGCGAAGGAGTCCATCCGGAACATCTGCGCCGCTGGTTCAAGCCTCTTCGCGCTGCCAAATCACCTACTAATGGAGACTCTTCACTATGACCGACTTTCTCTCGGAAACCCGCCTCAGCCTGACGACGATCACGCTCAACCGCCCTAGCCGCCGGAATTCCATTTCAAGCGCCATGTTCGACGGAATGGCCGCTGAACTCAACCGCCTCGCCGCGGACGACACTGTCCGTGCGGTCTGCTTCAAGGGCTCCGACCAACTCTTTTCCGCTGGTGCGGACCTCGACGAACTCTTGAAGTCGCCGAAAACGCTCACCGAAGCCATGACGCGTTTTTTCGACGCGCTCGAGCGCTTTCCCAAACCCCTTGTTGCCGAGGTTAACGGACCTTGCGTCGGCAGCGCCTTCATCGCCGTGCTCTACTGCGACATGGTGTACGCCTCGCCGAGGGCGCTCTTCAGCATTCCGTCGGTAGCGCTGGCAAGAACACCCAGATTCGGCGCGTGTTCGCTCATTGTGCGTGCGGCAGGCCATGCGAAAGCCGCAGAAAAGATTCTCCTGAGCGAGCCGATCTCCGCACAGGAAGCGCTCGATATGCGCCTTGTCACCGCCGTCATTGACGAAAATGAGCTGTCGGCAGCCGTACTGGCAAAGATGGCCCGGCTCGCCGTTCTGCCGAACGGCGCTGTGCGAGCGGCGAAGTCTGTGCTGACGGCCTCCCGCCGCCACATTCTCGAAGCCGTACGTCCTTTCGAAGAGAAGGTCTATGACGTGCAGGCCGCCTCTGCGGAAGCCGAAGAAGCCCTGAAAGCCTGTCTTGAAGGTCGCAAGCCGGTCTTCCGTCCAGAATAATCTTCCATTCGGTGCATTCCGCACCGATGTGGTGCAGTCAATTCAAGCGGGGTTCATTGAACTCCGCTTTTTTTTGCATGAACCCGCGGTCTTCGTTTGGCATGCCGTTTGCTTTTAAGTCCTCAAAGGGTCTCCCCCATTTTCTCTTCTCGCTTCAGGAGTTTCGTCATGCGCCGCTCGTTCCGCTTCGTTCTCGTCACCGCGCTCGCTTCCATTTGCGCCTCAGCCGGCGCCGAAGATCTTTCCGGCACGCTTGCCAAAATCAAGGAAACCGGCGTGATCACGCTCGGCTATCGCGAAAGTTCCGTCCCCTTCTCATACCTCTCCTCAGACGGCAAACCTGTTGGGTACGCCTTCGAAGTTTGCCGGCGCGTGGCCGACGCCGCACAGAAGGCGCTCGACATGCCGAAGCTCGAAGTGCGCCTGCAGGCCGTGACGAGCGCCAACCGCATCCCGCTCATCCAGAACGGCACCGTGGACATTGAATGCGGCTCGACGACGAATTCCCTCGCACGCCAAAAGGAAGCCGCCTTCAGCGTGAGCTACTTCGGCATTCAGGTCTCGGCGGCTGTCTGGAAGACAAGCGGCATCAAGTCGCTGAATGACCTCAACGGCAAGACGGTAGCCGTTACATCGGGCACGACCTCCGTGGCGCTCATGAAGAAATTCGAGCGGGACAATAAGCTTCGCATCCGCTACCTCATGACGAAGGACTTTGCCGAGGCAATGCAGCTTGTCGCCAACAAGCGCGCAGACGCCTTCGTGCTCGACGACGTGCTGCTCGCAGGACAGATCGCCAACCTGCCGAACGCATCCGACTTTACGATTCTCGACGCGGCGCTTTCGGTGGAGCCCTACGGCGCCATGTTCCGCAAGGACGATCCGCAGTTTAAGTCTCTCGTCGACAAGACCGTCACAGACATGATTCGTTCGGGGGAACTCCAGAAGCTGTATGCGACCTGGTTCGAGTCGCCGATCCCGCCTCGCGGCATCAATCTCAACTTCAAGATGAACGACTACACGAAGTCCTTATTCGCCGAACCGTCTGACAAGGGCATTTAATGGCTCATAACGCGAAGCGCGCTTTGCGCGCTTCGCCTGTTGCGTTCGATTCCCTATAAAAAGCTTCTCCCATGGCTCTCAACTTCAATTTGGACTCTCTGCTCGAAACGAGTCTTCTCTCCGATGACCCCTGGTGGATATACATCCTCAAGGGCGCGGGCTGGACCGTCGGGCTCGCCGTCAGCGCCTTCGCGCTCGCGCTTTTCCTCGGGATCATCGTCGGGTCGTTGCGAACGACGGAGAGACGCTGGGTGCGCGTCGTCTGCGAGGGATGGATCGAACTCTTCCGCAACATTCCGCTCATTGTCCAAATCTTCATCTGGTACTTCGTCGTTCCCGAATTCATCCCCGCATACAAGACGTGGATGATTGAGAGCGATCCGGTCGCCTCCCAGTTCCTTTCGGCCTTCCTCTGCATCGGGCTCTTCACCTCGTCGCGCGTAGCCGAACAGGTTCGAGCCGGCATCACTTCGCTGCCGAAAGGGCTGAAGAACGCGGGACTCGCGCTTGGATTTACGCGCCTGCAGACCTACACGCACATCATTATTCCCCTGGCACTTCGCATCATCGTTCCGCCCCTTACAAGCGAAGCGATGAATCTCGTGAAGAACACCGCCGTCGCCATCACGATTGGTCTGCCCGAAATCACGATGCGCGCCAATGAAATGGGTGAAAACACGTTCCAATTCTTTGCCGCCTACTTGTGGGCGACCGTCATTTACGTGGTGATCGCGCTCGGCGTCAACCGCTCCCTCAACTTCGTCGAAGCCCGTTGCCGAATCCCCGGCTTCATCGCGGCCAAATAAGGAGAGAGGCGCACCATGATCGATTTTTCATCCATCACATCTTCGTCCGGATTCCTGCTGCGTGGCGCAGCCTACACGCTCGAGCTCACGACCATCACCACGGTGCTCGGACTGACGCTCGGCACGCTTCTCGCCCTGGCCCGGCTTTCGCGGCGGCGCTGGCTCACGGTGCCCGCCCGGCTATACATCAATCTGATGCGCTCCGTGCCGCTCGTGCTGGTGCTCTTTTGGTTCTTCCTGCTGATGCCCGAAGTGATCCGCATCATTCTGCGTCTCGACCGGCCGGTGATGATCGGAGCCGATCTCACGGCGATCGCTACCTTCGTGCTCTTTGAAGCAGCCTACTTCGCCGAAATCATGCGTGCGGGCATTCAGTCTGTCGGCCGCGGACAGCTTCTTGCCGCGGCCGGACTAGGCATGACCTATCTGCAGACCATGCGCTACGTGGTGCTCCCGCAGGCAGTCCGGCACATGCTCCCCGTGCTGCTCACTCAGGTGATCATTCTTTTCCAGGACACGAGTCTTGTCTATGTGATCAGCGGCAACGACTTCATGGGAGCAGTTTCAAAGATTGCTCAGCGAGACGGCCAGCTCATTTTGATGTACTCTTTTGCGGCTGTCTGCTATCTCTCGGTCTCCTTCTCGCTTTCCATGCTGGTTCGCCGAATGCAGGCTAAGCTTTCCGCCGCTCGATAAATTCGGCGCCCGCATCAAAGAGGTTCCCCCATGGCAATGATTGAAATTAAGCACATCAGCAAGTGGTACGGCAATTTTCAGGTTCTGAAGGACTGCTCGGTCAACGTAGAAAAGGGCGAAGTGGTTGTTGTCTGCGGTCCTTCCGGATCCGGCAAATCCACGCTCATCAAGACTGTCAACGCTCTTGAACCCTTCCAGCAGGGCGAGATCATCGTCAACGGCACTTCCGTGGGAGATCCGAAGACCAATCTGCCGCAGCTGCGCAGCCGCGTCGGCATGGTCTTCCAGCACTTTGAGCTCTTCCCTCACCTTTCCATCCGGGAAAATCTCGTTCTCGCGCAGATGAAGGTGCTCGGCCGCTCCCGCGAGGAAGCCGAAGAGCGCGGTCTGAAGCTCCTCGACCGAGTCGGTCTGCTCAAGCATGCGGACAAATTCCCCGGACAGCTTTCGGGTGGCCAGCAGCAGCGCGTGGCAATTGCTCGTGCGCTCGCCATGGATCCGATCTGCATGCTCTTCGACGAACCGACGTCGGCTCTCGACCCGGAAATGATCAACGAAGTGCTTGAGGTCATGGTGCAGCTTGCCAAGGACGGCATGACCATGATGGTCGTCACGCACGAAATGGGCTTTGCGCGTCAAGTGGCCGACCGCGTCATCTTCATGGATGCGGGCGAAATCATCGAGAACCTCCCGGCTCAGGAATTTTTCAACGCGCCCCACACGGACCGCGCACAGAAGTTCCTCTCGAAGATCCTTCACCACTGACGCCGCGCCCGACGGACTGCTGAATGAAGGGCTCTGAAGCCATAGCTTCGGAGCCCTTTTCATACCGATTATCATTGGCATGTTCGCTTCACACTCTTGCCAACAAAAAGAGAATTGTTCCTATGCCAGTTTGCTTCAATGCCGAAGCGGCGACCCGCCTCGGTCATGACGTCCTGATTCATGAGGCTCAGGCCATTGAGAAGGCGGCTTCAGACATCCTGCACGATCCGGCCTTTGCGCGAGCCGTCGAACTAATCCTCAACGTCAAGGGGCGTCTCGTCGTTTCCGGCGTCGGCAAATCCGGACACATCGGCCGCAAGCTCGCCGCCACGTTCGCCTCGACCGGGACGCCTGCCTTTTTCGTGCACGCGGCTGAAGCCGCGCACGGCGACCTCGGCATGATCACGGCCGACGACGTGGTACTCGGCATTTCCTATTCGGGCGAAACGAGCGAACTCCTCACCATTGTTCCTTCGATCAAGCGCGAGGGAGCCAAGCTCATTGCCATGACGGGTAATCCGCAGTCTTCGCTCGCCCGCCACGCCGACGTTCACATCAACTGCCACGTCGAACGCGAAGCCTGCCCGCTCAACCTCGCGCCGACAAGCTCGACGACCTGCACGCTCGCGCTCGGAGACGCGCTTGCCGTGGCATGTCTCTCGGCGAAAGGCTTCAGCAAGGAAGACTTCGCCCGCAGCCACCCCGGCGGCGCGCTCGGCCGGCGTCTTCTCATTCATGTCGAAGACATCATGCGCAAGGGCGACGACGTTCCGCGCGTGCACGCGGACGTTCGGGTGCTCGACGCCGTGCGCGAAATTACGCGCAAGCACATCGGCATGACGGCTGTCGTCGATGCGGCCGGACTCGTGATCGGCATCTTTACGGAGGGCGACCTGCGCCGTCTCATCGAAAAGGTGGGCGACATCCGTTCGATCCGCATGGACGCCGTGATGACGAGGACGCCGCACACCATCGGTCCGAAGGAGCTTGCCGCGTCTGCGGCGAAGATGCTCGAGGCCTATCAGTGCAACCAACTCCTCGTGACGGATGAAAACCACCGTCTCATCGGGGCCCTTCACATGCATGATCTGATGGAAGCGAAGGTGATTTGATGCCGCTCTCGATTGTTGAACGCGCCCGCCGCATCCGTCTGGTGGTTTTCGATGTCGACGGCGTCCTTTCGGACGGCGCTATCGTTATCTCCGCCTCGGGGGAACTCTTCAAATCCTTCAATGTCAAGGACGGTCTCGGCATCAAGCTCCTGCAACAAGCCGGCATCCGGACCGCCATTCTTACGGGGCGCACCTCCGAGATCGTCGCCCGCCGTGCGGCCGAACTCGGCATTGAACGCGTCGAGCAGGGACAGCTCAAGAAGGGCCCGGCCCTGCGGGCCATGCTCGAACAGTTCGGCATTGAGCCCGAGGCAGTCGCCTACATGGGCGACGACCTTCCGGATCTGCCTGCCATGCGCATGGTCGGGCTTGCCGCCCGCCCAGCCGACGGGCATGCGGCGCTCGAACCCTACGTCCATTGGACTGCGCCCCATGCAGGAGGTCACGGCGCCGTGCGCGACTTCGCCGAACTCATCCTGACGGCGCAGCACCAATGGCAGCGCCTCCTCGAGAGCCACTATTTGTCCGATTGAACCCCATGGCGCACCGCAGATTGATCATTCGTGAACGCATTACGGCGATTGCAGGCGCCGCCATTCTTTGCGTGCTTGTGGCCGGAAGCTATTACTATTCGGTCCGCTCTCAGATGGCGGGGCTCAAGTATGTTCCCAGCGAATCGAGCCCGGATTTCATGGCTGAGAACGTCGCGCTTACGGACTTCAATGAGGTGGGACAGCCTACTCAGCGTCTGGTCGCCCAAAACGTCAAGCACTTCTCCGACGAGCGCATGCACGCGGAGTCGGCCCGCTACCTCACGCTTGAGCCCGACCGAGCCCAGGTGAAGGCGAAAGCCGACGAAGCTTGGAGCAACGACGGGCTCGAAACGATTGAATTCAGCGGCAACGTGGAGGTGCAGCAGGCCGCAAGCGCCGATGGGCCCGAGCTCTACTTCACGAGCCAGTACCTGAAAGGGTTCCTCGACACGCACCGCTTTGAAACGCCCATGCCGGTCTTCATGCGGCGCGGAAACGATTCCTTCGAGGCCGAACGCGGCATGGTGTACGATAACGTGGCGCACACGGTTGAACTGCGTTCCCGCGTGCGTTCGTTACTGCACCCGCAAAACTATCAAACGCCATCCAGGCCATAACGCGCGATGATGCACAGATTTCTCGCCGCGGCAGCTGCAGGTTTGCTTGCGCTGCCCGTCTACGCCCTTTCGACCGACCGGGATCAACCCATTGAAGTTCACGCCGACCAATTCAATGGCGATGAGGTTCACCAAACGGCCATTTACACGGGAAACGTGACGGTTGATCAGGGCTCCATGAACCTGCGCGGCGCCCGACTCGAACTGCGGATCACGCCGAAGGGCTACCGCAGGATCACGGTGACGGGCGCTCCCGCCCGCTTCAAGCAAAAGCGCGATCCGGATCCGAAGCGCCCGAACGTCGACGAGTGGGCTCACGCCGAAGCGCTCACCATCATTTACGACGAAGAAACAGACACGGTGACCCTGCAGCAGCGGGCCAAGATTTCCCGCACTGAAAACGGCCTGCAGAAAGACATGACCCAAGGCGAAAAGATCGTCTACGACATGCGCTTTGCTCGTTCATCCGTCGACGGCGGCGTCGTCAACGGCAAAAAACAGCGCGTGACCACCATCATTGCGCCGAGAAACAATTCGAAGAACGCACCGAAGCGTTCGGGGGCAGAACTCTCCAGCTCGCCCGCTCTGTCCTCAGGTCATTGACGCAGGGAGTCGACGTGATTGAGTCCGCATCGAAAGCCAGTCCAATCGTCCATACGCTCGAAGCCAAGGGCCTGAAGAAGCGCTACGGCTCTCGTCAGGTCGTCAAAGGAGTCGATCTTGCCGTCAAGTCGGGCGAGGTTGTTGGTCTCCTTGGGCCGAACGGCGCCGGCAAAACCACGACCTTCTACATGGTGGTTGGACTCGTCGTAGCTGACGACGGCAACATTGAGCTTGACGGCAATTCGATCGCGCACCTGCCGATCTACAAGCGCGCGCGGCTCGGTCTGTCTTATTTGCCGCAGGAAGCAAGCGTCTTCCGCAAGCTCACCGTTGAGGACAACATCCGAGCCATTCTGGAACTGCAGAAGGATTCGGAGGGTCGCCCGCTTTCAGAAGACGAAATCCGCACGCGGCTTGACCGTCTTCTTGACGAACTGCAGATCCAGCATATCCGCACGAACACCGCCATTTCGCTTTCGGGCGGCGAACGCCGCCGCACGGAAATCGCGCGAGCGCTTGCGGCCGATCCCCGCTTCATCCTGCTTGATGAACCCTTTGCCGGGGTCGACCCGATCGCCGTCATTGAGATTCAGCGCATCGTGCGTTTTTTGCGGGACCGCAACATCGGCGTGCTCATCACCGACCACAACGTTCGCGAAACGCTCGCCATCTGCGACCACGCCTACATCATCAATGAAGGCCGCGTGCTCGCCTCCGGCCAGCCCCAGGAAATCATCAACAACACCGACGTCCGCGCGTTCTACCTCGGCGAAAACTTCAGCATGTAGTCGACGGGAGCCGCTTGATCTATGCCGCTTATCGCCCGTCTCGACACGCTGCAGACGCAACAGCAGACGCTCTCGCTTCAGCAACGCTACGCGCTTAAGCTCCTGCAGATGAACGCCGTGGAGCTGCGGGCTGAAGCCGACGCCGCTGCCGCTGAAAATCCCTTTCTCGAACTCGAGGACGCTCTTTCGCCCGAACCCGCAGCCGAAGATGTCAACAACGAAGCGGAGCCGCTCGAGGCGATGTACTCCTCATGGACGGACCGCAGCTACAGCGCCGACGAAGGCTCGCCTCTCGAGCAGATTGCGTCGCCCGCAACACTGCGCAGCGACCTGAAGGCCGAGCTCCGTTCTCTCAAACTGCCCGAGCGCGATCGTCTTCTCGTCGCCTGTCTCATCGAAGAGCTTGATGACGACGGCCTTCTGCGCACGCCGCTTGAAACGGTTGCCCGAGAATATTCGGCATTTGCACAGGCGCCGCTCGAAGAATGGGAGCGAGCGCTCGCCACGCTGAAAACATTTGATCCTCCAGGCGTAGGCGCATCCTCCCCCACAGAAGCTCTCGCACTCGAAGCACTTCGCCTCGGAGACGAGAACGAATCGCTGCGTCCTGCTGCAGAGCTCCTCGCCCAGATCCTCCGCACAAAGCTGGATGCGCTCGCGAAACGTTCCGAATCCGATCTTCTCGCCTTGGCCGGAGGCCAGCGCCAGCTTCTCTCGGAGAGCCTTGCGCTTCTCTCCCGACTGAATCCGCATCCGGCATCGACCTACGGTGAGATCTCCGCATCTTACGTTCGGCCAGACATTCTCATCGTCAAGCAGTCGGAGCGCTGGGTCGCCACGATTCACCCGGCCGCACAACCCAACGTGCGCCTCGTCGACTCGGCGCGGCAGCTCTCCGTGCAGGGCTCGACGCCCTTTGCAAACTACCTCCGAGAAGCGCGTCAGCTCGTCGGCAGCATTGCGGCGCGTCAGGAGACGCTACTGCGGACGGCTCAGGCGGTCGTCGCCCGGCAGCAGGCCGTGTTCGCGGAAGGATGGGGGGCGCTGCGCCCATGCACCATGGCGGAAGTCGCCGCCGAGCTGCAGCTCTCGGAATCCACCGTCTCTCGAGCCGTTTCAGGAAAATACTGTCTCGGCCCAGGGGAAGTGTTTGAGCTCCGGCGCCTCTTCACGACCGGCGGCGTTTCCACCGTTGACGAAGCCGGCCGGGAAGTGTTGGCTGCATCGACCCAAATCCGTGCTCGAATCGCACAGCTGATCGCCCAAGAACCGTCCGCCCGACCGTTGAGCGATCAGGCCATTGCCGACATCCTTCGCGCCGAAGGTACGGCCATTACGCGCCGAACCGTTGCAAAATACAGAGATCTGGAAGGCATCCCCTCGACTCGGATACGCGCCGCCCGCAACCGCGCAACTTCATCATCATGAATCTGCTCTCCGAACATTTCACATTGGAAACCGTACGGCTTGACGTCGACGTCTCGAGCCGCAAGCGGCTTTTTGAAGAGTGCGCCCTGCTTTTCGAATCCGCCTACGGCATTCCTCACGATGAAGCCTTTGAGGCCATTTTTGAGCGCGAGAAGCTCGGTTCGACCAACTTGGGCGAGGGCTGCGGGATTCCCCACGGCCGCATTGACGGCCTTGCGGCTCCTGCAGTCGTCTTCATCCGACTCAAAACGCCTCTTGCCTGCGACTCGGAAGAACCCCTGCGCCTCATCATCAGCATCCTTGCGCCGAATGTAGAGACGGGCGCAAAGGCTCACCTCGCGCTTCTGCGGGAGACGGCTGTCCTTTTGCAGGACGCATCCTGCCGTCGAGCGCTCTCTGAGGCTCCTGACGCCGAAACCGTCTGCCGCTTCATTCACGGCTGGGAACCGCCGGCCGATCTGCACGATTGATTCTTATTTGGAGGCTCCAGCATGCAGCTCGTTTTGGTGACGGGACTCTCCGGGAGCGGCAAGTCGATCGCCATTCGCCAGCTTGAGGATTGCGGCTACTACTGCATCGACAATCTGCCGGCCGAGTTCCTGCTACCCATCGCGAGAAAGCTCCGAGAAGACGGCACGCGCGCCGCAGCGGTTGCCATTGACGCACGTTCGCACGCAACGTACGACACCGTGATCGAATCGCTTTCCACCTTGGCTCAAGAGCATTTCGACATTCGCGTTCTCTTCCTCACCGCTTCGGACGAAGAGCTTGTCCGTCGCTTTTCTGAGACCCGTCGGCGGCATCCGCTTTCTACAAAGGCAGAGCACCATGATGAAGAGGTGACGCTCCTTGAGGCCATCCGCACGGAACGCCGGCTTCTGGATCCCTTCGCCACATCCGCGCACGTGATCGACACGACTCAGCTCCTGCCCGCGCAGCTTCGCAATTGGGTGCAGTCCTTCATCGAACAGCCGGCGGCTAAGATGACGCTCACCTTTGAGTCCTTCGCATTCAAACTCGGCGTTCCGGGCACCGCAGATCTCGTCTTCGATGTGCGCTGTCTGCCGAACCCATACTACGATCCCGAACTTCGCGTCTTGACCGGAAGAGATGCTCCGGTCGCCGCGTTTCTCGAGCGCGAGCCGCTCGTCGCCGAAATGATCGACGACATCGAATGCTTCATCAGCCGGTGGTACCCGCACTATCGTGCGCAGAACCGCCACTACCTGACGGTGTGCATCGGATGCACCGGCGGGCAGCACCGCTCGGTCTACGTGGCCGAAGCGCTGGGCCGCCGCTTCAGCCGAATGGCGGGAACGATCGTTCGGCACCGCGCGCTCGGCAACCGAGCAGGCAACCTCAAGCAAACCATTTGAGCAGGTCTAACGAATCCGCTCAGCGAGCGCGTCGTATATTTTTCGAACCGGCACGCTCAAGGGCGGAAGCGCATCAAGCGGGAAAACCTCTCCAGGAAGCTTCTCAAAGGCTTCCCGCGAATCGAATTCACGCACAAAAGGCACGAAGGTGACTTCAAGATGCGTCAAAAGATGCTTCAACGGAGGCAAACCTACACGGCGAAAGCCGCCGGAAGGCTCTTCGACCGCCTCCCCGGATTGATGCATGCCGCTTGGCGCCCAGAGGCCAGACCAGAGACCACCCTCGGTCTCCTTAAGCTTGGTTTCCGCTTCGAAGAGATCTACAGGGACGATGTAGATGCGCGATCCCTTTGCCGGGCGCACCGTCAGCGGAACCCTCGCTTCGACGCCCCAGGCCTTTGCGCGGCACGTCTGCAGGAGCGGACATGCATCGCACTTTGGCGTCTTCGGACGGCAGACGAGCGCCCCCAGGTCGAAAACCGCCTGCGTGAAGACTCCTGCATCCGAAGCGTCCGACATGGCCGCGGCGGCAATTTCATCCACCCGCCGCGGCTTGGGAGGCAACGCCAGGAAAGACTCCTCGCAAAAGCAACGACTCAACACTCGACGCACGTTCCCATCGACGGGCGCCTTGAGCAGACGGCCGCCGCAAAATGCCGCCACTGCGTTTGCGGTGTAGTCGCCGATGCCCGGGAGCGTCAACAGATCGGCCGCATCCTTCGGCATTCGGCCGCCAAACCGGACCATGACTTCCCGCGCGGCCCGGTGCAGATTCTCGGCTCGCCGGTAGTAGCCGAGTCCTTCCCAAAGCTTCATCACTTCCATTTTGGGTGCGGCAGCCAAATCCGAAACCGTCGGAAAGCGTTCGATAAACCTCAAGTAGTACGCCCGAACAGTTTCTACCTGCGTCTGCTGCAACATGATCTCGCTCACCCAACGAGCGTATGGGTCTTTCGTCGACTGCCACGGCAGGGTGTTCCGTCCGAATTGCCGCTGCCAGGCCTCAAGCCTTTCGGCGAAAGTGCTGTCCATATCGATCCTCCTTGAGAAGCCATTCTGACATAGACCACCACGAACGAAGGGCGCGCCTCCCGATACAATGCCTTATTCCGAGGGTTGACTTGAGAACCATCGTCATGCGCCAATTTACTTCCACCATCTGCGGGGCGGGATGCAGCCTCCTTCTTCTTGCGCTGCCCGCCCATGCGCTGCCGGAATTTCAAAATGCTGCCGCTCAGCCGGAAATTCCCCGTGCGCATCCCCCCGTCTCCACGGCAGACATGACGCTGTTCGAGCTGATTGCTGGAGGAATTGCCGAACATCGCAAACAGCCCGAATTCGCTTTTGAAGCATTCTTTGACGCTGCGAAGAAAACCCGATCCGCGCAGGTCGCGGCCATGGCGTGGCGGGCCGCAATTACTGCCCGCAATCCCGAAGGCGTCGTCCGCGCCGCGAAACTCTGGATCGACATCGACAAGAGCGCCGAGCTGCCGTACCACTCGGTGCTTGCCGATGCGGTGGAGCGCGGCTCTGCCCCTGAAGTCGACGCCCTCTTGGTGCGCATGAATGAAACGCTCGGCAAAAACGCAAAATCGAAGCCTGGCGACTGGCTTGCACGGGCGTTGCAGCCTTTCACTCAGCCGATGCAGGCTCCAAGCGCGCTTATCGTGCGGGCGGCGGAACCCTGGGTGCAAAAATTCAATTCGAACCCTCAGGTGCTCATCAATTACGCGCAGCTCCTGCAGAGGGGCGGCCGTCCGGCCGAAGGCTGTAGCGCTGCGCAGCTCGCCGTTCGAGCCGCACCGAACGATTCCGACGTCATGGGCAAGGCCGCAGACGTCTGCTGGAACTTCAACGCAGACCTCACCTTTCGCATGCTCTCTCAGTTTCTGGACCGGCATCCGCAAGACAGCTTCATCCGACTCGTTGTTGGTCGGGTCGAGCAACGGCGCGGTCAGCGGGCCACCGCGCTGAAGAATCTCGACCTCGCCGTCAAGCATTCGCCAAAGAATCCAAAGATTCTCTACGGCGCAGGGCAGCTCGCCATGGAATGTCAGGATCCCGTTCGCGCAGAAAAGCACTTCAACGGCTACATCGACGCAATTCGTCAGGAAAATGAGGATATTGATCTCTCCCGCAGCGAAGTCTGGCTTCTTCTCGGAAATGCCGCGCTCGAGCAGCATGCGCTGGAACGGGCCGCCGACTACTACGCAGAGCTTCTCGGCGGCCCCTACGCCGCTCAGGCCAAAATTCGCGAGGCCATCTGTCTGGCGGATCTCCATCGTCTCGACGAAGCGCTTGCCGTTCTGAAAGAGGCCCGCGAGGAGCTTTCCCTCGACGCACCAGCGCTCTACAGTGCGGAAGCTTCGCTCCTCATCGAGGCAGGTCGAAACCGAGAGGCCCATGAATTCCTCGAGGAGGCCGTCAAGGCTTATCCGACCGAACCCGAAATCCGCTACGAAGCCGCCATGGCAGCCGAGGCAGCTGCGGAAAGCGAAGTTGCCATCGGCCATCTTGAAGCGCTTCTCGCCATGAATCCTGAGCACGTTCAGGCCAACAATGCCCTCGGCTACCTTCTCGCCGATCGAGGCGAGCGGCTCGATGAGGCGCGGCTGCATCTGGAAAAGGCCTACCGAGCCGCCCCGCTCGACCCCTACATTCTCGACTCCATGGGGTGGCTTGCGTATCGAGAAGGTCGCTACCGGAGCGCGATTGAATTCGTGCGCGCCTCTCTCAAGCGCCGGTACGACCCGGAGTCGGCTCTGCACCTTGTAGAGATTCTCTGTACGAGTGGGCGCAAGAGCGAAGCCGAAAGCATTCTTGAGGAAAGCCTCAAACGCGGCGCCGATCCGAAAAAGGCCGAAGCGCTCGCTCGACGATTCGAGCTTCGCCTTCCAACCGCTTCCAGCACAGCGCCATGACATCAAGAAGAAATCTTTTAACCATGATGACGCTTCTCGGCGCGCTCGGCGGTTGCGTCTCGCTTACGCCTCCGAACGCCCGCGTGATCCGCGGTCGCTTTTCGCTTACTGCCAAGCTTGCAGAAAAACGCGTAGCCCAAAGCGGCCGCTTCGAGTGTGCGTTCACGGACCAAATGCTTAGGCTCGATCTTCTTACGCCGCTCTCGGGCATCGTCGCCCGTCTCGAGTCCTCGCCGAAGGGAGCCTCGCTGTCGCGTAGCGCTCACGGCGACGAAGTCCTCAGCGCTTCGTCCCTCGACGAGCTCAGCCGCCAAGCCTTCGGGTTTTCGATTCCCGCCGAGGCGCTCGCATCCGCCGTCCGTCAGGAGGGCGCCCTGCCGAACCTCTCACGCCTCGGCCCATGGGTGATCCAAGTGCTCGAGCGCACGCCTGACGGAACGCCTTCGAGGCTGAGAATCAGCAATCCGCAGTCTCAACCTACGGTCTTGCTAACCATTTTGATGGATTCCAATGGCCAGTCCTAAACTGCCCACCAGGGCCTTCTTCAATCTGCCCGCTCCGGCAAAGCTCAATCTTTTTCTGCACGTCGTCGGACGTCGGACGGACGGACGGCACCTTCTGCAGTCCGCGCTTACGCTCATTGATCTTTGCGACGACGTGACGCTCATCGACCGAGAGGACGGCGCCGTCCGGCGCAATGGAGACGTGATAGGCGCGCCGGAACTCGATCTCTGCGTACGCGCCGCTGAAGCGCTGCGCCAGGAGACGGGGTGCAACCGCGGCGCTGAAATCTCCGTTCGAAAGAGAATCCCCGCGGGAGCCGGCATGGGTGGCGGCAGCTCGGATGCCGCCACGACGCTCATTGGACTCAATGCGCTCTGGCGGCTCGGCCTGAATCGAAACGAACTCGCGCGCATCGGCCTCTCGCTCGGCGCGGACGTGCCCTTCTTCATCTTTGGAAAATCTGCCTTTGCCGAGGGGATTGGAGAGCAGCTTCTGCCCCTTGAGATTCCACCGACCCGCTACGTGGTCATCTGGCCTGGTGTACATGTCTCGACGGCTGAAATCTTTGCCTCCCCAAGCTTGACACGCAACACCAAATCCAAGAAAATACATGTCTTTTCTGACTTGATTCAGGAAGACTGGCCCCTACTTCCCGGACGCAATGATCTGCAACCTGTTGCCGAGCTTGCGGCACCGGAAATCGGGCAGGCCGTCGACGCTCTCCATGCATGTGGACTGAAACCACGCATGACGGGTTCCGGCAGCGCAGTCTTCGCGGTTCAGACGTCCGATCTGCCCGTCTCTCTAGCGGCATTGCCGTCGAATTGGGCGCTCTTTCAGGCGGCTGGGCTCGCGCAGCATCCGCTTTCATCGTGGGTGCCCGAGTAGGAAAGGATGAAAGGGGCATCGCCAAGCTGGCCTAAGGCACCGGATTTTGATTCCGGCATTCGAAGGTTCGAATCCTTCTGCCCCTGCCAACCCTTGAAGCTTTGGCTTCAAAGACCGTGCGTCGAAATGTTCGGCGCATCATCATTTTTATTTTCGACGTTCGTAAAGAACGCTCAACCTCCGAGATAGAGCAGAGTCATGGTCCCCATGGTGCCGGAAAGTATGATGGTCTTCTCGGGCAATGCCAATCCCAAGCTTGCCCAGGCCGTCTCGCGTTACCTCAACCTTCCCCTCGGCCAAGCGTCCGTCACCCGCTTCAGCGACGGTGAAGTCAACGTTCAAATTCTCGAAAACGTCCGTGGCAAGGACGTGTTCATTCTTCAGAGCACCTGCGCTCCGACCAATGACAACCTGATGGAGCTGATGATCATGACGGATGCGCTGAAGCGCGCCTCCGCCCGCCGCATTACGGCTGCCATTCCGTATTACGGCTATGCCCGGCAGGACCGTCGTCCCCGCTCGACGCGCGTGGCGATTTCCGCCAAGGTTGTGGCCAACATGCTTCAGTCTGCAGGCGTGGATCACGTCCTGACGATGGACTTGCATGCCGATCAGATTCAGGGCTTCTTCGACATTCCCGTCGACAACATCTATGCAACGCCGGTGCTCCTGAGCGATCTGCGCTCGCGCCGGCTCGAAAACCCCATCGTGGTTTCGCCTGACGTTGGTGGCGTGGTCCGCGCCCGCGCCATGGCCAAGGCCCTCGAAACGGATCTTGCGATCATCGACAAGCGCCGTCCCCGCGCCAACGTCGCCGAAATCATGAACATCATCGGCGACGTTGCAGGCCGCACCTGCATCATCACCGACGATATCGTCGATACGGCTGGAACGCTCTGCAACGCTGCAGGCGCGCTTAAGGAACGCGGCGCACTCGGCGTCGTGGCCTACATCACCCATCCGGTGCTCTCCGGCGCCGCCATCGACCGAATCAAGAACTCCGCGCTCGATGAGCTCGTCGTCACCGACACGATTCCGCTTTCAGCTGAAGCTGAAAGCTGCCCGAAGATCCGTCAGGTCTCCTGCGCCGACCTTGTCGGCGAGGCCCTTTCACGCATCGCTCGGGAAGCCTCGGTCAGCAGCCTCTTCACTGAGTGCTGATCCGAATCATTGCGGAGGTTGGACTGGTCGCGGTCTGACTTCCGCAGTTTTCAACCATCACTTGTTTTTTTTTGGAGTCATCCCATGAAAGTCATCGCCACCACGCGCAAGGCGCAAGGTACGGGTGCGAGCCGCCGTCTGCGTCGTGCGGACAAGCTGCCCGGCATTGTTTACGGCGGCAACGTCCCCGCTACCCCGATCGTGCTTGAACACAATCCGATTTTCTACGCTCTGCGCAAGGAAAAGTTCCACGCTTCGGTTCTGACGATGGAACTTGACGGCCAGGAAGAACTCGTCATTCTCCGCGCCTTCCAGATGCACCCCTACAAGCCCCAGGTGATGCACATCGACTTCCAGCGCATCAGCGCCGACGAACCGATCACGATGCGCGTCCCGCTCCACTTCCACGGCGAAGAAGTCAGCCCTGCCGTCAAGGTAGACAAGGCCATCATCAGCCGCGCCGCCGCCTATGTGGAAGTGACCTGCCTGCCGCGTCAGCTGCCTGAATTCATCGACGTCGACCTCTCGAAGATGGAATCGGGCATGACCCTGCACTCGGACGACCTCCCGCTGCCTGAAGGCGTGTCCGTCGCCGAAGGCGTCGTCATCGCCTCCGTCATCGCTCCTGTGGCCGATGAAATTCCGGAAGCCGCCGCGGAAGAAGGTGCTGCACCTGCCGCGGAAGCCGCTGCCGCTCCTGCGGCCGAAGGCGAAAGCAAGTAAGCGCGGTTTCCCGCAGCTCATTGCGAAGGCCCGCTCCGGACTTCGGTCCGACGCGGGCCTTTCCTGTTATGAACAAGCCGTTTGCTCGATCTGCGCCGCGCCGCCAGTTGCCTAGCGAGTGGCTTTGATTGGATTCATGCTCATGACCACCCGCTCGTTTTCCGAACTCGGTCTCTCCGAAGACCTGGTTCAATCCCTCGCAGAGCTCGGCTTTGAAGAGCCGACGCCGATTCAGGAGTCCGCTATTCCAGCTCTGCTGAAGGGCGCCGACGTTCTCGGGCAAGCCGCTACCGGCACTGGTAAGACGGCCGCCTTTGGACTGCCGCTCCTTGAACGCTACGTCCTCGGCGAAGACGCTGGTCTTCCCAAGATCCTCGTTCTCGTTCCGACGCGCGAACTTTGCCTTCAAGTTGCCGAAGCCTTCCATGGCTACGGCAAGAAGGCCGGCGTCGTCGTGACGCCGATTTACGGCGGTCAGGAATACCAACGCCAGATTCGCGCGCTCAAGCGCGGCACGCATGTCGTCGTTGCCACACCCGGCCGTGCGCTTGACCACATCTCGCGCCGCACGCTCGAGCTTTCCGAAATCCGGGCGGTTGTTCTCGACGAAGCCGACGAAATGCTCGACATGGGTTTTGCCGACGAGCTTGACGCTATCTTCGATCATCTGCCCGAAGGCATTCAAACTGCACTCTTTTCAGCTACGCTCCCACCGAGGATCGCATCGATCGCTGAATCTCATCTGAACGATCCAGTCCGCATCACCATCGAACGCAAGCCTTCAGCCGACGAAGAGGGCCCGCGCGTTCCCCAAATCGCCTACATCGTCGGCAAAGCCTACCGTGTGGCGGCGCTTGGCCGCATTCTCGACGTGGAAAACCCGTCACTGGCCATCATCTTCGCTCGTACCCGCAACGAAGTCGACGAGCTGACCGAAAGTCTTCGCGCGCGTGGCTACGGCGTCGAAGCGCTCCACGGCGGCTTGGATCAACCGACACGCGATCGCGTCATGCGGCGTGCGCGCAACGGCCAGCTCGACGCCATTGTTGCTACGGACGTCGCTGCTCGCGGCATCGATCTCGAGAATCTCTCCCACGTCATCAATTTCGGAATTCCGGCTTCGTACGAAACGTACGTTCACCGCATCGGCCGTACGGGCCGCGCCGGCCGATCAGGAGTGGCGATCACCATCCTTGAGCCTCGCGAGCACTGGCATATCCGCGCGCTCGAGCGCATGACGAAGACCTCGATCGAAATCCGCAGCGTTCCTTCAGCCACCGACGCCCGCGCAAAGCGTTTGGAAATCACCCGCGGTGCTCTTGAAGAAATTCTCGCTTCGGGAAGCCTCGACCGATTCCGCGTAGTCGTCGAGCAGCTCTGCGAGAATCACGATCCCTTCGACGTCGCCGCCGCAGCGCTCCGCTACGCCGAAGAACTTGCAGGAAACCGCACCGACGACGACACGGACATTCCTGAATTCACGGAACGCCCACGCAAAAAGCGCGCCGAACGCGCGCCCATCAAGGTAACGATCAACGCTCCAGAAACGGGCATGAAGCGCATCTTCATCGGGCTCGGACGGCACGCCGGCATCCGCCCCGGCGACGTTGTGGGAGCCATCGCCAACGAAGCCGGCATTCCGGCCAAAACGATCGGCGCCATCCATATCCTTGACCGTTTCACGCTCGCAGAGGTATCCGAAGCTCATGCCGAACATGTGGTGAAGTCGCTTCAAGGACTGCGCCTCAAGGGTCGTAGCGCACTCGTCAAGTTCGACGAAGGGCCTGAAGGCTCCACCGGTCGCTTGCCCCGCAAGCCCCGTCGCTAAGCGAATATCTTTCATTTGCACATCGCCATGCCCGCCGCCAACGCAACCAACATCCAGCTCATCGTGGGACTCGGCAATCCCGGTCCCGAATATGCACGCACCCGACACAATGCCGGCTTTTGGTTTCTCGATTCTCTAGCTGATAACCTCGGCGTCCGATTTCGCGAAGAGAAGAAGTTTCACGGCGAATGTTGCCGAGCCCGCATCGAAGGACGCGACGTTTGGCTCCTGAAGCCCACGACCTTCATGAACGCTTCGGGTCAGGCCGTCGTCGCGCTCGCGCTCTACTACAAAATTCTGCCGAGCTCCATTCTTGTCATTCACGACGAGCTCGACCTGCTGCCCGGATGCATGCGCCTCAAGCAGGGCGGCGGCAATGCGGGTCACAACGGACTGAAGGACATTTCCGCGAAGCTTGGCACCCCAAACTTCTGGCGGCTGCGCATTGGCACCGGCCACCCTCGAAGCCTCGGGCTCGCTCAGCAGGTTTTCGACTTCGTGCTTTCCGCCCCCTCGGCCGAGCATGAAGCTGAAATCATGCGGTGCGAAGAGGCCGGCTTGAAGCTCATTCCCCTACTCGTTTCGGGAAACATTGACCGCGCAGTCCGCGACTCCGCGCCCTGGGCTCACCCGCCCAAGACCAAAACCGACGCAGGACAAAAGGGCAAAGCTTCATGAACATTCTGGTGAGTCGATGTCTCCTCGGAGAAGCCTGCCGCTACGACGGCCGAGCAAAACCAGACATCGTGCCGCAACTCGCGGCGCTTGGCTTCGAAATTGAGAACATCATTGCCATATGCCCGGAATCGGACGGAGGTCTGCCAACTCCGCGGCCTCCCTGTGAAATTGAACCCGGATGCACCGGAGCCGACGTTTGCGCCGGTCGGGCTCGCGTCGTTTCCTCTCAAGGAGAAGACCGTACGAGCGCCTACCTTGCGGGCGCGGCGCACGCCCTCAGCCTCGCGCATCAACACAACGCACCCGCTGCCATTCTCAAGGAACGAAGCCCGTCCTGCGGGACGCACCAAATCTATGACGGCCGCTTCTCGGGCGTCCCGAAAACGGGCGACGGCGTTGCGGCTGCACTACTGCAGCGTCACGGCATCGTCTGCTTTTCCGAGACGGAACTCGATCGGTTTGCCAAGTGGTTGCGAGTCCGCAGGAATTCCGATGCCTCCAACGGCTAAAATAGTCTGTTGCCATACCTCCGAAGCGGAAGACGTCTTCTCTTGGCGCCTCTTGGCGCTCCGCTTCCGATTCCATCTTTAACGGATGCGTCCGCCGGACGCATCCTCCCTTATTCTTTCGAACAGGTACTATGGGTCTGAAATGCGGCATCGTCGGACTGCCCAACGTAGGCAAGTCCACCATCTTCAATGCGCTGACCAAGGCTGGAATTGCAGCTGAAAATTATCCCTTCTGCACGATCGAACCGAACGTCGGCATCGTCGAGGTTCCTGATCCGCGGCTCGCGCAGCTCGCTGAAATCGTTAAGCCGAACCGCATCGTTCCGGCAGCCGTCGAATTTGTTGACATTGCCGGCCTCGTAGCAGGCGCGAGCAAAGGTGAAGGCCTTGGAAACCAATTCCTCGCCAACATCCGCGAATGCGACGCCATAGCGCACATCGTCCGCTGCTTCCAAGACGACAACATTGTTCATGTTTCAGGCCGCATCGATCCGATCGACGACATCAACGTCATCAACACGGAACTCGCCCTCGCCGACCTGCAGACGGTCGAAAAGGCGCTCGCCCGCTATTCGAAGCAGGCCCGATCGGGCGGCGACAAGGAAGCGCTCAAGCTCGTGCTCGTCCTCGAAAAGATTCAGCCTGTGCTCAACGAAGGCAAGGCCGCCCGCACGGTCAAGCTCTCTGACGAAGAGCGGGCAGTTCTGAAGCCCCTCTTCCTTTTAACCACGAAGCCCACGATGTACGTGGCCAACGTGGACGATCACGGCTTTGAAAACAATCCCCTCCTCGACAAAGTGAAGGAGTTTGCCGCCGCCGAACACGCTCCGGTCGTTGCCGTCTGCGCCAAGACCGAGGCGGACATTGCCGACCTTGACGATGCCGACAAGGAATTCTTCCTCGCCGACATGGGCATGACCGAGCCCGGCCTCAACCGCGTGATCCGCGCCGCTTACGATCTTCTCGGCCTGCAGACCTACTTTACGGCCGGCGTCAAAGAAGTTCGCGCATGGACGATCCACAAGGGCGATACGGCTCCACAAGCGGCAGGCGTCATCCATTCGGACTTCGAGCGCGGATTCATCCGAGCCCAAACGGTCGGCTTTGACGACTATATTGCCTATCATGGGGAGAAGGGTGCGCAGGAAGCTGGAAAAATGCGCGCCGAGGGCAAAGACTATATCGTCCGAGACGGCGATGTCATGAATTTCCTCTTCAACGTTTGAGTCCCTCCGACATAAGCCGGGCGCCGGTTCATGCCGACGCCCGCTGAGGAACCCATCATGGCGACGACTTCCACCAAAAAACGAAAGGAAACCGGAGCCCGTCTTCGCAAGGAGCGGGAGCGACTCGGCTATTCGAGCCGCCAAATCGCTCAGTTGCTCGGGGTTCCCATGGACGTCTACGAGCGCTTCGAGAACGGCGAAGCCGATCCCGGCATCTACCGTATGCCGCGTCTCGCTGCCTGCGGCTTCGACGTGCTTTACATCATCACCGAAGAGCGCCATCTCGTCATTGAAGAGGAAAACGAACTTCTGATGCGCTTCCGGGAGCTTTCTCAGCGCGGCCGAACGTCGATCTTCACGACCCTCGACGCACTCGAGCGACTCGCTCCGAACATCCGTCGCCAATGGCGAAAGCGCTTTCGCTGACGAACTGAAACCGGCATGACGATGTCGGTTTTTTTAGTATTGTTTAATAGTTTTACATTTTCACTTGACATTTTCCGATAGAGCCGTGCTAATATATTGACATCGACTTGAGAATCATTCTCAAAAATTCATGCAGGAGTTTCCGCCATGTCTTTGCTCACCACGCAGATCCTTCCCTTTGAAGCCACCGCCTACCAGAACGGCGCCTTCAAGACCATCACCGATGCCGATCTGAAGGGCCACTGGTCCGTCGTCTTCTTCTACCCAGCCGACTTCACCTTCGTCTGCCCGACGGAACTCGAAGACCTCGCCGAACGTTATGAAGACTTCAAGAAGATCGGCGTGGAAATTTATTCGGTCTCGACCGACACGCACTTTACGCACAAGGCCTGGCACGAAAGCTCCGAAGCGGTCGGCAAGGTGCAGTTCCCGATGGTCGGCGATCCGTCCTTCGTCCTCTGCCGCAACTTCCAGGTACTCATTGAGAAGGAAGGCATGGCCGAACGTGGAACGTTCGTGATCAACCCCCAGGGCAAGATCGTCGCCATGGAATTCCATGACGAAGGTATCGGCCGCGACGCCGCCGAGCTCCTGCGCAAGGTTGAAGCCGCTCAGTACATCGAAGCCAACCCGGGTCAGGTTTGTCCGGCCCGCTGGCGTCCGGGCGATGCGACGCTGACGCCGTCCTTTGACCTCGTCGGCAAGATCTAAGCGCGCTTCCCGCAAACGAAGACCGCTCAGGCGGTCTTCTTTTTCTTCAATCTCCCCACCTTTCGCGTCATGCTCGACCAACAAGCCAAAGCTCAGCTTCAAAGTTATCTGAACCGCCTCGTTGCGCCCATTACCATCGGCTTTGCCGCGGACGATTCCGAGACGAGTCGCCAAATGGATTCGCTGCTCAAGGACATCGCAAGCTTGAGCAGCAAGATCGTCGTCAAGACGGACGACTCGCCCGACGTCCGCCGCCCGAGCTTCACCATCGCGCGTCAAGGGGAGATGCCGCGCATTCGATTCGCCGCCATGCCCATGGGGCATGAATTTTCCTCACTCATTCTCGCGTTGCTCCAGGCGAGCGGCTACCCGAGCCGCGAAGACGCTGCGCTTCAGGACTCTGCCCGCAAGCTTGCCGGACCACTCGATTTTGAAGTCTACATTTCGCTCAGCTGCCACAATTGCCCCGAGGTTGTGCAGTCGCTCAACCTCCTAGCCGTACTGAACCCGCAGGTGAAGGTCGATGTCGTCGACGGAAGCCTCTTTCCCGACGAGGTGAAGGCGCGGCGCATCATGGCGGTGCCGACCGTATACCTGAATGGAGGCCCGTTCTTGAGCGGCAGGCGCGAATTTGGAGAAATTATCTCGAAGCTCGACGCCGCTTCCGTCCAAGATCGCGCAGAGGCGCTTTCGGCCAAAGCGCCTTTCGACGTGCTCGTCGTGGGCGCGGGTCCGGCGGGAGCTGCCGCCGCCGTTTACTCGGCCCGCAAGGGACTTCGCACCGGAATGGTGGCAGAACGTCTCGGCGGTCAGGTCAACGAAACTGCCGACATCGAGAACTTCATTTCCGTGCGCAAGACGGACGGAACGAAGCTTGGCGCCGACCTCATGGCCCACGTTTCAAGCTACGACGTCGACGTCATGAAGGCCGAACGCGTCCGCTCGGTGAAGCCCTCCGAGATTGGCTGGACGGTTGAACTCGAAAGTGGAGCCGAGCTGCGAAGCCGCACGCTCATTGCCGCGACGGGCGCCCGCTGGCGCAAGCTAGAAATTCCAGGGGAAGCGGAACTTACCGGCAAGGGCGTCGCCTATTGCCCGCATTGCGACGGCCCGCTTTTCCGCGGCAAAGACGTCGTGGTTATCGGCGGCGGGAATTCCGGCGTTGAAGCGGCGATCGACCTCGCGGGCATCTGCCGAAGCGTCACGCTCTTGCAGCGCGGCCCAAAACTCACGGCTGACGAAGTACTCTGCCGCCGGCTTGAGCAGACGGCCAACATCCGCGCCGTCTTCAACACCCGAGTCGACCGCATGGAAGCGAGCGACGGCCAGCTTTCGGCCGTGCATTACGAAGACAGGACGAGCGGCGAAATGCGCTGCGTCCCTGCCGCAGGATGCTTCGTTCAGATTGGCCTCAGGCCCAATTCCGAATGGGTAGGCGATTCGGTGCGCAAAAACGAATGGAACGAGATCGTTGTGGACGCAAAGTGCGCCGCGTCCGCCCCCGGCTTCTTCGCGGCGGGCGACTGCACCAGCGTGCCTTACAAGCAGATTGCCATCGCCGTGGGCGAAGGCGCGAAGGCGGCGCTGTCGGCCTTTGATTACCTGATCCGTTCAGAGAGCTGAACCTTCCCGAATCCCCGGAACGGAGTTCTGTGGCAGACTAGCGGGCGACTCAAATTCACTGCTCATCACCCATGCGCTACTTGAGAACCGCTCTCTTCGTTCTGCTCTTTGCGGCCCTGCTGATCCTCTTTGCCGTTTGTGCGCTTTTCGTTTGCGTGACACCCGAGCGCACGCTCGATCGGTTCAACGAGGCTGCAGGGACCGCCTTTGGTCTGGAAATCGAATGCACCGGTCTGCCACAGGTCAAGCGTCTGCCGAAAATCGAAGCCGTTTTCCCGAACGTACGGATTTTTGAAAAAGGTTCCCACCGTCTTCTGGGTTCCGCCCGCGAAATCCGCCTCACGCTTCCCGCGTACGGCGCATTCGCGCAGGTACCGAAAACCGAGCAAATCTCGATCTTCGGCTTTGAGACCGATACCGCTCAGTTTGACTTCGGATCCGCACTCGGGCGCTGGTTGCAGGCAAGCGATTTGGCCGAACGCTGGGTCTTTGCTGACGGCAGCATCCACAATCTCGGCGCTGCCGAAACCGAGATTCAGGGACTGCAGGTTGAGCTTGCGCGGAACAACGATATTCCTCAACTGAGCGCCTCAGGAACGCTCACCGCGGTGAATGCTTCCGGAAACTTCTCCCTCTCGACGCAACTTGCTCGAGACGAAGCGAACCGTCCTTTCTATCAGGATCTTTTAATCCGCTTTCAAGGTCTTTGGCGCGAAAGGAGCATCTCTGGGCATGCCCGCATCGGGGCACTCCTGCCCGACGATTCGGGATGGTCGGCCGAGCGAACGGCGTCTTCCATCTCCTTGCCCGATGGTCTGAATGCATCTCTTCATGCACCCAAATGGACTTGGAACGGAACGGCCCTTCGCTTAGAAGGCCTCTCGGCGGAAAGCGGCGTGCCTCTCGAAGAATCGATGCTGCAGCTTCGAGGCACAGGCAATGTTTTTTGGATGCCGACTGCTCATAGGCTCGAAGCCGAGCATCTCGTGATCGAAAGCGGACTTTCCGCAGGAAACCGCACACCATCCCGACTCGAAGATCGCCTTGCAGGCAGCATTCGCTGGGATGCTGCCTCGGGCGCGAGCCCCATCAAGCTTGAAGGCACCTTCATCGGCTCTCCCTTGGAACTTGCCGCAACCGTTGACACCTCCGAGGAGCGTCCCATATTGAGGGGGACGCTCGCGCTCGGACGGCTTCACAACCTGCAGCTTCTAGTCTTCATTCGCGAACTCTCCGAGTTCGGATTCGACCTGAATCTAGCCCTCAGCTCCGACAAGCTCGACGACTCGGCGCAGGGCGGAGCAATGCGTGGGACGCTCAACCTTACTCAGGGGACGCTTCAACTCACCGACTTCGCAGCGGATCTCTGGGGAGGGAAAGCCGCAGGAGCAGCCGCTATCCGTCCCGACGGAAGCTGGAACGGAGAGATCAATGTCCGCGCCGCCGACGCTTCCAAAGCGCTCCGAGCGCTCGGAATGGACGGCCGCAGCGCAGGCGGTCTTCTGGACGCGAAGCTTTCAACCGATGGCCCTCTCTCAAATTTCACCCAAACGATCGAAGGAACGATTCGCGACGGACACATCGCAGGCTTCTCCCTTGACCGGGCGCGAGACATCCTGATCGACGAGCGCTCCGAAGAGGTACCGGCAGAGATCTTAGCCGCAGATGCCCTAACGGCGTTCCGAAATCTCCGATTCAGCGCCGAGCGCCGAGCGAATGAATTCACCCTGACGTCGCTCGAGCTTGATGGGGAGCGCTGGAAAGGATCGTTCAGCGGCAAATCCACCCCCGAAGGCATCGCGCTCGATGGCGCTTTTCTTCTTGAGGTCGAAGGCGCCTCGAAGCCGATCCGCCTCCCGACTTCGGCGCTCTGCCGCCCGCAGGGCCTTCCCGAGTGGAAGCTCTCCTGGTCGGAAGCAGCCGCCGAAGCCGAAGCTATGCTTGGGCCTCAACCCTATTCGCTCTCCGGGATCGCCAAGCGGATCCGCCGCTCCTTCAAAAATTTCTGGGACGGACTCGGATGGCCTGATTTCAAGATGCCCGAGTTTTCTTGGGATGCCTGGAAACTTCCAGACTGGTCGCTACCCGAATGGCGTTGGCCGAAAATGCCGTGGGATTCATCCGATAAGCCCTCCGATGCGAACTCGGACGAAAACAAAGCTCAGGCCATCTAACGAACAGGGCGGCTTCGCGCGCAGGCGCGCTTGATCCAAAACCAAACCCTCGGATCAACGAACTGGGCCGCCTCGCCATCTCCCAAGCGGGCGATTTCCCGCACGAACGTGCCGCTCACGAACTGAAACTGATCCGAAGGCGTGAGAAAGACGGTTTCAACCTGTGGCATCAGCACGCGGTTCATCCCGGCCATCTGAAATTCGTATTCGAAATCGCTCGTTGCCCGCACGCCGCGGACAATGATGGAGATCGATTCCTTCGCCACGAAATCCTTGAGGAGTCCGGAAAAGCCCTGAACCTTCACGTTCGGGAAATCCTTGCAAACTTCGCGTGCCGATTCGACGCGCTCTTCAAGCGTGAGGAGCGGATTCTTCGCCGAGCTTGCGGCCACGGCGAGAACAACCTCGGGGAAAATCCGAGCCGCCCGACGCAGAACGTCCAAATGCCCCAAAGTGAACGGATCAAAGGTTCCGGGATAAACGGCACGAATCACAGTTCAACTCCTTTTTGTTGCATGTCGCGAAGAATCTTTTTCGCAAACTTGGCCTGCGCGGCCATCGGCGAATCCATGCGGGTCAAAAGTTCGAAAACCACCTCTCCGGCAACCGAAAGCCGCACTCGGGTGAGCCCGAGACGACGAAGCGCTTCGGCCGAGACGGGAGTCTTCGGCTGCTCGACGTAGATAAGTCCGTCGCCGCGCAGAGCGGGGAGTGCGGCAGCGATTGCCCGCAGCTGTAGATCCTCCGCATACGGGGGATCTATGACGACCCAGTCGTAGCGTCCTTCGGGCACCTCCGCCAGAAAAGCAAAGGCGTCGGCACAATGCACGCGCACAGAAGCGGGCGCCTTGAGACGCTTGAGCGCTTCGCCGATCCGCGCGGCCGATTCGCGGGATCGTTCGACCAAGTCGACCTCCGTGGCTCCGCGACTTGCCGCCTCGAGTCCCATCGCACCCGATCCAGCAAAGAGGTCCAATACAACACGCCCGCTCAAAGTGCCGAAAAGATGGCCCATCCAGTCGAAAACCGTCTCGCGCACGCGCTCGGGAGTCGGCCGCAAACCAGGCCGACTCGCCACCTGAAGGGGCGTTCGACGCCAGATTCCTCCGACAATTCTCACGGCACCGCAGGTTCCATCCTTCGCCGCGGCAGCTTTTCTAGCAGTTAAACTTAGGGAATTCGGCCGATTCAGGCGCTGATTGATCCTCCGCACGGACTATTTTTCTCCACAAAATTGACGATGAGTTCCCACGAACCTCAAGGCTGGCTTGCCCGCTTGCGCAACGGCCTGACGCGCACTCGCATCAACATTGCCGGCCTCTTTTCTGGCGGCGTCGTCGACGAAGACTTCCTCGACGAGCTCGAGTGTGCGCTTATTTCCACGGACATGGGCGTCGCGACGACAACTCGTATCCTACAACGCGTCCGCGACGACATTAAACTCAAGGGCCTCAAAACTCAGGCCGAAGTGCGCGCAGCCGTTGCCGGCGAGCTGACGGCGTTGCTGAAACCCGCTGAACGTGTCCTCGACACGACGCGCGCCAAACCCTTCGTCATCATGATGAGCGGCGTGAATGGTGCTGGCAAAACCACCACAATCGGCAAGCTCGCCAAGCGCTTTGCCGATGAAGGAAAGTCCGTACTTCTTGCTGCGGGCGACACCTTCCGCGCCGCTGCCCGTGAACAGCTCGCCGTCTGGGGGGAACGCAACCGCATCGACGTCATCGCGCAGTCGAGCGGCGACCCGGCAGCCGTCGTTTTCGACGCCGTAAGCGCCGCCCGCGCACGCAACATCGACGTGCTCATCTGCGACACGGCCGGCCGCCTTCCGACGCAGACCCATCTGATGGACGAACTCGCCCGCGTGCGCCGCTCTCAAGCGAAGGCCATGGAGGGCGCCCCGCACGAGTCCCTTCTGGTCGTCGACGGCACGAACGGGCAGAACGCACTTGCGCAGGTCCGCGCTTTCGACGCGTCCGCCGGACTCACCGGCCTCATCGTCACCAAGCTCGACGGTACGGCCAAAGGCGGCGTGCTTGCCGCCATTACCGCCGAGCGGCAGGATAAGCCTCTTCCCATCTATTTCATAGGCGTCGGCGAGCAGATCCAGGATCTGCAGCCCTTCAACGCAGAAGAATTCTCCAAGGCGCTTGTCGGAGCGCCTGCAACAGACTGAGGTGCTTCATGACTGCTCCGTCTCCTGAACTTCTCGGCGCCGTAGACCTCGGCAGCAACAGTTTTCGAGTAGAAATCGGCCGCGTAGACGGCAACCGGATTGTCTCGCAAAGCTACTGGAAGGAAACCATCCGCCTTGCAGGAGGATTCGATGAGCACGGCGCGCTGACGCCGGAAGCGCAAGCCCGCGCCCTAGGCGCGCTTTCGCGTTTCCATGAGCGCCTTGAAGGAATCCCCAAATCTCGAATCCGCGCCGTCGGCACACAGGCGCTACGCGCCGCGGCGAATGCAGCCGAATTTCTTCCTAAGGCCGAGGCTGCGCTCGGGGTGCCGATCGACATTCTGAGCGGTCACGAAGAGGCGCGACTCGTCTACCGCGGATGCATCCATTCCCTACCGCCTTCAAGCTCCCGCCGGCTCATCCTCGACATCGGAGGCGCAAGCACCGAGGTGGTAATCGGCAAAGGACTTGACGTCGAGCGCTGCGAGAGCTTCCGCATGGGCTGCGTCAATACATCGCTGCGCTTTTTCGCCGACGGAAAGATCACTGCCAAACGATTTAAAAAGGCCGTCATTTCCTGCTCGGCGCTTCTGGAAGAAGGTGAGCGGACGTTCTCAAGCAATCTCTACGAAGAGGCGTTCGGATCGGCCGGAACATTCGGCGCAATCAGCGACGTCTGCATGGCGCTCGGATGGAGCGACGGCGTCGTCCGGCGCGAGCACCTTCAAGAACTGAGCCGCATTCTGATTGAGGCGGGCGACGTGCGCAAAGTGGAATTCGACGGCCTCAAAGCCGATCGCCGCGAAGTTATTGCGGGCGGTCTTGCGGTGCTGACCGCCGTCTTCGAGACGCTCGGCATTTCCGCCATGCGTCCCGTGCGCGGCGGATTGCGCGTCGGGTTGCTCTACGACCTCCTTGGCCGCGTGAGCAATCAGGACGCCAGAGATGTTGCCGTCGACGGCATGCTTGACGCCCTGCGCTGCGACCGTCATCAAGCGCGACGCGTCTCCGACCTCGCGCTTGGCTTTTACCGTGCTTTGGTACCAAACGCCTCGCCCGAAACCTGCAAGCTACTTGAGCGCAGCACTCTGCTCCACGAGGTTGGCATGGCCATTTCCTCATCGCACTATCACCGCCACAGCAGCTACATCATTGCGAATGCAGACCTTTCGGGCTTCAGCCGTCAGGAGCAGGAAACCATGGCAGCTGCCGCGCTGGCGCAGCGCGGCAACCTCGGAAAAGTGAAGGCGATGCTCGGGTCCTGCATATCCGAAGAGGCCGTGCTAGCCGTGCGGCTCGCCGTCATCCTGGCGCATGCACGCACGGATCGGCTGTGGCCGAACTTTGAGGCGGTCGCCGTGAAGGACGGATTTGAAGTCCGCTTCCCGACCGATTGGCTCGAAGCCCATCCGCTCACCGACTACCTCCTTCAGGACGAAGCCGAATGCTGGGCGAAGATCGGACGAAGCGTGCGCTTCTCGGCGCTCTGATCATGGATGCCTCGCCCCTTCTTGAGCTGCGCGCACTCAACGTCCGCTTCGGGCGCGTTGAGGTGCTCCGCAACTTCTCTCTATCGGTGCGCCGAGGAGAGTTCGTCTGGCTCGTCGGCCCGACGGGCTCAGGAAAGAGCACGATTCTGCGCATTCTCGCCGGCTTGCAGCAGCCCGCATCGGGCGAGGTTGTCATTGCAGGAGATCACGTTGAAAGGTTCAGCGCTGCGCAGAAGCGCTGGCTCCGCCGGTCGATGGGACTCATGATGCAGGACTGCTTCCTGCTCGAAGACCGCACGGTCGAGAGCAACGTAATGCTGCCGGCGCTTGTCGCCAACGAAGGATATGCCGAAGCGCGGCGGCGCGCCTACCTCGCGCTCGAAAAGTGCGGAATCAGCGAACTCGGCAAATTGAAGCCAGCGGCGCTCTCTGCCGGACAACGCCAGCTCGCCATGCTCGCCCGGGCAGTCGTTAACCGCCCCGTCGTCATCCTCGCCGACGACCCGCTCGCGCAGCTCGACGAAGAAAATGCCGCCGTGCTGCTTCGTCTTCTCTTGGCCTTTGCCTCGGCAGGCGTCACCGTCATGGCGGCAAGCCACCGACGTCCGCCCGCCGCCAGCGCTCATTTCAGGGTAGTGGCCTTGGAGCCTTCCGTCTGAGGATTTCGCATGAGCATTTTTGCCTCACACCGCTGGGCCCTCTCGGAACTTGCACTCGGTCTGCGATCGGATGCCAGCCGCTTCAGCTTCGCCGCCCTTCTCTCAGCGCTTGCCCTCTCCATTCCGATCTTCATCGCTTCAGTCGTCTTCAGCCTCTCCGAGCCGCTGAGCGGCTTGCAGACGTCTCTCGAACTCACCGTCTTCACCACCAAGTCGGCCGACTTGAAGCAGGTCGAAAACCGCATTCGGACCATCCCTTTCGTTGATGGGACGGAAATTTTGCCGAGCGAGAAAGCTTTTGCGGATCTCAACCGCAATCTGGGCATTCCTCAGAGCAAAGCTCTCAGCAACCCGCTTCCCGACATCATCATCGTGACGCTCAAGCCGGAAGCCTCTAGCGAAGAAGCCGCCGCAGCGGCGCAAAAGATTGAGGCGATCAAAGGCGTCGATCTCGTCCCCTACGAGGCGTCATGGCATGAGAAGATGCTTGCCGTTTCCAGGGCGGCCTACGTCGGGCTCATCTGCCTTGGTGGAGCAGCCGCGCTCCTCGTGGCGCTCGTTCTTGCCGCCGCCATCCGCATGAGCACCACATCGGCCGCCTCCCAGATGCGAGTACTGAAGACGTTCGGCGCCTCGCCCGTCTTTGCCGTCCGTCCCTACGCTTGGCGAGGTGCGCTTCTGCTCGGGGTGGCCAGCTCCGCCGCGCTCGTCATCGCTCGAGCCGAACTGCTTGTCTTCAGCCGCTACGTCAATGAAGCCGCAAAGCTCTATGAAAGCTCGATCGAGCTCCAACTGCCTGCACTCAGCTTGCAGGCCGCATTTATCCTCGCCGCCGCATTCCTCGGTAGTCTGACAGCAGCTGCAGCAGCGGCCGATGCATGGCGTCGCCTCAGGAATTAGGGCTGCCGCATAATAAACGGCGTTCCACCATCTTTGTCTGCATTTGCACTTCATGCCGAAAGACCTATCCAAACTCGATCCGAGCACGCCGCCGATCCGTGAGAAGGAGACGTCCGCGTCGGCCCGCAGCCGCGCCGTCGTTCCCTACTCGCCACCGAAGGCCCCGGCTGTTGTCGGTCAGCTTGGAGATCTCGAAGCGTTTCTGCGCATCGCCGAGCGCGCGCCGATTCTCAGTGCCGAAGAAGAGCACAGTCTGGCCTTACGCATCAAGGAGCAAAACGACATTGAGGCCGCTCAGCAGCTTGTGCTGAGTCACCTGCGGCTTGTGATTTCGATTGCCCGCGGCTTCATGGGCTACGGGCTACCCTTCGCCGACTTGATTCAAGAAGGCAATATCGGCCTTCTCAAGGCGATCAAGCACTACGACCCGGATCGGGGAGCGCGGCTGATGACCTTTGCCGTGCATTGGATTCGCTCGGAAATTCAGGAATACATCGTCCGCAACTGGCGAATCGTGAAGCTTGCCACCACCAAGAACCAGCGCAAACTCTTCTTCAACCTTCGCCAAATGAAGGCCGACACCCAGAATGCGCTCACCTATCACGAAGCTGAAAAAATTGCGCTTGCCCTCGATGTCAAGCCTAAGGAAGTGCTCGAGATGGAGGAGCGCATGTACGGCCAGGTACAAAGCCTCGACGCGCCGGCCGGCGAAGGAGAGGACAACGACTTTACGCCCGCTGACTGGCTCACGAAGCCGGAGGACGAACCCGAAGCCATTCTCGAGGAAGAGAAGCGGCAAGAACTCGAAGAGCACGGTCTGCAGAAGGCGCTTGCCGAGCTCGACGAACGGAGCCGCCGCGTGATCGAAGCGCGCTACCTACACCAAGACGCAGACGGGAAGGCGAAGCCCGTCACGCTTCAAGCGCTCGCCAAGGAATTTGGCGTATCCGCCGAACGCATTCGTCAAATCGAAAAACAGGCCATCGAAAAGCTCCGCCGCCTGCTATCCGAAGCATCCCCGCTCTGAGGCCGCGACCATGTTTCACGTCGTTCTCGTCCACCCGGAAATTCCGCCCAACACGGGCAACATCATTCGCCTCTGCGCCAACACGGGGTGCGACCTGCATCTCGTCAAGCCTCTCGGCTTTTCCCTCGACGACAAGCACATGAAGCGCGCAGGCCTCGACTATCACGAGTACGCCACGCTTCACGTGCATGAGGATTTTGAGTCGTTCCTCGTCGACGAACAGCCAACACCCGAGCGGATCTTCATCATGACGACGAAGGGCTCATCGCTCTTTGCCAAAGCGCATTTTCGTCCAGGCGACTGGTTTGTTTTCGGTGCTGAGAGCAAAGGACTCCCCGAAGAAATCCGTGAGCGCTTCCCTGAATCTCAGCGCATCCGTCTGCCCATGCGCCCTAACAACCGCTCGCTCAATCTCTCGAACACCGTTGCCGTCACTGTATTCGAAGCCTGGCGCCAAAACGGGTACCAGGGGGGCGTTTGAACTCCTGCGGTCAAATTTCCTTGTCGATCTTGTGTTCGATCGCGTAGATGGCGGCCTGAACGCGGGAGGATAGATTGAGTTTGCGCAGAATGCTCTGGACGTGCACCTTGACGGTGGACTCGGCCAGATTAAGCGCCCGGGCGATCTCCTTGTTCGACACGCCACGCGCAAGCCAAGCGAGCGTTTCGCGCTCGCGAGGCGTCAAGACGCTCGGCTCCTGGTGCTCGCTGCGGCGTGGGGCCGAAGCAGGCTCAGCCATGTGCGAAACGAATTTCGACATCATGGAAGGCGAAATGACGCTGTCGCCGTTGTAGGCGTTGCGAATGGAGCGCAGGAGATAGTCCTGATCGATCTTTTTAAGCAGATAGCCGCGGGCTCCGAGGCGCAGACACTCCCGAAGCGACTCACAGTCTTCGCTGACGGTGAGCATCAGAACCGCAAGGTTGGGATGCGTTTCATGGATTTGCTCCAAAGCTTCGATGCCATTCATACTCGGCATGTCGACGTCAAGCAGCACCACATCGGCCTCCACCTGCTCGACGAGCTTGACGCCATCGAGACCGTCGCTCGCCTCACCGACCACTTCAAAGTCACTCTGACGCTGCAGGAGCGCCTTCACTCCGCTTCGAAAGAGCGTATGGTCGTCGATGAGCAGAATTCGAATCATGGAGCATCCCCCCTCGCGTCAAAAAAGAAAGGGACCTCGCTACCGAAGCCCCTAGGATGAAAATTTAGGCTTCCGCCGTCGCCTCTGGAGTCTTTTCCTCAGCCTTGGCCTGAGCCAGACGCTGCTGATAAAGAGCCTCAAAGTTCACCTCCGGCAAATGAACGGGCGGAACGTTGGCGCGCGTCATCATGTCGGCAAGGTTAGCTCGCAGATACGGATAAACCATCGACGGGCAAAGCACATTTGTCAGGTGCGGGAACGCTTCGGCGGGGATGCCGTGAATTGCAAAAACGCCCGACTGCTTGCCTTCAACGAGGATAATCACCTTCGAGCCCGTCTTCACCGTAATGGTGCCGCGAACCGTCACGTCGACGAGATCGGCGGCCACGACGCGCTGACTCACTTCGAACTGGATGTCGACCTGCGGCTGCTCCGACTGCGGCTGCATGAGGATTTCGGGCGCATGCGGCATTTCAAGCGAAGCATCCTTCAGGTAGCAACGTTGCAGCTGAAAAACCGGCTGCTGAGCCTCATCGGCAGGCTGCACAGAGGGGTCATCCGTCGACTTCGTGTTGTCCATTTCCGCCATTTCAAATTCCTTTATTCAAAAAACAGAGCGAAACTCCGCCCTGTTGGAGACCAAATCTTTGACCTTTCGCTCACTTCACGAGCGGCAGTTTCTCTTTGCCCCAAGCCGTCAGACCACCGTCCAAGACGGCCGTGTCGGCATAGCCCGCAGCGTGAAGCATCCGCACCGCCTTGCGGGAAAAGGCTCCAAGCTCGTCAACGAGCAGGATCGTGCGGTCTTTCGGCAACTTTTCCAGGTCGGCTGCAAACGAGTCGAAGGGATAATTCACCGCACCCGCAATATGACCGTCGCGGTATTCCTTCGGCTTGCGCAGATCGACAGGAAGCGCATTCTTCTGATTGATAAGCGCAATAGCGCCCTCGGGATCCACCTCGGGACCGTAACGTCGGGCATTGATCTTTGGAAGGAACAAAGCAAGCGCCGCAACGATCGCGATGGCAATCAACAAAACGTTCTGAACAATAAATTGCATATTCGATCTGAAATCGTGATGAGATCGATGGGGAAGTAAGATTATAGATTGCGATTGATTCGTTCTCGCATGATATTTGAGGGCTCGCCCTCACTGACGCAGCATCGACCGTGTTCCCTCTATCCCGCTCTCTTTGGCTCGCCGCGCTCGCGGTCTTTATTGCCTACGCTTCGCCCAGCTCCGCCGCTTCGAAGACGGAGGCGGCGAAGGAGCGCGCCGAGGGTGAAAAGCAGTCGATCGAGAAGAAGCTCTCGACGCTGAGAGAGGAGCTTTCCTCAAAAGAGAGGCAGAGCAAAGAAGCATCCCGCCGCATTCAGAAGGCCGACCAGGCCATTTCAAAGGCCAACCGCCGCATTAATGCGCTCAAGTCAGAACGGGACGGCGTCGAACGACGCCTAACAGAGCTCCGCCGCAGCCACCAGTCCGTATCTGCCAGCCTTAGCGACGCCGAAAACTTGGTTGAGCAAATTGCCCGCGCGCAGTTTCTTAATGCACGTCGACGCAGTTGGCAGAGCCTCATCGACGGCACCAATCCCAATGAAAAAAGTCGCCTCGGAGCTGAATTACGCTACCTCGCACTTGCTCAGACCAGAGCGGTGGCCAATCTGGAAGCGGAGCAAAAACGAATCCTCGGCGTTCGCGCCGAAACCCAATCCCGCCGGCTCGAATTGACTCGCATCGCCAAGGAAGAAGAGCAGAGCCGTGCAGAGCTGTTGAATGAAAGACGGGATCGACAAAAAGCACTCAAGCAACTCGCCGACGAAGTCGCCTCAAAGCAGAACGAGATCGGTCGGCTCTTGAAAGATCAAGCCCGCCTCAGCGACCTTGTCGCCTCTCTCGACAAGAAAATCGCGAAGGAGCGAGCCGAGGCCGAGCGCAAGCGCGCTGCGTCAGCGAGCGGCCAGCCCGTCAAGCACGTGGCGCTTAAGAAGGGCGGCAACTTCGCAAAGCTGAAGGGGCGGTTGCCGCAGCCAGTGATCGGGCGCGTCGCGTCACGCTTCGGAGCAACGCGCTCGGGATCGGCCAAATGGCAAGGGCTTCTCTTTGAAACCAAGGCAAACGCTCCCGTCAAAGCCTGCTCAGCCGGCACCGTCGTTTTTGCTGACTGGCTGCGCGGTTACGGCAATCTTCTCATCATCGATCACGGGAACACCTACATGACCGTCTACGCGCACGCCGATTCACTGCGCAAGCAGGTAGGCGATTCGGTCAAAGCCGGAGAGGTCATCGCGCAGACCGGCTCGCCGAACGGCGACGATCACGGTCTCTACTTTGAAATCCGACACCGCGGCAAGCCCGTCAATCCGACCCCGTGGTTCGGGAAATAAGCGACAATACCCTCCTCATCACCCTTCAGCCGATTCGGATCATGAAGAATCTTCGCGCCGCATTTCTCCTCGGAGCAGGCCTTTGCGCAGGCGTTCTCGTCAGCGTCGGCCTGCAGGCTTTCGCCATCAAGCAAACCTCTTCCCTTCCACTGCAGGAAGTCCGGCAGTTCACCAGCGTCTTCAATGCCGTCAAGGACTTTTACGTTGACGATGTCTCCGATCAAGAGCTGCTCCAGTTCGCCATGGAAGGCATGGTGAGCGGTCTTGACCCGCACTCGAGCTTCCTTGACGCGGACGGCTTCAAGGACATGGATGAAGCAACTCACGGCTCCTTCGGCGGACTCGGCCTTGAGGTCACCAAGGATCCATCGGGCGTGCGCGTCGTCTCGCCGATCGACGACACGCCTGCTGCAGCTGCAGGCGTGCGTGCAGGCGACATCATCATCAAGATCGACGGCGAAGCCTGTGCCGACCTCACGCTCGAAGATGCCGTCAAGCGCATGCGGGGCGAGCCAAAAACCAAAATTCACCTTGAAGTCGCACGCAAGGGTGCCATGAAGCCCCTTCACTTCAATCTCGAACGCGCCATCATCAAAACGAAGTCGGTGAAGATGCAGCCGCTCAAGGACTCTCTCGGCTACATTCGCATCTCCCAATTCCAGGAGCGCACGGCCGAGGACCTCGCCGCACAACTCAATGAGCTTGCCCGCACGAAACACCTCAAGGGGCTCGTTCTCGATCTGCGCAACGACCCAGGTGGTCTGCTTCAGGCGGCCATCGGCGTTTCCGCAGCTTTCTTGCCCCCCAATTCCGACATCGTCTCGACGAAAGGCCGCGCTCCGCAATCCGACTACGTCTTCAAGGCAATCGAATCGGACTACCGCGCGGGCAACGCCGTGAAAGCGCTTGCAGAGCTGACCCCTGAAGCCAAGACGGTTCCCATGGTGGTGCTCATCAATTCCTCGTCCGCCTCGGCTTCCGAGATCGTCGCTGGCGCCCTGCAAGACCACAAGCGCGCCACGCTCATGGGTGACCGCTCCTTCGGAAAGGGGTCGGTTCAGACTATTCTCCCCATGCGCTTTGAAGACAAGACCGTCGGGGTGAAGCTGACGACTGCCCGATACTACACGCCGTCCGGCCGCTCCATTCAGGCGCGCGGCATCGAACCCGACGTCTATGTCGACGATACGCCCAAAGGCAATTACCCAACCTTCCAGGTCCGAGAGGCCGATCTCGCCCATCACCTGACCAATCAGCAGACGGGCGAAGCGGCAACCAGGGACGACCTGCCCTATGCCGATACCGATGCCGAAGCGCCGGACTACATGTACGTTTTCGGCGACGAAAAGGATTGGCAGCTCCAGCAAGCCGTCGCCTATCTGCAAGGCAAAAAGGTGCAGGTTTCCCGCTACCGCGGACAGCCCGTTGACGTTGTCAAGAAGCTCAAAGCTGAAGAACGCCGTCAGAAGGAAAAGGGCGCCGCGGCGAAAACCAAGCCGAATTCCGCAGAAGAGGCTTCAAAGAAGGTCAAGGATTAATCTTTCCTGGCAAAGTCGGCCGGCGCAAGCCGGCCGACCCATTTCGGAAGTTCGCCAATTTCGCGAATCGCCAGATCCACGTAGGCAATGGGCTTCAGATGATCGATCTTTCCATGCCGGCGCCGAGCCCCCGTGCACCAGACGGTATGAAGACCCGCCCGCTTTGCGGCGCGCAGATTCATGAGGCTGTCGTCGACGAGCACGGCTTCTGATGGCATAGAGCGGAACGTGCGGCAGACCGCTTCGAGCATTGAAACACTCGGCTTCGGCCGCCAGCCTCTGAAAAGCCGCATGTCGGAACTCGAGACCAGCTCCACCCAGGGCAAAATGCCCAAACGGCGCACCACCCGCTCGGCGTAGTTGCGCGGACCGTTCGTGAAAACAACCTTGCGGCCCGGAAGCCGCCGCAGGGTGTCGCACAGCTTCGCGCTCTTCTCTGCGTAGGGGGAAAGGTCGAAATCGTGCACTTCGGTGAGAAACTCCTCCGGATCGACGCCGTGATTCTTCCAAAGCCCAAGAAACGTAGACCCGAACTGCTCCCAGTACTGAGTGCGCAAGCGTCCGGCTTCCTCGTCCGAGACCTCGAACCGACGGCGGATGAACGCGTTCATCCGCAAATGAATGGCGACAAGCATTCCTCCCGATGCTTCAAAGAGCGTGTCGTCAAGGTCAAGCAGCCACAATGCCGTCATTGTGCATCACTCTCAAAATTTCACAAAAAAAGGCACGACCTCCGCGAAGAGACCGTGCCCACCGTCGCCCGATTCTGGGATCAGTCGCCGTAGATCTTCTGCTTCAATTCGCGGCGCTGCTGCGCTTCAAGCGAGAGCGTGGCCGTCGGACGAGCCATCAGTCGGGCAACGCCGATCGGATCGCCCGTTTCTTCGCAGAAACCGTATTCCCCGTCGTCAATACGCTTCAAAGCCGCACGAACCTTCTTGAGAAGCTTGCGTTCGCGGTCGCGCGTACGCAGCTCGAGCGCATGCTCTTCCTCGATCGTGGCACGATCCGCGGGATCGGGAACGACCGAAGTTTCACGGAGGTTCACCGTAGTCTGATCGGCATTTGCGCGAAGCTCGCGCTCCATTTCCGAGAGACGATGGCGGAAGAACTCAAGCTGACGATCGTTCATGTAGTCGTCGTCGGACATCTTGAGGATCTCTTCAGCAGTAAGGAGCTTCTTCTTGGTGGCCATAGCTTCAATCCTGGATGCAACGGGAATTCCGCGGTGCCGCCGAGATGACATTAGATCCCCGCAGAACTCCCAAAATTAAACGTGCTTTATAGCGAAGTTTGCGAAATTTCGCCAGTCCGTCAGGCAAGGCACGTTTCCAACCCGCGGCGAATAGCCTCTTCGGGAAGGTTCCGGCCGATAAACACGAGACGCGACTCGCGCTTGCGGTCCCCCCAAGGGCCAAGCACGTCGGAAACGGCCAGCATGTGTACGCCTTGGAACACCACCCGCATGTCCGTCCCCGTCATGTAGAGCACGCCCTTGTAGCGAAGAAGGTCCGGCCCGTAGACGCTCGCCAGCGACATGATGTAGCGGTCGAGCTTCTGCGGGTCGAACGGACGATCCGAGTCGAAGACAAACGTGTGGATGTCGTCGTTGTGGTGATGATGATGGTGCGCGTCGCTGAAAAAGGCCGGATCGACGTCGAGCACGTCGTTCATATTGAATCCGGCAATGTTGAGCACTTCATCGACCGGGCAATTGCCCATGTCGACGCGACGAATCGGTGCGCGGGCATTCATGGCGCGAAGACGCGCGGTGATCTTTTCAACTTCCTCGGGCGAAGCAACGTCGCACTTCGAGAGCAAAATACGGTCGGCAAAGCCGACCTGATCGCGCGCCGCCGCCTCCTTGTCGAGAGCGTCCGAACCGTACTTGGCGTCGACCACCGTGACCACGCCATCCAGACGGAAAAATGGCGCCACGGCATCGTCCATGAAAAACGTCTGAGCCACAGGGCCCGGATTGGCCACGCCCGACGTTTCGATGACCACATAGTCGAAGTCGATTTCGCCGCGGTCGCGCTGGTGGCGCAAATTCGTGAGCACGCGGGAAAGGTCGCCGCGGATGGTGCAGCAGACGCAGCCATTGTTCATCGAAATGATTTGTTCTTTGTGCTCGGACACGATGAGATCGGTGTCGATGTTCTCTTTGCCGAACTCATTTTCGATGACTGCAATCTTGTAATTGTGGTTCTCCTTGAGAATTCTATTGACGAGCGTCGTTTTGCCCGCCCCCAAAAAACCCGTGAGAATGGTGACGGGAATATCCGGTCCCTGAGCTTCTTCAACCATCATGTTTTCAATGCCTCTTTGAATTACGGCCGAACCAAAATGCGCAGCCCCTTCAGATACTCGCCCTCGGGATACGTCATAAGAAGCGGATGATCAATGCCTGCACCGAAGCGTCCGATTGCCCAAGCGTCGACCCCCGCATCGAAAATAGCGCCCGCCACGATCTTCTGGAAAAGGTCCTGATCGATGGCCCCCGAACACGAAAACGTGAAGAGCTCTCCGTCAGGGCGCAAGAGTTTCAGTCCGTTCAGATTAATGTCCTTATACGCCCGAGCCGCACGATCGACGTGGTAGTGGCTCGAAGCAAACTTCGGCGGATCGAGAATCACCAAGTCGAAGGTTTCGCCCGCGTCCCTCATGCGCCGAAGCGCCGTGAAGACGTCTTCGCAAAGGAACTCCGCCTTCGATTCATCAAAGCCGTTTCGCCGCACGTTGGCTGCCGCCATGCGCAACGCTTCCTCGGAAGAATCTACGGAGACAACAGACTCGGCGCCGCCCTTAAGCAAGGCAAGCGAAAATCCACCCGTGTAGCAGAAGCAGTTAAGCGCCCTCAGGCCGCGGCCGTGCTTTTCGCGGAAGCGTTCGGCCACCTTCTGCGCCGTCAATCGGCTCTCGCGCTGATCGATGTAAAAGCCCGTCTTGTGCCCGACGCGGACGTCGACGCCGTAGCGCACGCCGTCCTCGACCACCTCGATCTCAACGGGAGGCTCCTCTCCGGCAAGAAGCTCGATGCGGGGCTCGAGACCTTCACGTCGGCGCGTGGCAGCGTCCGAACGATCAAAGACGCCCCGGGCGCCCGTCGCTTCCATCAGGAGCCGGCCGATCAAGGTCCGACGAGCCTCAACGCCGGCCGCCTGAAACTGCGTGACCAGAAAGTCATCGTACTGGTCGACAATGAGTCCAGGTAAACCGTCGGCTTCGCCGAACACAAGCCGCACGGCGTTCGTGCGGCTCCACAGATCGGCACGAGCTTCCACAGCCTGGCGGATTTTCTGCGCAAACCAGGCCTCGTCGATCCGTTCGTCCTCCCTGAAGCTCCAGCATCGGGCACGAATGGACGAGAACGGCGAAAAAGCAGCGTAAGCGAGGAAGCGTCCGTCGTTCGAGAGCACTCGAACGGTCTCGCCGCTCGCCGACTTTCCAGTCATTCGGGCAACAGCCGTGTCGTAGACCCAAGGATGGCGCCTCAGAAGAGACTTTTCCTTAGATTTCTTCAAAATCAGATCGATCATACGTTCTCAACGTTCCAGTAGAAGCGCCCTTCGGCGATGAATTGAGCCGGTCCCGAGAGCAGCACGCACCCGTCTTTGCTCTCCCGACAGGCGAGCGAGCCGCCGCGCGCTTCAAAGCGGACGCATTCGTCAAAAAGGCCGAGTCGCCGTCCCACGGCAAACGCCGCGCAAGTTCCGGTCCCGCAGGCAGGCGTCTCACCCGCACCGCGCTCAAAAACGCGGATGCGAGCCTCTTGAGCGGTGCATCGTTCGACAACCCCCACGTTGACGCTCTCGGGAAAGGCAGGATGATGCTGCAGTATATGCGCAGCCTCTTCGAGCGGAAAACGTTCGACGGAAGAAACGAAAAAAACGGCGTGGGGATTGCCCATGCTGGCGACGTTGAAGTGCGACCGTTCGCCGCTTGCGAATTCGACAAACCCGCCCATCTCGTCGGCCTCAGGCCAGAACGACGGACAGAAAGGAATACTTGGCGCCCCAAAGCACGGACGTCCAAGATCGACCGTCATCCATCCGTTCTCATCCTCGCTGACCGAAATCACGCCCTTCAGGGTCTCAAATCGAATGCGGCGTGCTCGAAAGTTCTTCTTCACGCGGACGAACCGGGCGATGCATCGGGCGCCATTGCCGCACTGCTCGACCTCTTGGCCGTCGCCGTTAAAGATACGGTAGCGGAAATCCGCATCGTCCGAACGAGTCTGCTCGAGAACCAGCACCTGGTCGGCTCCTACGCCCCGGCGGCGGTCGGCAATGCTTGTAAGCAGTCCGTCAGCAAGTCCGAAAGAGGCCTTCGTGAGGTCAAGCACGACGAAATCGTTGCCTGCCCCTTCCATCTTGACAAAGGGAATCATCTGCATCGCAGGATCTATGCTCAGTAGACGGACGGCTCGCCCTCCGGGCGGGTCTTGAATCGGCGATGCACCCACAAATACTGATCTGGATGCTTGCGGATCCAAGCTTCAAGCTCGGCATTCAGGCGACAGGTGTCCGCTCGGGCGTCAGCCGTCGGGAAATTTTCGATGGGCGGGGTGATCTCCACCTCGTAGCCTTCCTCCGTCATGGTGGCGATGCACCAAAGCACCTTTGCCTTCATCACCTTGGAAAGTCGGGAAACCATCGGAACGGTTGCCGCCTGCTGCCCGAAGAAAGGCACAAAGATGGAATTGCGCCGCCCGTTGTCCATGTCGGGAAGATAGTAGAAGGGCAACCCCTGCCGCATGGCCCGCATGACGGGGCGCAGATCGCTCGCATCACTCTTGGCAATCAGCACAGGATTGCTGAAACGAAGCCGTCCCTGAAGAATCGCCTCATCCCATACCGGATCACGTTGACGCTGGTAGAGCGACACGCCCCGCACGTAAGTATTGAGCGCAATCCCCGCCGCGTCCAGACCGGCAAAGTGAGGCGCGACCACAATCAAGGGCGATTTGCTCTCAAGGATGTTCTCGATTCCCTTGATGTGAACGAGTCTGCGAACTTCCTCGACGCTTCCCTTCCAAAGGGTGCCATGATCCACCGCGGCGCGGGCCAAGCGCAGATAGACGCGCTTGGCGAGCCGAGTCCGCTCGACCTCGGACAACTCCGGGAAGCACAACCTCAAATTGGTATCGATGATGTGGCGTCGTTTCGGAACCACGCGCCAGAGAATTGCGGCCACGATGCGCGCAAGCCCCCAGCGGGCCCGCATGGGCAAATGCCGCAGCGACTTGACGAAAGCGATCAGAAGTCGAGAGAAAATCTTGTTCATCGGGATGCGCGTCGAGGCGGCATGGGAGCTCCGCGGGGCACCTTGTAGCGGTTGTAGCTCCATGCGTACTGCTCCGGCATGCGCCGAATGATCTCTTCTATTTTGCGGTTCATGCCGGCAGCGTCCTTTACCGGATCGCCCGTGAGGGGATCCGTCCAAAGTTCTGCATCTACAACCCAACCGTGGCGCTGGCGAACTCCCCAGGCGAAGATGCGAACGGCGTCAAACTGATGGGCGATCTTGACCGGAAGCGTCATTGTATAGGCAGGCCGATTAAAAAAATCAACCCATACGCCCTCGCCCTTGGAGGGCACTTGATCGGGCAGGACGCCGAACGTATGTCCGGCACGAAGGTTCCGAACGGCGCGCTTCACACCGGGAAGCGTGGTCGGCACGGCATAAATGCCCGGTGCCTGTCGGGCTTCACCGACGACTCCCCTAAGCCACTTGTTTTTCGGCGGACGGTAGAGCACCGTAATTCCGCGGCCGAATTTCGAGAGGAATGTCCCGGCAAACCACACGGGCAAAACCTCGAAGCACCCGACATGCGGCGTCATGAAAACGATGGGACGGCCCGTCTCGAGCGCATCGTCAATGAAACGCTCGGCCCGTTCGGTTGCATGTACCTGTTCGAGCACCTCTTCTGCCGGACGGTACCAAACCCAGATGCTTTCCATCGCCTGCCGACCCGCATTTCTCCCGCAACGCGCAAAGAGCTCGCTGTCGTCGTATCCAGCCGCACGCATGTTGCTTCGCGTGCGCCGGCGATAGACCGGCGATAGCCAGAACGTGCATTCACCGACCACAGCGCCGATGAGCTGCAGGATCCGGAGCGGCAGTCGAGAGACCAAGCGCAGCAACCAACTCATGGTTAAAAACAAAGCGAAAGAATACGTTGGTCTTTCATTTTAGCGGGCTTCCCTTTGCACGCTTTCTCCGTGAGCGCTAATATTGCACGATTCGCCGAGTTAATACGACAACTTGCGGGGCGAACCATAAATGCCGCTAAAGCGTCCTCCGCACACGGTCCTATCGCCTCTGCGCCGACGCAGTCCTCCATTTAACAAACACCAAAGGAGAGTTGGCGATGGCCAGCAACGAATATCTCTTTACATCCGAATCCGTCAGCGAAGGCCACCCGGACAAGGTCGCCGATCAAATTTCTGACGCCGTTCTGGATGCCTGCCTTGAACAAGATCCGCAGAGCCGTGTCGCCGCGGAAACGCTCTGCACGACCGGCCTGGTCTGCCTCGCAGGCGAAATCACCACGGGCGCCGAGGTCGACTACATTCAGACCGCCCGCAACGTACTGCAGCGCATTGGCTACGACAACACCGAATACGGCATCGACTACAAGGGATGCGCTGTGCTCGTCGGGTACGACAAACAGTCTCAAGACATCGCTCAGGGCGTCGACAGCGCCTACGACGACGAACTCAATCTCGGCGCCGGGGACCAGGGCCTTATGTTCGGCTTTGCATGCAAGGAAACGCCGACCCTCATGCCCGCGCCCATCTACTACGCGCACCAGCTGATGCAGCGCCAGAGCATCGTGCGCCGCAACGGCACGCTGCCGTTCCTGCGTCCCGACGCTAAGAGCCAGGTGACCCTGCGCTACAAGGACGGCGTTCCGGTCGGATGTGACACGATCGTGCTCTCCTCGCAGCATTCGCCCGAAATGTCGAATGGCCGCACGATGAAGCAAGAATTCATCGACGGCGTCATCGAAGAGATCATCCGCCCGGTCATGCCGGCCGAGTGGCTTACGGACACGAAGTTTCTCATCAACCCGACCGGCCGCTTCGTGGTAGGCGGTCCGCAGGGCGACTGCGGCCTTACCGGCCGCAAGATCATCGTCGACACGTACGGCGGCTACTGCCCGCACGGCGGCGGCGCTTTCTCCGGCAAGGACGCCACGAAGGTTGACCGCTCGGCAGCATACGCGCTGCGCTACGTTGCCAAGAACGTCGTGGCCGCCGGTCTTGCCGAATCCTGCCTCGTGCAGGTCGCCTATGCGATCGGCGTCGCCGAACCGATGAACATCACCGTCTTCACAAAGGGAACCGGCGTCATCTCTGACGAGCGCATCGCCGAACTCATCCGCGCCAATTTTGATCTTCGTCCCCGCGGTATCATCAAGATGCTTGACCTTCGCCGCCCGATCTTCTCGAAGACGGCTGCCTATGGTCACTTTGGCCGCGAAGAGCCGGAATTCACCTGGGAAAAGACCGACCGCGCGGACGCGCTTCGCGAACAGGCCGGACTTTAACCGGTAAAGGCCTGTCGGACACACGAATGCCGGTGTTTCACCGGCATTTTTATTGGCGCATCTCTTTTAACACCGCATCCATCAACATCCAAAATGAACCGTCATAAGCGAGTACTCACTGGCATTAACACGACCGGAACACTCCACATCGGCAATTATGTTGGAGCCATCCGACCGGCCATTCAGGAGAGCCGTAATCCGAATGTCGAGAGCTTCTTCTTTCTGGCCGACCTTCATGCTCTGATCAAATGCCATGATCCTGCGCGAGTCGAACGCAGCCGCATGCAGATCGCCGCCACGTGGCTTGCCGCTGGACTCGATCCGGATCATGTTGTTTTTTACCGTCAAAGCGACATTCCTGAAATTCCGACGCTCAACTGGATGCTGTCCTGCGTGATGTCGAAAGGGCTTCTCAACCGTGCGCACGCCTACAAGGCGGCCGTCGATGCCGCCGTCGCAGCAGGACGCGATCCGGACGCCGACGTCTTGATGGGCCTTTTCTGCTATCCGGTGCTGATGGCGGCCGACATTCTTATGTTCAACGCCGACGAGGTTCCGGTCGGTCACGACCAAATTCAACATTTGGAGATGGCTCGCGAAGCGGCTTCCCGCTTCAACAATCTCTATGCGCCAGCCGACGCCCCTTTCTTCGTTCTGCCGAAGGCGACGGGCGGCAGCAACGTTGAGGTGCTCCCGGGGCTTGACGGCCGCAAGATGAGCAAGTCCTACAACAACGTCATTCCGCTCTTCGAAGGCGGCCGCGCGGCGCTCGACGAAGCCATCTCGCGCATCGTCACCGACAGCCGTCTCCCAGGCGAACCGAAGGATCCCAACAGCACGTCGCTGTGCGTGATCTACGATGCCTTCTCCACGAAGGAAGAAGGTGCGGCTTTCCGCGAAGCCCTTCGCGGAGGTCTCGGCTGGGGCGAAGCCAAGCAAATGCTCGCCGAGGCGATTGATCGGGAAATCGGTCCGATGCGCTCCCGCTACGAAACTTTGATGGCTCATCCCGACGACCTCGAGGACATCATGCAAGCCGGTGCCCGCAAAGCCCGCGCCTACGCCGCTCCGTTCCTCGAAAAGCTTCGTCAGGCTGTCGGCCTGCGAAGCTTCACGCACCAGCAAGAAACCGATGTGTCGGCCGCCGAGCCCACCAAGAAGACTTGCTCCACACTCTTCAAGCAGTACCGTGAAAACGACGCCTTCCGCTTCAAGATCGTTGACGGCGTGCGCGAACTCTTCATTTCGGATGAATTTGCCTCCGGCCGCGATGCCGGTCAGTGGGTGAAGCGCCTAAAGGGTGAACCGCAGGCGATTCTTGAAGCTCCCGGCGCCCTCCTTTCCGGCGTCGGTTTCGCCGACGTTGTCGATGCGCTCCGGCGCCTGCAGGCCTACGAAGCAGAAAAAGCCGCACAGCGAAAATCCTAATCCCATTTTGCGCGCGGCGTCCGAGGAGCGTTGCGACGGATCACCCGCCAGGCTCGGGCGCCCTGCGCTTTATATTCAAACGGCGCTCACCAGCTGAAAACTAAGGATATACACATCATGACCACCGCCACGGAATATGCGATTGCGGATCTGAGTCTTGCCCCCTGGGGACGCAAGGAAATCCAGATTGCCGAAGTGGAAATGCCCGGACTCATGGCCATCCGCAAGGAATACGCCGCGACGCAGCCTTTGCGCGGTGCCCGCATCTCTGGATCGCTCCACATGACGATCCAGACGGCCGTACTGATCGAAACGCTGACGGCGCTCGGCGCGGAAGTACGGTGGGCGAGCTGCAACATCTTCTCGACGCAGGACCACGCTGCCGCCGCAATCGTGGAGGACGGCGTGCCCGTCTTCGCCAAGAAGGGGGAAACGCTCGATGAATACTGGAACTTCACACACCGAATTTTCGAGTGGCCCGACAACGGCTACTCCAACATGATTCTCGACGACGGCGGCGACGCGACGCTCCTCCTGCACCTTGGCGCACGCGCTGAAACCGATCCGAGCGTCATCGCCAATCCCTCGAGCGATGAAGAACACGCGCTCTTCAAACAGATCGCCGCGCATCTTGAGCAAGACCCCCACTGGTACTCGAAGCGCATCGAACACATCAAAGGCGTGACGGAAGAAACCACGACGGGAGTGCATCGCCTCTATCAGATGCACGCGCGGGGCGAACTGAAGTTTCCAGCCATCAATGTGAACGACTCGGTGACGAAATCGAAATTCGACAACCTCTACGGATGCCGCGAATCGCTCGTCGACGGCATCAAGCGCGCGACGGACGTCATGATTGCCGGCAAGGTTGCCGTGGTGGTCGGCTATGGCGATGTGGGCAAAGGCTGCGCACAGGCGCTTCGAGCTCTCGCCGCTCAAGTTTGGGTCGTGGAAATCGACCCCATCTGCGCGCTTCAGGCCGCCATGGAAGGTTACCGCGTCGTGACGATGGATTACGCCAAGGATAAGGCTGACATTTTTGTGACGGCTACGGGCAACATTCATGTGATCACGCACGAACACATGCTTGCCATGAAGAATGAAGCGATCGTCTGCAACATCGGACACTTTGACAGCGAAATCGAAGTGGCGGCGATGCGTCGATACAAATGGGAAAACATCAAGCCGCAGGTCGACCACATCGAACTGCCTTCCGGCAACCGCATCATCCTCCTTGCCGAAGGCCGTCTCGTCAACCTTGGCTGCGCTACCGGTCATCCCTCATACGTTATGAGTTCATCCTTTGCGAACCAGACGCTTGCACAGATCGAGCTCTTCACGCGCACGGAGCACTACCCGCTCGGCGTCTACATCCTTCCGAAGATTCTTGACGAAAAGGTCGCCCGCCTCCAGCTGACGAACCTCAACGCCCAGCTCTCCGAGCTAACCGATGAGCAGGCCGCCTACATCGGAGTCGATAAGCACGGTCCCTATAAGGCGGAAAACTACCGCTACTAATCGACGCTCAGCGGACGAAGTCGATCCAGGATCCCGGCGCAAGCATCTTGCGCCGGGATCCTTTTTTCTGCGGCCGCATGCCACCCCCGTGCCGTCAAAATGCCGTCGAGCGGACAGTCATTTGCACCGAACAGACCATCGGGCACCATGCCCGACTCCCACCCCAACCCAATCACGCTCACCCGCGAACCTAAAGGCGCAATATAGCGGTCGAAGTACCCCTTTCCGTAGCCCAATCGAAACCCTCGCTTCGACCAACCCAGACACGGCACGAACAACACTGACGGAATGACCGCCTTTCCCGTTGGACTATGGATTCCTTCAGCATCCGGAGCCCAATCCGCAGGGAGCGCGTACTCCATTCGTCCGAAGCCGGTGCAACGCGGATAGGCCAGCTGACCACCAGTTCGCGCCTCCCACGCCGAAAACACCGCACGCAAATCAGGCTCGGCCTGCATGGGCCAATACACCCCCAAAATTCGCACGGAATCCAAAAGCCGAAGAACTTGCGCAACCGTCTCTTCCAAACACCGGCGTTCTAAGTCCGTCAAGAGCAGCCGTCTCGCCCGCAGGAGGCTTCGCCACTCCTGCTTGTTTCGACAAGCGCGGTTACAGAAATTGCCGTCTGAGTTGCCCATAATGTTTACTTCCCATTCCAAAATCGCGCAGAAGTAACACGACTTATCCATGAATCATCCGTTTTACGCCGCCGTCGCGCTGGTTTCGACCGTTCTGCTGGCCATTGGGCGGCCGACGCAAGTTTCCGCCGCCGCAATCGACGGCTGGACGGATCTCACGGAACTTCTGGCGGCTGAAGAACCGACCTCAGTCACGCCAGACGGTCAGCCGCTGCCCGACTCGGCCGTGCTACGACAGATTCCCCGCAACCTTATCCCCGTCACGATCGAGGAGCGTCTTCATACGCTCAGAACCCGTTCCGATGATGAACTTATTCTCACGGAAACCGCTTCGGATGTTGCGGCCAAACGCGTCGTCGAAGCCGTGGATGACGCCTTTCAAGATCAATACCGCATCCCCGAAAGCGCGGGGAATGCAGCCGTAGCCGGCGAAGCCGCGCAAGCCGCAGGGCAAATTGCTGCGGAACTCCTTGATGCGCCCATTCCTGACGACGGCGTCGATTTTCAGATGCCTAGGCTCCGTCCGCTCGACCCCGTCTTTGAAGCGGCGGTTCACGCTTACGAGAATAAGGACGCTACAACCCTCTCGGAGCTTGCGGTAATTCTTCGAGACGGCAACCACGAACTGCGCGACTATGCCGTCCTTTGGAGTCTCAGCCTGCGATTGGAGCGAGACCGGACTGACCCGGAAGCGCATTACGAAATGCAGCGCTTCATTGCTCTCCACGATGGGGACTACCTCGGTGAAGCTGCCCGCACGGCTTATTTGAAGTTGGCCGGATCCGCCCTTGGGAACGAAGCTTTCGACAAAATTCTTGCCGAAATCCGCTGGAATCAAAATGATCCCGAAATTCGGGCTTGGAAGATCCTTGGCGAAATGGCTGCCGCCCGGCGTCCAAAAACAGTGCATGCATTGCTTGTCGACGCACAGAAACTCTGGCGCGATGCACCGAACGTACGGTCTCCAGCGTTCCTCGAGCTCAGCCGCATGCTTCTGCATAAGGATCGCACCTGGGCCTGGCGGCGCGTTTTGCTTCTCATGCAAAAGCACCGCTGGTCGGAAGCTCGACTGGCGCTTCAGGACGTCCCCCGCCCCGAACTTCCGGCCCCCATGACGGAACTGATCGAAATTCTGGAGCAGCCGATCGGCTGGTACAACCGACAGCGCGCTCTGTCGAACATTTCGGCGCGACTCGGCGTTTTTGCGGTTCTGCGCCTTCTCAAGGCGCAGCCCGCGGCAGCGGTTGAGCTCGCTTCAAGCATCGAGCCCAAGCTCTCTGCTTTTTGGAAATCCCTCGTCTGGAGCATGATCGGCTACGAGGCCGCGACGAATCTGGATCCTCAGGCTTTCGACCATTACCGCCGTGCCGGAAGCGCAATCCGACAAGATCCGCTCCTTATTGCTTACTACGACTCTGTCTGGAGTTGGAAGGCTCGTTCCGCGCTTCGAACGGGCAACTGGTATTCGCTCGGTCAAATCATTGCCCAACTGCCAGAGAATATCGCCGAAGAAGAAACCTGGCTCTACTGGAAGGGCCGAGCATACGCCGAACGCGGTCTCCATGAGCAGGCCCGAAAGACCTGGTCGCGGCTCACTTCCCGCATGTCCTTCTACGGTAAGCTTGCCTGCGACGAACTGCGCGTTCCTTATGCCTTCGGCAAAGCACCCGCACCCATCCGAGCCGACGAGCTCGAGCGCTGGCGCTCGAACCCAAGTCTCCTTCGCGCCGAGGCGCTATACCGGATGCACTTTTATCGTGAAGGACACCGTGAATGGAATTGGGCCACAGCAGGTCTTCACGGCCGCGACTTCGTCGTTCTGGCCGCATATGCCAAGGAGCGTCACCTAATTCATCGAATGATCAATACGAGCATGAGGTCGGGCCGTTCCATTGTTGACCTACGGCAGCGCTACCCAATGCCCTACTTTGAACTTGTTCGTCAGCTCTCCCGCGGTCAGAACATTCCGCCGGCCTGGGTGTACGGACTCATCCGCCAGGAATCCCGCTTCATTCCCGGCGTGAGCTCTCACGTCGGCGCCCGCGGCCTAATGCAGGTCATGCCCCAAACTGCGGAATGGATTGCTCATCAGGTAGGCGTAGCAAACTACGCACGCTACAGCCTCCGCGACATGGAGCTCAACCTGCTGATCGGCACGGCCTACCTCCGCATGCTTTACACGGATCTCAATTCAAACTTCGTGGTGGCGACGGCTGCCTACAACGCGGGGCCCGCCAAAGCGCGCGTCTGGAGGTCGATTCTCACCCAACCCATGGAAGCCGCCATCTTCATCGAGACCATCCCCTACTACGAAACCCGCGGATACGTTAAAAACGTTCTCGCGAACATGCATACTTACGCCCATCGGCTTCACCAACCGATTAAGCGCTTCAAGGCGTTCCTCGGAGAGGTTTCCCCGGGATCAACCGCCGCTTCTGCTTTGCCTTAACTTACATCGGATATGAAAACCTTCATCGTAGGCGGCTACGTCCGAGACCTTCTTCTCTCACAATCCGGCTTTCCCGTCCACCCCAACGACCGCGACTGGGTGGTTGTAGGATCTTCTCCAGAGGAAATGGTTTCGCTCGGCTTTTTGCCGGTCGGCGCCGGATTCCCCGTCTTCCTGCACCCCAAGACGCACGAAGAATATGCGTTGGCCAGAACGGAACGCAAACAAGGACGCGGCTACCACGGCTTCATTTTCCATACCTCTCCCGACGTGACGCTTGAAGAAGATCTGCGCCGCCGAGACCTGACGATCAACGCCATGGCGATGGATGCCGAAGGTCGAATCATTGATCCGTACGGTGGCCGTCGAGATCTGGAACTGCGCCTTTTGCGGCACGTCTCTGAAGCCTTTATCGAAGATCCGGTACGAATCCTGCGCGTTGCTCGCTTTCTTGCTCAGCTGCCCGGATTCCGCATCGCTGAAGAAACTGAAGCACTCATGGCCGAAATGGTTCACAACGGCGAGGCTGACGCGCTCGTGCCCGAACGCATCCTTCAGGAGTTCATCAAGGGACTGAGCACGCCGAACCCCATGCTCATGTTCACCGCGCTAAACAAGTGCGGCCTTCTCGAGCATCTTTTCCCCATGCTGCGGATTTCCGAGAAGCTGGCTCATTCCATTCAGGCCGCTGCCACGTCCAAAATTCCGGCATCGCAAATCCTTGCCGTACTTTCGCTCGGCTGCTCTGACGCTGACAAAGCGTCCAGCTTTTTGAATGCCCTCCGTGCTCCAGCAGATTCGCAGGAGATTTCAGCCGTTCTTTTTGAAGTCTCTCCATTGACTGACTCCCTCTCCCAAAGTTCGGAAGCGGCCGAAAAGCTCTTTCGCATCTGCGATGCCGTTCGTCGCCCATACCGAGTGGAAGCGGTTCTACGAATGTGCGAAGCGGGCGCTATTGGAAACACGGCGCTACGAAGCGAAGATGCTGAGCGACTCCGGAAGGCGCTTGCTGCCTGGCGCAACATTCCTGCGGGCTCCATTGCCGCCCGTCAGCCGAATCCTCGAGCGATTCCGAACGCTATCCTCACGGCTCGCCGCGAAGCACTCCAATCCGTTTGGGAAGCCGACCTCAAATAAGCTTGCCGAGGAGCAAAGCCACAAAAGCGAGAAGAATCGTGCTCGCAAGCGGAATCTCAATTTGGCGCCGCCCAAGACGAAACGAAATATCTCCGGGAAGGCGCCCCAGACCGATCCGTTTCAAAGCAGGCATCGCCTGAAGCAGCATGAAAAGAATGATGAAAATGACCAACGCCCATCGCATGTCTGCATTTTACGCATCCAGGATTAGAATGCCCACTTTCGTTCTCATTCTCTGTGCATGACCCATTTTTCAATGCCGCAGCCCGAAGCGCTCCGCGCCTGCTGCAGAAGAATCTTCCTCAGGGATTTGACCCTCACCTGCCGAATCGGCGCCTATCCCCAGGAGCGGCTTGCTCCGCAGCGCGTCGTTTTCAATGCGGACGTCTGGGTCTACACGATGTTCTCATCAAGCACGAGAGACGCGCTTGAAGATACGCTCAATTACGATCTCATCGTCGACATCTTCAAAGAAGAAGCCTCCGGCCCGCACATTGCACTGCAGGAAACGCTGATCGACCGCATCGCAAAACGCATCACCGCGCTTCCCGGCGTAGCGCTCGTGCGCGCTGAGGTTTCCAAGCCTGACGCCTACAGCGATGCCGGCGCCGTCGGCATCGAAGTCTGGCGAGCCCCTGCCTCGCCCTCCGAACGCACCATCCAGTAATCATGGCAACCGTCATTTTTCGTCCCCCCAAAGGAAGCCGTCCACCGGAAATGGAACTGAATGAGCGCAACCAGCTCTCCGTATCACAACGCCGTCTCACCAAGCGGATCATCAAGCTCACGGCTGAAGCTGTCACCGACTTCGGCATGATCCAGGATGGAGACAAAGTCCTTGTCGCCATGAGCGGCGGCAAGGACAGCTTCGTACTGCTTGAGGCGCTGAAAACGCTCCAAGCACGAGCTCCAATCGACTTCTCGCTCGTCGCCGTCAACATCCATCAACATATCCCGCAGTTCCCCGTTGAGACGTTGCGGACGTACCTGGAAGACTGCGGGGTGCCTTACCACATTGAGGATCAGGACACCTACTCGATCATCCAGAGACTGATTCCGGACGGCCAAAATGTCTGTTCCCTTTGCTCTCGACTGCGCCGTGGCATTCTCTATCGCGTTGCCGACGAGCTTGGCTGTACGAAGATTGCACTCGGTCACCACATGGACGACATCGTGAGCACCTTTCTCCTCAATGTCTTCTACGGAGGGCGTCTTAAAGGCATGCCGCCCATTCTGCGAAGCGACGATGGCCGCCATGTCGTCATTCGACCGCTTGCCTACGTCCGAGAATACGAAACTGAAAAAATGGCCAAAATCCGAAACTACCCATTGATCGGAAAAGGGCTTTGCGGCGCCGGAGAAAACAAGAAACGTACGGAGCTCAAGGCGCTCATTCGACAATGGGATAGAGAGTGTCCCGGCAGGGTCTACAACATCTTCATGAGCATGAAGCGGGTATCGCCCTCGCATCTGATGGATTCCGGCATTTACGATTTCGAGACTTTTACTCGCCGAAGCGTTGACGCCCGTCAAACGAGCGATGAAGTGCAAAAGGCATCGGCTCCGTAAAAATCTTTCTGGGATTTCGCCTAGAATCTGTTCTCACGCACTACACAGCAACGACGGAAATTAGAATGCGGACCCGATCTCTTAAAGTCATCGACATGGCCGTTCACGAAGTCGCAACCACGACGGCCGATCAAACAATTGAAGCCTGCGCGCTTCAGATGCGGCGCGAACATGTTGGCAGCCTCGTCGTCATTGATCAGGATCGCAAGCCCGTCGGCATGATTACCGACCGCGACATCACGATTCAGGCCGTTGCCCTCCGCGCCGATCCAAGCACTACGAAAGTCGGCGACATCATGGCCAAGCCCGTCGTGACGGCCCGGACCAATGAAGGCATGGTGATGGCGCTAGCCCGAATGCGCGAATTCGGAATCCGCCGCCTACCTATCGTGGACGACAGCGGCGTCATCGTCGGCGTCATCTCCAATTCCAACCTGATCGAAGAGCTCTCCGAGCTGCTCGGAAGTCTCGTGCGCAACATCCACTCCTCCAAGACTCGGGAAGTGGCGCTTCGTTCCGAAGACTAAATCTCATAGCAGAGGATGTTTCACGTGGAACATCCGCCAAGTCAAAGACGTCCCGGCCCTCTCTTTTGGAAGGCCGGGATTGTTTTTATGTCCTGCGGGGAAAAACACCGCGCAAAACAGTCGCTGACCTCGCAGCTACACCCAGAAAGCAAGGCGGACGAAGATCGCTCCATGTCCGGATGTTTCACGTGAAACATCCGCCGACTGAAAATTGAAGCGATCTTCCTTCCGAAGATGAATTAGGTTGCTGACCGCAGTTCGGCCAAGCGCAATGTTCCACGTGGAACATTGGCTCGGCCGCAAAACACGCTATTTGCGCTTGTGATTGAAGCCGAATTTGGCATCGAGAAGCGCAGCCGCACGAACCTGAGAGGCATCCACACGACCGAGGCTGCCCAAATTCTCGGCGGTTTCAAACATTGAACCCGCCCTTCCGACGATGAGGGGGTCGACTGGTCCAACAGCATCGAGGTCACGATTGTCGTAAGGAATCGCCCGTAGCACGTAGCGCATGGCATTCAAGCGCGCTCGCTTCTTGTCGTCGGACTTCACAACGACCCAAGGCACTTCAAGCGTGTCCGTTGCGTAGAACATCGCCTCCTTCGCTCTCGTATAAGCATCCCATTTGTCAATAGCCGCCTTATCGATGGGCGATAGCTTCCAGCGCTTCAGCGGTGAAACCTCGCGCTCGCGGAAACGACGTTTCTGCTCTTCTCGGCTCACGGAAAACCAGAATTTGATGAGGTAAATGCCGCTTCGCACTAGATTGCGCTCAAATTCGGGCGTCTCCCGCATGAATTCTCGATACTCGTCATCCGTGCAGAAGCCCATGACGCGCTCTACGCCAGCACGGTTGTACCAGGACCGATCGAAGAAAACCATTTCTCCCCGAGTCGGCAAATGCGCAACGTAGCGCTGGAAATACCACTGGCCGCTTTCCTGAACCGTCGGCTTCTCGAGGGCGACAACGCGAGCTCCACGGGGATTTAGATGCTCCATAAAGCGCTTGATGGTCCCACCCTTGCCGGCCGCATCACGGCCTTCAAACAAAATGACGATGCGTTGCCCAGTTTCCTTCACCCAGGCTTGCAACTTCAGAAGCTCGACCTGCAGGTGGTACTTCTGCTCCTCATAGGACTTGCGCCCCATCCGGTTAATGTAGGGATAGCTCCCCGAAGGCCAGTCGGGATTGAGCTGCGATTCCCGAACGAGCCGCTCCTGACGTGTTTGCTCGGCTTCGCTCGCTTTACGCAGAAGTTCGCTCAGGATGGCGATGCGATCTTCCTCAGCCTGCCCTTTTAGAATTTCAGCGATCACCTCTTCCGAGCGGGAGTACCCCCGCTCCGTCATGCTCTTCTTCACATAGGCAAGAACATCCTGCGAATTGCGAAAACGCGGAGGCCGATCGACAGCTTCGTTTTCGTAAAGAGAAACTTCCGCTTCATCTCCTGGCTCGGCACGTTCAGGCGTCTTGACGTTTTCAAGGGATTGGTCGTTGGGGTTTGTCATGGCGCCTCCTTCAAGTTTGTTTTAGTGCTCGTAAGACGGACGTTCATCTTTATGGTCTTCCATTTCTTGATGAGCCGTCTTTTCTGAAGTCAAACGCTCATAAATTTGTTGACGAGGCACCCCCGTTACCTTGGCTGCCACGGCTGCGAGGCGGCTCGCTGGCAACCAGGGTTGAAGCGCAGCAATCCAGCGGATATCGGCGCTCGAAAGATCAACCCGGGAAGCCCGCTTCGGCTCCTCATCAACGACCACAGCATATTCACCGCGCGCCTCATGCTGGGCGCTCCACTGAGCGAGCTCCTTTGCAGGACACTCGGCCACTTCCTCGAAGCGCTTCGTCAACTCTCGGGCGATCACGACGCGACGATCTCCGGAGAGACCCGCCTGGAGATCTTTAAGGAGAGAATCAATGCGATGCGGAGCCTCATAAAGCACAAAGGCCTCACGGGTTCCTGTCAGTTCGTCGAGCACGCACCGCCTGGCTTTCCCCTGTGAAGGGAGGAATCCAGCAAAGCGGAAGGTCTGGGCGGTCAATCCGGCCGCAGACAAAGCCGTAACGACTGCGGATGCCCCAGGAATCGGCACCACGCGGAATCCCGCACGTCGAACGGACTCCACAACCCTTGCACCCGGATCGGAAATGGCCGGCGTGCCCGCATCGGTAACAACGGCGACTCGCCTGCCGTCCGAAAGCATCTCGCAAATTTGCTCAGCTCCCCGCCGTTCGTTATGCTCACGAACTGACAGCAGATGCGTAGAAATGCCGTAATGCTCAAGCAGCTTTCGCGTTTCGCGAGTATCTTCTGCAGCGACAGCATCGACATGAGCCAGAACCCAAAGCGCTCTCAGCGTCATGTCGCCTAGATTGCCGATCGGCAGCCCCACCACATAGAGGGCGCCTTGAGGAAAATGTTGTTCCTTGACTCCGGCAATCTTGATTAGAAGATCATCTTGCCAGGGGATACTCGGGGAATTCATAGTGACCTCACGTCTTGTTCTTGCCGCACCGCTTGCGTGCATTTTTTTCGCTACTTTACCCGCTTTCGCTTTTCCGGCAGAGAATCTTCCGAGCGGATTGACCTCAGAACCTACCGTTAAAAAGCTGGTGATCGGGCTTTTGATGCCGGAAGATGACTCCCCGTTTCTCTCCGCGGCAAAAATTGTCGGGAATGGCTTGGCGGCAGCAAGCAAGACGAGCGGAAGGAATGTAGAGGTGCTACAGATCGAGGCGTCAAGCGCTGCATCTCTTGATGCCCAGATCGATGCCGCGGTGTCGGCCGGCGCGGATGTTGTCGTAGGCCCGTTGCAGAAAAATGCCGTCGAAATCCTTGTGCACCGCACCAGTCTGCCGCTTCCCGTCGTCGCGCTGAACACCTCGGACACGCCGAATCTCTCCGCGTGTCCCAACAATCTGATCATGATGTCCGTTTCCACGGAACGTGAAGCGCAGTTCATTGCTCAAACCGCAGCCAGAAGTCTGACCACTGCGCCGCAACCAGCCAAGGCGGCCATTCTCGCCGGCCCCTCGGCTTGGGAGCAGAAGCTCTCCGAGACCTATCAGCAGGCCTTGGGCGAGCTGGGCGTTGACTTCGACGTATTCCAGGTCGACGAAGAACACCTGGCAGAACTTCAGAAGACCTTCGAGCCGAAACTCTCTTTTGAAGACCTGCAGGCATTTGAAGAACGCCGCAAAGAGATTCAGAAAACGGTCGAAGAAGGCCACCAGCGCAAACGGGCGCTCGCAGCAGTCACATCGGAAGAAAAGGCGAGAATCGCTATGTCGGATCCGCCCTACGCCGCGGCACTTCTCGCGCTCGATATTCAGGGTGCAAGCCTCATCCGCAACCGCCTCCCGAGGCTCATGCGCGTTTGGGCGACGTCTGCGTCAAATCCGGGCGACCCGCGTACAAGCTCCACCTCCGCCACCTTGACTTACGACTTGGAAAAGGTCGTATTTTCCGAGTGCCCCATCGTGGTGCGCTACGATGCGCAGGGATTTGAGGCGCGCTTCAGGACGGCCATGCCCTATTCCCTGGCGGCCAAGCGCCTCTTTGCATTGGGGGTCGACGCCTTTTCTGTTGCACTCGACTGGTCCGCGCATCGAGAAGAAATTTCAATCGACGGCCAAACGGGCAGTCTTACGCTTGATCGAAGCGCATCGCCTGTTGTCAACCGCAAGCCGCAACTGATCGGCGTCGAGGGCGGAAGGCTGATCGAATTGACGATGGATGAGGCCGAAAAGGGCAAGTTCCCCGAAAAATCCACTGTTGAAGAAACCGCGCCGCTCGCATCAGTCGAAGAGGTGTTCGGCAACGTCCGCCGCACCGACGTTGCACCGGTCACGGCCGAAGATCTCGGTGATGGTCCCAACCCCAGTCCCATCCTCAACACGCCAAAAAAACTTACCCTGCCGACACAAGCCCAACCATGAGCTCCATGATTTCGCTAATGAACGCCGTGCTGGCGTGGGGCGATCTTCCGCTTCTCGACAATGCCAGCTTCACCATCAACTCGGGCGACCGCATCGGGTTGATCGGCCGCAACGGCATTGGGAAGAGTTCGCTTCTCTCCGTTATGGCGCAGCGCAATGCGCTTGACGGAGGCGAGATGAAGGTTCAGGACGGCCTTCGCATTGCATTTGTCGAGCAAGAACCCGTCTTTCCCAAAGCAGGCTCGCTGAAGGAAAGCCTCATCATCCGCGGCAAGCTTTCAGAGCTTCCCGATGACGCAGAAAAGTGGTCTCGCATCGCCAAGCTCGACGCCTATCTTACGCGGTTCGAAGTTCACGGCGACCGACCGGCGGAAAACGCTTCCGGCGGTGAAAAGAAGCGCGCTGCGCTTGCCTTGGCTTTCGCTGAAGAGGCAGACTTGCTCCTGCTTGATGAACCCACCAATCATCTCGACATCAACGGCATCAAGCGTCTTGAAGAACTCATTCTCTCGGAATACCGAGGACAACGCGCGCTCATGATGATTACGCATGACCGCGCCTTCCTCGACAGCACCGTCACGGAAATTCTCGAGCTCGACCGAGGCATTCTGCGCGCTTACCCCGGAAACTTTTCCGCCTACGAATCACGCAAGGAAGAAGAGCTTCACGCGGAGGATCTATTCAACCGACGGTTCGACAAATTCTGGGCCCAGGAAGAGGTCTGGATCCGCAAAGGCATTGAGGCGCGACGCACCCGCAACGAAGGGCGCGTACGCAGACTCGAGGCTCTTCGCCAGGAGCGGGCCGCACGCAGAGAACGTATCGGGTCGATGCGTATCAACATCGACGCTGGGCAAAAGAGCGGCAAAATCGTTGCGGAAACAGAGGGACTTTGCAAACGCTTCGGCGAGCGCGTCATCGTCAAGGACTTGAACTTCACGATGATGCGCGGCGACCGACTCGGCATCATCGGTCCGAACGGCATCGGCAAGAGCACGCTCATCAAGCTTCTTCTCGGAGAAATTCCACCCGATTCAGGAAAAATTCGAACTGGAACGAACCTCCAGATCGCCTACTTCGATCAGCTCCGAAAGAAGCTTGACCTCTCGAAAACGGTTGCAGAAACCATTTCACCGGGATCCGATTGGGTTGAGATCGCGGGCGTACGAAAGCACATTGCCGCTTATCTTGAGGATTTTCTTTTCAGTCCGAGGAAAGCCAAGGTCCCGGTGCAGTCGCTTTCCGGCGGGGAACGAAACCGTCTCCTGCTCGCGCGCCTTTTCGCGCTCCCGGCCAATCTGCTCGTCCTCGACGAACCTACCAACGATCTGGATATTGATTCGCTCGACATGCTCGAACAGGCGCTGGCCAACTACCCTGGCACCATCATTTTGGTCAGCCATGACCGTCGATTCCTCGACAATGTCGTGACGGACATGCTGGTGCCGGACGGCGAAGGCCACTGGCTGGAGTTTGCCGGAGGCTACACCGAATGGGACGCCTACCAGGCCAAGCTGAAAGAGTCTGCGCCCACCGTTCCCAAAACCAATGCGACCGACAAACCGGCGCCCAAAGCCCGAGTCAGGCAGAAGAGGGTGAAGCTCACCTACAAGGAGGCGAAGGAGCTCGAGGCGCTTCCCGCCGAAATTGAATCGATGGAAGCGGAATTAAACCGCCTTGTCGGGTTGATGAGCACGCCCGACTATCATTCGCGCGAACCCGCGCAACTCCGAGCTGATGCTGAGCGCTGTCAAGCACTGCAATCGACCATTGAGGCAGGATATGCCCGCTGGTCCGAACTCGAGAAAAAATCCACCCAGGCCTCGCTAGGAGTAGATTAGCTTCTGCGCCAGTTTACCCGGTACTTTAAAATTTCCGGTTTTCCAACAAAATCGAAACCGACTGCGCCAAATAGAGGAACTCAGACGATATGGGGAGATCCAACGAGCTTGACGGACTGACGACGCTGCCCGAACTTCTCGTCCGCAGCATCGAACGGCATAAGGAGAAGGAAGCGCTGCGGCAGTTCAACCGCACTGCGGGCCGGTGGGAGAGCCTCAGCTACAAGGATCTCGGCGCCCGCGTTGAACTTTGGCGCCGCGCGTATGCTGCCGCCGGACTGCAGCGCGGCGAGCGCGTGGCCATTCTTCTGCCGAACGGCGTTGACGCCGTCTGTGCCGACGAAGGCGCACTTGCAAACGGTTTGATTCCGGTGCCGCTGCACGCCATCGATACGCCTGGCGCAAGCGCCTTCATCGCCATGGACAGTCAGGCGTCGATGCTCGTCACGAACAAGCTCGAGCGCTGGAACAAAATGAAGTCCTCCGGCGTTCAAATGCCGAACCTGCGGCTTGTCTTGGCGCTCGAGGAAACTGCAGCGTCAATCAATTCGAAATCGAATCCGATGCCGCGCATTTGCTGCCGCCAAAAATGGCTCGAGGACGCTGATGCCTATGTGGGCGACCTCCCGACCGGACCGCTCGAAGACGATCTTGCCGGCATCATCTACACCTCTGGAACAACCGGTAGGCCCAAAGGGGTCATGCTCACGCACCGCAACGTCGTGAGCAACATCAAGGACACGCTCGAATGCGTTTCCCCTCAGACCGACGACGTTTTTCTTTCCTTTCTTCCGCTTTCGCACACCTTCGAGCGAACGGCCGGCTACTACCTTGCGCTTGCCTGCGGTTGCACGATCGTCTACAACCGCTCGATTCTCCTTCTTGCCGAAGACCTGAAAACCGTCCGCCCAACAGTCATCATCTCGGTGCCGCGAGTTTACGAGCGAATTTACGCTCGCGTGCAGGATCGGCTTCGCAAATCTAGCGGCATTGCCCGCGCCATCTTTGAGCGCGCCGTGCAGATTGGTTGGAGAGACTTCTGCCGACGCAACCGCATGCCGATCGAGGATTCGCGCGGCGCTTGGCTTGATCCGCTCCTTCGCCCCCTCATTCTTGAAAAGGTCTCAACGCTTTTGCAGAGTCAGTTCGGGGGACGACTGAGAATTGCCATTTCGGGCGGAGCCTCGCTCAATGCCAAAGTTGCAAGAACGTTCTGCGGACTCGGACTGCCGATCATCCAAGGCTACGGCATGACCGAAGCGAGCCCCATCATCGCCGGCAACTGTGTTGAGTTCAATCAGCCCGACACGGTTGGTCGCCCCTTCCAGCACGTGGAGGTTCGGCTCGGCGAAAACGGCGAAATTCAAATCCGCGGTCCATCGATCATGAAGGGTTATTGGAATCGCCCCGAAGACTCGCAAGCAGCCTTCACGAAAGATTATTGGCTTCGCACGGGCGACGTCGGCGAATTCACGTCGCAAGGTCTTCTGAAGATCAAGGGAAGAATCAAGGAAATCATCGTCACCTCGACGGGAGAAAAGGTTCCACCGGCGGACCTTGAGGCCGCCATTGAGACGGATCCTCTATTTGCGCAGGCATATGTAGTTGGCGAAAACAAGCCCTTTCTCGGACTTCTGGCTGTCGTCTCTCCCGAGCACTGGAAGGCACTGGCCGAATCGCTGGGGCTCGACCCTGAAGCGGAAGCCTCCCTTGAGGCGCCTGCAGCGAAGACCTCCGCGCTCAAGCGCGCCAAGGCGGCTGCAGCCAACTTCCCAAATTATGCGTTGCCGCGAGCCGTCGTACTGACGAAAACTGCCTGGACAATCGACAACGGCCTCCTGACACCGACGCTCAAACTGAAGCGTGAACCGCTTTCACGCTTCCTGAAGACACGCATCGACAGCATGTACGCTTCGCACGGCTGACGCCCGGCGCGCATCTGGCATTTCAATCGAATTCAGAACCTGAGAACCTCCCTCATGACAGCTTCGCACTACGTACCCCGCCCCCGCAAACTGCTTCCGCAGTGGATGCTCAGCTTCACGGACCGGGTAATGGACTACTACACCAAGCGATACCTGCACTGCGATCCCGTTATTCTCCAGCGGCCGCCCGAACCTCAGGAGGGGCACAAGTACCTGCTTTATGCGCACGTGCCTTTTTGCAAGACGCTCTGCTCCTACTGCACATTTCACCGCTTTCTTTTCAAGGAGTGGAAGGCTCGAGAGTACTTCGTCAATCTCCGCCGGGAAATGGATTACGTGCATTCGCTCGGCTACACGTTCCACTCCATGTATGTCGGCGGCGGAACAACCACCATCCTTGAGGACGAACTCATCAAAACGCTCGAATACGCGAAAAAGCTCTTCCCGACAATTAAGGAAATTTCTTGCGAAACGGATCCGCAGATCATCACGACGCCCGCTTTCCGCAACCTGAAGGGACTCGTGGACCGCATGTCTATCGGCGTGCAGAGCTTTAACGACGACATCCTCAAGCTATCGGAACGGTATGAAAAGTTCGGTTCGGGTGCTGAAATCTTCGAACGCCTCCAGTACGCGCAAGAGCTCTTCCCGACATGCAACATTGACATGATGTTCGGATTCCGAGGTCAGAATCTCGACATTCTCCACGATGACATGGAGAAGATCTTCAAGCTCAATCCTCGTCAGGTAACCACCTATCCGCTCATGGTGACGTCGCAAACTAAAAAAAGCGTGAAGAACGTCATTGCAGCTCCCGGCAACGAACTCGCCGATCAGTACCGAGTCATTCTCGATACGCTCGGCTCACACTACCGCCAATTGACGTCGTGGACTTTCGGACGAACCAACGACGAAGGGTTCGATGAATACGTCGTTGACTACGACGAATATTTGGGCGTCGGCTCAGGAGCCTTCAGCTTCCTCAACGACAGCCTTTACGTAAACACCTTCAGCCTTCGCCGTTACGGCGAGCGTATTGCCGCGGGGCATACGGGCGTCGAACGCAAGCGCACGTTTGATCATCATGCGATCGCCCAATACCGCCTGATGCTCGGGCTTTTTTCGCACCGGCTTTCGCGCAAATACTTCCGCGATGTACACGGCATCAACGTCGACCGCTACCTCTTCAAGGAAATGATGGGACTGAGGCTTGCTGGAGCCATTCAAGACGACCCGAACGACCCGGACCGCATCGTCGTTACGGATGCTGGCAAATTCCTGGGCCTTGTCATGATGAAGGCTTTTTATTCGGCCATGGACAACGTGCGCGCCGAACTCCGGGCGCCGCTTCGTGAGGAAGACATGTAGTTGGAGAAGGAAATTCATTCGAAGTCTTTGATTTATCCGAATGCTCCGTTCGAATTTCCCCCTCTCCGCTCTGAACACTCAAGCCTTTTAACCTGGATCAAACCCGTACGAGATAGCGAGGAAAACTACCACCCAAAATCTACCTCTATCAGCCTAGAGGAGAAGTGTCTCCTCGGCTACAAATCCTTACAATGCGAGGTGTTTCGCTGAGGGGCTCTGCGGGTCGTTCGTCGACCGCCGGTAAGTGCCGCGGCAGATCAACCCTCACTCTCAACATCAGAGCGGCGCGGACAACCTCGACCCCATACTTATCCGGAGGTCATCCGCGTCGAACGCGAAGTCGAAAGGCTGAAACGGCATGCCGCGGCGGTCTTTCCAACTCCGGAGATCACTTCCATGTCCCACACGATCAAGGTCCATACCTTCCTTCCGGGCGACAACGCCCACGGGGAAAATGGCCCTGCTTATGCAGGCAACCTGCGCAAAGGAGAACTGCGCGGGATCATCCACATCAACAAGGACAACTGCGTCGGCTGCGACACCTGCCGCAAGTTCTGCCCCGTTGATGCCATCACCGGCGGCATCGGCGCCAAGCACGAAATTAATGAAGACGCCTGCCTCTACTGCGGTCAGTGCCTCATCGCCTGTCCGTTTGGCGCCATCGAACAGATGAGCTTCGTCGACGAAGTCGAGCGCGTGCTCGACTCGAAGGATCGCATCGTCGTCGCTCAGCCTTCCCCGGCCGTCCGCGTTTCGCTCTGCGAAGAATTCGGCGGCGAACCTGGCGCGCTTTCGACCGAACAGATGGTCAACGCGCTCGAAGAGCTTGGCTTCGTGGTCTACGACTGCAACAGCACGGCCGACCAGACCATCATTGAAGAAGGCACGGAATTCGTGCAGAAGATCCGCTACTGGATCCTCGGCGAACGCAGTCCGGAAGTGAATGAACAGGCCAAGCACCCGTTCCCGCACTTCACGTCTTGCTGCCCGGCTTGGGTCAAGAACGCCGAAACCTATCACGCGGACATCCTTCCGCACATCTCCACAGCGAAGTCCCCCCTGCAGATGGGCGGCGCGCTCGCTAAGACCTGGGCCGCCAAGCACGTGCTCAAGTGTGATCCTCGCAAGGTTTACTTCGTTTCCGTGACGCCCTGCACGGCCAAGATCTTTGAAGCGTCGCGCCCCGAAATGAATTCGGCTTGGCGCTATCTCATCGCCAACAAAGACATTCCGCAGGATACGCCGCCCTTCCAGGACATCGATGCATCGCTCACGGCTCGCGACATTGCTGAACTTATGCGGCGCAAGGGCATCAATCCGCTCCACATGCCGAAGACGCGCGAGCGTCAGCCTCTTGAGGTTTACTCCGGCGCCGGCACGATTTTCGGCTGCTCGGGTGGTGTGATGGAGGCCGCACTCCGTACGGCCTATTTCGCCCTTTCCGGCGAAGAACTCAAGAATGTCGACATCGAAGTCGTCCGCGGTCATGACAACGCAATCGTTGAAGCCACGATTCCGGTGCCGATCAAGGCTCTCGGCGGCAAGAAGTTCGACGTGCGCGTCTGTGTGGTGAACGGCGCCAACCAAGGTCTGAAGGAAGTGCTCCGCCGCATTCAGGTCGACAAGAACCGCTATCACTTCATCGAAGTGATGAACTGCCCGGGCGGCTGCGTCAACGGCGGCGGTCAGCCCGTTCAATCTGCCGGCACGGCTTGGCTGCATCCGACGATGCCGCTGCCGCTTCGGGTGTAATGGAGACGCGAGGTTAACGATATGTTGTCTGAAAACTATTCATATGCAGAACGCCCTGCGGCTCTCATCCTGGGTCGTCGCGGCTTCCTGAAGGTGTGCGGCCTCTGCGTCGGCGCCGCCGTTGTTTGCGGCTGGGCCATCGGCGATATGATTGCTCGCCGCGGTCAAATCATTCTGGCCCGCCAGGCCGGCCTCTACCAGGACGACAAGCTCTGCCAGTCGAAGGGGCTTGCCTGCTCGCACCAGAACGAAGTGGTGATGTCTGTCTATAAGGACATGGGCACGAAACCCGTGGACCACACGATGCATGAACTGCTTCATACGCACTACTACCAGCGCTCCACGCTGGCCATGACGGAGGCTTCTCATGTCTAACGCTAACGACCGCATCCTTCGATTCCATGCTCCGGACAAGGTGTTCCACTCGGTCAACGCCGTGACGTGGTTCGCCCTGCTTTTCACCGGCATGTACGTCTTCTTCTGCAATCCCTCGAACGAGGCGGCAGAGTACACAATGATTGCCCACTTGATTCTCGGCGCGATCTTCACGTTCAACCTGCTCGGCTTCATCGTGATTGCCCCCGACCGCTTCGCGCTCATTATGCGCGCCTGCCTGGAATGGGACCGCAACACGATCTACTGGTTCCGCAACTTCGGCGGCTATCCTCGTCGCTTCTTCAAGATCCCGTTCGGACCGGTGGAAGTTCCTCCGCAGGGTCGCTACAACGGCGGTCAGAAGGCCTCTTACTTGCTCTTCATGGGCATGATTGCCGCCCTCGCGGTGACGGGTTGGATGCTCTGGCTCGGCGCTCCGGTCACCGGCAAGTTCGTCTACAAGTGGATGTTCTACTTCCACGTTTGGGGCTCGATTATCATTTCGGTGCTGGTTGTTTGCGCCCACATCCCGCTCGCGTTGCTCTCGATGGAGCACTTCAAGGGGATCTGGCGTCTCGGCCCGGGCACGATCTCCTGGGAAGCCGCCGAGCACCACGCCCCGCTTTGGCTTGAGCGCGACGTAGTTCGCACCAACATCGAAAAGTAACTGTTCGATCGTTTTGCTCACTCAAAAGGCCGGCTGAACTTTCAACCGGCCTTTTATTTTTGCTTGACTCGCTATGATCCCCGTCGCACTCGGAACGCCCAAGGGGCTTCGCATCCACATCGGCCTTTTCGGCCGCCGCAATGCCGGCAAGAGTTCGCTAGTTAACCGTCTGGCCAATCAAGAAATCTCCATCGTCTCCGACGTCCCAGGAACCACCACCGATCCGGTGGAAAAAGCCTGCGAACTCGCGCCGATCGGTCCTGTGGTCTTCATTGACACTGCCGGCGTCGACGACGATGCAGGCAGCCTTGGCGCTGCGCGCGTTCGACGCTCGAAGGCAATCCTCGAATGGGTGGACATCGCGGTTGTCGTCGGCGCAGCATCGGGACTCGAACAGGACGACATCGAACTGATTCATGCCGCACAGACCCTGAAAACCCCCTGCGTCATCGCACTCAACAAAGCCGACCTTCATCGACCAAACCAGGCAGCAGTAGCTGAAGCGAAATCACTCGGTCTACCTGTCGTTCTCTGCGACGCGCATACCGGCCGAGGTATTGACGAGTTGCGCCAAGCCGTCATCCGAATCGTTCAAACTCAAATAGATCCGGATCGCCCTCTAGCCGGACATCTGGCCGAAGCGGGCGATACCGTCCTGCTCGTCACGCCGATTGATACCGGGGCTCCCAAGGGGCGCCTCATCCTTCCGCAAGTTCAGGCAATTCGAGAGCTACTCGACACGCATGCCAAATGTTTCGTCGTACAGCAAGACCGAGTTGCGGAAGCGTTGAGCGAACTGCGGCAGGATCCCAAGTTCATCATGACGGATTCTCAAGCCGTCCTGGAGGTGGCCCGCCAAACTCCGAGCCGTATCCCGCTCACAACGTTTTCGATTCAGCTCGCCTACGCCAAAAGCGATCTAATCGCACTCGCAGAAGGAGCTGCCGCTTTGGGACGACTCCGCGACGGCGATCGAGTGCTTATCTGCGAATCCTGCAGTCACCTACCCCAACCTGAGGACATCGGTCGAATCAAAATACCGAAGTGGTTGCGCGAACACACGGGCGTCAAATTGAACTTCGAGATCTCCGTCGGAAAGGACTTTCCGGAAGATCTGTCGCCCTACGCCGTCTTGATCCAATGCGGCGGCTGTGTCGTCACTCGCCGCCACCTGCTGATGCGCCTCAGACGTGCATCCATGCAGGGAGTCCCCATGACGAACTACGGCTTGGCAATCTGCTACCTTCAGGGCATCCTTGAGCGCGTGCTGGCCTGCCACCCCGACGCACTCGAAGCATATCTGAAAGCCTCCAGGAAGTGACCCCATGGCGACCAATTTCGACTTCCTTCGCCAAACGACCTTTTCCGACGACGACATCGCTCGGATGCTCAGACTTAAAGCCCCTGAAGACGTCAAGCGGCTTCAGGAGCGAGCCTATGAACTTACGACGGATCTCCTCGGCGATGAAGTGTACCTACGTGGTCTCATCGAGATCAGCAACATCTGTACGGCCAACTGCCGCTACTGCGGCATCCGCAAGAGCAACCATGCAGTAAGCCGATACACGCTTCCACGGCATGTCGTGATCGGCTGCGCGCTTGCGGCTGCGCGCGCAGGCTACGGCTCCATTGCCATTCAAGCGGGTGAACGTACGGACCGGCACTGGGTGGAATGGATCAGCGGCCTTCTGCGGGAAATTCACGAAAGAACGGTTTCCGACACACTTCCTCTCGGACTCGGGATCACACTTTCACTCGGCGAGCAGCCGTACGAGGTTTATGCGGAATGGGCGGAAGCGAGTGGAAATCCTGACGGTCTCCGCTATCTGCTCCGCATCGAAACAAGCAATCCGGAACTCTTCCACAAATTACACTGCACGCCGGGACGGCATGAAAAGAATCTCGAACACCGCATGACGGCACTCCGTAACCTGCGGCGAGCTGGCTACCAGGTTGGCACTGGGGTGATGATCGGCCTGCCTGGGCAAACCGTTGAGGATCTCGTCCAAGACATCCGAACATTCCAGACTATAGATGCGGACATGATCGGAATGGGTCCCTATCTCCTCAGCAAGGGCGCCGACATGGTCGACTGCGGAATGATGGCCCACGACCCACTCCTGAGACTTTCGCTCAATATGATCGCCGCTACACGCCTTGTGCTTCGGGACGTCAACATTGCGGCGGCCACGGCGCTTGAGACGCTCGAACCCAACGGACGCATTCTCGGCATCATGAGCGGGTGCAATGTCGTCATGCCAAACATTACCCCACAGGCTACGCGTTCGTCCTATCAACTCTACGACAACAAATCCGGCACCGAAGTCGGCGCGGAATCAAATACCAAAATCGAGTCGGACATCGTCAGAATTGCAGGCCGCAGGCTCGGACTCAATCAGCTCGGTTCGTCGATCCACTGGCAAAGCAGGCGATGAACTTCGGCCCGGTTCCTATGAGGAAACCGGGCCGAGCGTCAACGCCTATTCGAAAATCTGATTCATTTCGCGCGTCGTGTGGAATATCACCTGCGGCCAATGCTTCATCGTCGTCTCCAAGTTATAGATCGATGTGGCCAAATAAACAATGTTGCCGTTCACATCAGTCGCCAGACGCGAGCCCTGCTCGGCTTCAAAGTCCTTCCTGCATCGCTCATCTGGGAATGAGAGCCAGCGGGCCGTTGAAACATCGGTCGATTCATAAATCGCATCGACGCGATATTCCGTTGCCAGACGCTGAGCCACGATCTCAAACTGCAGCTGTCCAACGGCGCCCAACATGACGTTGCCGAACTCTCCGGTGAAAACCTGAATGGCGCCCTCTTCTCCGAGTTCCTGAAGACCTTTTTGTAACTGCTTCGCCTTAAAGGGGTCCTTGCTGCGCACGGCTCGGAAGAGCTCTGGGGCAAAATTCGGAATCCCTGTAAAGGCCAGGCGCTCGCCGGAAGTCAACGTATCGCCGATGTGAAGCTGACCGTGGTTATAGATGCCGATGATATCGCCAGCAACGGCGTCATCCATCACCACGCGGTCCTGAGCCATGAAGGTAAGCGCGTTTGGAATCTTAAGCTCACGATCTTCGCGGACGTGATGCACCTTCATGCCCGGGCGATAGCGGCCGGAACACACGCGCAAAAACGCAATGCGGTCGCGGTGACGCGGATCCATATTGGCCTGAATCTTGAACACAAACCCAGAGAAGGCATTTTCATAGGGCGAAACGTCGCGACGGCCGGCGTGACGCGGCTGAGGTTCGGGCGCCCAGTTGATGAGCGCGTCGAGAACGTCCTGAACGCCGAAATTGTTGACGCCGGAGCCGAAGAAAACGGGGCTCTGCCGGCCGGCGAGGAACTCTTCGAGCGAAAAGGGCTCGGTCGTGCCTTGAATGAGTTCGATCGATTCCCTGACGCTCGGCATTTCCATGGGGAAAAGCCCGTCTAGCTCGGGATTGTCCAGACCTTCGATCACTTCATGCTCGTTGGTGAGGCGCTCTTCACCAGGCGTGAAGCGCACCAACCGGTTGGTCAGCAACGAAAAGACGCCTCGGAAGGTCTTCCCCATGCCGATCGGCCATGTGATGGGAACGCACTGGAGCTTCAACACCGATTCAATCTGACCGATCAAATCCAGAGGGTCACGAACCTCTCGGTCGAACTTGTTGATGAAGGTGATGATCGGCGTATTGCGAAGCCGGCAAACCTCGAGAAGCTTGATCGTTTGGGCCTCGACGCCTTTCGCTGCATCAATCACCATCACAGCAGCATCGACCGCCGTAAGCACGCGGTAGGTATCTTCAGAAAAGTCTTCGTGTCCCGGAGTGTCGAGCAGATTCACCACATGATCAGCATAGTGGAACTGCATGACCGAACTCGTCACGGAAATGCCTCTTTGCTTCTCAACCTCCATCCAGTCGGAGGTGGCATGCCGAGAGGCCTTGCGTCCCTTGACGGCTCCTGCCATCTGAATGGCGCCACCGAAAAGCAGAAGCTTTTCCGTCAGCGTAGTCTTGCCGGCGTCAGGGTGCGAAATGATGGCAAAGGTCCGACGCTTCTTGACGTCGCGAACCAATGCGGGATTCGGGTCTGTCATGGGAAAACGAGTTCTTAAAAGATTTCCGTCAGTTACGGAAGCGAAAGAGAAGCTGCTGATTTTAGCAGGCACCGGAATGGGGCCGCGTCAAGCGCGGCAACAATTTGCAACAACTGCCTTAGAATGAGCTGACTTCCTCGCAGTTCTCGTCCAATTTCACGGAGTTTTTTGTCTCATGAGCTACTTTCCTCAGTGGAAACTGAAGCGCGACGGCATCATCGCTCCCGATGAACGCCTTCCGCTCAGCCAAACTCTGGCCCTCGGTGTGCAGCACGTGGTCGCCATGTTCGGATCCACCGTTCTGGCTCCGCTGCTGATGGGTTTCGACCCGAATATGGCGGTGCTGATGAGCGGCGTCGGCACGCTTATTTTTTTCGCCATGGTCGGCGGTCACGTACCGAGCTACCTCGGCAGTTCGTTTGCCTTCATCGGCGTCGTTATTTCCGCTACGGGCTATGTGGCTGGTTCCGGCCTTAACCCGAACATCCCCGTAGCGCTGGGCGGCATTCTCGTCTGCGGCCTCGTCTACGCCGCCGTCGGCCTAATCGTCATGTCGACGGGCGTGCAATGGATCGAACGGCTGATGCCGCCGGTCGTTACCGGCGCCGTGGTTGCTGTCATCGGTCTCAACTTGGCGCCTACGGCTGTCAAGAGCGTCGGCAGTACGGACTTTGATGCCTGGATTGCGCTTCTCACCGTGCTTTGCGTGGGCGGCGTAGCTGTTTATACGCGCGGCCTGCTGCAAAAGCTTCTCATTTTGGTCGGCTTGAGCATGGCCTATGCAATCTACGCCGTTCTGACCAACGGCCTGGGGCTCGGCAAGCCGATCGATTTCGGGAGAATCGCCGACGCCTCTTGGTTCGGCATTCCGCACTTCGCAATGCCCGAGTTCTCGCTCCCCGCCATTTCTCTCATCGTTCCCGTCGTCATCATTCTGGTAGGTGAAAATCTCGGTCATATCAAGGCGGTGACCGCAATGACAGGCCGCAATCTGGACCCATACATGGGCCGAGCCTTCCTCGGCGACGGCTTGGCGACCATGTTCTCGGCCTGCTTCGGCGGCACCGGCGTGACCACGTACGGAGAAAACATCGGCGTGATGGCCGCAACCCGCGTGTACTCGACGCTGATCTTCCCCGTGGCAGCCTGCTTTGCCATCGTGCTTGGCTTTTCCCCCAAGTTCGGCGCCGTCATTCAGACTATCCCACAACCCATCCTGGGAGGAACCTCGATCGTCGTCTTCGGCCTTATCGCCGTGGCCGGCGCCCGCGTCTGGGTAGTGAATCAGGTGGACTTTGGCGACAACCGAAACCTTATCGTCGCCGCCGTCACGCTCATCCTCGGAGCCGGCGACTTTACCCTGCACATCGGCAGCTTCACCCTAGGCGGCATCGGCACAGCCACTTTTGGAGCGATCATACTCAATGCGCTCATGGAGTTCGGCGAGCGTCGACGCAATCCGCAGGATGCGGAAAGCGCCGGCGGGCCTCACGAAGTGGATTTCAACCGCTAAAACTTCAATTCCTCACCTTTCCGAGAAAAGCCGCCGCCATGGCCGTTTGCGCCGAGCGGCGGTTTTCTTTGCCTCTGAAGCGGGGCTTTGATGCACTCGGATCCTTGCGCATGGAAAGAGCGATTCGGCGCCGCTTGGCGTCTACGTCAAGCACCGTCACCTGCACGACATCGCCGACGTGAACCACGTCTCGGGGATCCTTCACGAATCGATCCGAGAGTGCCGACACGTGAACTAGGCCACTTTCATGCACGCCAACGTCGACAAAAGCGCCAAAGGCCGCGACGTTGGTAACTACGCCCTGAAGCTTCATGCCGACGCGCAAATCCTCAATGCTGCGCACGTTTTCATTAAAGTCAACCACCCGGAACTCCCTACGCGGATCGCGCCCCGGCTTTTCGAGTTCCCTCAAGATGTCTGTGATGGTCGGTAGCCCGAACTTCTCGTCTACAAAGTCTGCGGCGCGGAGCTTGCCGAGCACCTCCTGCCGCCCGAGAAGCTCCCGCATGTTTCGGATCCCTGTGCTTGCAAGCATACGCTCCACCACCCCGTATGCTTCCGGATGAACGCCCGTGGCGTCGAGCGGATTAGCCCCCCTCGGGATGCGCAGAAAGCCGGCCGCCTGCTGAAACCGCGCCGCACCGAGATAAGGCACCTTCTTGAGCGATTCGCGGCTCTCAAACGCTCCGTTTGCATTCCGATACGTCACAATTTCCTTCGCTACTCGACGCGTCAAGCCTGCCACGTGAGAAAGCAGCTCCGCGCTCGCCGTATTGACGTCGACGCCGACGAAATTGACGCAATCCTCCACCACTGACTCTAAGCGGCTTTCCAGATGAGCGTGATCGACATCATGCTGGTATTGCCCAACGCCGATCGCCTTCGGATCGATCTTGACGAGTTCGGCCAACGGATCCTGAAGCCTTCGGGCGATCGACACCGCCCCTCGGTAGCTCACATCAAGTTCGGGCAACTCCTCGGAAGCAAGCGCCGAAGCGGAATAAACCGAAGCGCCGGCCTCACTTACGAAAACGCATCGAGCCTGAACATCCGGACGGCTCTTGAGCGCTTCGACCACCACGCCCATTGTTTCTCGACTTGCCGTCCCATTTCCGACGGCGATCAGTTCCACCCCCCGCTCGAGAAGCTTCCAAAACCGCTCGAGCGCGTTGCGACGCTCGCATTCCGATCGATGGAACATCAAAACGTCGTGTGCCAGAACTCGGCCCGTCTCATCAATGAGCGCAGCCTTAACCCCGGTCCGAAACCCTGGATCGAGGCCGAGCACTCGACGATGCCCAGCCGGAGGCGCCAGAAGAAGATCCCGAAGATTGGCGCCAAAAACAGTAATGGCAGCTTCCTCCGCCGAGCTCCGCACCTGCTCGAGCAAATCGGCCTCGATTGAGGCACGGAGCTTCACGCGCCAAGCCCAGCGGCAAACAGCGAGGAGCCAAACGGTTCGGGCGCTTCGATCTTGAATATGGAGATGAATATGACGAGCAAGCACACACTCTGCCGGGTGAGGACGCTTTGCCTCCTCTTCGGCCGGGAGCTCCACCGACAGATGCAGACAGCCTTCCCTTCTGCCTCTCAAGAGTGCCAATGCTCGATGCGCAGGGATAGTTTCCAAGGCCTCGCGCCAATCGAAATAATCCTTGAAATTGGCGCCCTCTTCCTCCATGCCTTCACACACGACGGACACGATCTCTCCACGGTGAAGAAGGAAGTCTCGAAGCATTCTGCGCACCGCTGGGTCAAGGGCAAGATTTTCAGCGAGAATGTCTCGTGCGCCGTTAAGCGCAGATTCAACATCGGGAACCCCCTTCTCCTCGGAAACAAAAGCCCGAGCCGCGATTTCCGGGACGATTTCGCGTTCCTCAAGCAGCCTCACGGCGAGAGGTTCAAGCCCAGCCTCCCGAGCCATCATGCCGCGGGTTTTACGCTTTTGCTTGTAGGGCGCATAAAGATCCTCGAGCTCCTGTTTGGTCTGAACCGCAAGAATTTGGGCTCCAAGTTCAGAGGAAAGCTTGCCGGTCTGCCGAAGCGTCTCGAGAATCGTCTGCCGGCGAGCATTGAGCTCGCGCAGGTAGCTGAGACGAACTTCCAGTTGCCGCAACTGGGTGTCATCTAGTCCGCGGGTTGCCTCCTTGCGGTACCGGGCGATGAAGGGCACGGTAGCGCCCCCGTCCAAAAGTTCTACTGCGGCCGCGACCTGCTCAGGGCGGGCCTGGATCTCGGCGGCAATTTTCTCGGCAATGGCGTCGGTCAGTTCCATCGAAAAGGAATCTCCATCGAAGGCGCGGCGCTTGAAGACGCAGCGCAGTCAATCAGGCTTCAACTAGCTTTTTCATGATCGCTTCGTCGCGCATGGCATAAGCCTGACGGCGAAGCTCATCCACAAACGGCTGGTTTGGATCGAGCGACTCGGCTCGCGGGGTTTCCCAATAGGAAAATCGAACCGCAAGACTCTTCGACGAATGTTCTTCGATGCGCAAAGCAAAGGCCGATGAGGCGCCCTCCATCTCAACGAACGTCCGGAGCTCCCTATTTGTGGCGCAAAATTCGCCTCGCTCGACGAAATGGAGACCGCGGCCGTAATGGAGCACGCGCTTGAAGCGCCACACTCCAGTCTCAATATCTTCTGCCTCCTCCAAAATCTCGCTGCCTTGAAGTTCAGACCAGAAGTCTTCAGGACTCTCGGCAAAATGGCGTACCCGTTCGAGCAAACGATCGGGGCTAAGGTCATGGAGCTCAGCCCGCATGACATGTTCAAAAAAAATCTTCATGGAACCCAAAAAACATTCTCTCAGCGCAAGTCGGGAAGCTCCCGCCGCTTCTTTCCTGTCAGGCGCCGTTCCAGCCAGAGGCTGTAGCGTGAGACAGCATAACTGAGTAGAAAATAAACGAGGGATATGAAAACGTAGCCTTCAATGAAAAACCCGCGCCACTGTGCGTCGCCGAGCGCAAGACGCAAGCTCCCGAGAAGATCCTGCATCGAAACCACGGTGACAAGCGAGGTATCCATGAAGCAGGAGATCAAGCTGTTGACGAAGGCTGGAATAATCGCCACCAAAGCCTGAGGCAGCACGACGTATTGGTAAACCTGACGAGGAGTCATGCCAAGCGACCGCGCGGCGGAGTATTGCCCATTCGGTATGGTCTGCAGCCCGCCACGAACCGTTTCGGCCATATACGCGGCCTGGAAAAGCGCAATTGCTACCGCCACACGCCAAAAGGCGTCCGTCTTGAACGATGAAGGCAAGAGCAGGGGGAAAACGAATGCCGCCACGAAAAGCACTGTGATAAGCGGCACCCCACGCACAATCTCGATGTAGGTCGTTGAAAGCGAAGAAATGATCGGCATGCGGCTTCTGCGGCCGATAGCAAGCAAAATCCCGATCGGAGAGGAGAGCGTCATCCCGACGAAGGTGATGATGACTGTGAGCGGCAAACCGCCCCAAAGATCTGTTCCTACTCGGGCAAGACCGAATGCGCCGCCATACATCAGAAGGAAAAATCCAGCCAGTGCGGCTACCCAAGCCGCCGCAAGCAAGCGCAGTCTGCCGCAGCGCCACATCAAGGGCAGTCCCGAAAGAACCAGCATGCACATCACGAGAAGCGTTGCCGCAGCCGGTCTCCACTGCTCCTCAAAGGGGAATCGTCCGAAAAGAATAAGCCTCCACTTCTCTGCGACAAATCCCCAGCAAGCTCCCTCGCCCGCACGACATGCATTCACATCCGCCGTCCAAACGGCGCTCAAAAATGCCCAATCGCAGATCTTCCAGCCGATCCACAGGACAGCCAACCCAAGCACCAACGACGTGCAGGCAGACGCCGGCGTATCGAAAAAGTTCTTCTTGATCCACGTGGAAATGGATTCGTTCATCTGCATTCGCCCCGCTCCTACTGCCCTTGCATAATTCGCTGGTTAAGTCCATTCATTGCCAGGGAAATCAATAGATTGATAACGAGATAAACGCTCATGATGATGAAGATCACCTCGATCGCCTGCCCTGTAACATTCATCACCGTCGTACCGATGTTGACCAGGTCCGGATAGCCGACCAGGACGGCAAGCGATGAATTCTTGGTAAGACTCATGTACTGGCTCGAGAGCGGCGGCATGATGAGTTTGAGCGCCTGCGGGAAAACAACGTAGCTCGTCGTTTCGCCGTACGTCAGCCCGAGCGCCATGCCGGCAAGCCACTGATCAGTCCGCACGGATAGAACTCCGGCGCGAACAATCTCCGCGATGGACGCTGAGGTAAAGAGGGTGAGCCCAAGCCACAGAGTGACGAACTCTGGCGTAAGTTGCACGCCTCCGGATATGGAGAATCGCGTCGGTTGAGGCTGATTCCATCCGCCGAGCATGCCGAAGACAAACCACAAAACCGTTGCGCTTCCCAAACATGCCGTCAAGCCGTAAAAGGCTGCCAATTGTCTCGTCGTGCGCCGCTGAGCGGCATGGGAAACCCACGCGCCTAAGAGCGCGCCCACGGCAAGCGAACCCACGACCGCCATCTCTCCCCATTGAGGTACGGCGAACACCAAACCGGACTTCGAAAGGTAGATCCAGCCCGATATTCCGACCGCTTCTCGAACACCTGGCAGCAATTCTGAAACCGTCAGATAAATGGCGAGAAGCAGTACGAGGAGTGGAATATTGCGATATACCTCGACGTGAGCGGCACCCAAAAAACGCAGCAAGGCGTTGCGGGAAAGCCTCATGAGACCAACGACCACGCCGAGCATCGTTGCGGTCACGATGGTGAGCGCGGCCACCCTGAGCGTATTAAGGAGCCCGACTAAAAAACCTTTCCAGACCGCAGAAGCACTTGTAAATTCAATGAGCTTGTCGCTCACTTCAAATCCTGCGCGTTGAAAAAGGAATCCAAAGCCGCTTTGAATGTGACGAGCATCCAAATTCGCCCTGACGTTGACGGCAAGCGCAACGACAGTTACTACGATCACAAAAGCGATGACGGCCTGCAGAGCCAACTCTCTGCGACGGCGAAAACGCTCCCTTTCCCGCCAGGCGGCATCTCCAAGAACGGAGTCGAAACTCGATCTAAAAAACATGGCTGCAAAAATTTAAAAAAGGCCCCAGACAACACAATCCGGAGCCTTTGCCGCAGAGCAGACGCCGCTTGCGACGCCAGCTCTAGGAGGGGAAATCGCCTCAGCGGATAGGCATGGCGTACATTAACCCGCCCTGAGTCCAAAGCTTGTTCATGCCGCGCGGCAAATTCAACGGGGAATTAGGGCCGAAGTACTTCTCCCACGATTCACCGTAATTGCCAACCTGCTTAATGATACGGTACGACCAGTCCTTGTCGAGGCCGAGCATGCGGCCCATGTCCTCTCCCGTGCCGACCAGACGCATGACGTTCGGATCCTTTGACACCTTTCGCATTTCATCGACGTTGGCCTGCGTTACGCCCAACTCTTCGGCGTTAAGAAATGCATAGAAGCTCCAGCGGACGATCTGGAAAAACTCCCAATCACCACGGCGAACGGCAGGACCCAATGGTTCCTTGGTGATGGTCTCAGGAAGAATCTCAAACTTTGAAGGATCCTGAGCCACTGTACGTACGCCGGCAAGATCAGACATGTCGGACGTATAGGCGTCGCACCGTCCGGCAAGGAATGCCCCCTGAGTCGCTTCCGTCGTATCGAACACCACGGTCTTGTACTTCATGTTGTGAGAGTTGAAGTAATCTGCTGTGGTCTTTTCCGTGGTCGTGCCCGTCTGCACGCAGACGGTCGCGCCATCGAGCTCCTTGAGCGACTTGACGCCAAGCGACTTCGGAACCATAAAGGCTTGGCCATCGTAATACGAAACAGCTACAAACGCCGCCCCTTGGCTTGCGTCACGCGTCATGGTCCAGGTCGTATTGCGGGCAAGCATATCGATTTCGCCCGAGCTGAGCGCCGTCATGTGCTGCGTGGAACTGAGCGGCACAAACTTCACCTTATTTGCGTCACCCAAGACCGCCGCGGCCACGCTTCTGCAAAGGTTGACGTCAAGCCCCACCCATTTCCCCTGACTGTCCACCCCCGAGAACCCAGGCGCCGAGGTATTGACGCCGCAGACGAGCTGCCCGCGCGCCTTGATCGCATCAAGCGTCTGCCCGGCATATGCTGCCGGAGCGATAGCACAACAGGCCGACAAGACCGCTGCCACTGATTGAATCTTGCTCATATAGCGTCACCCTTTCTTTCTTTTTTTAGAATAAATCCCGCTGATGCGTTAAACGCCCATCAGGAAAGTTCAGTTTACAGTCAATCTCTCGGAGATTGCAGGGATTTTATGGACGCAATTTCGGGCCTCCGGAACGCGTAACACATACTCCTTTAACAGGAATCTGCGGCACGGCGGCGCCGCCGCCTTGCGCGAGCAATTTTATGCTTTCATACACTCAAATCTTCGGCCTTTTGGCGCTAGTGGTGGTTGCCGCCTTTTTCTCTTCGGCCGAAATTGCACTGGCCGCAGCCTCCAGAACCCGGCTCCAAACGTTCAGCGACGAAGGCGACCGCCGAGCCGCTTTGGTGCTGGAGATGCAGGAGCATCCCGGTAAATTCTTCTCCGCCATGCAAATCATGCAGAATGCCTGCGCACTTTTGGGCGGCATTGTCGGCGACGCTGCATTTTCTCCACTTTTCGACTGGTGCATCGAAAAGCTTCTACCCAGATACGACCTCGGCAATCTGGGCTTCGTGCTCTCGTTCCTCGTCGCCACGCTTCTCTTCGTCATCTTCTCCGACCTGCTCCCCAAGCGACTGGCCATTGCGCGCCCCGAGGCCGTGGCCATGTGGAGCGTGCGGCCCATGAAGATTCTGATCAAAGTCTTGAATCCAATTGTTTTCGTTCTGGAGCGTCTCTCCGATTCATGCATTCGCTCTCTAGGGTTGCCCACCAATCGAGAAGAGACCATCACATCCGAAGACATTCTGGCGAGCGTTGGGGCCGGAGCTGCAGCTGGCGTGATTGCGCCGCAGGAAAAGGCAGTCATTCAGAACGTGTTTGAGCTCGAAAGCCGACTTGTGCCTTCGGCGATGACCGCGCGTGAGAGCATCGTCTACTTTACGCTCGACGAAACGGAAGCGAGCATCAGAGCAAAAATCGCGACCGTTCCGTACAACCGATTTCTTGTTTGCGACAAGGATCTCGATCACGTCATTGGTTTCGTGGATTCCAAGCATCTTTTGCGGTGCGTCCTCGACGAAAAACCCATCGCCTTCCAGGACCCAGGGCTGCTGCAACCCTGTCAGTTCATCCCCGATTCGCTTACGCTCTCCGAGGTGCTTGACGTCTTTCAGCGCACGCACTCGGACTTTGCCGTCATTCTCAACGAATATGCTCTCGTCGTCGGCATCATCACCATCAACGATGTTATGTCGACGGTTATGGGCGAACTCGTAGCCACTGCAGAGGATGTGCAAATCATTCAACGCGACGACGACACCTGGCTTGTTGACGGGGCTACGCCGATCGACGACCTCGAACATGCGCTCAGCATCGAAAATCTTCCCGAGGACTCCGCCTATGAGACCGTCGCGGGCTTCATGATGTACATGTTGAGGAAGATCCCCAAGCGTACCGACAAAACCTCGTTTGGGGACTACACCTTCGAAGTGCTTGACGTCGACAACAACAAGATCGACCAAGTGCTCGTTACTCGGCGGCACCGCAAGGACGCTTCCGGCAAGGGAGCGGGCGGCCAATAGCCCTCCGGCCGCCCTGTTGTGCTGATCAGGATTTGGCTTCTGCGGCGGTCGCGCCCTTCTTGCCCGACTCTCGCGGCTCAAACTTGAAACCCACGGCCTTCTTGCGGGGGTCGAAAACCAAATAAGCCTTGAATGGCCGCTTGGTGCGCTTTGATATGAAACCCTCTAGGAGCTCCGTCTGCCCATCATTGAGAAGCTTCTTCAGTTCTTCGTGAGAAATGTCCCGCTGAAGGATCTGCTTGCCGACGCGGAACGTGCAGCTCGCCTTCGCACCGTCGCGAGCCATGGTGTTCTCGCAGGCGTAATAGTCGCCTACGTCAAGCACCCGCCCCCCGCACACAGGGCATTTGCCGATCTCAGGAGCAGCTGCAATTTGCTCGGGCGGCATCACTTCCCGCTCCTCAAAGTCAAAACGCAACCCCCACTGACCATTTTCTGGATCGCGGGCCAAAATCAGTTCGCCCTCGAACGGAAAACCTCGACGGCTCACAAATCCGGAGAGCGGTCCAATCTTATGGTTGGCTAAAAGTTCTTCGACTTCCTGCGGTTCGAATGCACGACCCGAAGGATGTTTCGGCAACGAAAAGTAGCACTTCGGATTCGTGCACGCGAAGCGCCGGTAGTTTTCAACGATCTCGCCGCCGCAGGCCGGGCAACGATTCCGAAAGTGCAACGGATTCTGAATCGGAACGCTGTCACCTTCGTATTGCTTGGCAACGGCAACAAGCTTCTCCGTCATCTGACGAATTTCATTCATGAAGGCTTCGCGGGAGGCTGAACCGTGCTCAATCAGCGAAAGCTGATGCTCCCACTCTGCCGTAAGGCGCGGCTGGGTCAACTCTTCCAAGTTAAGCCCATGAACTAGCTGCATGAGCTGGAAGGCCTTTGCGTTGGGAATCAGCTCGCGCCCATCACGGCGAATGTACTTCTGCTCAATAAGACCTTCGATCGTCTGAGCTCGAGTCGCCGGCGTTCCAAGCCCCTTTTCCTCCATCGCGCTCCGAAGCTCTCCGTCGTCGATCTTTTTGCCGGCGGACTCCATGGCCGAAAGCAGCGTGGCGTCGGTATAGCGGGCGGGCGGGCGAGTCTGATCTGCCACGACTTCCATGCCGACGGTGTCGACAAGTTCCCCCGGCTTCACGGGCGTCAGGTCTCCCTGACCGCCGCTACGGGTGCGACCGGCCGGAGCCAGCCACCCCGGAGAAAGCAGCACGCGTCCTTCGGAATGGAAATGCTCGCCCTCCACGATGGTCGTGCGGGTCGTAACGTTGAATTCGGCCGGCGGATAGAAAACCGACAGGAAGCGGCGCACGACGAGATCGTAGATCTTCTGCTCGGTTTCATCGAGGACTTTCGGCAACTCGCCCGTCGGCACGATGGCGAAGTGATCCGAAATCTTTTCATTGTTGAAAACGCGTTTGTCGGCACGCACCCAGCCCTTCGTCAGAATTTCCTCGGAAAACGCGCGGTAAGCTTGTAGCCCTTTCAGATGAGAAAGCGTCTCGCACACGACCGGCTGATAGTCTTCCGGCAACGCCCGCGCATCGGTTCGAGGATAAGTGAGAACCTTGTGGCGCTCGTAGAGCCGCTGTGCAATGGCCAACGTCATCTTGGCCGGAAATCCATATCGACTGTTGGCTTCGCGTTGAAGCGAGGTCAGGTCGAAAAGCGCAGGAGAGAGTGACGTCGCGCGCTTGGACACCTCATGCACCTCACCTTTGGCTCCGCGGCACTTTTGCGCAATCTCCTCGGCCTTCTTCTGATCCCAAATTCGCTCAGCCCGCATCTCTGCAGGCATGCCCTTGCGTTTGGAGAAATCCTTCTGCTGCCAAACAGCTTCATAAGTTCCGGCTAGCGCTTCGAAGGTCGCATGAATTTCCCAGTAATTTTTGGGAACAAAATGCCGGATCTCTTCCTCTCGAGCCACAACAATCGCAAGCGTCGGCGTCTGAACACGACCGACGGTCGTCAGGAAAAAGCCTCCGTCCTTCGAGTTGAAGGCTGTGAGCGCGCGCGTCCCATTAATGCCTACAAGCCAATCGGCCTCCGATCGGCTGCGTGCAGCCATTTCAAGAGGCTTCATATCCTCATCGGAGCGCAACGCCTGAAAAGCACTGCGAATGGCTGACCTCGTCATGGACTGCAGCCAAAGGCGCCGAATCGGCTTCTTGCTGCCTGAAGCCTGAACGATGTAACGGAAGATGAGTTCGCCCTCACGCCCCGCATCACACGCATTGATCAAATCCGTCACCTTGCGGCTCTTAATCTTTTTCACGAGCGCTTCGTAGCGCTTGGCGGAACTCTTGATGGGACTGAGTTCAAAATAGGGCGGAATGACCGGAAGGTTCGCGAAGGACCAGCGGCCGCGCTTGACATCGTACGCCTCGGGCGCCTTCAGCTCGAGCAGATGGCCGACGGCAGCACCGATGATCATCTCGTCGCTTTCCCAGAAGTCGCCGTTCTTCTTAAAGCCTCCCAAGGCCCGTGCAATATCTGCCGCAACCGACGGCTTTTCAGCGATAACGAGCGTCTGACCCATGGCGTAATTCCCTCTCAAACGAGCACCCCGCGCCCGAATCCAACCCTCAGGCGCTTTGTCGGGCGCATTATAGATGCAGCGACAGGCCTCTTATAATTCGTCTTTCCGACAGTTCGACGTTTTCAGTTCTCGAGGCTCAACGTGACATTGCGCACCATCGTTTCATATCCCGATCCTGTTTTGGCCGCTACGGCCGAGCGCGTTGAAGTCTTTGACGAAGAACTGCGCCAGCTTGCCGACGACATGGCGGAGACCATGTACGCCGCTCCGGGCGTGGGTCTTGCCGCCAATCAGGTGGGCGTTCTCAAGCGAATTATTGTGGTCGACGTGACGGACGATCAAACCGGACTGTTGAAGCTCGTCAACCCCGAGATTGCCTGGACAAGCGAAACTCTCGCCGATCACGAAGAAGGCTGTCTTTCGCTCAAAGGCCTCTACGAACACGTCAAGCGCCCCGATGAGGTAATCGTAAAGGCGCAGTCCGTGACAGGGGAGCCCATCGAAATCAAAGCCGAAGGGCTCCTCGCCGTCTGCCTTCAGCATGAGATCGATCATCTGAACGGAATTGTTTTCATCGACCACCTCAGCCGTCTGAAAAAAGATCGCGCCTGCACGAAGCTGAAAAAACTTCGCCGCCGGGAGCACGAAGATTGAGGAAGAGTGAGCCGAGACGGCTTACGCGCCTCAGCTTGAGCTAGCCACATGCCTAACCAGCCACTCAGCGTAGCGAGACGTCACGGCTTCGGGCAGCGCATGCCCCAACCCCGGTACCGATCGAAATTCCGCATGCGGTATCAGCTTGGCCGTCTCCACCCCTGCTGCAAGCGGGAGAAGCGGGTCTGCTTCTCCATGCAACACCAAAGTCGGAACGCGAATGGCACGCACTTGCTCAGTTCTATCGCCTGAGGCCAGCAGGGCGAGAAGCTGCCGACCGACGGCCGCTGGATCGGATTTCTCCTTTGAATTCCGTAGCACTAGTTCGCGGTCTGCATCACTCAGAGGAAATCTAGGGCCCGACAAATAAGCCCAGAAGCGAAGTTTCTGACGCTCGCTTAAGCGGTTTTGAGCCAAAATTCCGCCAACAGCCCGCAAGCGCCCGAAGCCCGTCTTGGGGTTCCCAACCGCCGATGAGATCGAGGTGAGCGAAAGAACTCGGTTCGGCGCTCTGCAGGCAAGTACCTGTGCAATCATGCCGCCGAGCGAAATCCCTGCGACATGAACCCGGGATAGCTTGAGCTCGTCGAGCAGGCCGACCATGTCGGCGGCCATGTCTTCAAGCGAATATCCCGCATCGACGGGTTGTCGAGCCAATGTTCGGGCAATGCCGCGAATTACTTGGCCGGAAGTCGGCCGCCAATTGTGAAAATGCTCGGATGCCCCCGAATCCCGATTGTCCGGAAGAATCAACTGAAGGCCGGAACGAGTCAAGGCTTCGATCAGGCTTTGAGGCCAAGCCTCTCGGGATAGCCCAAGCCCCATAAGCAGGAGCAACGCGGGCGCCTCGAGTCTGCCCAATCTCGAAAAAGCAATTCTGGCCCCCATCTTTTGAGTCTTCCGCCCCAAGTTGCCACTCATGGATGAACTCCTCGATCGACAGATTCTCCAAGCCTACCAAATGCCTCCCCTACAATTGGGGAACGAACAAACTCCGCCCATTACCTTTTGTTTCGCGCAGCCATGAGAATTATTTTTGCCGGTACCCCGGATTTCGCCGCCCGAGCGCTTGAGCGGCTTATCGAGGATGGTCATGACATCGTTCTGGCGTTGACTCAGCCGGACCGCCCCAGTGGTCGGGGCATGAAGCTCAAGCCTTCGCCGGTCAAGATGCTGGCCGAAAAGCACGGCATCCCCGTGGCGACCCCGGAAACGCTCAGTCTCAAAAAAGCTCAGGAAGACACGATCGCTATGGTGCGCCGTCTGGAGGCGCTTGAAGCGGACGTCTTGATCGTTGCCGCCTATGGCCTCCTGTTGCCGCAATGCGTCTTGGACTGCACCAAAGGCATTGGCGTCAACCGCGAGATCCGAGCCCTCAATATTCATGCAAGCCTATTGCCGCGTTGGCGTGGAGCCGCCCCGATCGCTCGCGCCATTGAAGCTGGCGACGCCGAAACCGGCGTTACGCTGATGAAAATGGAAAAAGGGCTGGATACTGGTCCCATGATCGAAACGTGCTCAACGCCCATTTTTGAGACGGACACCTCGGAATCTCTCACCATTCGTCTGGCGCAAATCGGGGCGGAGCTCACTTCTCGGGCATTGCGCAGGGCCGACGTCCTGACCTGCACGCCTCAGCCTGAAGAGGGAGTGACGTATGCCAACAAGCTTCTGAAGAGCGAATCGGCGATCGATTGGAATTGGACTGCAGAAGCGTTCGAGCGGCGCCTTCGCGCATTCACGCCATTTCCCGGCCTCTGCTTCGAACGCGACGGGATGCACATCAAGGTCTGGGAGGCAAGAGTTGATCCTTCAGCTCCGGCTGGGGAACCCGGAGAGGTTGTTTCGACGACTGGCGCTCTGGTTATCCGCTGCGCGAGCGGCGCTGTCGCCTGCACGCAGCTGCAAAAACCCGGGAAGCCCCGCATGCCGGCGGCCTCTTTTCTGCAAAGCGTGCGATTTACAAACGGTGAAATTTTGCGATGACTTCGACATCCCCCCATCAACAGCCGCTTGCGTGCCTTCTACCCAAAGTCGCAACGGCGATTGAAGCTGTTAAGAACGCGCACGCGCCCCTTGCCAAGGCGCTCTCTTCGATCGCATCCGGCCGTCCCGCTTATGAGCGTGCTGCTCTCCAAGCCATCCTCTACGACTGGGCGAGGCGTCGGGTGTTTTGCGAATGCGTTCTGAACGAACTTGTCGCGCACCGACCGCCGCAAGCTTGCGCCAACATTCTCGAAGCTTCAATTTCTCTGTTGGTTTCAGGAGCATATCCAGCCTTCACGATCGTCAATGAGGCAGTCAAGGCCGTGAGATTCAGCGGCAAAACCAGCCGCTACGACGGACTAACAAACGCGGTTCTGCGCCGAGCAAGCCGCGAACTGAATTCGCTGACCGCCAAGCTCGAGACGAACCCGACGGTTAAATTCAACACTCCGCTGTGGTGGTTCCGCAAAGTGCGCGAATCACAGCCGGAACGTGCTCTTGACATCCTGCTGCTTCAGCAAAAGCGCCCTCCGATGACGCTTCGCGTCAATCAACGGCGTTGCTCAACGGACGATTACATCAAACAGCTCGACAGCCACGACATCCAAGCACGAAAGATTGCCCCAAACGCCGTCGTACTGTCCCACCCCATCCCCGTTGTCGAGATTCCGGGATTTTGCGAAGGAATTGTTTCCATTCAGGATGCCGGCGCTCAACTCGCCGCCCATCTTCTGCCGATCCGTTCCGGCATGCGGGTTCTCGATGCGTGCGCAGCGCCTGGAGGAAAGACGTGTCATCTCCTTGAGATGCACTCCAACATAGACTTGACGGCATTCGACATCGACGCAACCCGCTGTCGGATGATCCGAGAAAACTTGGATCGCCTCAAGCTTTCGGCAAAAGTGCTCGCCGTCAACGCTTCGAATCCAAAGGATTGGCCTCAAGCTGCGAGGTTCGGCGCCATACTGCTAGACGCCCCATGCACGGCGAGCGGCACCGTCCGTCGGAATCCAGATGTCCCATGGTCCCGACGCCCGTCAGACATCTCCTCGCTTTGCCTTGAGCAACGCCGCATCCTTGAAGTATCTTGGGGACACCTGGAACCTAACGGACACCTGCTTTACTGCACGTGCTCGATCTTCCCGGAAGAGGGGCCAGCACAAATGGATGCATTCGTGCGCCGACATCCAGATGCGGAACTCGTACCCTTCCCGGGCGCTCCCGGCGGCATGCTCACGCTTTTGCCTCGGGATTGCGACCCTGTTCCGAGTGAAGACGCCTTTGGTCTTTGCGGGCCTCATGACGGGTTCTTCTACGCTTTGCTCCGAAAAACACCTGATTGAGATTTGTTCGTCCGCACAATGTCCTGCCGCGTCTTCCTTTTCTCCGTCCTCAGCGTGCTGACTGTCCAAGTCTGGGCGGCTCAGGCCTCGTTGATGACTGCGGAAATTAGCCGGGACGAACCCGGAGAGCGCCCCGGTCTGTTCGTGGCCGCGCACTACGAATTCGATCTGCCGCAACCGTTGCTCGACGCCATGCATCGAGGCATTCCCCTCTACTTTCAGTATGAGTTCACGTTGTCGGAATCCCGTTGGTATTGGTTTGACAAAGTTGTTGCCGACACACGTTTCAACATTCGACTTTCCTTCAATCCGCTCACCCGCAGATATGCTGTCTCCTACAACGGACTTTCGCTGAATTTTGATTCACTTGATCAAGCTCTCCCCTTCATCAAAAGCATCCGCAGATGGCGCGTTGCTCCAAACAGTGTCCTGACAGGCAACGACGGCTTCACAGCGGAAATTCGCTTCAGTCTTGACACCTCGCAGCTTCCTAAGCCCATGCAGGTGTCAAACAGCGACACAGCCGACTGGACGATCGAAAGCGCTTGGTCTCAAATCCCGATTCCTTCGGACATTGCGGAGGAATAACAGGCATGCAAGCGTGGCTGCGATATGCCTTCATTGCGGCGGTAACTTTCGCGGGGATCTCTCTTTTTGGCCTGGCCGCAACGAGTGCCGATTCTCGTCTATTCGAGCAGTGCTTCCCAGCTTTGCTCATCATCAATCGCGCACTTGCCGTCCTGCTCTTCGCCGTTGTTGTCGGAATGCTCGTCCAGACTTGGCAGAGATTCCGCAGAAGAGCTTTCGGCGCGCACATGACGTCTCGGCTTGCCGGAGCCATGACGGCGCTTGCCGTCCTGCCCTGCCTGGCCATCTACCTGGTTTCAAACATTTTCATTTCCCGTTCGATCGACTCGTGGTTTGACGTCCGGGTGGAAAAAGCATTGGAATCCGGCGTTTCGATCACCCGAAGCATCCTGACCGAGCAGCAGCACCAGACCGAACAGACCGCGCAACATTTGGCGGAAATGCTCTCGAACACGCCGACATCACTCATCATGTCGGACCTTATGCGTCTTCTGGAAAACCGGCCAGGACTCGAAGCACTAGTTTTCAGTAGCAACGGTACCGCCATTGCCGCAGCGGGCTCCCGCATCAATGTTTTGATGCCGGAACTGCCTACTGCCATACAGATGCAAACCGTCCGCTCGTCAGGTATGTATTCGGTCATCGACGGTGATGCACTGGAAGATGCCGATGTGCTGAAGGACGGGCGGCTAGCTATCCGAGTCATTCTTCCCATTGCGAAGCGCTCCGCAAACCTTTCTGGAGCTTTGCAACCCGGCGCCAACACTCTGCTCCATCGGGGCGGACTGCCTCAGCTTTACCTGCAGGTGACGCAGTCTGTGGCTAGCGATACTTCGAAAAATGCGGCGGATCTTTTGGCAGGATGGCGTGACTACCAGACCTTGGTGTTATCGAGGACCTCACTGCAAACCATCTATTCCAGCACATTGACGTTGGTGCTGCTGCTAGCCGTCTTCGGAGCGATTGCGCTTGCCTTGGACTTCGCCCGGCGCACTACCGAACCCGTTTTACAGCTCGAGCACGGCACGAGGCGCGTAGCGGAAGGCGATTTCCGCCCTATTCGCGAGTTTCCTGGCAACAGTGAAATCAATGCACTCACACAGTCCTTCAACGCCATGATCCGCGACGTAGCTCAGTCGCGGCGCCTTATCGAAGATCAGCGACTAAAGGCCGAGCAGGATCAAGCTTATCTCGAACGCATTCTTTCCAATATTTCTTCAGGCGTGCTAGTGCTCGATGAATCAGCCTGCGTCACCTCGGCGAACCCTGCGGCGAGAGCCATTCTCGGCGAGTCGATCTGCAAAAAAGGGGCGAATTTGAAGAACACGGACCCGCAATTCCTCTCCGCCATTCGCTCCGCACAAGAAAACCTTCAAATTGGCGCGGAAGGCACCGTAGCCGTTGAGTACAGTTTGGAACGAGACTCTCGCGTCGTTCCTCTGTTTTTGAAAATTGCGCCCATGGCTTTTACCCCAAGACACTCTGGCCTTGTTGTTGTTTTTGACGACATCTCTCAGTTGATGGAAGCTCAGCGGGCGAATGCTTGGGGCGAAGTTGCGCGCCGTCTTGCTCACGAAATCAAAAACCCGCTCACCCCCATTCGCCTCACAGCCGAGCGGTTGGAAATGCGTCTGGAAGATAAGCTCTCCGAGCCGGATGATCTGGCGCTTCTGCATCGAGCCATCGAAACCATCACTACGCAGGTCGACGCACTCAAGCAGATGGTTAACGATTTCCGAGAGTACGCCAAAATCCCAACGGCTCGAATGGAAGCTGTCGACCTCAATGCCTTTTTGGAAGAGGCATCAGAACTCTACGACCAGGCAGGAACTCCCATTGAGCTCAAACTTACCTCAGGCATTCCGCATATTCAGGCCGACAAGGCCCAGTTGCGCCAGGTACTTCACAACCTAGTCTCCAACAGCATTGACGCAGCCGAAGGCGACACGCCTTCCATTTCGATCTTCACGGAACCGCTCTCAAATGACGGACGAATAATCGCCATTCGGCTCCGAATTGAAGACAACGGTGTTGGCTTCAGCGAAAGCATCCTCGCGAAAGCCTTTGAACCGTACATCACCACCAAAGCGACCGGCACTGGACTCGGCCTGCCAATGGTGAAAAAGATCCTGGACGAGCATCAAGCCCGAATTCAGATCTCCAACCGCATGGCCCCCACGGGAAACATTGTCCTGGGTGCCCGCGTCGACATCATTTTCAAGCATCTCGTCGCAGATCGACCTTCCTGCGGCGAACCAATCGAGAGATCCTAAATGGCCAACATTCTTATCGTTGATGATGAACTGGGCATTCGGAACGTTCTTTCAGAAATCCTGATGGAGGCTGGGCATCAGGTTTCCGCGGCGGAAGACGCCGTTGCGGCTCTCGCTCAGATTTCAGAAAAGACTTTTGACCTTGCATTGCTTGATATATGGATGCCCGGCATGGATGGCCTCAAACTGCTGCAAAAGCTCAAGGCCGAGCAGCAATTGACCTTCCCTGTCATCATGATGTCCGGTCATGCAACGATCGAATCTGCTATGCAGGCCGTGCAGATTGGGGCCGTTGATTTTCTCGAGAAGCCGATCGCGCTCAAAAAGCTGATGATGGCCGTTGACGGCGCCTCCAAGAAATGGCGCGAACGTACGTGGGCTGAGCGGCAGGAGTCCGCTCGGCAAGCGTTTGAAGAGACTCGGCAAAGTCGGAGCAAAACATCTAAACGCAAACCAGCGGCACCTCAGGGGAAATTGCCTGTTTTTACAATCCCTGAATACAATCTCACACTCGATTTCAATCAGCCGTATCGTGAACAGCTGCTGGCGTTTGAGCGTGCCTATTTTCTGACGACGCTTGCCCACGTTCGCCACTCTTTTGCCGACCTTTCCCGACACACGTGCCTTGAACGTACGCACCTCTACCGCAAGGTTAAACAACTCGGCATCGACGTTGACGAAGCGCGGGCCGCTGCTGCTCGGGCTCAAAGCGAAGTCGGAGCGGACACATCCGGCACTGCAAAGAAGTGACCCTTTGCCAATAAGCTCCACCACATGAAGATTTTAATTATGGGCGCCGGCCGAATCGGTGCTTCTGTTGCTGAAAGCCTAGTTTCCGAAGCCAATGACATTACGGTCATTGACCTCGATGCGGACAAGATCGCCTACCTTCAGTCCCGCTTCGACCTGCGTGGCATTGTTGGCGATGCCACCAGTCCAGCCGTCCTAAAGGAGGCAGGAGCCGAGGACACGGACATGCTTCTTGCCGTATCGTCCAGAGATGAGAGCAATTTGGTCGTGTGCCTTCTGGCGGCAAGACTCTTCAACATTCCCACGCGCATTGCCCGAGTTCGAAATAGCGAACTGCGCAACTTTCCGCGCATTCTGAAGGAAGAGGGATTTGAAACTACAGCCGTCATCTGGCCTGAGCAGGCGCTTACCGACTATCTCATCAAACTCATCGACATTCCGGAAGCGTTACAGGTGCAGGAATTCGGAGAAGGAGCTGCCAATCTGATTGCCGTCAAAGCCGAAGCAGGCAGTCCCATGATCGGCGGAACCGCCAACGAATTGCAGGCTCATATCCCGAAAGCGCGCGCCAAAATCGTCGCCATTTTTCGAAACGGCCGGCCGTTGGAGCTCACCGACCGAACGCTCATTGCTCCCAACGACGAGGTGGTTTTCATCTGCACGCCTGAGCATGCCCGCCTCGTCACCACGCAGCTTCGGCGGCGTCAAGAACCCGCTCGGAGACTCATTCTGGCTGGCGGCGCCGTTACGACCAAAGAGCTTGTCGAAAGCATCTGCAAAAAGGGCGTATTGCGCAACCCTATCCCCGACACAATCTGCGTGCTTGAGCCCGATCCCATTCAGGCCGAACGCCTTTCCCGAGAGCTGAAATCCCACGCCATCGTGCTGGAAGGAGACTTTGACGACGAAGATATGTTGATATCGGCCGGTGTTGAGATGTGTGATCTTTTTATCTCGCTCTCCGACGATGATGAAAACAACATCCTCTCCGGTCTTCTCGCCAAAAAGCTCGGCGCCAAACGCACGATCGCCCTCGTGAATCGGAAAGTGTATGGAGAGTTAATTGAGGGCTCTAAAATCGATGTAACGGTTTCGCAAACTCAAGCCGCGCTCGACGAACTCATTCAATTTGTCAGAAAAGGCGACATTACTGCCGCTTACACATTGCGCCACGGCATTGCCGAAGCCATGGAAATCGTAGCGCACGGCGACAAGCACAGCTCAAAAGTCGTCGGGCGGACAGTTGCCCACATTCCGCTGCCGCCTGGTTGCTCCGTTGCCGCAGTACTCCGAGGATGCGGTGAAGAGGCTGAAATCTTGACAGCTGATGCTACGCTCGAGATTCAATCAGAGGATCACGTCATTGTGTTCGTGCCGTCCCGTCGGTTGATTCCCAAAGTCGAGCGGATCTTTACCGTCAACATTGGCTTCTTTTAAGTCCTATGCGGAGTACTCTTCGGCTCATTCTGTTTCCTGCGCTTCATGCGCTAGGTCCTGTGCTCACCTGGTTTTCCGCCGCGATGCTGGTGCCACTGGCCGTGAGTTTCATCTTTCACGATGGCGCCGAGCGCGCCTTCGTAAGCGGCGTGCTTTGGACAGCATGTTGCGGCCTGCTGCTGACGCTCGTTTTTCGTCCGTTTCGTTGCGAACTGACGGCTCGGCACGGCTTCTTACTTGTGTCGATGACTTGGGCAAGCATCCCGGCTTTTTCGGCCATCCCTCTTCTTGAATACCTTCCCGACCAAAGCTTTGCCGAAATTTATTTCGAAACCGTCTCAAGTTTGACGACTACTGGATCAACCGTTCTCTCAAACTTGGACGCGCTTCCCTTGTCCGTCAACGGCTGGCGCTGCCTACTTTCTTGGCTTGGCGGCATGGGTCTGATCGTGCTGGCCGTAGCCATTCTCCCCTTGCTCGGCGTCGGCGGCGCTCAGGTGCTGAAGGCAGAAACAAGCGGCCCTCTGAAAGAAACCAAACTTACCCCCCGAATCGCCGAAACCGCGAGAGCACTGTACACCACGTACTTTGCTTTTTCTGTTGTGTGCGCCATTGGCTATCACCTGGCTGGCATGCCATGGGAAGACGCCATCATGCATATGATGACCACTGTAAGCCTTGCAGGCGTGTCATCTCACGACGCCAGCTTCGCCTATTTCAACAACCCCATGGTCGAGGTCGTCGCCATCATCTTCATGATCATCTCCGGCTTCAACTTCTCGTTGCACTTTGTAGCCTGGCGAAGAAGGAGTGTGAGTGTTTACTTTAAAGACCCCGAAGCAATCGGTTGGATCTCCACTCTGTTGGTGCTAACAATAGGCATTACCGTCGCTCTTATTCAGACGAGCACGTACTCCGATTGGCTGGAGGCGCTTCGCGCCGTAGCCTTTTCCGTCGTATCTGTTGCATCCTCCACCGGGTATGCATCTTGCGACTACTCTTTGTGGCCCTATGGGATACCCATGGTCCTGCTACTCTCGTCAACATTCGCTACATGTGCGGGATCGGCAGGCGGCGGCATGAAAATGATTCGCCTCATCGTTTTGACTAAGCAAATCGCCCGTGAATTCAAGCATCTACTTTATCCGCGAGCCGTCTTGCCGATTTCTGTAGGAACGATGAACATCTCACAACCAATCTCCTTTGCGATCTTGACATATGCGATTTTGTGGGTTTTTTCTGCAGCCTTGGCAAGCTTCATTCTGCTTCTGAGCGGAATGCCGGCTACCGAAGCCATTTCAGCGGCGCTCGCCTGTTTGTCCAATCTCGGCCCAGGGCTAGGCTCCGTCGGCCCAGTCAGCACCTACGCACATCTCACCGATCCGCAGCTACTCATTCTTTCTTTTTTGATGTTGATTGGGCGTTTGGAGCTTTTCACCGTTTACATCCTGTTCTCTCGCTCCTTCTGGCGCCTGTAGCATTCACCTACGGACGCCCCCAGGTAATGGGGACGCCACGCGCAATTGCCCTCTCGATCATAACGACGAGCGGGGCAATGCGCTGGTAGAGACGCACGGGTTGCTTTTCCTTAGCCGCCCCCCTAGTCTCGGTCTTCTCGGATTCAAGCGCCGCATCCTCCTTTTGACGAAGCTCTTCATCGTAGGTTGCATTGCGCAGACGCTTCTCAAGCTCTGCGGCCTCTTTAAGCTCCGATTCCCGATCCCGTTTTGCCAGCTCCTTCAGCTTTTCAAGCACAAGCGGCAACTCGTCCGCTGCAATTCCCCCCATCTCATGGAAGGGCTCATTGATTTCATGAAATATTCGCTCCGCCGTTTCACGAAACATGATGAACGGTCCCGTAGCGAGCGAACTGAATTGAACGAGAGCCATGCCGATTCCTCCACTGCATGAGTAGTCACTGACCCGAGTCAGCATTTCTGCTTGTTTTTGCTAAAATTCTCGGCCAATACTTGATTTTAAGGTGAATCACCTTGGCGATCGGCATTCTGATCATTGCACACGCGCCGCTTGCTTCGGCGTGGAAAAATTGCTGCCTGCACATATTCAGTGCAGCGGGGGACGCTCACGCCGAAGAGATGATCTGCTATGACGTCTTCCCAGACACCGATCTGACCGAAGGCGTCCGCGAAGCCAAGACCCTGCTCAAACTTTTTGACGGCAAACAAGGCGTTCTTGTGCTCACAGATCTAATAGGAGCAACTCCCTCAAACATTGCTGCCAAATTGAGCGATCACCCTAATGTCCGAGTTGTCGCCGGCGTCAATCTGCCTGCTCTAGTTGCCGTATTAAGCGCCGGAGCTACGCTCTGCGTTGATCAGGCGGCGCAATTAGCAGAATCAGCAGCACACGCCGGTATTCAATTCGTCACCCCCACTTCACGCCATGCTTGAAAAGGAATTAAGAGTCACCAACAAATTGGGACTCCATGCGCGGCCTTCGGCCTTATTGGCAAAAACCGCTCAGCAGTTTACTTCGGCAATCACCATTTCTCACGCTGGCAGAACCGTCGACGCCAAATCCATTCTGAATCTTATGACGCTGGCGTTGCCGCTCGATTCGGTGTTTACGCTTCGCGTCGACGGCGGAGATGAACAAGCCGCATTCGAAGCAATTAAGGATCTTTTTGCAAATCGGTTTGGAGAATCGGAATGAATCTCTCTGGCGCCAATGAAACCGTTGCGTCGTCGGTCGAGCATGAATCTCAAACCTTTTCCGGATTGACGGTCTACAAGGGGAAAGCCTGCGGCACTGCAATCTGCATGTCCTCCTCAGATCTGGAGATTCCGCAGTTTCAGATTGAAGAATGCGATGCTGACTATGAATGCCGCAGGCTGCTGCAGGCTATCCAAACGGTTGAAAAGCATCTGACCGCCATGGAGCAGGATCTGGCTTCCGACGAAACCGCTCCGCTTGAAGCGTCAACTTTTTTGGATGTATACCGCACCATCCTGCAAGATCCAGTGATCAAGGAAGAAACGCAAGGCATCATCCGAACACAGTTGGTGAATGCAGAATGGGCGCTTTCCTTAAGGTTGGAACAGTCCCGACGAGAGTTTGAAGCCATCGACAACGACTATCTGAGGGAACGCATTGAAGACGTGGCCTATGTCGTGACGCGCATTCAACGCACTCTAACTGGTCAGCGCAGCACACCGACAAGTGCCAATGAAGAGGATGCGCTTGATACCCCTGTCATCATTGTTGCAGATTCTCTGGATCCCGCAGACATGCTGCAGCTACGCGAGCGTGATGATCTGGACTTGGTGGGCTTAATCATCGCCGAAGGAAGCCCTACCAGCCACACGGCCATCTTGGCGCAAAGCTTCGAAATCCCTACGCTGATAGGACTTCAGGAAGATGCCGTACTTTCAACAGGGACAGAACTGCTGATCGATGCGGACAACGGCATCGTCCAAACTTGGCCTGGCGAGAGGGAGAAGGCCGCAGCATTGGCATCCTGGCGGCAATTGAGAAAGCGTCGGCAGTCTCTGCGGCAAATTCGTCAAAAAAAAGCTTCCACCGAAGATGGAGCCGTCGTTGCCTTGCTCGCCAACATTGCACTTCCAGATGATTTGGCTGATGTTCGCCGCTCTGGTGCCGATGGTGTCGGCCTTTTCCGCACAGAGTTTCTTTTTCTCAACCGCACAGATCTGCCGACAGAGGATGAACTTTACAAGAGCTTCAAGCGCGTATCGCGCACGTTGAGTGGCCAATCCGTCACCATCCGCTTGGCAGACTTAGGCGGAGATAAGATGCTCTCTGACGAGTCTTTTGCACTTTTGAGCGACTCCGACTCTCCGGTTGAGACCGAATTGAATCCCGCATTGGGACTTCGGGGGTTGAGATTCTCATTCGCGTATCCTGAGTTGCTGCGTATCCAACTTCGCGCCATCATGCGGGTCGCCGCCGAGTACCGAGTTTCGCTGCTTTTGCCCATGATTTGCGATCCCGAGGACGTTCGCCGCCTTAAGTGCTTTATGGACGAAACGGATCGTCTACTCACTGAGGAAGACGTACGGCACACTGCCGACATTCCATTGGGAGGCATGATCGAAGTTCCCGCCGCACTGGAAATGCTTCCAGAACTTTCCAAGGAACTCGACTTCTTTTCGATCGGAACAAACGATCTAGTGCAGTACATGCTTGCTGCCGACCGCACCAATTCGGCGGTATATCAACCGGACGACGAATATCATCCAGCGGTGCTTCGAGTCCTTTACCGCGCCATCAAAACCCTGCGCGACGCGGAACGTCCTGTTTCCGTGTGCGGCGAAATGGCAGGCCGCCCAGAAATGACGGCATTCTTCGTGGGGATCGGATGCCGCCGACTTTCCATGGATCCATCGCACATTCCGGCAGTAAAGGAAAAAGTTCTTCATTTAAACGTGACCGACTGTACCGCACTCTCCCGAAGCCTTATCCGGCGTCAAAGCCGTGACAGTGTGCGTCGCGCACTGGAGGAAACTTCGGATACAACGGAAACTTCATAATGTCCATCTCCCTGACTGAGCACGACTTCATCGACCTTGGCGAGCTGCTTGCTTCCATTCCGGAAGAGTTTGAGCCTATGGAGGCTGACTATTTGGATGGGTTCCTTACTGCGCTCGTCTGTCTTCCAACAACGCCAGCGCCAAGTACGTGGATGCCGTGGGTTTTCGACCGCGAAGGTCGGGACGATGCGCAGATTCGGAATCAAGCGATGCAACTGCACCTCGAAGATCTGGTGTATCGACGCTATCGACAAATCGAACGCGCCATCCTGCGCGGTCTCCCGGTGGATCCGATCATCTATGAAGATGAAGCAGACAACCCGCAAGCTTTGGAGCCTTTTGCTTCCGGATTTCTGGAAGCGACCAAACGTTGGCCAGACTTGAACCGATCGAAGAGTCCGCTGGTGCAAAGCGCACTCATCGGCATTTTTCGGCATTTGCCGCCCGAACAGATCGGAGACATGGCGCAAGTCCGTGAAGAACTTGACGCAGAAACTCCTCTCGAGGATCTTGAATCGGCTATCGCCGACCTTGAAGAAAGTGTTAAAGAAATTGCGTCCGTCACTCGCGCGAAGAGAGCTTCCCGAAAGAGCGACATACGCTGATTATCTGCACGGCAATACCCGCTCGTTCTTCCAAATCACCCAGACTACGGGCAGTCCCATCAGAGCCGTAAGGATAAAAAAGACCGGATAGCCAAACGCATCTACCGCCACACCTGAAAATCCGGCCAAAAATTTTGGCAAAAGCAACATGCAGGAACTGAAAAAAGCGTACTGCGTTGCCGTATTGCCACTTGTCGTCAAGCCGGAAAGGTAAGCGACAAAAGCAGCGCTGGCCACTCCGGCAGCCAGGTTGTCAGCCGAAACGGTAACCGTCAGGAACCAGAGCTTCGGTCCCAAGATCCCTAAGGCGGAAAAGAAAAGATTCGTGCAGCAAGCCAACACAGCTCCAGCCATCAGAACGCGCATTACTCCCCAACGCAAAACTGCCGCCCCACCAACAAATGCGCCGACGAGCGTCATTGCGACACCGAAAGTTTTGGAAACAGCGGCGATTTCTCCCTTGGAAAAACCAAGATCTTGATAAAACGGATTGGCCATGACACCCATGACCACATCTGAAATACGGTACGTCACGATTAAAAGCAAGACCCATACCGCATTACGTCCGAATTGACGAAAGAAAGCGCTGAACGGTTCCGTCAAGGAATGAAGCGTGAGCATCTCCCTTTGAGAATTGGAATCCTTCAATACAGATGGAGGTTCGGCCGAACATATCGTTGCCACCATGCCAGCAATGACGCCTAAACCCGTAACAAGGTAACCAAAGCACCAAGCAGACGGGTCATACCCATGAGGACTTCCCGAGGCCCATGCGGTAACCGCAAGCGTCCCAGCACCCGCCCAGATCATGGCAAGCCGATACCCCGATTGGTAAACGGCGGAAAATGCAGCCTGCAGCTCAATCTCAGCAGATTCAATGCGAAAGGCGTCGAGCGCAATGTCCTGGGTTGCAGACGCAAAAGCGACGCAGAGCGCAACCAGACCAGACAGCGCCAAATGTTCGCGTGGATCAATGAAAGCCATCATCGTAATGAAGGCAATCAATGCCGCCTGCGAAATCAACAACCAGCTCCTGCGCTGACCGAGCAACTTCGTGAAGATCGGGACGGAACACTTGTCGATCAATGGAGCCCAAGCCCACTTAAACCCATAAATCAGTCCAATCCAGGAGAGAAACCCAATCGTCGAAAGCGATATCCCAGCTTCCCGAAGCCGATAGGAGTAAGTGCCCAAAACCAAAAGTAGCGGAACTCCAGCACTGAACCCGAGCAGGAACATTCGAGCAAAACGCACGTCCCAGTACGAACAAAGCGCCTGACGCCAGGTTTTAGTGCCCATACTCGTTCGCCTTCAGTTCAAAATGTGTTCTTTGCTGATCCAAATCCAAGAACCTTCTGGAAGGTCCGGCGGCATAACCATTTTGCCAAATGCGGTTCTCTGCAGACCCACCACTCGATTTCCGCAAGCTGCCACCATGCGGCGAACCTGATGATACTTTCCTTGATCGATTACAAGCTCAAGCTCTTGCGGAGCCAGCTGACGCACAGCCAAAGCTTTGACAGGCTTGGATTCACCAGCAAGCAGTACACCGTCAAGAAGGCGCTGACAAAGGCCCTCATCGAACGGATGTTTTAGCTCTGCTCGATAGACTTTCTTGACATGGTGCTTCGGATGAGTAACTTTGTGCAAAAACTTCCCGTCGTCAGTCAAGATGAGCAACCCACTGGTCTCGACATCGAGGCGGCCAACAGGCTGCACTCCCCGGCGACGAAGTGGTCCAGGCAACAAGCTCATCACCGATGGATGAGAGCTCGGTTTGAGAGAGCACTCATACCCAACGGGTTTATTGAGCGCAATCACCGCTTTTTCAAAATACGGCCAAAGGCGCCCCTGCCACTCAAATACAAACCCTTCCACCGTCACCTCGCGGTCCGGATCTCCTTCGAGCGGCTTCCCATTGACAAGAATCTCTCCGGATGCAGCTAAAGCTCGGCAGTCGTACCGAGTCCCAAATCCTTGCGTAAAAAGCAAATCCGAGAGTTTCATTTCTCCCCCTTGACTTCACATGCATAGTCCACCCAAAGAGGGGCGTGATCGGAAAACTTTTCCGCCGTATAAATATCGGTAGCCAATGCCGCTGCCGCAATGCCTGGCGTAGAAATCTCGTAGTCGATTCTCCAACCGACATTCTTTGCTCTCGCCTGGCCTCTCTGACTCCACCATGTAAACCGATCAGGGCGCGGATCCAGCCGACGAAAAACGTCGACCCAACCGGATTCGTCAAAGAGTCTGGTCAGCCAAGCGCGCTCTTCGGGAAGAAAGCCGGAATGTTTGAGATTTCCTTTCCAATTCTTAATATCTATGTTCTTGTGAGCTATATTGACATCTCCGCAAACAATAATTTCCTTACCCAACCCCTTCAAGTCTGAAAGATATTTCCAAATTGAATTCAAAAAACGATATTTAGCCAATTGCCGTTCTTCAGAAGAGCTTCCTGAAGGGAAATAACCTGAAACAACGATCAATTCATCAAATTCAACTTCCACCCATCGGCCTTCCGCGTCGAATTCTGCGTTTCCGAAACCGAACCGCACATCCAGTGGTGGAATGCGCGTCCAGATGCCGCAACCAGAGTAGCCGCGCTTTTTTGCGCAATGGAAGTAGCTCTCGTAGCCAGGAAGATTCGTCAATTCAACAGGAATGTCACTCGATTGAGCTTTCAGCTCTTGCATGCAGAGCAAGTCTGCATCCATGTCTCGAAACCAGTCGAAAAACCCCTTCTGCCAGGCTGAACGCACTCCGTTGGCATTGAAAGTCATCACTCGTAACATATCATCTCTCGCTTCGGTCGAAGGATCTTATAATTTTGGCCAGGCGCGGAGTTTTCTCTTCGCAGTTTTGAGTTAAGCGGTCTCACCGAAATGAATACCCTACAACAAGAATTTATCGAATTTTCTCTTGAATCCAAAGTGTTACGTTTTGGGGAATACAAAACTAAGGCAGGTCGACTTTCCCCATATTTTTTTAATGCCGGCCTTTTCAATACCGGTCGCATGCTCGATCGGCTAGGCTTCTTTTATGCTCAGACGCTACTCAATGCCCGGAAGGAAGGAAAGATCGAATTTGACATGATTTTCGGACCGGCCTACAAAGGCATTCCGCTTGTCTCAACTGTTGCCATCAATCTCTCTCGCCTGGGCTGCGACACTCCATGGGCCTTCAACCGCAAAGAAGCCAAGGATCACGGCGAGGGCGGCACAATCGTTGGAGCTCCGCTTCGCGGCAGAGTGGTCATCATTGACGACGTAATTTCCGCAGGCACCTCTATTCGAGAATCCGTCTCGATCATTCAGGCTCAGCAGGCCGTTCCTGCAGGCGTTTTGATCGCGCTTGACCGCATGGAAAAAGGCGGGAACGCAGTCGAAACAACCGATGTTTCCGCTGTTAGAGATGTTGAGCAGAGCTTTGGATTCCAAGTGGCGTCGATCATCAATCTGAACGACCTCCTGTCGTTCATGGACAGCGGCAGCGCTGCAGCCGAGAACGTGCGCTCTTACTATCCTGCAGTCAAGGCCTACCGCGAACGCTACGGCATCTAATCGACCTGTAGAGTCAGATCTAGGAAGGGATGGCCGAAGACATCCCTTCCCAAAGTGATCGTCAGCCCTTGATCTTCTGAATCAGCATTTCCTTGAGCTGGCTAGGATTGGCTTTGCCCTTGGTGGCCTTCATGCATTGGCCCACCAGCGCATTAAGAGCTTTTTCCTTACCGCTCAAGAATTCGCCGACTGATTTCTGATTTTTAGCTAAAACCTCTTCGATCACGACCGCCAAGGCACTGGCATCCGAAATCTGCTTAAGCCCTTTCGCCTCAATTAGAGCATCAACGTCATCGCCCTCACCGCTCCAAAGCGCAGCAAAAACCGTCTTGGCGCCCTTTCCGCTAAGAGTGCCGTCCTTAATGCGTTGCAGCAGTCCGCACAGCGCGCTAGGAGAAACTTTTGCGTTTTCAAACGTAATGCCTTCAGTTTGCTTTACGGCAGCAGAAACCTCGCCCATTACCCAATTTGCAGCGAGCTTCTTGTCGGAGGTCATCTGAGCCAGGGCGTCGTAGTAGCGGGCAATATCTCTGCTGGCTGTCAAAATGGAAGCATCGTACTCAGAGAGTCCATAACCTTCAACCAACCGCCTGCGCATCTGTTCGGGAAGCTCCGGCATCTGCCCCCTTACCCTATCGATCCACTCGTCGCTGATCTCAAGCGGCAACAAATCCGGATCAGGGAAGTACCGATAATCCATCGAATCTTCCTTCGTCCGCATCAGTCGAGTTTCACCCGAATCTGGATCAAAGAGGCGAGTAGCCTGAATCACTTCTCCACCGTCCTCGATCAAAGCAATTTGACGTTGAACCTCAAAATCAATTGCCTCTTGCAGGAAACGGAAGGAATTGAGATTCTTAATTTCGCAACGAGTTCCAAACTCCTTTTGACCGAGAGGCCGGACGGAAACATTGGCATCGCACCGGAAGTTACCTTCCTGCATGTTGCCTTCTGAGATGCCGAGCCACACCACCAGTGCATGAAGCGCACGTGCGTAACCCACAGCTTCATCCGAAGAGCGCAACTCAGGTTCTGTCACGATTTCCAGCAGCGGAGTACCAGCACGATTCAAATCGATGCCCGAGTGCCCCGCTACGATTCCATGAACCGACTTGCCAGCATCTTCCTCAAGATGAGCACGAGTCAAGTGAATGGTTTTGAAGTAAGGCTCCTGATTTTTCGGAGTCACGGCGAAAGTCAGCTCACCACCTGCAACGACCGGAAGCTCGAACTGACTGATCTGGTAACCCTTGGGGAGGTCAGGATAAAAGTAGTTTTTTCGATCAAATACCGAACGCTTAGCCACGTTCGCATTGATCGCAAGACCAAACTGTATCGCCTTGGTTACAGCCTCGTGATTCAACACGGGCAACGCACCAGGAAGCGCTAAATCCACATAGTTTGCATGGACATTAGGCTCATCACCAAAATGGCAGGGCGAGCTGGAAAAAATCTTGGATTTCGTTGAAAGCTGGACGTGCGTTTCCAAGCCAATGACGACTTCCCACTGCATTTTGTCTTTCCTCTTATGGATTTCAGTAGCCGTTTGGCTGCTTGCAATGCCAGTCAGTTTCACGCTGCCAAGTAGCGGCGGCCCCCAAAAGGCGAGCTTCCGTAAAATGCTCACCGATCAGCTGAATGCCCATCGGCCGTCCATTCGAATGAATGCCGCAGGGCATGGATAATCCGGGTAGGCCGGCAAGCGATGCCGGAATCGTATAAAGATCGCTGAGGTACGCGGAAACCGGATCGGCCTTTTCGCCAAACTGGAAAGCCGTGGATGCCGTTACAGGACAGGCAATTAAATCCACGCTCTTAAATGTGCGGTGGAACTCGTCTGCAATGAGGCGCCGGACCTTCTGCGCCTTTAAATAGTAGGCGTCATAGTAGCCATGCGAAAGCACATAAGTGCCGATCATGATGCGGCGCTTGGGTTCGGCGCCAAATCCCTCATCGCGGGAGCGGCGCATCATGTCTTCAATGTCCTGATACTCCGAAGCGCGGTACCCATAGCGAACACCGTCGAAACGGGATAAATTGGAACTTGCTTCCGCACAAGCCACGACGTAGTACACAGGAACGCCAAGCTTGGCCATCGGCAAGTCAATGTCGACGATCTGTGCACCATGGTGCGCATAGAATTCGACTACTGACTCAATGGCTTCAGCCACTTCAGCATCCAAGCCTTCCTTCATCCACAAGCGGGGGACACCGATTCGCAGTCCCTTGACGCCATCATCCAAAAGCCGCGTAAAGTCTTCCGTCTCACGATTGACGCTTGTCGAGTCCATGGGATCAAATCCAACCATGGCCCCCAGCGTCATGGCGCAATCTTCGGCTGAATGGGCCAGCAGTCCAGCTGTATCCAAAGAAGAGGCGAACGCAATCATGCCAAGGCGAGAGGGGCGTCCGTACGTTGGCTTAATTCCCGTCACTCCAGTAAAGGCTGCCGGCTCCCGAATGGACCCACCGGTATCCGTTCCTGTAGCAATGGGGGCAAGGCCAGCTGCAACGGCAGCAGACGACCCCCCCGACGACCCGCCCGGAACGGCAGAGTGATCCCAAGGATTCAATACCCGTCCGTAAGCAGAATTTTCATTCCCGGACCCCATGGCAAATTCGTCGCAATTGAGCTTGCCGAGACACACCATGCCTGCGGCCTCCAACTTGCGAACCACCGTCGCATCAAAAGGACTCATGTAGCCCTTAAGCATCCTGCTCGCCGCAGTAGACGCCCATTTACGGGTAACGAAAATATCCTTGTGCGCAATAGGAATACCTGTGAGAGGGGTGGCCTCTCCCGCAGCGATTTTTGCATCAGCAGCACGAGCTTGAGCCAACGTCTCCTCCGGACGCACGTCCAGAAATGCATTGACGTTCTTGTGCTCATCAATGCGCTGAAGATAAAACCTCGCCAACTCCTCTGCAGAAACCTCACGAGCCTGCAGCTTTCGAGATAACGAAGCCACAGAAGCAAACGCATCATCAAACATCTCGAATCTCCCCCTTACTCAATTACCTGCGGCACCAAAAAGTAGCCTTCAGTCTTTTCTGGGGCATTCTTCATGTTCTCGCTACGATTACCACAATCTCCGGGCTCATCGGCCCGAAGCCGCTGAACTCCATCGTGGGGATTGGGCATAGGCTCGATATCATCCGTATTCACGGATCGGACCGTCTCTATCATTCGGAAAATATCATTGAGTTCGGCCTGAAAATGAGGAATCTGATCTTCCGAGACATGTATCCGCCCCAGGTCGGCAATGCGGCGAACATCACTTTCACTTAACGGCATGAAAATCCTTGAGTGCGCAAAGAGTATTTAAAATCGGGTTACAAAACTCAACACCCCTAAACCGCGAGAAAAATCATAAAGTTCATGCAATTGGATGGATTGAGTCGTACGCGATCAATGGGGACTTAGTTTATCATTGACGGATTCTAGACGCGGATTTCTCCTGCGTTTCAGCCGTCTCGGATACGACAGCCCGCCCACAACTATCAACACCAAGAGATCATGTTCGGCTTTTTCCGCAATTACTTCACCAATGACCTAGCGATCGACTTAGGTACCGCTAATACGCTGATCTATATGCGCGGCAAGGGCATCGTACTGAACGAGCCCAGTGTTGTAGCCATTCGGCAGGACGGAGGGCCCAATGGGAAAACCACGATCCATGCCGTCGGTAAAGCAGCAAAGCAGATGCTAGGTCGCGTTCCTGGGAATATTCAGGCTATTCGCCCCATGAAAGACGGTGTCATTGCTGACTTCACCGTCACCGAGCAAATGCTCAAGCAGTTCATCCGAATTGCGCATCCGTCGCGTTTGTTCGCACCAAGTCCGCGCATCATCATCTGCGTCCCCTGCGGTTCCACGCAGGTGGAACGTCGCGCTATTAAGGAGAGCGCGTTGGCCGCGGGAGCTTCGGAAGTGTTTCTCATTGAAGAACCGATGGCAGCCGCCATCGGCGCAGGACTTCCCGTCAACGAGGCGGCAGGCTCTCTGGTGATCGATATTGGGGGAGGAACAACCGAAGTCGGCTTGATCTCTCTCGGCGGCATGGTATACGCCGGTTCCATCCGCGTAGGCGGTGATAAATTTGACCAAGCGATCATCAACTACATCCGCCGCAACTTCGGCATGTTGATCGGCGAACCGACCGCAGAGCTCATCAAAAAGGAGATCGGTTCTGCATTTCCGGGTGCAGAAGTCAAGGAAATTGAGGTTAAAGGGCGGAATATTGCCGAAGGCGTGCCCCGTACCTTCACGGTGCACTCCAATGAGATTTTGGAAGCTCTTTCAGAGCCGCTCAACCAAATTGTTGTAGCAGTCAAGAATGCGTTGGAGAAAACACCTCCAGAACTTGGTGCGGACATTGCCGAACATGGTCTGATGCTGACTGGTGGCGGGGCTCTTCTAAGGGGAATAGATCAGCTTCTGAAAGAGGAAACCGGCCTGCCTGTGCATGTTGCAGAGGAGCCGCTCAATTGCGTGGTCAAAGGCTGCGGCATCGCACTTGAAAACATGGAAAAACTTCGCACCGCATTCGCCGTGGGTTAACTTTTGAATGAACCCTTTATTTCGTCAGGGTCTTTCGGCTAAAGCAAAATTCATTTTCTTCGTGCTGCTTGCCCTGGTAACCATGTTGGTCGACAGCCGGTTTCGCGTACTCGACGGCTTCAGGGGGACCATGCTTCGGTTAACCTCTCCGATTTTGGAGGCGGTATCCCTACCAGCACAACTTGTTACATCGGGCGGACAGTACTTTGCGAGCAAAGCTAAGCTTCAAATTGAAAACCGACAGCTGAGACTGGAAAACGAACACCTTCAACTACAGGCTGTGCGGATCGAAGAGCTTAGGGCGGAAAACGAAAACCTTCGCAAGACTCTGAACGCAGTTCCCCGTCATGCTGACAACATCGTGACGGCTGAGATTCTTGACCGTGTGGCCGATCCCTTCACTCAGCGCATCAAGATCAACGCAGGAGAAGAAAACGGCATCAAGGTTGGAATGCCCGTCCTCTGCGCTTCAGGTGTGTTTGGCCAAATTTCACGCACGATGGCCCACCAGTCCGAAGTGGTTCTTCTCACGGATCATCGACAGCAGCTTGCCGTTGTCAATAGCCGCACCCGAGAACAGTTCATCCTGGCCGGATCGGGGGATACATGGCTTCGTATTTTGTTTGCCGATCCTTCTGCTGACATCAAAGAAGGAGATCGGCTGACAACAACCGGACTCGACCCAATATTTCCCAAAAATATTCCTGTGGCTATAGTTACTCACACCTCATACAGCCCTGGAGAGATCTATCGCCAAGTTCTAGCCATGCCGGAGGCAAACCCTGCCGAAATGCAATTTGCAACCGTCGTTCTTAATGAACCACAATCCGATGCGCTTGAAGAGCAGAATTCCACGTATAAAACGAAAAGCGTTCGGAACCTGAAGCGCCACACCGCCGAATAAGCATATGCCGCACCTCTATCCCTTGGAAGCGTCCGACAGTGCATCAAAAGCGCTAGGAAAAGCGGCATCGCCATTTAGGATTCTTGCCTGCTTCTTTGCTTCATATTTGATGAATCTAGCGACAACCTCGCTTGATGCCATCTGGTGCCCCGACTTTGTAGCCTTGACAATCCTGTTTTGGTCAATCCGGCAACCGCAAAGCATTGGAATGATTGTCCCTTTCTTCATGGGCGTTCTAATGGACATCAATCAAGGCAGTGTGCTCGGCCAGCAAGCTCTCGCCTACGTCGTTCTAACGTACCTGGCGTTTCAACTTCATCGCCGCCTACCTTGGTTCAATCCCATTGGCCAGGCTATGCACCTGTTCCCATTGTTACTGACGGCTCAAATCGTCGTCATGCTTGTGCGATTTTGGTTTGATGGACTATGGCCAAGCTGGGGCTGGTTTCTGCAAAGTTTTACGGGAGCCCTTTTATGGCCGGTTTGGATTTGGCTAATGCAAATTAAATTTAAGAGCCGCACATCCTCGGAGTTGTAGCTTGAATGTCTCTTGAATTCAAAGGGGAGGAAATCAATCGACCGCTTGCACGCCGTCTGCTGATTGCAGGCATCGGCGTACTTTTTGCATTTCTGATTCTCACCATGCGCTTGGCCTGGCTGCAGGTGATTAATACGGATGCCTATCAAGAAAAAGCCGAGCGCAATCGTACCGTCCAAGTCACAACGCAAGGACCGCGTGGACTAATTTTCGACCGCAACGGGACTCTCGTTGCCGGCAATGTTCGCAATTACACTCTGGAAATTACTCCAGATAAAGTCACGCTGCCGATTTCAAAGTTGATTGACGATCTGTCGAATGTCATCGAAATTTCGGCTGCCGATCGTCGCCGATTTCTTCGGTTGAAAGACAACTTCAACCGCTACGATTCCATTCCTATCCGAACCCATTTGACAGACAGCGAAATTGCCACCTTCATCTCTCAAAAATGGAGATTTGAAGGTGTCGAAGTTCAACAGGCGGAAAGTCGTGTGTATCCATTGGGGCAAACGGGATCCCACATACTGGGATACATTGGTTCAATCTCTCAGAGTGATAAAAAGCGTTTGGAAGACGAGGGGAAAATCTCCCTCTACACAGGAGCTCGAGATATCGGAAAAGTCGGCATTGAACGTAGCTACGAAGACCTTCTGCACGGTCAACCCGGAGAAGAGGATTTGGAAATCACCGCCAGTGGCCGCTCTGTGAGAACGCTCAACCTTGTTCCGCCTCAACCAGGCACCAATCTCTTTTTGACGGTGGACTTCAACTTGCAGCGCATTGCAGAGCATGCGATGCAGGGCAAAACGGGAGCCGTGATAGCCATCGAGCCTTCAACTGGAGAGATCCTTGCATTTGCATCCCTCCCGACTTACGACCCGAATCTGTTCCCTGGTGGCATAGATCCGGATTCCTGGAATTACCTCAATACGGCGCCTGAAAAGCCATTGCTCAACCGAGCAATGCGTGGCATTTACCCTATTGGATCGACCTACAAGCCATTCATGGCGTTAGCGGGACTCTACTACGGCGAAATTAGCAAAGACTTCAAGCTGAACGATACAGGGGTCTTCATGGTTGGGAACCACCGCTTTCGCGATGTGACAGGCACGCCTAAAGGGATCATCAACGTTAGAAGGTCTCTTGAAGTTTCGTCAGATATTTTCTACTACTGGCTTGCTACACAGCTGGGCGTAGATCGTATTTACGATTTCATGAAACCTTGGGGATTTGGCCAAAAGACCGGCATTGACCTGATCGGTGAGCAAACTGGCATACTTCCCAACCGGGAATGGAAAGAGAAGCGGTTTAAGCAGTCTTGGTATGTTGGCGACACACCGTCTCTCGGCATTGGACAGGGCTACAACGCGTTCACACTCCTTCAACTTGCACATGCGACGGCTACGCTTGCGAATCACGGAACTGTGATTCCGCCGCATTTGGTGCGAGCAACGGTGAACCCAGCAACGGCTCAAACGACCAAAATTGCTATGAATCCAACTCGGAAAATCCAGCTTCCGGAGTCGGACTGGAATTTGGTCATTCAAGGCATGATGGACGCCACACGAAGCGGAACTGCTAGAGCGATCTTCAAAAATGCTCCTTATGAAGTGGCTGGAAAAACAGGCACGGCACAAGTGATCTCGATTGCTCAAGATGCAAAATACGACTCGAAAAAAATTTCACGCAAGCATCACGATCACTCACTCTTTATCGCATTTGCCCCCGCTCGCAAGCCTAAAGTTGCATTGGCCGTTTTAGTTGAAAACGGGGGATTTGGCGCCAAGGCAGCAGCCCCTATCGCTCGAGCAATCATGGATTATTGGCTGACAGGAAAGAATGACCTTGGCCTGCCGCCTCCAAAATTGACGCGCACACCGCGCTAAAAACATGAACCTCAACTCAAGCTTTACCAATATCCTCGGCAGATATCTGCTTTCGAGGTTGCTTCGTCTTGACTTTTTACTGCTTGCAATCGTCTTAGTTATTACAACGATCGGTTTTCTCACGCTTTTCTCAGCTGGTTACAGCTTCCCTTGGAGAATTGAGGGGCAAATACGAAATTTGATTGTTGCCGCATTCACCATGATGGTCGTAGCTTCTCTTCCCTTGAAGTGGATCGAAAAAGCTGCCATGCCTACTTTTTTGTGCGGCTGTCTGCTTCTCCTTGCCACTGAACTTTTCGGAGTTACTGTTAAGGGTGCTACCCGCTGGTTAAATCTTGGTATCCGCATTCAGCCGTCTGAAATCATGAAACTGGCTGCCCCCATGATGCTGGCTTGGTACTACCATCGGCGTGGCGCAGAGCTTTGTCAATGGGATCATCTCTTAGCGGTTGCGGTGTTGTTGATTCCTGTTGCCTTTATATTGAAACAACCTGATCTTGGAACAGCCATTCTGGTTGGCATTGCTGGGTTTTCAGTCATCTTTTTTTCAGGAATCAGCCTCAAAATTCTTGCAGTAACAGGAATCGCAGGGATGCTGTCTCTTCCTGTTCTATGGAATTTTCTGCATGACTATCAGAGAGAGCGCATACTGACGCTGATCGACCCAACTCGAGACCCGCTTGGAAAAGGATTCCACACGCTACAAGCGCAAATTGCAATCGGATCTGGAGGAATTTCTGGAAAAGGTTGGATGGAGGGCACGCAAGCACATTTGGACTTTATTCCCGAACGAACTAGCGACTTCATCTTTGCGGTTTTCGGTGAAGAGTTCGGCTTCATTGGAAGTCTGATTTTGCTGATCCTCTATGCGGCACTTGTCTACCGTTGCTTTTTCATTGCTCTGCAAAGCAGTAATCTGTTCGGAAAGCTTCTTGCATCAGCAATTGGCGTTATTTTCTTTACTTATGCTTTTGTCAATATCGGCATGGTCAGCGGCATTTTGCCTGTTGTAGGCGTTCCACTGCCATTCATGAGCTACGGCGGAACGGCGTTGCTCATTTTAGGAATTGCTACAGGGATTTTGCTAGCCGTGGCCGCAGAATCACACGATTAGTCGGAGTATTTATGACAATGAAATTTGCTGTTTTGGGTGCGGCACTCATAACCGCGCTTTTATCAGCTTGCTCCAGCAATTCTTTCTATGAAAATGACGGCCCTCCAGGATTTTTTCAGAGCAGTTTAAACGGAGATGTTGCAGGGGCAGTTCCTAAAGTTGAGCCCTTCGCCAAAGCTGCCAATCGGCCGTATACGGTGCTAGGGCAACAGTATGTCCCGATGAACTCCGATCTTCCTTTGCGGCAAATCGGCATCGCCTCGTGGTACGGAAAACAATTCCACGGAAACAAAACATCAACGGGAGAGGTGTACGACATGTTCAAGGCGACGGCAGCACATCCAACGATGCCTTTGCCTTCGTATGCCAAAGTAACAAATTTAGAAAATGGACGCTCGATTATTGTTCGAGTTAACGACCGGGGTCCCTTCCTGCAAAACCGCATCATTGATCTATCGTATGCCGCGGCTAAGTATTTGGGATACGACACCAAAGGAACTGCAAAAGTTGAAGTAGTTCGACTCACGCACAACGACATTCGCACGGGAACCACTCAAAGTACGTCCCTGCAAATCTCACTCGATAAAAATAACGACACCCCCTCTAGCACAGCCTATTTAGCTGAACCTGCACAGGGGTGGGGGGTGCAGATCGGCGCCTTCTCATCTCTCAGCAATGCTCAACAATTCGCCTCTCATGCAGAAGCTGTTTTGTCATCCGCGGGACAGCCGTCTTATATCCGAATCATCCGTGAAGGTTCGCGATACCGTGTTGTGGTTCAGCAAGGGCTTTCACTTGAAAGCGCTCGACTCTCAGCGCAAAACGTCAAAAATGTACTAGGGTGCAACGCATTCGCTGTTCAGAGATAAATGAAATACGAGGAAAAATCGTGAATACGAATTTGGATGAACTGATCCGCGAACTCTGGATAGGTGAGACGCTTTCTGGATTGAAGAAATTTATTTCCGTACCTGCCATCAGTCGCAACTTCGACCCGGAATGGAAGAGGACCGGAAAACTTCTAGAAGCCCTAAACACCGGAAAGTGTTGGGCAGAATCCTTATTTCCTCATGGAACATTCAGGATTCTGGAGGATCAGGAGAAAACACCAATCTTACTGGCCGATATCCCAGCAACGACCTCCTCATCCATTGATCCCATCATGTTTTACGGTCACTTCGACAAGCAACCGATCACAGTTTCTTGGAGTGCCGGATTATCGCCGTGGGTCCCAAAAGAAAAAAACGGCAGACTTTATGGAAGAGGTGCTGCGGACGATGGCTACAGTTTCTTTGCTGCTTTAACCGCAGTAGCGGCTCTTGAAAGATGTGGCGTTGCGCATCCGAGAATTATCGGCGTAATTGAAACGGATGAAGAATCCGGCTCACGCGATCTCCCAAGCTATTTGAAGAAGCTCCATTCCACTCTGCCGTCCCTATCGCTGTTGACGATTCTTGACTTATCTGCAATCGATAAGGAGCGGATTTGGCTTACCAAGTCGCTTCGAGGAATCGTAAAGTTCAATCTTTGCGCAAAAGTTTTATCGACCCCCGTTCACTCTGGAACCGCCAGCAAAATTGTCCCTGATTCCTTCGATGTCATTCGGATTCTGCTCGACCGCATCCAAGACCCGATGACTGGGGAATTGAAGATCAAGGAATTCTATCCCCGCATTTCAGAAGAGCAAAAGCAGCGCATCCGTGAGGATCTAGCCTCTTATCATTCCAACACGAACTCGCTTCCAACATCTCCAACGCTTACCCCTCGCTTCTCAGAGCCTAAAGACCGATACTTTGAAGCTGCTTGGTCTCCGTCACTGTCTATTATTGGCTCCGCTGGCCTTCCCTCACCTCAACAGGCGAGTGCGGTTGTTCGTCCCTCTACGACCATTACGATTTCCATCCGCGTTCCCCCTACAGCAGACATTCATTCCGCGGTAAGAAAATTAAAAAGCGCTCTATTGGATCGTCCGCCCTTTGGAGCAGAAGTCAGTATTTCAGATCTCTTCTTCGAAGAAGGATTTGTCACGCCAGAACTACCAGCTTCACTTAAGCATGAATGTGAAACCGCGTGCCGCGAAATTTTCGGCCAACCTGTTGGACACTGCTATGAAGGGGGAAGCATCGGGATCCTTCCTCTATTGAAGCAACAATATCCTGGGACTCCATTCGTTGCCACCGGTGTTCTTGGCGATCAGGAAAATGCACATGGTCCAGATGAGTCACTTGACTTGGCATATACCGTTCAATTGACTCAATTTCTGGCCAGAATTTTCAAAGCTTTTCCCGGAGACCGATATGAAGTGTGAATTTTGCACCATACACCACCCAAAAGAGTTTTGGCGCGGAGACCACTTTTTTGCGATCGATTCAGGATCAGCGGACTTTCCTTGCTTCATCCGACTCATCTCCTGCAGACATGTGAAGGAAATGAGCGAACTTTCACAGATGGAGCGTAGGGAACTCCATGCTCTACTCGATGCAATCGAGCGTACCCTCATAAGCGAGCTAAATCCAGACAAAGTCAACTATGCACAATTTGGCAATATGACGCCTCACCTACATTGGCATGTCATTGCCCGTTGGCATAACGACCGATATTTTCCAGAATGCCCTTGGGGACAGCCTCAAAAAGATGAGCTGCCAATAGAAACTCAAATGAGAAGAACGAAAACGGTAAATCTTTTGCCACACTTGAAGACGGCTTTAACTCTGGCATCCAAACAACATGATTAACTCCACCCCTTGAATTCTTCGGTTGCTACCAAAGCCGACAATCCTCGAAGAACCAAGTTGTGCCGCACAACGAGCTTAGGCACGGCGGTCTGCAAATACGGGTAAATCACCCGAGCCGCACCGCCGGCCAAAACAACCAAGACTTGTTTTTTCGAGATCTGCCGCAACTGCAAATACGCTTGCACCACCAATCCAACTTGTGCATCCACAATGCCAGTGGAGATTGCGTCCATCGTTTTGGTCGGCTGACTCGCGTACGCCCCCAAAGCTCCATGGAGGCTTTGGATACCATGTACTAAAGACTGTCCCATCAAGGTTGGCCCCGGAGCGATTCTTCCGCCAATAAAACGATAGACGTTATGGTCCTCGTAAAGTACAGAGTCCACGGTTGTAGCTGTCCCCATTTGCACGACAAGCAACGATTGTCCTCGATAAGCATCAACTGCACCGATCATTGCATGCCAGCGATCCGAACCTAACTGACTCGATTGCTCATAACAGTTCAACAAAGCATAGTCTGCAGCTTCAAATCGCTCCTGCGAGCGGACCCAACGCCAACGCACCCCATGGTCATTAAAGAAATTGGTTGCGCTTAGGGCTAAATCCGGTGCAGTCACATAGCACCCAAGGGCAAAATCGGGTTTCACCGTCAGCCAGTCTTTGTAGAGAGTAGACAAAAAACCTTTTCGATCGCGATGGACAACGGTATGTGGAGTATCTTCATCTCCAGGAAGACACCACTTAAGAGCAGTATTGCCGAGATCGATCAACAGAACATTCATGGCGTCGAAAGCGGAAGAAGGGATGCGGAATCTGTCGATAGCGTCACCCACATGCCATTGAGCTTGCGCACCAATAAAGCTCCCATCGTATTGATGCCGCAGTCAATGCCGAAACAAAGCTCCCCTTTGGTCTTCCAAATCACTTTTTTCCCAAAAAATTCATCAAGCTCCATCCATTGAGATGGTAAACGCTCAATTTCTAGAGGTGCATTGGAAAGCCACTGAAAGGTTGCCGATATTATTTCATTCGCGCATGCAGACTTGAAGTCCGGAGTCTCGCAATGAGCAATTATTTTGCCTTCGGCTATTGAACGAACAGGCCACCCTCTGTCGGTTTGCCCCACGCGTACTCCCGCTACATTAAGTCCGACTCCTATACTCACCCAGATCGCTCCGGTAGAGTCCCTAACAACCTCGCAAAGAATTCCTCCAACTTTGCCTCCATAAAGCCATAAATCGTTAGGCCATTTAATTCCCACAGGAACCGAACAACGCCGCAAAGCTTCAGCGGCACAACAGCCTACTCCAAGAGGAATTAATCCTGGATGATGCTGCACCAGTGATGGAGAAACCCTCTGTGCGAACGAAAAAAGACAGGAATTATCCGCAGAACGCCAGGTTCGACCATGCGTTCCACGACCGGAGGTTTGTACACCTGCCGCACAAAAAAGAAGAGACTCGAAGGACGAATCGCCGGTCCTGATCAAGTCGCGAAGATAGTCGCTCGTAGAACCAACCTCTGTGAAGACATCTGCACGAGCGCCGAATTGTGCCTGTAAAAATGCTGCTGTTTTTAGAGCCCAAACAGGATTTTCTACAATATGTCCTTCTGACATCGATATTGCATCCAACATCTAAGTTCTCATGCCAGTCCCTTGTCGTTGCATGCATCGCATTCTGACCGCCGTTGTTTTTTGCGCCCTTCTTGCTCCGAGTTTCACCAAAGCCGAATCGATGTTGATCGATTTGATCAGCGGCATGGCGCTGGTAGCGCCTGGAGAGAAAACGCTGATGGAAATCAATTTTGCCGCTCCTCGCCTATGGGCACTACTGAACAACAAGGCATCGGAGGATTTAACGCACCAAACCATTCTTCAAAACTGCTCGAAGCACCAGGATGAATTCAATGCCATGCTTGCAGAACGAGGATTGAACGATACCAAACTATTAGCGAAGAACGGCACGTTCGAAATTCAATCAAGCGCGGAAGATATTGCACATATCTTTCAGAATCAACCGGTTGAAGCAATCATCCCTAATCCGTCAGAACAAGGACCCCCTCTGGCAGAAACGCAGCGAATGGCCATTTACTCGGACGGGATGGGGCTGAGTGGAGTAGCCGTAAGCGAATACCGAACGCAAAAAGATCGACGCATGCTCCTAGCTATTGTGAATCATGCGACGAATGAAATAGACCTCAACGAACAGATCAGGATGCTTTTCACTGTTGGTTATCGTGACTACAAGACAATTAAGCTTTTCAAGCGAGGAGAAGTAATACACTCCACTCGAATCTATAAGGGCGAATACTCATCTTTACCCTTAGTTCCCGATCAGGACGTCTACGTCAGCATCCGGAATACTGATCAGCCACGCCGATTGCAAGCTAGCATTTCCATGAGAATGAAGTCTCCGATCATAGCCCCAATCAAAAAAGGGACTCTTCTAGGAACGGCCAGCGTTTTAATAAACCGGACGCCAGTGAAAACTTTCGACTTGTTTGCTGGCGAAGATGTCAGAAGAGGGAACTTCATCCAAAGAGCAATCGGCTCCTTGTACCTGGCCTCTCAAAATAAAAATCAAATCGAGGAACTGAAATATGGATTTCCCAGTCAAGCACCCAATTAAAATTATCGGAAATAACATTCCAACTTTTATTGAGATTATCAACAAAGCAACTGTAGATCGATTTCCAGACTTTGTCCTCGACACGAATACGGTTCGACTGTCCAAGAATGGAAGGTATATCTCGGTTACCGTAACAATTTTATTTAAAAATCAAGAAGAATTGGACGATCTATACCGAGCGTACACATCCATTCCTGATGTTCAATTCGTGCTATGAAAGAACGAAGTACCGCAACTCAGTCAATCAAACCTGGAGCATTTGCCGCATGGATGGCTTTGATTCGCCCAAAAACCTTGGGCGTAGCCTGTGCTCCAGTCGTTGCCGCTACCAGCTTAGCTTATGCGGAAAGTCATCAATTTGACGCGACGGTCTTTCTCCTGACATTGACGCTTGCCATTCTCATGCAAACAATCACCAACATGCAGAATGACATCGGATATACGGATCGTAAGGCCGAAATTGGCAACAGAAGCGGACTTCCAAGAGCAACCGCCAACGGGTGGCTGAGCATGCGGGAAGCTAGGTTGGGACTACTAGTTGCCGTGGCTCTAGCTCTCTTCAATACAGTTCCGCTCATTATCTACGGCGGTTACGCATACGCAGCCATCGGCATTTCTTCCATCGTGGCAGCCTATTGTTACATGGGCGGTCCCAAACCTATTGCCTACACTCCATTTGGAGAATTTGCCGTGCTGATTTTCTTCGGCCTCATCGCCACGCTCGGCACCTATTATCTCCAGACGCATAGCTTCTCCACATCGGCTTGGATTTTGGGAACGTCCCTAGGTTGCCTAGCCGCATCGGTACTGGCAGTCAATAATTTCAGGGATCGAGAACACGACGCCAGCGTCAACCGACAAACGCTTGCTGTCCTACTTTCGCCCTGTACTTTCTATATTTTGATCCGAACGCTCCTAACATTTCCTTTTATTGGAGCTATAGCGCTTGCCATTGCACTTGACGGTTGGTGGTTTTTATTGCTGGGCGCAACTGCCCCAAAAGCATTGAAAATTGCGAGAGCCCTACAGAGCACACCACCCAAGATGCTGAGTCCCGTGATGTTCCAATGTGTTGTGCTAGAACTTGAGTACTGCTTAATTTTCAGTGCAGCATCCCTGCTTTCGTGCATTTTATGAGACGGAAAATGGGAGTCGGATGATGAATTATTGTCATACCGACTCCAAACTCAATCAGTCCTTGGGCATGCACATTGGAGGCAATTCATCACCTGACCTCAGATTGTCCAACAGGCCGGATATCTTTCATTCTCTCGGCAATTTCTGCTGCAGACTCCACTTCGAAGCACGACACAACTTTCTGGACGCCAGGAACACCAACAACAGTCCGAACTGCCTCCTGTGACTCATCTTTTGTAACGATGCCCATGAGGTACACGATGCCTCGTTCGGACACAACCTTCATCTGATTCAGGGAAACCTTCCCATTTCCAATCAAAGCCGTGCGGACTTTCGTTGCCAAAAGAGAATCAGAAAGCCGCGACGACATGGATGAAACAGGCATCACAGCTAGCTCATCCACAACAGCGACGACATCCAGGCTACCAGCAGCCACCTGGCGCACTCGAGCCTGAATTTGCGCATTCGGTACCTCACCGGTTAAAAGCACACGGCCAGAATAAGAAGTCACCGTTATGTGCGAATCCACTTCTCCCAAGGATTTCGCTATTTCATAAGAAACTCGCTTCTCCAGCACCTCATCAGAAACGATCGAACCGGGAGAGCGTCGATCCGTCACTACCGTTGCGGTAGTGATGGCGGCCCCTCCCACCACTAGCGGGGCGATACACCCAGTCATGGTGCAAGCTATCACCCCTAAACAGCCAGTACGAAGCAAAAGACTAAATCGCATAAGTGTAAGTGAATAAATTTTGATTCAATTTTATTGATAAGTAGACCACAACAACTCGCACTCATCATTTCTGTTTTGTGGATAAGTTTGATGGAGTTTTTGTGTGCATCCTTGTAGTTCACATTCTATATTCACAATCCCAACAACTCCCCCTCACCTTATCCACAAATCAATCCACAGAGTAAATTCCAGAAATCTGAACAGGTTCGGGGGCTTCTCAACAAAAATCTTGTTCTCTACTAACGACTAACTACTATAAAAAATAAGTAAAGAAAGTACACATCAAGCTAGATGAGATCTCTTTATTGGATTTTTATTCCTATGGGTATCAACAAGTTAACTGTCAATCTTGATTGTGGATCCCGAATGGCACCAGAACGCTTGGAATGTGTATCTGGGTAGACGTCAAATGCTTGATTTGATCGTCGAAGAAAATGTGTGGCTGTAGAGCTTCTAAGATGGGAGCCTTATCCAGTCCATCCAGTAAGAACAGCTCTGCGGCACTCATACCGAGACTTTTCAGCGTAGTAATCAATCGCTCTTCGCTCGGTGTTCCACGAGACGTCACGATTGAAATACGAATGGCAGGTTGATAGTACGGGTTGCTTTTTCCGTGAAGTTCGAAGTCAAGCTTTTGGATCTCAGAGAGACGAGCAAATAAATTAC
>CALXXT010000001.1 GCA_944392755.1 uncultured Sutterella sp. | reverse complement strand
TCGACGTGAAGGGCTATTCCGCCTCTTCGATCCGTTTCGCCGATTTGAGCCGAGGCTGCCCGAGCGGGACGGCCTCGAGCCCGGAGACCGAGGTCTGCACGGCCAAGAGCGTCGTCGTCGACGCGGTTGCCGATTCCCCCGCACGGGCGCCCGAATGGACCGGGCTCGGCGATGAGCCCATGTGGCGGATCGGCGAGGCCTATCTCTACGTGACGAGCCCCGAAGGGGTGAAGATCGACTTCATGCCTTTCGTGGAGGCCTTCCTTCGCGCGCTCCCCGAAGGGGACTACCTCTATGCGGCGCCCTCCCCGGTCGACGGCATCGCGTCGGAAAAGACGCTCTGGCGTGCGCCCTACGTGCTCGACGCACGGGGCCGGCACGACTTCGTGAAGCGCGGGCGCTGAGGCAGCCGCTTTTGCTTTTCTTGTCGGGGGCGGCCTGAAGAGTCGGATCCCCCGACGATGCGCGGCGCCGCCGTCGAAAGGCCGTGCGCCGAGAGATCCATCTTTTGCGGCGAACGCGGAGCAGTTGGTTCGCATAGAATGGCAGGGACGGAACCCTTCTTTGAAGAGGACTCTCCCATGGGACAACGTCGATCGATGCTTGCTCGCTCCTCGCTCATCGCCTCCGTTCTGTTTCTTGCAGGCTGCAAGACGGAACTCACGACCGCCGTCAACTACACCGATCTGCTCGACGCTCCGACCTACCAGAAAGGTTCGCTCGTCATCGAGATTCCAGGCTGCAAGGATCCCGGAACGGAGTTTGAATCGGATGCTCTGCTTCAGGTGAAGTCCCGCGTGCCGGCTGTTTTCCCCAAGGCGCAGTATCTCGGCTGTCGAGAAGAAGCGATCACCGCCGAGGCGCTCTTTTCGCTCCCGATATTGGTTGGCGCTCGGGCAGGCTGCGGCGAAAGCGACGTCTGCGTCGCCTCTCAGGCGGAACGGGGGAACCTGCCGCTCGTGACGCTTGGAACTTCCGCCGGCTTTCGCAGCGGGCTGCGCAAGCTCAAGAATTCCCTCCATCAGCCGCTTGAGCCCGTCTTCCGCATCAACGTCACCAACAATACCGAGCGCGCGATCACGGTTGTCGTCTCGAGCATGCGCGTCAACGGGAAGCCCTATCACTACCGAGATCTGAAGATGCCGCCGGGGCGATCCTTCGACATGGAGCTTGCCGATGTCGGCCTCGAATCGGCGCTGACGGAACGCCCCGCTCTTCTTTTCTACGAATGGGAGGCTTCTGAGCCATGAACAAACTCCGCACTTTGATCATTGCCGGACTCGCGCTTTCGACGGGGCTTCCTGCGCACGCCATTTCGTTCGACAGCGACGCGGAGGGACGGCGCGTTCTCATGGTCTCGATCGCCAGAGACGGCCTCAGACCGAGCTCTCGGCAGGAAATCCAGCAGGCGCTGCGGCTCGGCGGCAACATCGTCGTCGACTGGGAAACGGCTCAGCAGTGCGACCCCAATTTCTTCGACAACCTTGTCGGATCCGTTTATTGCGACGAGCAGCGCAACGCCAAGGACTTTGATCCTGAAAAAGTTGCGCCGCAGTGCATGCCGACCACGCCCGCCGTCATCAACTGGCTCGGGAAGCACGGCTGGACGCTCATCCAGTTCGTGCCGATCGGCGATACGGACGCCGTGCTCACCAAGCCCTGGTCGAAAATCGACTGACGGGACGAAGATGCCGCTCTGCGTCATCGGAGAGCTTCCGGTTTGACGGCGGTTCTGCGCAGGCGTCCCTTCTTTGCGTGCACGCGGAGCGTGAAGAATTTTGTCCGCGCTCAAAGGGAATTGCGGATTTCCGGCGCCTCGGTTCGGGGCGCCGTGCTAGCATCCGCACCCCGCCTTTGTTGAGCGGGTTTTCCCTCATCAACCGACCAAGGACTTTTCATGACTGAGCGCGCACGTCCGCAGACGGGCTTTCGGGCCTGGGTGCCCGTCATCGCCCTTGCCTTCGCGGCCTTCGTCTTCAACACGTCGGAGTTTCTCCCCGTGGGGCTTCTCCCCGACATGGCGCAGGATCTCCGCGAGACGGTGTCCTTCACCGGACTCGTCATCACGGGCTACGCCTGGGTGGTGGCGCTCATGTCGCTTCCGCTCGCGATCGCGACGGCGAAATTCGAGCGCCGGCGTCTTCTCCTCTTCCTTCTCGCCGCCTTTGCGCTCTGCCACTTCGCGGTGCTCGCCGCCCATTCCTTCGGCATGCTCCTCATCTGCCGCATCGGCGTCGCGCTCACGCACTCCGTCTTCTGGAGCATCATGACGCCTCTTGCCGCCCGCACGGCGCCCCGCGGGAAGCGTGCGCTCGGGCTTGCGGCCGTCATGGGCGGAACGATTGTCGCCACCGTTCTCGGCGTCCCGATCGGCACGAAGCTCGGACACTACTTCGGCTGGCAGGAAGCCTTCGCGATCGTCGGCCTTGCGGCGGCGGCCGTCTTCCTCATCATTTGGAAGACGCTTCCCGAGTCTCCCTCGACGAAGGCGGGCAGCCTCAAGAGCCTTCCCGTCATCCTGAAGCGCCCGGCGCTCCTGCAGCTTTACGCGCTCACGATGGTGACGGTGCTCGGGCAGTTCACGGCGTATTCCTACATCAGCCCCTTCCTGCAGCGGGTGTGCGGGATGAGCGATTCGGACGTCGTGAACATTCTTCTCGTCTTCGGCTTGGCCGGCATCGTCGGGACGATCGTGAGCTCAAGGACGCTCGAGCGGCACCCTTCCGCGTCGCTCGCCGTGCCGCTCTTTCTCATCGCGGCCTCGCTCGCGCTCATCGAGCCCGCGGCGAACGCCTCCTACGGCGTGCTTTGCGCCGTGACGCTCGTCTGGGGCGCGGCGATGACGGCGCTCTGCATGGCGTTTCAGACGATCGTGCTCAAGGCTGCGCCCGACGCGGCGGACGTCGCGGCATCCCTTTATTCGGGGATCTTCAACATCGGCATCGGGGGCGGCGCCTTCACGGGGAGCCTCCTCTCGGGCTGGGCCGGCTTCGGCGTGCTGCCCTACGCCGCGAGCGGCTTCGTGCTCCTTTCCGCGCTCTCGGTCGCCCTCGCCTGGGCCAAAACCGGATCGGCGGTTCTTCCCGGAGCTTCCGAAGCGTAAGACGCCCCGCACCGTTAAAATGACGGGGTTTTGAGTCGACGCGGGCGCTTGGCGCCCGCGCCGTCCGTTTCATCACCAGCGAGAAGGATTCCTCATGCAGAAACGCACCCTCATCAAGATGACGTTCGCAGGCGTCACCGCGCTCGTTCTGACGGCTTGCGGCGAAGAAGCCTCGAAGCCCGCCGCGCAGTCTGCGGCCGAAAAGCCGGCCGACGGCAAGGCTGCGGCTCCCGCCGACTCGGGTCCGCTCAAGGTTGCGTTTGTCTACATCAGCCCGGTCTCCGAAGAGGGCTGGTCGACGCAGCACGACTTCGCCCGCCGAGAAATCGAAAAGCACTTCGGCGAAAAGATTTCCGTCACGGGCATCGACAACATTCCCGACAACGCCGACGCCGAACGCGTGCTGCGCGACCTCTGCCAGCAGGGCTACAAGCTCATCTTCGCGACGTCCTTCGGCTACATGAACGGCGTGCACAAGGTGGCGAAGGAATTCCCCGGCGTCATCTTCGAGCACGCGA